>CAYYCX010000037.1:0-35363 GCA_964470455.1 uncultured Wenzhouxiangellaceae bacterium
CCGCCATGGCAGCCGCCCTGTTGGCGAGTGCCATGGTGAGAATCAATCCTGCTGCAGGGCGGTGGCGACCCGCTGGCACTCCTGCTTCAGCGCTTCCGGGGTACGGGACCCAAACGTCTCCAGGTATTCGGCTATGGCCCCGAGTTCCGCCTGCCAGGCTTCGCGGTCAACGTCCAGCAGGGCATGCATGGTTTCAGGCGCCACGTCTATGCCTTCGAGGTTCAGGTCACCGGCGCGGGGCAGGAGGCCGATGGGTGACCGGGAAGCGCCTGCCTCGCCGGTGCAACGGGCGATGATCCAGTCCAGCACGCGCATGTTTTCGCCAAAACCGGGCCACATGAATTTGCCTTCGGCATTCTTGCGGAACCAGTTCACGTGGAAAATCCGTGGCAGGTTGCTGGATTGCTCGGCGAAGCCCAGCCAGTGTGACCAATAGTCACCGAAGTTGTAGCCGCAGAACGGCAACATGGCCATGGGGTCACGGCGTACCTTGCCTACCGAACCGGTCGCGGCAGCGGTGGTTTCTGAAGCCATGGCCGCGCCCAGCAGCACACCGTGTTGCCAGGATTCGCTTTCCAGCACCAGAGGTACCAGCCTTTGCCTTCTGCCGCCGAACACGATGGCGGAAAGCGGTACGCCCTGCGGTGCTTCGGCTTGCTCGGTCCAGGATGGACAGCGGCGGGCGGAAACGGTGAAACGTGAATTGGGATGCGCCGCCGGGCCGCGGGCCGGGTCGAACGGTTGGCCCTTCCAGTCCAGTTTGGGTTTCTGCTGGTCCTTGCCTTCCCACCAGGGCTGGTTGTCTTCGGTTATTGCCACATTGGTGAAAATGGTATCCCGGTCCAGCATGGCCAGGGCGCTGGGGTTGGTCTGTTCGCTGGTGCCGGGCGCCACGCCGAAAAATCCGGCTTCCGGGTTGATGGCCCACAGGCGTCCGTCCTCGCCCAGGCGCATCCAGCAGATGTCGTCACCCACCGTCCAGATTTTCCAGCCGGGATAGGATTCCGGCGGTATCAACATGGCGAGGTTGGTTTTGCCACAGGCGGATGGAAACGCCGCGGCGATGTAGTGCACTTCACCCTGTGGATTTTCCACGCCCACGATCAGCATGTGTTCGGCCAGCCAGCCTTCATTGCGGGCCTGCTGGCTGGCAATGCGCAGGGCGTGGCATTTCTTGCCCAGCAAGGCGTTGCCGCCGTATCCGGAGCCAAAACTCTGGATCTCCAGGTCGGCGGGAAAATGCATGATGTAGCGGTTGTCCGGGTCCAGCAGGCCAGTGGAATGCAGGCCCCTGACGAATTTGCCTTCGCGCTCGATGCGGCGCAGGGCGGCATCGCCCATGCGGGTCATCAGTCGCATGTTGACCACCACGTAAGGGCTGTCGGTGATTTCCACCCCGCAGCGCGACAGCGGTGAATCGATAGGGCCCATGCAATAGGGAATGACATACATCGTACGGCCCTGCATGCAACCCTCGAAATGGGCATTCATCATTTCGCGGGCTTCGTCCGGATGCATCCAGTTGTTGTTCGGGCCCGCATCCTCTTTCACGGCTGTACAGACGAAGGTGAGGTGCTCAACGCGCGCCACGTCGTTGGGGTCAGAGCGGTGCAGGTAGCAATCGGGATGAGTTTCCGGGTTGAGCCCAACCAGAGTGCCGTTGGCCAGTTGCAGTTCAATCAGCGCCTGGTTTTCTTCCGCAGTACCGGTACACCAGTGAATCCGGTCTGGCCGTGTCAGTGCAGCTACCTGGTCAACCCAGGACTGCAGTTCCGTGAGGCTGGTCACAAAATTTCCTCTTTCTTCAAAATACCGAGCCCTGGCTGGGACGCCAAAGGGCCTCGCAGCATAGTCGCTCATGGGGTTCAATTCAACGCCGTAAATACTCGGGCCGGGTATCAGTTCGTGGCCCGGTCAGGCGCGGTTCTCAGGTGGAATCAGGGTGGCAATCACATGGTCGATGTATTCGTCATATTCATCACTGCTGAGACTGGGTGTCTGGTGCTGCCGCTGTAACTGCAGGAAACCCAGGTACACCGAGTAGATCAGTCGCGCCTGGTTGCGCGCCTGCGAGGCTGGCATGCCCATTTCTTCGAACGCGGCGCTGAGATGCTCCATGCGGCGGTTGGCCACCCGTTCCAGAACGGGTTCAACCTGGGCATGTCCGGCAGCGGCGCAAAGCTCGCTGTAAACCTCGTGTGTGAGCTTTTCCTTGCCCACGCGGCGGAAAAAGGAAATCAGGCGGTCGCGTGGGTTCGAAATTTCTCCCAGGGACTTGGCCAGGTTCCGGCTGTCATGCTCCTCCCAACGCAGCAAGGCTTGCTCCAGCAGCGACTCGCGCCCGGAAAAATGCCAGTAAAAGCTCCCCTTGGTGATGCCCATGCGCCGTGCCAGGGGTTCGACTGCCAGGGCCTGCACGCCTTTTTCCGCGATCAGTTCAAGGGCTGCGCGCTCCCAGTCGGCGGCGCACAGGGTGGATCTTTCACATTTCTCCAGTAATGAACCGGCGGGCTTGCTGCTCATGTATTACTCATCTTCGCTGGTGAACGCCGCCAGGCGTTCAACAATTCTGCTTCCAGGTTCGCGGTCAACCGGGTGGCATCCGCCAGGGGCGACTGCATCAGCCTGCTGCGCAGGTTGGCGTGCAGGTCCTGAAGTTCATCCGGGTTTGCTGCCAGAGCGGTAACGATCCCTCGCTGGCTATTTTCGTCGCTGGCGACCAGACTTTCCAGCCCCACAGCGGACAAAAGGCTCAGCCCAACCCGCGAGCGATGGTCAGGCCCGGTTCGTGAAACCACCGGAACCCCCATCAACAGGCTGTCGCAGGTAGTCGTCGTGCCATGGTAAGGGAAGGAGTCCAGGCTGATGTCGACCTGTTCATAAAACCGCAGGTGCTCTTTTTGTGATGCGGTCTTGCCGGCGAAAAGCAGGCGGTCCTGGTGGATCCCGTGTTGCTTGAACAGGCCGCGAACCTGTTCCCGGGGGGCGTCAAAGTCCATCCCGAAATTCTTGATCAACAGGCGTGAATCGGGAAGCTGCTGCATGATTCCCGCCCAGTGGCGCAACAACGGTGGGTTGAGCTTGGGTAAAGCGTTGAAGCTGCCGAGGGTGATGTAACCGTTCCTGAGGCAGGGGGCCTGGCTCACCGCCGGTGCGGGCAAGGGCTCCGGAACGGCATAACACAGGAACGGTCGGGGCAGGCGCAGCAGTTTTTCGGAACAGTAGCGTTCCGACTGGCCGGGCGGATCCGTCAGGCCATCAACAACGCGATAATCCATCTGCGCCAGGCCGGTGGTATTGGGATAGCCGATCCAGTTGAGTTGCAGCGGTGCGACCCGCCGGGCCAGCATCGCCAGGCGATGGCCGTTGGTGAGGCCGTTGAGATCCACCAGCACATCGATCTGGTCCGCCAGGATCTGGTCCCCCAGCTGGTCATCATTGAGGTTTGCTGCATGCCTGAAGTGCTCGGCGTGCTGCCGGACACGCTGGGTCAATTCGTCAACCCGCCGGTGGGTGTGGTAAGCAAAAACCTCGAAACGCTCGCGATCATGGTGTGCCAGCACGGGCAATATGAAATGGGCCACCGAGTGCTGGCGGAAGTCGGATGACACATAAGCCAGGCGGATGCGGCGGGCTTGCTCATTCCGGTTGAGTGCGTGTCGCGTACCTTCCGGCGGTGCTTCCGGTGGATGCGTGCTTTCCAGCCAGTTCGCGGCCCGCAGGTGGGCCTGGAAAATCTGCTCCGGGCTTTTGCTGTAACTGTAGTTATGGGCAAATGCATGGTTGAATTGGGCCAGCAAATGCCCCGGGTCCAGTTCGATCGCTTTTTCGAACAGGCCAACCCGCCGGTCGTCGGCGGTAAAGCCGGCCAGGGCCGCACAGCCAAGGTTATACCAGGCATTGGCATGGATTCGCTTTGTTTCAGCCGGTGCTTCCGCAGGATTGGTTTGCTCCTGCCACTGCAACAGGGCAACTTCGAGCAGCCGCAATTCTTCCGTTGCTCCAAACATTCCCTCTTCAGCCGTGGTTGACGACCCGGGGTAATTACCGGCAGCGGTTTCACACAACTGGATCGCGGTGGCTACGGTCATGGCGGCTTCGTCCAGCGCATACTCCTTTGCTTTGCTGCGTTGCTCGCAGATGGCCATGGCGTAATGCCGCCTGGCGGCATCCATGTCACCTTGCAATTGGGCCAGCACACCGCTGAAATACTCAAACTCCGGATGCTGCTCCCGCGGGCCCTTCCAGGCCTGCAGGCTTCTCCGGACCTCTTCCAGACGGCCTTGGTACAGGTGAATTTCCAGCTGTCGCTGCAGCGCCTCAAAACTGTGCGGCTGCAATTTCCTCCAGCGGGCCAGGCAGTCCAGGGCCTGTTGCAGTTGTTCCGGTGTGCGGCCGGAAATCAGGCTGTGCACCTGCTGCCGGAGAGCGTTTATGGAGTTTTCGGCCGACAGGCGAAGCGGCCGGCCAAACCTGCCGTCTTTCCGGGACCGGGCAAAATCAATCTCCCGGCCGTTCTCCTGGCCATCCTTCAGGGCCGCTGCCGAGCCATGACAATGTTTGAATTTCTTGCCGCTGCCGCAGGGGCAGGGGGCGTTGCGAGGGGTCATGGCTGTGGCCGAAGGACGATTGCGGGAATTCTCACGAGCACAGGCGGCGATGTCAAATTGAGTCGCGAAAGCGCTTGCGCTGCAATGCGGATGCCGAGTGATTTTCCGGGCTTGACTTGGATTGTGGTCTTTTCCATACTCTGGCGTATGGAATTAATTTCCGGGATTCCGGCGAGCGGCGCAAACCAATTGGCGCCGCATGTTGTCGAAACCCGCGCAGGGCAAATGGAGAACTGAAATGACCGGGCTGATGATTCTGTCGCTATTGGCAGTTTCACTGGGATGTGCTTTCTACGGTGTGAAGCTGGTGGTCTGGACCGCGGCCATGGCCGCGACCTGGGTATTGTTCGCAGCAACCGCTTCGGTTTCCTGGCCAGTGTTGCTGTTGACCGCGTTGCTCCTGGCGGCCGTGCTGGTGCCACTGAATTACCGTCCGCTGCGCCAGCAGTTCATCAGTGCGCCGTTCCTGAAACAGTACTTGCGCATGACGCCGGCCCTGTCCGAAACCGAGCAGGTGGCCCTGGAAGCCGGAACGGTTGGTTGGGAAGGCGAGCTGTTCGCCGGCAACCCGGACTGGAAAAAGCTGCAGGCCAAGCCCTTTCTGCAACTCACGCTGGAAGAACAGGCCTTCCTCGACGGCCCGGTGGAAGAACTGTGCGACATGCTGAACCAGTGGGAAATCACCCACCGCGACGCAGACCTCAACCCCGAGACCTGGGAATTCCTCAAAAAGAACCGCTTCTTCGGCATGATCATTCCGAAGAAATACGGCGGCCTCGGGTTTTCCGCTCTGGCGCACCGCGCCGTGCTGCAGAAAGTGGCTTCGGTTTGTCCGGTGGCGGGTGCCCACATCGCGGTTCCGAACTCGCTGGGCCCGGCTGAACTCCTGCTGCACTACGGCACCGAAGAGCAGAGGTCCCACTACCTGCCACGGTTGGCGCGGGGTGAAGAGATTCCCTGTTTTGCCCTGACCGGCCCCAGTGCCGGTTCCGATGCCACATCGATTCCGGATTTCGGCATTGTCTGCGAGCGTGAGATTGACGGCCAAATAGTCAAAGGCATCAGCCTGACTTTCGACAAGCGCTATATCACGCTGGCTCCGGTGGCTACCCTGGTGGGGCTGGCATTCCGCCTGTATGACCCCGATGGCCTGCTCAGCAGTGAAAAGGACCGCGGTATCTCCATCGTATTATTGCCCCGCGCCACCAAAGGCCTGGAAATCGGTACCCGGCATTTTCCGCTGAACGTGCCGTTCCAGAATGGCCCGCTGCGAGGCAAGGATGTATTCGTACCGCTGGATGCCCTGATCGGCGGCGAAGAGCGCATCGGCCAGGGCTGGCGCATGCTGGTGGAACAGCTGTCGGTGGGGCGCGCCATTTCCCTGCCGTCATCGCAAACCGGCGGCATGAAAGCGGGGGCGCTGGCAACCGGAGCCTATGCGCGTATCCGCAAGCAGTTCAACATGTCCATCGGGCGTTTTGAAGGCGTTGAAGCAGCGCTGGCCCGGATTGCCGGACGTACCTATGCTGGATCCGCCTTGTCACGGATGACCGCTTCAGCCGTCGACCAGGGCGAGCGCCCGGCAGTGCCTTCGGCGATTGCCAAATATCACGCCACGGAATATGCCCGCGAAGTGGTGACGGATGCGATGGATGTTCACGGCGGCAAGGGCATCATCCTGGGCCCGCGCAACTACCTCGGCCGTGCCTGGCAGGGCATGCCCATCTGGATCACCGTCGAGGGCGCCAATATCCTCACCCGCAGCATGATGATCTTCGGCCAGGGTGCCATCCGTTGCCATCCTTACGTGCTGAAGGAACTGGAAGCCGCCAACCTGCCGGACGAAGATGAACGCATCGACCGTTTCGACAAGCTGTTGTTTGGCCACCTTGGCTATTCGATCCGCAACGCCGTGCGCAGCCTGGTCCTGGGCCTGAGTTTTGGCCGGTTTGCCGCCGTTCCGCGCGACCGGCGCACAGCCAGGTACTACCAGAAGCTGTCGCGCTACTCGGCTTCTCTGGCGTTCATTTCAGACATTGCCATGCTCACTTTTGGTGGCAAGTTGAAGCAGAAAGAACACATTTCCGCCCGGCTGGGTGACGTGCTCAGCCAGTTGTACATCTGCTCGGCCATGCTGCATCGTTATGAAGCCATCGATCGCCCGGCGGCGGACCAGCCCATCCTGGCCTGGGCCTTTCATGATGCCATTTACCAGATCCAGCGGGCCCTGCGGCAGGTGGTGGACAATTTCCCCAATCCCTGGTTGAAGGCACTGCTCAAGGTGACGATATTCCCGCTGGGCCTGCGTGAACGCGCTCCCGGAGACCGGCTGACCCACCGTGTTGCCCAGCTGTTGCTGGCACCTTCGGAGACCCGCAGCCGGCTGGCCAATGGAATTTACACCTCAGCGCGCGCCGGCAACCCGATCGGCATGATGGAACAGGCACTGCCGCAGATCATCGCGGCGGAACCGCTGGAGCGCAAGATGCTCAAGGCCATCAAGGCCGGCCAGGCCAACGGGTTTACCTGGGGCATCACCTGGGATGAACAATTGAAGCAGTTGGTCGCGCAGGGTGCCCTGACCCAGGCCGAAGCAAGCCTGTTGCAGGCCAGCCGCAAAATGGTTCAGGAAATCGTTGCCGTCGACGAGTTCGACAGCGCCGAATTGCGCCTCGGCGCACAACAACCGGTGATAACCAACAAGAAGCAACACGCTGCATAAAACCTGCAGGGCTCGTGTTTCCAGCCAGCGGCTAATACCGGCCTGGGCCAGCCGCTGGCCCCGCCATGGCGTCGCCACGCCTTACTCCCGAACTAATATTTGCAGCCATCGCACCACACCCTATTAATATGGTGTGAATTCCGCTTTACTTGACACTGCGGTTTTGGGGCTTTCCGACGGTCCCCCGATTGCGGTTTAAACCCTGCAGCGGTTTTGACCATCCAAGCATGCATGGGAGGATCAGCAGCGGTGATGTCGTGGAACCAGACTGAACCCGTCCACGATGCAGATGAGGATTCGCCGCTGGTTGATTCAGCCAGGAACGGTGATGTGCTGGCTTTTGAGCAGCTTTACCAGCGCCACCGGGACCGGATCTACGGACTGGTTTGGCGATTGTGCGGTGGTGACAATGCCCTGGCGGAAGATTTGTTGCAGGAGGCGTTTGTGAGAGCCTGGCAGAAACTGGATACATTCCGGGGCGAAAGCCGTTTTTTCACCTGGCTGCACCGGCTCTCGGCCAATGTTGCCCTGAGCGACCGGCGCGGTCGCGTGCGCCGGGGGCGCCACGAAAGCCCGCTGGAAGAGCAGGACACGCGGACAGCCGTCGGCGCGCGGGATGTGACCGCCGGCAAACGCGCCGACCTGGAACAGGCCATCGGCCGGTTGCCTGAACGGGCGAGGGCGGTTCTGGTCCTACATGATGTGGAAGGTTATGCGCATGCTGAAATCGCGCAAATGACAGGAATGGCGGTGGGTTCGTCCAAGGCGCAATTGCATCGCGCACGCAAACTGGTAAGGGAGATTCTGGATTCATGAGCGATAAAACCGGCTCAAGCGGCAATTCCGCAAACGCTGCACCCGATGCCGCATTGCTGCAGGATCTGTCAGCCCTGCCGCGAGCCGTGCGTCCGGTCAACGACCCCTGGCCACAGATCAGCCGAAGAATTTCGGCGACAAGGCCGGGTGAAGCTTCAAATAAAGAGACAGTCCTTCGCCGCCACGGCCCGGTGGGCTGGGCCCTGGCCGCCTCGGTGATGCTGGCTGCATTTTCCGCCCTGTTCATCCTGCAAGGGCCGGATGCTCCAGCACCCGCGCAGACCCCGGCGGCGACCACCAGTAATATGGTTGACAGCCCCGGAACCGAACCCACTGAGTTTACCGCTCCCTTGCCGGATACATTCGCGGAAAGGGAATACCAGGCGGCGTTCCGCGAATTCGTCCGGCTGGACCTGTCGCGCTCAGTGGTTTCGCGGAATGCCCGCGATGCGATGCTGCAGGATTGGGCGCTGATGCGCCGGCTGGAAAAGGATTTGTTACTGGCCATGGAGCAGGAGCCGGATAACGCTTTGTTACACGATCGCTGGGTGCACCTGCGCGCCAGCCAGTTACAACTTTTGCATGTCATTGCCGAAGCCGGCCAGTTGCCGGGGAGAACCCTGATATGAAATCACTCCAAAGCACATTAACCGTATTCAGCGCTGCCATCCTGGCTTGTAGCCTTGCCACGGCTGCCAAGGCAAGCACCGATGTCAACGAAACCCGCCAGGTCAGCCCGGATGCGCGCATCCAGGTGGACAACATGGCGGGCACCATCAGGGTTACCGGATGGGACAAGCCCGAGGTGGAGATCACCGGCGAGCTGGGTGACCGGGTGGATGAACTGGAAATATCTGAAGTTTCCGGTGGCCTTCGAATCCGCGTTCACAACCAGGACAACCTGCGCCGCATCGATGAGTCCCACCTGAGCCTGCAGGTACCGGCAGGCGCCATCCTGGAACTGGAAAGCATCAGTGCTGATATGCGGGTTGAAGGGCTGGACAACGGCAGCATCGTTGCCAGCTCAGTGAGCGGCGAAATCGAGATAACCGCCAATACCGGCCACCTCGAAGCGGAGTCGGTCAGTGGTGATGTCATTTTCTCCGGCCGTACCCCGCGAGTGACGGTGGAAACCGTCAGCGGTGAAATTGACGTTAAAGGCGTCACCGGTGAAGTACGGGTCACCACTGTGTCGGGCGACCTGGTGTTGCAAGGCGGCGAAATCTCGTCTGGCCGGTTTGAGACGGTTTCGGGCGACCTGGAAGCTGATCTCCAGGTTGCGGATGGCGGGCGGCTGAGCGCCGACAGCATGAGTGGTGATGTCACCATTCTCCTGCCGGCTTCACAACAGGCGGAGTTTTCGGCCCAGACCTATTCCGGCGATATCCGCAGTGATTTTGGCACGGTGTCGCGGGAATCCGGCGGGCCCGGCCGCAACCTCCAGTTCACCGAGGGAAACAACGGCGCGGTGATTCGGATCGAGAGCTTTTCCGGAGATGCACGGCTGAGAAAACGCTGATTCGACGCAAACCGGATTTTCCGCCGAATGTTCGAGGCCGCCAGCGGCCTCAAAAGCCAAACCACTGAATTCATTCACTATATCCACTGCCAACCACTCCATGCATTCGTTAACTCGTCGTTAATTGCAAGTTAACAAAGCCTTTCACATCTACGAAGATTGGTGGTACCATCCTGTCGAGCTCGGATTTGGCCCATGCTTGGCCGGTATCTATTCAACCCGATCAAAGCCATTAGAACATCCGGGTAGACTTCGAAGATAAGCAACCGAACCAAATAAAATTTTGGAGAGTCCAGATGAAACATAGCCGTAATCCTCTGTACCAAGCCGTGCGCTATGCACTGGTTCCTGGTGCAATGGCAAGTATCGCACTCTCGTCTTCACCTGTTTTTGCACAGGACAGTGAAGATGAAGCCGCTGATCTTGACCGGGTTCAAGTAACCGGTTCACGTATCAGCCGCATCGACATCGAAGGCGCGAATCCCGTAACCGTATTGGATCGTGAGGACATCAAACGTACCGGTATCACCGACCTTGGCGAGTTGGTCCAGGACCTGCCGATGATGAGTGGTTCGCCGATATCCAGCCAGCGTAACAACGGCGGCAGTGGCCGTGTTGCCGTGGATATCCGTGGCATGGGCACGAACCGCACCCTGGTGCTGATCAATGGACGCCGTGCTCCGGCACTGTTCAATGACTTCTCCACCATTCCTGTCGCCATGGTAGAGCGCATCGAAATCCTGAAGGATGGTGCTTCCGCCATTTACGGCGCTGACGCCGTGGCCGGCGTGGTTAACGTCATCACCCGTAAAGACTTTGAAGGTGCCGAGTATGAGTTCAGCATCGGCGAGAGCTTTGACCAGGGTGGACAGAACTGGCAGACCAGCTTCATTACCGGTGGCAACACGGATCGCGGCAATTTCGTGATCGGTATTGAATACACTGAACAGGATGAAGTGTACCTGGCTGCGTACGACGAGCCCTACTTGAAGCAGGCCGTAGCCATTTATGATCCGGATGAATTCCACCAGTACGGTTTCTCCGGCGATCCATGGGCCGACCAGGATGGCGACGGTTATCCGGGCTGGGTGTCATTCGGATCCGGGCGCATTCTGAACGGCTCGTTCAATGTTCCCGGTTTTGGCAATAACCTGACCATTTGTGAAGGTTCAGCAACAGGTGGCGCGTCTGTTAGCGACTACGGCCCGAAAGGCGCCGGCAACGGTTGCGGCCCGGGCACCTACGATTATGCTCCGGTCAACTACATGCAGACGCCGTACGAGCGTTCCAGCTTCTTCTTCCAGGGCGATTATGAGCTGTATGACAACATCACCGCCTACACGGAAGCACGCTTCGCCAACCGCCGTTCTGAACAGCTGCTGGCTCCGAACCCGTACGACAGCCGCTTCGATCCGACCTATGTTTCAGAAGACGAGCCGGGTGCGGTCATTTCCAAGGACAACTACTACAACCCGTTTGGAGTAGGCATTACCCAGTGGTTGCGTCGTGTATCCGAGACGGGTGGCCGCTCTTTCCAGCAGAACGTGGACCAGTGGCAGATCGTCGCCGGCGTCACCGGTGACATCGGCACCAGCTGGACCTGGGACGTAAGCTACAACTACGGCCGCAGCGAACGTGCTGACACCGATTACGGCCAGTTCAACGGCGCCCGCTTCAATGATGCATTGGGGCCATCCTTCATGGATGAAAACGGCAATATCGTCTGCGGTCGGCCGGGTGCAGTGATCGACGGTTGCGTACCGTTCAACCCGTTCACCAATCCGGAAACCAATCCGATTACTCCGGAAATGCTGGCTTACCTGTCCATTCCTCTGAATGACCGCTACATCAACGAGCGCCAGGTAACCAACTTCACCCTGGTCGGCGATTTGTTTGAACTGCCGGCTGGAACCGTGGGTCTTGCTGCAGGCTATGAACGCCGCAAGGAAAAATACGTTTACCAGCCAGATTCGGCGAAAGTTACCAACTCCACCACGGGTAACACCGGTGAAGGAACCGTGGGTGCCTACAACATCGATTCGTTCTTTGGCGAATTGAACATTCCGCTGTTGTCCGGAATTACCGGTGCGGAGAACCTGGAACTGGGCGTGGGCGCCCGTTACGATGATTTCTCCATCTACGACGCTTCCAGCACCATGCAGGCCAGCCTGCGTTGGCAGCCGGTTCGCAGCCTGTTGCTGCGCGGCACCTGGGGTGAGGTGTATCGCGAGCCGAACATCTCCGAACTGTTTGCCGGCGTCGGCGACAGCTTCCCGAACACGGTGGATGCCTGTTCCGGTAGCGGCAACAACCTGCCGGGTTGCGTTGGCCAGGTACCTCCGGGTTACCAGCAGACCGATCCGCAGGCGCGTGCCCGCATTGGCGGTAACCGCAACGTGACTCCGGAAGAAGGCGAAACCTGGACCATGGGTATTGCCTGGTCACCGACTTTCGCCTCCGGCCTTAGCATGACCCTGGACTACTGGAACATCGATATTGATGACTCCATCAACGTGCCTTCAGCAACCGTGGTTATTTCAGGCTGCGCCACCGGCGCCGTTCCTGGCTTCTGCGAAAATGTCGTTCGTTTCCCGGACGGCACGATCAACGAAGTGCTGACCCTGGTGCAGAAAGTAGGTCCGGAATCCGCCAAGGGCATCGACTGGTCGGTGAACTACAACTGGAACACCGACATCGGCCTGTGGGCATTCGGCTGGATGGGTACCTACAACCTCGAGCGCAAACTGCTGACGGTCAAGGACTTCGACGGTGACGGTGCGGAAACTGCTGAAGTGACCGATATCGTCGGCAACTTCGAGCATCGCGGCCTGGGCCGGGTATCTTCCTTCCCAGAACTGCGCTGGCGGCTTGACACCGACTGGTCGCTGGGTGATTTCGGCGCCAGCCTCAGTGTGGAATACATCGACGGCGTAACCGAGTGCGGTGACGCGGTAGGTCTCGGCCACGTGTACTGCCCTGACTCGGCTGCCGGCTTTGGCCAGGATCCGGGAACATTTTGGGTTAACACCATTGACGATGTGTACTACTGGGATCTGGTTGGCCGTTACACCGCTCCATGGGGAACCCAGTTCGCCGTGGGTGTGACCAACCTGACCGATGAGTCACTGCCGTTCCTGAACCAGGGCTTCAATGCCACCACCGATGACGACACTTTCCGTGCCTTCGGACGTAGCTGGTTCTTCAACATCAAGCACAACTTCTAAGGCCGGGAAATTCACGGTTTCAGAATTGAGCTGAAGCAAGACGGAAAAGGCCACCCCCGGGTGGCCTTTTCCTTTTGAGATTTGGGGTCAGAGTAAAATTTGTTTCAGGCTAGTGAGCTATCATTTCCGAAGAAGCATTTTTTACACTGACTCCCCTGATGATCATCTCGCACACATACCGCTTCATTTTCGTCAAGACGATCAAGACCGCCGGTACCAGCATCGAAACGTACCTCTCACCGCTGTGCGGCCCGGGCGATACGCTCACACCGCTGATTCCACCGGAGCCAGGCCACCAGCCGCGGAATTTTGCTGCCCAACCAGTGGCATTCCACAACCACATGTCGGCTTGGCGCATTCGTCAGGCAATCGGCAGGGAAACCTGGAACAGCTATTTCAAATTCTGCGTGGAACGGAATCCCTGGGACAAAACCGTATCGGACTTTTGCATGGCCAATGCCCGAGCCGGTTCAAAATACCAGTTCGCGGATTATTTCCAGCGTGGCATTTTCTGCCGCAGCTGGGAACTGTACACGGACGAAGATGGTTCGTTGATGGTGGACCGAGTGCTGCGGTACGAGAATCTGGACAGCGAGCTGGGTGATGTTTTCCAGGCTTTGGGAATACCCTGGCCAGGCCGTCTGGAAGTTCGAGCGAAATCGCACTTCCGCCAGGACCGCCGGCCCTACCAGGAATGGTACACACCCGCGCAGCAGGCCATCGTACGGAATGTGTTTGCGGACGAAATCAGGACGTTTGGCTATGCCTTCTGAGCCGGTTGCGCAGCGTCCGCGCATTCGCATCCTGCACCAGTTGGCGCGCTCCGGTGGCACGGTGATCTGCCGTTGCCTGGCCAGCATGGAAGGAGTGGTGCTGCTGAGCGAAATCCACCCGCTGGGTACCCGCATGTTCAACCCGCTGCAGCAGGCGGATGAATGGTATGGGCTGTTGCGCCCCGCGGACCGGTCCGCACTGGCCACCCCGGACATCACATTTCTGCAGGCCATTCGCCTTATCGCCGAAAGATGCGCTGAGCAGGACCGGATGCTGATACTGCGCGACTGGAGCCATCTGGATTACATCGGCCTGCCGTTCGTACAGCCGCTGTACCGCCCGCAACTGGCCGAGGCGCTGGCCGGCGAGTTCGAACTGCTGCGCTTCGCCACCGTGCGGCACCCGCTGGACCAATGGCTGAGCCTGGTCAGGAACCCGCTCTTTGCGGAACGGCTGGCCATGGGCAAGTACCTCAAGGGAGTGCGGCGTTTCGCGGAAATGATCATGGCTCTGGATGCTCAAACCGAACCGGGCGGTGTCGCGGGGCCATTCGCCGCAATGTTGCATTACGAGGAATTCACCGCCAACAGCGATGCGGCCCTGATGCAGCTGTGCAGCGCCCTGCACATTCCATTTGATCCTGGCTACAGGCAGCGTTGGGCCGGCTACAGGAACATCACCGGCGACGTATTGCCGGGGCGGTCCGAAGCGGGTGAAATCACAACATTGCCCCGCCAGGAAAGTGGCATGGAGCTGCAACAGGAGTTTGCAGGCCGTGCTGATTACCAGCGCATTCTGAAACTGATGCATTACACTGGCGACTTGCCAGGCTAAGGCGGGAATCATGCAGGATCTGTTTGGAATCTATGACAAGTCGCTGGGTCCCGATTTTTGCCAGGACGTCATCCAGCGCTTTGAAAACGACCCGCGCAAGGTGAAAGGCAAGGTCGGCGATGGCCAGTACCGGCCGGATTTCAAATCCACCACCGAGATTGACTTCGTTGAGGTGCGGCAGGGCTGGGAGGATGTGATCAATACCATCAACCTGCGGCTCGGCCAGCATTTGCGTGACTACATGCGCCCCTGGGCAGAGGCGTTTCGTGCCGTGGAAGTGCACCATGAGGGCTTCCGCATGGTTCGCTACAGCATCGGCGAGCAGTTTGGCTGGCATGCGGACAACGTCGGTGGATCCTACACCCGGGTGATGACTGCGGTGTGGTACCTGAACACGGTTGAACAGGGCGGGGCCACGGAATTCAGGTTCACGGGCCAAAGCATCCAGCCGGTAGCCGGCCGTTGCCTGATTTATCCGGTAGGCTGGCCGTTTTTCCACCGCGACGCACCGCCGGTTTCAGGGCCCAAGTACATCATCATGACCCAACTGCACCAGAAGCGGCGCCTGGCGGATCCGGCCAGCTGAACCCGGGCGCAACAAGCATGCATGCCGCGATCAACCCTGAACTGCTGCGCAGCCCCGACTGGTTGCTGGCGGGGTTTGAGATCGACCCGGGTGTTCCGGGACAAGGCCGTTATCACTTCGCCCAGGTGACGCGCCAGACTTACCATGACTCATCCTTCCTGGATCACCGCATCCAGCCCATGCCCACTGCCAAAGTGACCATGAGTGGTGATCAGGTGGATGAAATTCTCGCGCCGTTGCCCGGCAAGGGATCAGCCTGGGTTTTCCACACCGGGTTCTGCTGCTCCACCCTGCTGGCTTCCTGCCTGGATCATCCCGGACGCACGCTGGTTTTGCGCGAACCGCTGGTGCTGTCGCGCCTGGCCCATGTACAGCGCAACATGACCGATGCGGGTAGCGAAACGCTGCAGGCTGGCTCGCGACGGGTGATCGGCCTGTGTGAGCGCAGTTATCCGGCAGAGACGGTGCTGGTGAAGCCATCGAATTTTGCCAATCGCCTGATGGACGAACTGTTCCCTTACGGCCGGCACCAACTGCACCGCAAAGCGGTACTGATGACGTCCTCCCTGGAATCGCTGCTGGTGTCGATCCTGAAGAAGCAGGCTGAGGCTGAAACTTCGCTGCCGGCCTTCGTGCGTTCCCTGCTGCAGGATTCCGATTACGTGGCACAGTCAGGTTTGGCGGACACCAGCCAGTTGGACCTGTTGCAGCTGAGCGTGGTTTTCTGGCATTGCCAGCGCTATTTCCTGCAACAGCGGCTAGAGCAGGCCGATGACGGCGTGTTCCTGCCGCTGGGGATGGAGCGTTTCCTGGCCGAGCCTGAACGCGTTCTGTTGGAAGTTTCCCGGTTTCTCGGCTTGGGATTGCCGCCGGATGCGATCCGGCAAACCGTCGAGAGCGGGGCATTCCGCCGGCATTCCAAGCAAGCTGGCCAGGCTTACGATGCAGAGATTCAGCGGCAGGAAATGCTGGCCACGCGGGCCCGGCATGCGCATGAACTCAAAGCTGCCATGGCGTGGGCGCGACCCCTGCTGCAGCGCCTGCCCATAGTGCCGTTTGACGGCGAGTAGTGTGCCTTATCGCGAGCTTGGCTCGCTCCCACAAATGGGTGGCGCAGGCTGTCATGAAGGCGCGCAAGCGCCAGCCGGCCAGTGTGCAACGTATTTCAAACCCGCTTGAAACTGCAATTGGCAGCAACGGTGATGCGCGGCAAATCGCCGAAATACGGCATCACTTCATGCAGCACGAAAGAGGGAAAGACCATCAGCTCACCCGGTTTCATCGGGTGGTTCACCGAGCCGATGTGGAATTGCCGTTGCCAGCGGTCATTGCCGGGGTCCCAGTACATATTGGCCGTGGGGCGCGGGTCCTTGAAGCTCAGCACGCCATTGCGCGGGTCATCCGATGGACTGCCGGGGTTCACCATGTACACCGCGGACCACGAAGCATTGGGGTGGTTGTGGCTGGAGATGAAACCACCGTTGTGTGTCACATGGTACCAGGCATCGGTGAACACACGGATCTGCTCCAGGTCCTCCTTGGTGTAGCCGCTGGTCTCGGCCATGGCCTGGAACACGCCGAACAGGAAAAATTTCTTCAACTCCAGGAAACAGGCCGGCGCTTTGGGGTCCTTGAACAGGTCGAAGTGGCTTTCAAAGATATTCACCTGGTTGCTGGTGACGTGGCGATTTGCGTTCTTGCCGCCCTCCGCCTCCTGCCGCAGGATTTCAGCCTCAAGCTCCCGGTTGAGCCGGTCCGCCGCGGGGTGAGTGCTGAGAAAAAACGGCGTGGCGAAATCTCCCCAGGACTTGATTTCCGGTTTGGCGGTTTGAGCTTGTTCGGGTGGTTTGGTTGCGCTCATCTGCGGTTTCAGTCACGGTGGTGTCGGGCCAGCGCTGAACTTGCCTTTTGGCGTGGGCAGTGTCAAGCAGCGCTGCGTGCTTTGATGCCGCAGCCATGCAGTGGGAGCGAGCCAAGTCGTGGGAGCGAGCTATGTCGTGGGAGCGAGCCATGCTCGCGACACGGTGGACTGCCAGCGTATACCTTACGCCTGGCGGCCTTCCATGCGCTTGCGTATTTCCTGCATGCTGCTGGCGATGATCTCGTTGCGGTCCAGGCTGGCCAGCAGTTCCCGCGCCACCTGCCTGGGCCCGGCTGCGCCCCACGACTTGCCGCGTGAAAACCAGTCCTGGGCCATCCTGCCGGTGAGGTAGGTGGCATACCAGGCCAGCGCGCCCTGGGCCGAGGCCGTGAGCACGGTGGACATGCCCACGCTGACGGTTTTCAGCGCACTGGATACCAGGTTCATGCCCCAATAAGCGCCCATCAGGGCCAGCCACTGCGCGGAAATGGTCAGCAGCAACCTGGAGGCTTCACGCTTGTCCAGCCGGAAGCCATAGATTTCCCCAAGGTGGATGATCATGGCGATATCGGTGCCCGCCGCAGCCAGCAGGTCGGCTACCGGCACCGGATTCACCGCCACCGCCAGGCCCTTCACCAGGCAGTACTTGCGGATCAGGGCGTCGGCCAGGTTTTTGCGCACGGTGACGATGCGGCTGGCGATTTTCTGGTCGAGCTCAAAGGTAAACAACGAGGCATTCAGCGCAGCCAGTGTTTTGCCGTCCTTTTCCAATACCTGCCAGAGCAGGGCACGCAAGTCGTCCACCTCGGGCTCCCTGGCTCGCAGCTGCTCGGTTTCGCTGCCATCCGCGGCCTGGAGCACCACGGTTTCGGGGCGGGGATCGGAACTGCAGGCCACCACGTTGCCTTGAGGAATCAGGCCATCGGTGCGCTCCCGCAGCCTTTCCAGCAGTTGCTGTTGCTCGGCTTCGGTGTAACGGTCGGCCTTGTTCAGCACCAGCACGAGGGTGCGTCCGCGTTTTGCCAGGCTGGCCAGGGCGGTGAGTTCCAGCTGGGTCAGGTCGGCATCGCACACCATCAGAACGATATCCGCCCGTTCACTGATCTCAAGCGCCAGTTTTTCACGTTGCTGGCCATCGAGTTCATCGATCCCGGGTGTGTCGACCAGGATCACATGGCCGGCTTCCAGTTCCTGCCAGTCTGCGCGGTGCTCGTGTTTGGTCTCGCCATGAAGGGCGCTGGTGGAAAACCGGGCCTGGCCCAGCAGGGCGTTCAGCAGCGATGACTTGCCCACCCCCACGCGGCCGAACACGGCGATATGGATTTCCTGCTCGCGCAGCTTGCGGGCCAGTTCCTCGATGTGGCGGAATTCCCCGTCGAGCTCCGCACGCACCGCAGCCGGAATGTTGCTGTCTTCCAGCAGGGTTTGCAGGTTCAGCCCTGCAGCCAGGCGATACTGGTCCTGTTCAGCGACCGTGAATTCAGCGGTCTTTTTTCGACTGGGCCACCAGTTTCGCAAAGCGGACTGCGCCTGACTCCAGATTTTCATTCAACAATTCCTCAAACGCCACAGCCGCGGGATAGGGGCGCAACTCGCCCCGGCTGGCCAGCGTAGCTGCCGCTGCCTTGCCCAGGCTGTCAAAAATCATTCCATAGGCCACGGCATGCACCAGCCCGCCCGACACCGTGCCCAACCCGGGAAAGGCCTTGAGGGCGTTGCCGGTAATGGCGAGTGTAATCGCTGTCATGTTCTTCAGCTTGCCGCCCGCCAGCTGCAGGAAGGATTCGATCTGCATTTCCTTCACCGGTACTTCGTAAAGCTGCGACAACTCCCTGAGCAGCTGGGTTGCCAGCACGCCCTGGATCACCAGGTCCGAGCCCGGTGCGATGGCGGCCAGCGCGCCAATAACGGCGCGCCTGGAATAGCGGCTGACCAGTTCGTCAGCCTGCTGTTCGCGGTGCTGCTGCCGGGCGAGGTCGAGTTTTTCACTGGCCAGCAGCAGGATGCTGGTATCGCGCAGCGATTCCATCAGCTCGCGGTCCTGGTCCAGCAACCTCTGTATGGCCTGCAGCAGGCTCTCGATCTGTGCCGGGCGCTCGCGTTCTTCGCGCCGCTCCATGCCTTCACCCAGCAGTCGCACCACTTCCTGCTTGCCGCCGGCGCTGATGCTGACCACATTTTCCGGCGGCAGTCCGCTGCGCTGCTGCAGCCTCTGCAGCAGCTGCCGGCGTTCGGACTCATTGAAACGATCGGATTTGTTCAGCGCCAGCACCACGGGCTTGTCCATCCGCACCAGCGACTGCAACTGCTGTGCCTGGCTGGCGCTGAGGTCGGAATCACACAGGAAAATCACCAGGTGGGCACGGCGGGTTTCCTCGCGGGCAGCGGAATTGTCGTCAAAATTGAAACCCGGCAGGTCGGTAACCAGCACCTGGTCGCCCGAAGCCGCGGTCCAGCGATACTGGGTGATGGCTTGGGTGGTTCCGGCGCGGGCGTCCCGTTCGATTTCGGCTTCGGGCAACAGGGCCTTCACCAGGCTGCTCTTGCCGCTGCTCACTTCGCCGAAAATCGCGATATGGATCTCGCCACTTTCCTTGCGGCGGCGTTGTTCACGAATTTCCGCCAACGCTGGCGCGATGTCAACGCCGGCCCTCTGCGAGCTGAGCAGGTCGTCCTGCAGCTGTTCGAAATTGGCCGGTTTGGGCCGGGTCTCCGCCTTTGCCTGGCGTTTTGGTTTGAACCAGGACCAGAAAAACACCAGCGTGGCCAGCGGCAACAGCACCAGCATGCAGAGATAGGCGAGTTGCAGCCAGGCCGGCGCGAGACGCAGGTAGTTCCAAACCGACAAAGCGGTATCGGTTGCCAGCAGGAAGATGAACACCACCAGCATGGCGGCCAGCAGGATGATGATGGATACAAGCAACCTCAATGGCATGGGGCGCATATTCACTCAGCGGGTGTTGGCAATATTCTAACAGTCATTGCCAATTCCCGATGCTGCGGGTAAATTGGTAACTGAGAGTCCTGGGCACCGCGCGCCCGGTTTCAAACAGTAACCAGAACCGTACCCGTACCATGGGTGAAGGCGCGACAAGGGGTCCAGGATGAAGTGTGCCAATCGCAGGATGCGCCGCCTGGCGCATCGCCATGCATCAGTTACTCTTGATTCCAGTGAATCCCGGAAATGGCTGGCCTCGCCTCGGTTGAATTCGCCGGGTGCTGCCGTGTCATTGCCGGTTGAAGTTACGAAGCGGAGTGCAGCAACGGTTGACCTGGAGTTGCTTCGCCATGAGTTGCGCGCGCCACTCACCGGTATCCTGGGGCTGGCTGAGCTCCTGGCAGCCACGGACCTGCCATCCCGGGCGGCCTGCTGGCTGTCAACCATGCAGGCTTGTGGCGAACAGCTGGCCAACCTGATCGACCGCGCCCTCAGGCCGCAACCTGCGGGGCGAAGCGACTCAATCGCCGCCGCTTTCGACGGAGCGTTATTCCTCGAATCGCTGGTCATGGCGCACTGGCCGTCCGCGCGATCCGGAAATACGCGGTTGGCGCTGGTTTGCAGCGCAGCCGCACGGGGTGTATGGCATACCGATGCCGTTTTGCTCAGGCAGGCGCTGGACAATCTGCTGGCCAATGCCATCCGCTTCAGCCACGATGGCCTGGTTCTGCTGGAAGCCCGGGTCGTGCCGCAGCCTGGCCGGGCATGGAGTCAACTGGAGCTGGCGGTTGAAAATTTTCCGGCAACCCGCACGCCTGCTTGCGCCAACCTGCAGGACGACGGCGAATTCGCGGACCGGACCTACCGGATGTTCAGCCGTGGCCGTGGGCTTCGAGTGGTTGATGCCGCATGCCGGCGGCTTCAGGGGGAGTTGTTGCAGAACAGGGTGGATGCCGGCAGTACGCGTTTCGCCCTGTTGCTGCATGGCGTGATACGGTGTGCTGATGCACGCCGCCGCCGTTTCAAGCCGGCGTTGCTGGACAGGCTCGGATGCATTGTGCTGCTGGATTCCGCAAGGCAACGCTGCGTGAGCGCGATGTTGGGCAGCCTGGAAATCACATTCACGGTGATCGGGCCCGAGCAGCTGCCCAGGCCGCAGTCCTGGCCTTCTTCCTGGATTCTGGTCACAAGCCACAACCGCCTGTTGCCACTGTTTCCGGAATCAGGCAACGAACCGGATGACGGTGCAGTGTGGGTGGTGGGCTGCGGGCAAGGCGCCGAAGGCCCGGAACTGGCGCGCTACCGTTTGCCCGACCCCTTGTTCCAGATGGACCTGCAGAACACGCTGCTGCGCTGCCGGGTCGAGCAGGAACTGGCGGCCGGTTCCCGGATGTCAGGAAGGGAGGGGTGACACTGAGGCTGCATCACAGTGCTCAGGAATGAAACCCCGGGCTTTCGGTCCTGACGGTTTCCAGCAACACAGCCAGGTTTTCGGGGTCGACTTCGGGCGTGATGCCGTGCCCGAGGTTGAAAACATGACCGTTGCCGTGGCCAAAGCTTTGCAGGCAGGCCAGGGTTTCACGCCGGATCACGTCGGGGCTGGTCAGCAGGATGGCGGGATCCAGGTTGCCCTGCAGTGCCACCTGCTGGCCAACCCGCTCGCGGGCTTCTGCCAGCGTGATGGTCCAGTCGGCACCCAGTGCGTCGCAGCCGGTGGCAGCCAGGGCTTCGAGCTGGGTGTTGCAACCCTTGCAGAACAGGATCACCGGCACGCGGCGGCCGTCCCGCTCACGATCCAGCCGGCTGACGATTTCACCCAGATAACGCAGCGAAAACTCTCGGAACGCGTCGCTGGAAAGGGCTCCGCCCCAGGTGTCGAAAATCTGCACCGCCTGCGCGCCGCTGGCAATCTGCGCATTGAGGTAGTCAACGATCGTGTCGCTCAGCTTGCCGAGCAGCCGGTGTGCTGCTTTTGGCTCTTCATACAACAGGCGCTTGGCTTTGCTGAAGCTTCGGCTGGATCCGCCTTCGATCATGTAGGTGGCCAGCGTCCAGGGGCTGCCGCTGAACCCGATCAGTGGCACGCTTCCGGCCAGTTCCCGGTGGGTCAGGGCCAGCGCATCCATCACGTACTTGAGGGAGCTGCCCACATCGGGGCGCGGCAGGGCTTCGATATCCGCCAGCGAGTAGATGGGACGTTCAAATTTGGGGCCCTCGTTTTCGACGAAATACAAACCCAGGCCCATGGCATCGGGAATGGTCAGGATGTCGGAAAAGATGATGGCGGCATCCAGCGGAAATCGCCGCAGCGGCTGCAAGGTTACTTCACAGGCCAGTTCCGGGTTCTGGCACAGGTTCATGAAGCTGCCTGCCTGGGCCCGGACGGCACGGTATTCCGGCAGGTAGCGGCCTGCCTGGCGCATGATCCATACGGGTGTGCGATCCACCGGTTGCCGCAGCAGGGCACGTATCAGCAAATCATTCTGGGGTTGGAAATCTGGATTCATGGCGAAGGGTTCTATTGGGTCGCATTGGTGTTGGTGTTGGTGTTGGAGTTGGTGTTGGCTGGCCTGGCCTGCGGGACTTGGCCTGCACGGCAGCTGTCCAGTGCATTGTCGATTTCGGCCTGGCTGCTGCCCGTGTCGATCACAGCCTTGCCGGCCTCCTGCAACAGGATCAGGCGCAGGCCTCCGGCCAGGGCTTTCTTGTCCAGCTGCAGGGCCTCCAGCATGGCTGAATTGGATACACTGTCCGGCAACTCAATCGGCAGGCCGAGGGCGCGCAGCAGGGCACCCAGCCTGGCGGCAGTTCCGGCAGGGCACAAGCCACGCTGCTCGCTCAGCCGGGCAGCGATGACCATGCCAATCGCCACGGCTTCACCATGCAGGAATTCAGAGTATTCGGTGATGGCTTCGATCGCGTGGCCGAAACTGTGGCCGAAATTGAGAATGGCGCGAATGCCGCTTTCCGTTTCATCGGCGGCCACCACGCGGGCCTTGGATTCCACCGAGCGCCGGATCATGAACGACAGGGCTCCAGCGTTTCGGGCATTGATGGCTTCAACTGAATTTTCCAGCCAGCTGAAAAATTCGGCATCCATGATGGCGCCATACTTCACCACCTCGGCCATGCCGGCGCGGAATTCCCGCAGCGGCAGGGTATCCAGCGTGGCCGTGTCGATCAGGACCATGCCCGGCTGGTGAAATGCGCCCAGCAGGTTTTTGCCCTTGCTGTGGTTGACACCGGTTTTGCCCCCCACCGAACTGTCCACCTGGGCCAGCAGGGTGGTGGGAACCTGGAAAAACCGCACGCCGCGCATGTAAGCGGCTGCGGCGAAACCCGTGATATCGCCAACCACGCCGCCGCCCAGGGCTATGAGGTTACAGTCCCGGCGGGCCTGCATGCCGACCAGCCGGTCGATGATGCCGGACCATGTGGCCACGGTTTTCTGCGGTTCGCCGTCGGCGATGATTTGCGTGGCGCACTCGCGGCCGCCCAGGCTGGCCAGCAAACGATCCAGGTAAAGCGGCGCAACCACATCGTTGCTCACCACCAGCGTTTTGCCGGAGCTCAGGCTCTGCCAGGGCTCGGGGCGGCCAAGCAGGCCACGACCGATGAGAACCGGGTAACTGCGTTCTCCCAGTTCGATCTGGACCGTGATGTGATCAGTCATGCATGTTGGCTCGTTGGCAGGGCTGGCTGGCTTCGTTGGAGTTTTCGGCCGATTCAAGCGCCTTCAGGATATGGTCAACGCTGGCATCCACCGACCGGTTCCGGGCCGGAAAGGTGAAATCGGCCAGTGCAGCGTACAGCGGATCACGCTGGCTGGCCAGTTCCTCCAGCCTAGCCTGGCGGTCATCAAACTGAATCAGCGGCCGTGTTTTGTCATGGCGCAGCCGTGCCAGTTGCTGCTGCACCGAGGCCTGCAGGTAGATCACTACACCCCGTTCGCGCAGGTGCCGGCGGTTGGCTTCGCGCAGGACAGCACCGCCACCGGTGGCGACCAGCACACCATCCCTGGACGTCAGTTCATCCAGCACCCTGGCTTCGCGGTCGCGAAAACCCTCTTCACCCTCGATTTCAAAAATGAGGCTGATGTCCACTCCGGTCCGGCTCTGGATCTCCTGGTCGGTATCGTGAAATTCCAGGCCAAGCCGCTGGGCCAGTTTTTGTCCGATGGTGGTTTTGCCGGAGCCCATCGGGCCGACCAGGAACACATTCCTCATCCTTTTGACCAGCGGTGACAGCAGCCGGCACAAGGCCTTTCAGCGTGCAAGCGGGGGCAACATTGGGTAACATGGCGCAACTTTTGCGATCGCCGATACCTGTCTCCCATGATTCGATTTTTCGTGATCTTCACCGTGCTGCTCGTTGGCCTTTTTACGCTGGAAATTCTACAGCCGGTGGAACAGCACGTCATCCTGCCATTTACCTCGGCGGTGGCTGACTTCAGCGTCTGGCTGATCAAGTTTTTCGATGATGGTGTGGTGGCGTTTTCCAATGTCATCCGCGACAAGGAAACCGGCTTTGGCGTGCGCATCGAACGCGGCTGTAATGGCGTCGAGGCCATGATCATCCTGTTTTCAGCCCTGTTTGCATTTCCCGCGCCCCTGAAAAACAAGATGATTGGCATGGTGATAGGATTTTTTGCGATCCAGGGGCTGAATATCGTTCGTATCGTCAGCCTGTTTTACCTCGGCCAGTGGAATCAGGTGGCGTTTGAATGGTTCCACCTGTACCTCTGGCAGGCCCTGATCATCCTGGATGCGTTGGTGGTGTGGCTGATCTGGTTGCGAACGCTGCCGCAGGCCAAGGCAGCCCGTGCCCGCCGGGAAGCGGAGTCCGCTTCCGGATAAGCAGCGGTGAAGGCCGGATCATGACTGACAGCGCCACAGCCGTGTTGCCATTGACGGAAGCCATGATCGAGCGCTTCAACCATGCCCTGCAGCAGGCTCGCAGGGCTGGCGAAGTCGAACCCACCGCCATGGTGCTCGCAACTTTCGACGGCGCCGGACAGATCAGCACCCGAACCGTGTTGCTCAAGGCCCTGGATGCCGATGGTTTCGTGTTTTTCACCAACCTGGAAAGCAACAAGGGGCGTCAACTGCTGCAGAATCCCCGGGCTGCCGCCACGTTTTTCTGGAAAGCCACGTTTTGCCAGGTGCAGTTGCAGGGCGATATCACCCAGGTCAGCGATGAAGAAGCAGACGCGTACTTTGCCACGCGCGACCGGGGCAGCCAGCTGGGTGCCTGGGCTTCATTGCAGTCGCGGCCGCTGGAAAGCCGTGAATTCCTGTTACAGCGCGTGGCGGAATATGACCGCGAATATGCCGGGGTAGAGGTGCCAAGGCCGCCGTACTGGAGCGGTTTCCGTCTGCGACCTTATGTGGTGGAGTTCTGGCATGGCGCGGAACACCGCCTGCACGACCGCTTCCGCTTTACGCAGGTGAGCGGTGAATGGCGTGAACAGCGCCTCTATCCCTGAACCGCGCCGCAGTATCGGTAACCGGGACGCCTTGCTCCACCGGCTGTTTACTCGGTGTAGAACTGCTGCCTGAAGGAGAGTTCGAACGGGGCCTTTTCGCCCTCTACCTGCACTGACACCTTGAAGTTGTAATTCTCCAGGTTGTGAATCGGCAATTCGCCAATGTAGTACAGGCCGCCTTCGGGTTCGGTGATTTCCCGCATTTCGATGTCGCGCCGCTGGCCAGTCAGGTTGACGGCCTGCGCCGTTACCTGCGCCGGTATCGCCTCCCCGGGTTCGCCTGCGGAGGTGTCCATCACCGTGATGTTGAGTATGGCGCGGCTGGCTGATCGCTGGATGCCATAGCCTTGCGCCACCTGGGCCGGAATCAGGTTGGAATTGATGGCGTTGTAGTGAATGGAGTAATGACCAAACTGCTCCGACTGCTGTGCGGCAACATGGCCTGACAAAAGCAGCAGCAGAAGGGTGATGAGTGTATTCGGTCGTTTCATGTTGTGCCTCGTGGGATTTGCCTCGTTGCGTTTTGCAGCGGCGGTTTTCGTCGCCGTAAGGGCCAGGGCCGGGCTCCAGCCTCAACCCCGGTTTAAATTTCCGTTCCCGGCAGGCAAAATTCAAGTGCGTGCCTATCCTGGCCCACCAGCTTCTTCACCATCCTAGCAGAAGAATCAGGAACCGGATGGTGATCAGCGCAAACAATGGCGAGAGGTCAATTCCGGCGATGGGTGGAATCACCCGCCGAAAGGGCCGCAGCACCGGCTCGGTCAGCTGGTACAGCAGGGGTACGAATGGATGCCTCAGGTTCTGTCCCACCCAGCTCAGGATGACCGAAGCAATGATGAGGAAGAAGTAGGTCATCAGCAGCGTCATGCACAGTTTGGTGACGGCAAAAGGCAGAATCTGGGTCCAGCCGACAGGCTGCGAGCTGACCTTGCTCACCAGCCAGATTCCAAATGCTTCCAGTAACAGCATCAACACCACCGACGCGGTGTCCAACCTGCCGATGGAAGGAATCACCCGCCGCAGGGGAATGATGGCCGGGTTGGTGAGCTTGACCAGAAACTGCGACAGCGGGTTGTAGAAATCCGCCCGCACCCATTGCAGCAGCAGCCGCAAAAGCACCGCCGCGACATAAAGATCGATCAGCGTGCCGACCAGGTAGGCCAAAGCATTTCCAGGTGACAGGTTCATCATTGCGCCAATTCCCGGCCGCGCCTGGCAGCCGCAGCGACAGCCTGCCTGACCAGTTTGTCCAGGCCGCCCTGTACGAAGGCTTCCACGGCTGCCTCGGTGGTGCCACCGGGCGATGTCACCCGCCGGCGCAGTTCCTCCGGGCTCTCATGCGATCGCGCCAGCATGGCACCCGCGCCGGCGCAGGTTCGAGTGGCCAGTTGCTGTGCTACGTTCCCGGGCAAGCCGAGCGATTCGCCGGCCTTGGCGAGCGCCTCCGCCAGCAGGAAAAAATATGCCGGGCCGCTGCCGGACACCGCCGTAACCACATCCATCAGGTTTTCATCTTCAATCCAGACGATATCGCCGGCGGCAGCCAGGATGCGTTCCGCCTGTTCCCGATGGTGCTGCCGGCAGTGCGCGCTGGCGCATAGCCCGCTGATGCCTGCGCCGATCAGCGCCGGCGTATTGGGCATGCAGCGGATCACTGCCTGGTCCTTGCCGAGTTGTCCTCTGATCGAGGCGATGGTCGTGCCGGCCGCAATCGACAGGACCAGCTGTGTGGGCTCCACTTTGCCACGGATTTCGGCCAGTACAGCGGGCATGACCTGTGGCTTGACAGCCAGCACGATCACATCGGCGTCAGTCACAGCTTCGGCAGCTGTCGCGAAGGTTTCCACGGCATGATCCGCCTTGAGTTTCTGCCGGGCCTGCTCATCGGGCTCGGCCACGCTCACCTGCGTTCCAGGCCGCGGTTTGCGCATCAAACCGCTGATCAGTGCCGTAGCCATGTTGCCACCGCCGACAAACGCTATCTTCATTCAATCGTCCCCGTTTTTACAGTGATCTGGGCAAGGCAGGCGCTTCGCGACCCGGGAGCCACAATCACGGATTTCCATATTACGAATCCTGCCATCAGGCCGGCCTGGCGCCGAACAGGTCGGTACCGATACGCACCAGCGTGCTGCCCTGCTGGATGGCGACTTCCAGGTCCGCTGACATTCCCATGGACAAGGTATCCAGCGGCAGCCCCTCGGCACGCAGTGCATGATAAAGCTTTGCCACCCTCGCCAGGCTATCCGGGTTGGTGCGGCCGTCCCGCAGCAGTGCAGGTATGGCCATCAGGCCCCTGAGCCGCAGGCCGCGCAGGCTGCTGGCCAGCCTGGCCAGGCCCGGAACGTCTGCGACCGCCGCACCGGCTTTTTGCGGTTCCGCGTCAACATTCACCTGCAGGCAGACGTTCAGGGGTGGCAGTGTTTCCGGGCGCTGCGCGGACAGGCGCCGTAGCAGCTTTTCGCGATCCACGCTTTGCACCCAGCTGAAATTCTCGGCCACTTCGCGGGTTTTGTTGGACTGAAGCGGGCCGATGAAATGCCAGCAGATATCCAGGTCGGCGAGTTGCAGCTGCTTTTGCAAGGCTTCCCGCACGTAATTTTCACCGAAATCGCGTTGGCCGGCCGAGTACAGGCTGCGGATCTTTTCCGCCGGCTGCTGCTTGCTGACGGCCAGTAAATGAACCTGCGATGGAGGCCGGCCGGCGCTCTCGCAGGCCGCGGCCATTCTTGCACGCACCTTGTCAAGTTTTTCCTTTAAGTCATTCATCTTGCAGCAAGACTATGCATTGTTTTAAGGTAGTGCATGGCAAAAGGGTATTGTTTACCTTACAGGATGTTGGGTACGCCGAATCAGCACCGGGTCGAGCACCGAACCAAACACCGGGCCAAAGCCAAGTCGGCATTGTATCGTGACCGGGCAGTATCAAGGAGAGATCATGGATATCGCAGAACTTCTGGCTTTTGCGGTTAAAAACAACGCTTCGGATTTGCACCTGTCCTCGGGTTTGCCGCCGATGATTCGTGTGGACGGGGATATCCGGCGTTTGACGCTGCCTGCCATCGACACGCCGCAACTGGCAGAGCTGCTGTACAGCACCATGAGCGACCAGCAGCGGCGCGACTTTGAAGCCAACCTCGAAGTGGACTATTCCTATGCGGTTTCGGGCCTGGCGCGTTTTCGCGTCAACTGTTTCCACCAGGACCGCGGCCTCGGCGGAGCATTCCGAACCATTCCCGATGCGGTGTGGAAACTGGAGGATATCGGTGCGCCGCCGGTGTTCCGTGAGATCGTCGATGTACCGCGGGGGCTGGTGCTGGTAACCGGGCCTACCGGCTCGGGCAAATCCACCACGCTGGCAGCCATGATCGACCATCTCAACTCGTACGTTGAAGGCCATATCCTCACCATCGAGGACCCGATCGAATTCCTGCACAAAAGCAAACGGTGTTTGATCAACCAGCGCGAAATCCACCGCGATACGCACGGTTTCAACCAGGCATTGCGCGCGTCCTTGCGTGAAGACCCGGACATCATCCTGGTTGGCGAAATGCGCGATATTGAAACCATCCGCCTGGCGCTGACCGCGGCGGAAACAGGCCACCTGGTATTTTCCACGCTGCACACCAGCTCGGCGGCCAAAACCATCGACCGCATCATCGACGTGTTTCCGGCCGGCGAGAAATCCATGGTGCGATCCATGCTTTCCGAATCGCTGCGAGCGGTAATCGCCCAGACCCTGATGAAACGCATCGGTGGCGGGCGCGTCGCGGCGTGGGAAATCATGATCGCCAACCCGGCGATCCGGAACCTCATTCGCGAGGACAAGATCGCACAGATGTACTCAGCCATCCAGACTGGCCAGGCCATCGGCATGCAAACCCTGGACCAGCACCTTGATTCCCTGGTATCTCGCGGCATCATTTCGCGGCAGGAAGCCGCCAAACGGGCCGTTGACAAGAAAATGTTCATGTAGGAGAACGAAATGAGCATGGTGAATAACTGGTTGAAGCAACTTCATGAGGAAGTTGGTTCTGACCTGTTCGTATGCGTGGACGCGCCGCCCTGTATCAAGGTGCACGGCAAGATCAAGCCAATCTCCACCGATGTGTTGTCGGCGGATGACACCCGCGCTGTGGCCTACAGCATGATGTCCGAGCTGCAGAAGAATGATTTCATCCAGACCAGTGAATGCCAGTTCGCCTATGCGCTGGATGCCGAGGTGCGCTTCCGTGTCAGCGCATTCATGCAGCAGGGCGTGGTGGGCGTTGTCTGCCGCCGGATCGAGAGCAAGATTCCCACCTTCGAGGAACTGGGTTGCCCGGACGTGATGTCCGAGTTGGCCATGCAAAAGCGCGGTATTGTCCTGTTCGTGGGCGCCACCGGCACCGGCAAGTCCACATCGCTGGCAGCCATGGTGGGTTACCGCAACCAGCGCATGACCGGCCACATCATCACCGTGGAAGACCCGATCGAATATGTGCACCGCCACGGCAAGAGCCTGGTGACGCAGCGCGAAGTGGGCATCGATACCGAATCGTTCGAAGTGGCGCTGCGCAACACCCTCAGGCAGGCTCCGGACGTGATCATGATCGGCGAAGTGCGCACGCGCGAAGCCATGGAGCACGCCATCTCTTTCGCCGAAACCGGACACCTGGTGCTCTGCACGCTGCACGCCAACAACGCCAACCAGGCGCTGGACCGCATCCTGCACTTTTTCCCCGAGGACTATCGCGAGCAGCTGTTGCTGGACCTGTCCTTCAACCTCAAGGCCACCATCGCCCAGCAGCTGATTCCGGCCATCGACGGTTCACGCCGCTGGGCCGCGTTTGAAGTGCTGATGGCCACGCCGCTGGTGAAAGACCTGATCCGCAAGGGCGAGATCGACCAGCTGAAGAACGTGATGCGCGATTCCGGCCACCACGGCATGATCACCTTCGACAAATGCATGTTCCGCATGTACAAGGAAGGCAAGATTTCCTACGACGACGCCCTGCGTCATGCCGATTCATCCAATGAAGTGCGGCTGATGATCAAGCTCGATGAGGGTGGTGATGCCGATTCCCTCACGCGCGGGCTGGAAGGGGTGGAGGTGCTGGGCGGCAACTACTGAAAACAGTCCGGGGCTTCCGGCTTTTGGCGCCGGTTCCGGAAACTGGCTTATCATGCCCGGGCCGTCTGGCTTCGGAGTGAATTTTGGCGCCGCCTTGATTAACTTGGTGTTAACCCGAAGGGGCGTACCATGCCCGCTTTTCCAAGAGTGCAGCCCATGCGCATATTGATTATTGAAGATAATCCGGACATTGCTGCGAATATCGGCGACTATCTGGAGGATCACGGACACACGGTGGATTTTGCCGGTGATGGCGTCACCGGCCTGCACCTGGCCATCGTCAATGATTTCGATGCCATCGTGCTGGACCTGGCCTTGCCCGGTATGGATGGGCTGGAAGTCTGCCGCAAGCTGCGTGATGACGCTGGCAAGGATACGCCGGTGCTCATGCTCACCGCCCGCGACCGGCTGCAGGACAAGCTGGCCGGATTCAACAGCGGCGCCGATGATTACCTGGTGAAACCGTTTGAATTGCAGGAAGTGGAAGCGCGGCTGAACGTACTGGCTCACCGCGGCCGCCGCCGGGTGAGGCGGGAACTGAAAGTGGGTGACCTGGAATTCAATCTCGACACGCTCAGCGTGCACCGGTCCGGCAAGGAAATCTACCTCAACCCCATCGGCCTGAAACTGCTGCAGTGCCTCATGCAGGCCTCGCCCAACGTGGTATCGCGGAACGACCTGGAGATGGAAGTCTGGGGTGAGGAATTGCCCGACAGCGACAGCCTGCGGGTACATATCCACTCGCTGCGCAGCGCCATCGACAAACCATTCGGCAGCAACATGATCCAGACCCGGCACGGCATCGGCTACAGGCTGGTGGAAGCGGATGCAGTATCGCCGCCGGCTTAGAAGTCGCATTGTCCTTTCATTCCTGATTTTCGGCACGCTGCTGAGTGTGCTGTTTGCGCTCAGCACCCTGTTCCTGCAGGACTACCTTGAAGACGAACTGATTGGCGCCACGCTGGAGCAGGAACTGGATGATTACATCAACCAGTTGCGTCTCGATCCCACCGTCGTGGAGCCGTTTTACACCCGCATCCAGGGTTATGTCACCCGTCCCGGCGACCCCAATCAGACGGTGGATGCGGATATCCGTGAGCTTGAAAGCGGTGTGCACGACGTGGCCATCGGCAACGCCGTGTTCAAGGCCGCGGTGCGCAAGGAAGATGATCTGTGGGCGTTCCTGATCTACGACCTGACCGAGAACCAAAGGCTGAAAAGCCAGTTGCTGGTTGCCATGATCGGTGTGGTGCTGGCCTTCATGTTGTTGTCATTCGCGCTGGGCGCCTGGTCTTCGCGCCGCGTGATGAAGCCGGTGACCGACCTGGCTGACAAACTGGAATCGCTGGGTGGCGAGGGCCAACCGGTGAAACTGTCTTCACAGTTTGCGGATGATGAAGTGGGCCAGCTGGCGATGGCGCTGGACAGTTACGCCGAACGCCTGCATCAATTGGTGGAGCGCGACCGTGAATTCAATGCGGATGTAAGCCATGAGCTGAGATCGCCGCTGACGGTGATCACCGGCGCCACGGAACTGCTGCTGGCACAGCCTGACCTCGACCCGAAGATTCGAACACGATTGTTGCGCATCGCGCGCGCCGCGCGCCAGTCTGCCGACATCACCACCGCGCTGTTGCACCTGGTGCGGGCCGAGCAGGGCATTGACAAACAATCCTCGGCGCAGAATGTGGGCCAGGTGGTGCGGGAGCTGGTACACCTGTATGAACCGCTGATCGGCAACAAGGACCTTCGCCTGGATGTACGGGAAGAAGACAAGGTAAGCGTCATCGCGCCCGAATCGGTGATCGCGGTGACCGTGGGCAACCTGATCGGTAATGCCATGCGCTACACCACTTCCGGCCAGGTAACTATTACCATCGGCAATGGCAAGGCCGTTATCGAGGATACCGGACCGGGCATCCCCGAAGCCGACCTGGACCGCGTATTCGAACGGCATTACCGCGGGGAGAACATCAGCGGCAAGGGCTCCGGGCTCGGTTTGGCCATCGTGAAGCGCCTGTGCGAGCTGTACGGGTGGTCCATCCACTTCAGTAACCGCCCGACCGGCGGATTGCGTGCGGAATTGTTGTTCTACCCTGACCAGGATTGAAACTGCCGGCCGATTGGGACCGGGCCACCCCGATGGCCGTGATTGTCGCCGGGCACAGGGCTTGCCACAAAGCCGCTGCGCCGTTAACGTGGCAGCCTGGTTCAAACGGAGAGTTTCCTGCATGGCCATTGTTTTCTGCCAGGCTTGCGGCAAAAAGATTTCTGACAAGGCAACCCTGTGCAATCACTGCGGGTTCCAGCGTGGTGAAGTCAGCGATGAACAGATGAATATTTTCCAGCAGCGCCGGGCGCGTGACCGGATATATCACCTCAACATGGCGAGCTATGCGGTGATTTCGGTGTTCGTGGCTGGCTTTGGCTGGTACTGGTGGGAGTCCGGGGGTTATACCCAGGCGACCTCGGCCGGCCCCTTCATCACCATGGCTTTGGCGGCGGTCGCGTACCTGGTGGTGCGGGGACTGCTGTTCCAGGCCAGGCGCCAGTTGAAGATGCTGCGCCAGGCGGCCCCCTGAGCGACGGAATGAGCGACAGAATGAGCGACAGAATGAGCGGCATACCGAGAGCGGACTGACCAGCAGAACCGAGACGCAGCCCGGGAATCATCCATGGCCAAACCCAAAATCGAGTTTTTCACGGACAACGAGAACCTGCTGGACTTTCCGCCGGTGCCCGCGCGCAAGAACCTGCCCGACTGGTTCCGGCAGATGGCGCCTTCGGTGGACATTCCGCCCGGCCAGACCAAGCTGCCTTTCGGTTTGTCCCGGGCCCTGCGGCTGTCCAACATGAACGCCACCATTCGCCGCTGTCCCGGGGTGATTTCCTATCTGTCCGAGGGTTACATCATTCCGCTGTGGGCGGATTTCCTGGTCCAGGTGCGCGGCCAGACGGTGTACTGCGTGGGTTCCAACGAACTGGCGCATGCTTCCCCCCACAGCAAGCAAATGCAGTACAGCACCATGCCCTTGCCGGAGGAATTCCTGCAGGATTCAGTGAAATTCACCAATCCATGGAAAGTACGTACGCCGCCGGGCTGGTCAGTGCTGTTGTCCCAGCCTTATTACGATTTTGAACAGCGGTTCTCGGTGGCTACCGGGATAGTGGACTCTGATGTCTATCATCACATCCACGTGAATACCTTCTTCCGGCGCGGCGACCGCGATCACCAGCTGAAAATGGGCATGCCGTTTGTGCACATCCTGCCGTTCCAGCGCAGTGTGCTGGAACTGGAGGTGCGCGCCAGCACCGAAGCGGACAAGCAGCGGCTGAAAAAGCTGGACTTCAAGGCCAAACGGTTTTTTGGCAAGAACGCCGCCATCCGGGGCCTGGGTGACGGCGACGACTGAGCGGCAGGTTGGGTGCGGGCAGGCTGCGGCAAAGGCCCTGCCACTCTAAGCTTACTGGATGCGCTCTACCCGGCAATCCGAGGCATAGCCTTCCACCGACAGTTTCCAGGTGCGGAACGCGCCCGGTTCAATGGTAACCACCGGGTTCTCAACGGCTTTGACATAGAATTTGTCCTTGTCCGCCTGCTCCCAGATCATGCCATTCTCCAGCGTGAAAACGGTCTGGCCGTCCCAGCCGGTAAACGTGCCGACAATGCGGCTGGTGATGGTGGAACGATCGGCATTGCGGGCCTGTTCCGTTTCAAAGCCGCGAGTGTCGCCGGATTGGGTCGCTGCCGAGCCGGTGTAAACCGCGCCGGACCCTGCCTTGGGGGTGTCCAGGGTGGCCAGCGAGCGGCTGCGGATCCAGGCGTTCAGGGCCGCCAGTTCATCAGGTGTGAGTTTCTCCAGGCCGGCGGCTTCAAAATCCTTGCCGGTCATCTGTTCTTCCAGTGAAGAAAAGGATGTCTGGGCGAGTACGGTTTGAGCGAACAGGGTAGCCAACAGGGCCAGCAGGATCTTATTCATGGATCAACCTTAGGGCGCGAAACCGCGCAAGTCTAGCACGACCCGCCGCAAAATTGCTGCACCCGGCATGGCTGCGCGGAAGCGCTGACCGGATGCCCGGTCAGGCCGGCGGATATCCAAAGTATTGAACCCATGGACCCAGCAAGGGCTGCAACGGTTCCATCTGTTGGCTGAAATGCCGCCAGCGCCCGATGGATTCCCGGTACAGCGGCCTGGTTACCTGCTGGTAGCTGGGCGTGTCGATCACTTTCTGCAGCGCTTTCTGCCGGTACTGGCGGATTTCATCGCTCCACGGCAACCCGAGGAATTGCAGTACCGCCCTGATGCTGGGTTCGAAATCCGCCACCAGGCTCTCGTAGCGCAGTTGCATCATCGGATTGCTGATCACCGCCAGGCTTTGCCTGGCCAGCCCCATGGCCGCATCGTAGTAAACGGCGGTTTGGCGCAGGTCGAGGAAATAAGGCATGGCGCCCTGCAGGTCAAAGGACTGGAAAAAGCAGGACAGACAGGAATCACGAGGGTCTCGCAACATGAACAGGATGCGCGCCTCGGGAAAAAGCCGGTGCAGCAGGAACAGGTAAACCAGGTTCAGCGGCAGTTTGTCCACCGCGTAGCTTTTTTCCGGGAATTTTCGGCGTTCGGCCAGCCGCTGCAGGTACTGCTGTCGGGCCTGTTCCAGTTGTTGTGGATTCATGCCCGGAAGCCGCTCCAGGCCATCTCCATCCACCCAGTCGCGTCGCGCCTGGTCCAGCAGTTCGAACTCCTCCAGCACCTCGATCTGCGGGTGGGCGGACAGGGCCTGGTCCAGCAGCGTGGTGCCGGAACGGGGAAACCCCACCACAAACACCAGTGATGAGCTGTCAGGTTCTTTGACCGGGCTGGTCCAGCCTGCCGGTGGGTT
>CAYYCX010000038.1:0-24162 GCA_964470455.1 uncultured Wenzhouxiangellaceae bacterium
ATTCAGGTTGACGATTTCCAGGTACACCTGCCAGTTGTCGTTGAAGCGGTACTTGGCGGTGATGTCCATCTGCAGGTGGGCATCGGTGTAGCGGTCGTAGCCTTCCTCCACCAGTTCATCGATGTAGCGGTCGCGGTATTTCATGGCAAAGCGCAGGTCAAAGCCGTGCTTCTCGTAACCCAGCATGAAGCTGCCGATGTTTTCCGACTGCTTGGGCAGGGTGATCTTGCGGTCACCGGTATTGGCGTCGCTGTCGACGAAGGTATAGTTCAGGCCGACCAGGAAACCATCCCAGGGCGCGCCGAGGAAACCAAAATGCTGCTGGTAGTTCAGTTCCAGGCCGGTGACCTGGGCGGAATCGCCGTTCAGCGCGATGATGGCCTCATCCAGCACCTGGCCCTGGAATTCGTAGTCTTCCAGTTCCTGCAGGAAAATGAAGTCGTCGATGTCCTTGTAGAACACGCCGGCCGACAGCACGCTCAGCTCGGTGGGATACCAGGAAATCGATGCATCATAGTTCCAGGAAATGAACGGATCCAGCTCGGGGTTGCCGAGTTCCGCCTCACCATCCTCAACGGAAACACGATAGGCCACTTCCTCCACACGCGGGCGCACCACGGATTTGTACACCGAGGCGCGGGCGACCAGCGTTTCAGAAAAGTCGAATTTCAGGTTGGCGCTGGGCAGCCAGTCGGTATAGCTTTTCTTGGCGCTGATCGGGGTGACTATGGCAATGTCATCTTCCAGTATTTCACCGTTATACTCGGCGCCTTCTTCGTATATCTCCACCAGGTTGCCGCGGTTGTCGGTTTCGGTCCGCTCCACGCGCACACCGGCGACGAAGGTCATGCGGTCCGTTTCCCAGGTGCCCATGCCGTAGGCGGCATAGATGTCTTCATCGTATTTGAAGTCCGCCACGCTCGAGTCGATCAGGGAATCCAGTTCCTCGAATTCGAGCCCCGCACGGCTGTTGTAGAGGGCGCGCACGCCGGCCGGATTGGGAATCGGATCGATCTGGTTGGGGAAGCCGTAATCGGCTGCACCGCCCGGATAGGGCACGTCCGACATCACGTAATCCGCATCGTTGGACCAGAACGTCACGTTCTCATCGGTCTGCTTGGTGCGCCACCGCGCCTTGGCGCCGAACTGGATTTCGCCGAAGCCCATGGTACGGGTGAGGTCCAGGTTCAGCGAAGTCTGGTCATCCTTGTTGGTCTCGTCCAGTGTTTCAATCTCATCCAGCTCATACAGGCTGGCGTCCTGCAACGAGGAGAAGAAATCCGACCGGACCAGCGGGATTTTCGGATTGCTGCGGTCCAGGCTCAGAACCGGCGAGCCATCGGTGATGTAGTCATCGCCGGATTCAAATTCCGCCACCCATACCGAATCCACTCCGTTGGGGGTATCTTCCTTGGCTGCCGAATAACCCACGTTGGTCTTGATCAGCCAGTCGGTGAGCTGGGTTTCCGAACCGAAAGACAGCGACAGGTTGTCGGCGGTCTGGGTGCGGTCCTTGGTAGTGTGTTCCACTTCCGCGGTGTAATAGTCCGTGTACGTACCGGTTGCGGTGTCCTCGTCGATGTCCTCGATGCCGTAGCCCAGGGCGTCACGCAGTTCGGTATCCTTGAAGCGGCTATACAGGGTATAGAGGTGCAGCGTGGTGGCCTCCGTGACATCCAGGTCGAAATTCAGCACGGCGCTGGCGCGTTGCCGGTCCACGGTGTACAGGCGCGGTTCGAACGTTTCATTGAAGTCGCTGCCATTCTCGGCCACATCCCAGTCATCCGCCTCGTTGTTGTTCACCTGCAGCTTGCGGTTGTTGTAACTGATGGCGCCGGCGATACCCAGTCGCTTGTCACCCGCCAGTTCAAAGATATTGCTGCCGGCAAAGGACAGTTTGGGATTCACTTCCTCGCGCAGGTCGGTGTATCCGGCTTCGGCCCGGGCTTTCGCATAAGGGCCATTGCGGCTGAAGGCGCTGAGCGTCTTGATGTTGATGGAGCCACCGATGGCATCGCCATCCATGGCGGGCGTCAGGGTTTTGCTCACCTCCAGGCCGTCCAGCACATCCGACGGAATCACATCGAGCTGCAGGGCGCGGCGCGGCTCGCCGGTGGTGGCGCGCACACCGTTGATGGAGGTTGAGTTCAGGTCCGGGTCCATGCCGCGGATCACCACGTAGCGGCCTTCGCCCTGGTCATTTTCCACCGTGATGCCGGGCATGCGGTTCAGCGACTCAGCCACATTCTGGTCCGGAAACTGGCCCATGGCGTCGCTGTCGAGCACCGACACCAGGTTGTCCGCGGCGCGCTCCTGGTTCAGGGCTCCGGCCACAGCCGCCGCCTGGCCAACGATCAGCACCTCTTCCACGGTGGCAGCGGCTTCGGCGCTGGCGCCGATCACAACCTGGCCCATGGCCAACCCGTCCGCGGTCACGGTGATGGGAATGCGTGTATCAGCCGTGCCCACATAGGAAATCACCAGGGTATGCTCGCCGGCGGGTACATTGGTCAACCGGAAACGGCCACGGTCATCGGTCGAGGTGGAACGCTGCACGCCCTCGATACTGACCAGCGCACCTTTGAAGGGTATCCGTTTCGATTCGTCGGTGACCTCGCCGGTTACGGTTTGCGCCTGGACCACACTGGCCAGCAACAAACCGCCGACGAACAAGGCGAATGAGGCAAATGGCTTTTTGAACATCGGTATTCTCCTGGCCGCTGCTGTGCCCCGGCCGTGGTCTGTGTAAGAAACGTGGCTTTCTTGTGAGTCCGAATTTTGCGATCGGCTGGAATCGAGTATAGAACAAAAATTTTTAATTGTAAAAAGTTGGAAAATATTTTCTAATTCCACGCAGGCCAGTGCACTCCCCAATCCACGCGGGAGCCCTGACCAGCTTTGCAAAGCATATTCACGGCAGATTGCGCTTTGATGGCGGGAAGGAATGAAAAATCTTTTCCACTCTTGAAAAATATGTTTCACTCTGCATCGTTTCAAAGCCGCCTGGACAAGCATAAATGGGCCAAACCACTACCAAGAACCTGGAGTCGCTGCGGGCCGAGATTGCCCGGCAATATGAGGAGCTGAGCCCCCGGCTCAAGCAGGTAGCGTCCTATGTGCTGGATAATCCCAATGACATCGCCATTGAAACGCTGTCGGTGATTGCCGGACGCTGCAACGTGCAGCCCTCCACCATCGTGCGCTTCGCCAAGGTATTCGGCTACAGCGGCGCCAGTGAAATGCAGCGCCTGTTCCGCGATGAAATTCTCACCACCGCGCCCAGCCCCAGCTACTCCGAACGGGTGCGGCAGTTCCGCCAGCGCTCCAACGCCGTGGACTGGCTGTCGCCTTACAACGTCATGCATGATTTCACCGAGAGCAACATCATTGCGCTCGAGCACCTGCGCGAGGCAGTGCGCCGGGAAGACCTGGACCGCTCCATCGAACTCATGCACCAGGCGCATACCGTGTACCTGGCCGGCGTGCGGCGCTCCTTTCCGGTGGCTGCCTACCTGGCCTATTCGCTGAGTCATGTGGAGAAGCGGGCCTTCCTGCTGGACGGCGTCGCCGGCATGACTTCGGAACAGAGCTGGATGCTGGGGCCGGAGGATGTGGTGATTGCCGTGTCCTTCCGCCCCTACGCCAGTGAAACGGCGGATGTGGCGGAACGGGCCAAGGCCAATGGCGCGCCACTGATCGCCATTTCCGACAACCGGCTGAACCCGGTGGCGCGTAACGCCGAAGTATGTTTTGAAATCAAGGATGCGGAAGTACGCCAGTTCCGCTCGCTGACCGCTTCCATGTGCCTGGCGCAAACCCTGGTGATCAGCTACGCCTACCAATATGGTCCTGACCGGGATAACCGGTAATCAACCCAAACGGAGCCACCCGTACAGAAAATGCCGCAACACAAAACCACTGGAATCGCCGTTTTCGGGGCCGGACGTATCGGCCGTATCCACGCCACGAACATCGCCCAAAGCCCGCGGGCTCAGATCCACCATGTGGTGGATGTCTACCCTGCCGCCACCGAAGAACTCGCCGCCCGGGTGGGAGCGCGCGTCAGCTCCGTGAAGGAGGCGCTGGCCGACCCCGCGGTGGACGCCGTGGTGATCGGCACCTCCACCGATACCCATGCCGAACTGGTGCAGGCCGCTGCCCGCGCCGGCAAGGCCATTTTCTGCGAAAAGCCGCTGGACCTCGATGTCGCGACTGCGCGCGCCAGCCTGCGCGTGGTGGACGAATACAAGGCCACCTTGTGCCTGGGTTTCAACCGCCGCCACGATCCGTCGTTCAACAAGCTGAAGCAGGAAATCCTCGCCGGCGCCGTGGGCGAAGTGGAGGTGGTCAGCATCACCAGTCGCGATCCCTCGCCGCCTCCGGCTGAGTACGTGGGCCGCTCCGGCGGCCTGTTCCGCGACATGATGATCCATGACTTTGACATGGCGCGCTGGCTGCTGGGCGAGGAACCGGTATCAGTGTTCGCCAGCGGCAGCGTGCTGGTGGACCCGGCCATCGGCCAGGCCGGCGATGTGGACACCGCTGTGGTCATACTTCGTACCGCCAGCGGCAAGCTGGCGCAGATCACCAACTCGCGCCGCTGCGCCTACGGTTACGACCAGCGCATCGAGGTGTTTGGCGCCCAGGGCATGGTCAGCGCCGGCAATGCCACCGAAACGCGCGTGTCCTGGGCCAACAGCAAGGGGGTGCACAGCGAAGTCGCCCTGCCCTTTTTCCTCGAACGCTATGCCGATGCCTATCGCCTGCAACTGGAAAAATTCCTGCGCCTGCTGGGCGGGGAGGATGTGGATATTCCCGGTGGCAACGACGGCCTGCGAGCCCTGCTGATCGCCGATGCCGCGCAGCAATCCCACGACACCGGCAAGCCCATGACGATCGCCTGAAACATCGGCCTGCGCTTGTTTTGAATATTTATTTCATTTATTTTGTAATTGAAATTTTTGTTTCATTTAGGTACTGTAGGCCTGTAAACCCGCGCATCCCGGCTGCAGCCACCCGCTTCACCCTGTTCGGCGGGCCGGACAGGTGATGCAACGGCCCGGGTAAGAAATCCACCCGAGGAAGAGACCCACGCGACAAACCAATCGCGGTCAACCAAACACGACTAAGCCATCACGAGTAAGCAAACAATTGAACGCCCCATCAAATTCGTTACGTTTCGCGCTGATCGGCACAGGCTTCATGGGCAAGGCGCATGCCATCGCCCTCAGCTCGGTTGCCACCACATTTCCCGGTCTGCCCAGGCCGGTCCTCAGCTGCCTGGTGGATACCGAGCTGGGCAAGGCCACCCGACTGGCGTCGGACTGGGACTTTGAGCGAGGCAGCGATGACTGGCATGCGGCCTGCCAGGACGGGAACATCGATGTGGTGGATATCTGCACACCCAACCACCTGCACAAGGACATGGCCCTGGCAGCGATTGCCGCCGGCAAACACGTCTGGTGCGAAAAACCACTGGCGCTGGACGCCGCTGACGCCAGGCTCATCTGGGAAGCGGCGCGGGATGCGGGCGTGCAAAGCTCCATGGGTTTCAACTACGCCTGCAACCCGCTGATCACCCAGGCGCGCGACATGATTGCCGCCGGCGAGCTGGGCGAAATCTTCAATTTCCGGGGCAGCTATTTTGAAGACTACATGGCCAGCCCGGATGTGCCTTTCAGCTGGCGCTGCCTGCGCAGCCAGGGCGGCCCCGGCGCGCTGGCTGACCTCGGCACCCACCTCATCAACATGGCGGAGTACCTGCTGGGGCCGATGAGCGCGGTGTTCGCCGCCATGAACTCGGTTCACACTCAACGCAAGGATCCGCACAGCGGTGCCATGCGCGCGGTGGAAAACGAAGACATCGCCCAGGTTCTGCTGCAGTTTGGACGGGGTTGCAGCGGCAGCATGGAAATCAGCCGCATCGCCACCGGGCGCAAATGCGGCCTGTGCTTTGAAATCAACGGCAGCAAGGGCAGCCTGGTGTTCGACCAGGAGCGCATGAATGAAATCCGCTATTACGCCAGTTCCGATGCCGATGCCCGGCGCGGCCTGCGCACCATCCTGGCCGGCCCCGAGCATCCCGACTACGGCGCCTTTTGTCCGGCTTCCGGGCATGGCCTGGGGATCAACGACCTGAAGGTGATCGAACTGCGCAACTTCCTGCAGGCCATCCAGACCGGCGAGCCCTGCTTTGAGGATTTTGCCAACGGCTACCGCGTGCAATACCTGGTGGATGCGATGGAAGCGTCCGCCCGGGATCGCCAGTGGGTGGATGTGAGTGGGGCATGAGCGCAGCCCGCCATGGCAAATGAGGAACTGAACCGGACATGAGCCGCGGGGACAAACCACTGGACGTCATCTGCCTCGGCCGCGCGGCGGTGGACCTGTACGGCCACCAGGTCGGCGGCCGGCTGGAAGACATGCAGAGCTTCGCCAAATACCTGGGCGGCTCGTCCGGCAACCTGGCGGCCGGGCTGGCCCGGCTGGGCGTGAAATCCTCCATGCTGACCCGCGTCGGTGATGAGCAGATGGGCCGCTTCGTGCGCGAGGCCCTGCAGCGTGAAGGCGTGGACACCAGCCATGTCATCACCGACCCGGAACGCCTCACCGGGCTGGTGATACTCGGGATCGCCGGCCGCGATTCCTTTCCGCACATCTTCTACCGCGAGAACTGCGCCGACATGGCCGTATGCGTGGATGATTTCGACCAGGACTACATCGCCTCCAGCCGGGCCCTGGCCATCACCGGTACGCACGTTTCCACCGATGGCACTTTTGCGGCGGTGCGCCAGGCCATTGATTTCGCCAGGGCCAGTGACACAAGAGTGGTGCTCGATATCGACTACCGCCCGGTCCTGTGGGGCCTGGTATCAGCCGGCAGCGGCGAGGCGCGTTACGTGGCCTCGAATGAGGCCAGCCAACGCATCCAGAGCCTGTTGCCCGATGTCGACCTGCTGGTGGGCACCGAGGAAGAGATCCGTATTGCCGGCGGCGCCGATGATGTGCTGGCTGCCCTGCGCAACATCCGCCAAAAGTCGCAGGCTGTGATCGTACTCAAGCGCGGCCCGCTGGGTTGCAGCATTTTTGACGGCGAAATTCCCGCCAGCCTGGACGATGGCATTTCGGTTGCCGGAGTAAAAGTGGAGGTGCTGAACGTGCTGGGTGCCGGTGATGCCTTCCTCAGCGGTTGCCTCAGCGCCTGGCTGGACGGCAAGGACTGGCAAACCTGCGCCCGCCACGGCAATGCCTGCGGGGCCCTGGTGGTGTCGCGCCACGGCTGTACGCCCGCCATGCCCAGCCGTATCGAGCTCGATGACTACCTGCAACGCGCGCACCGCATTCCAAGGCCCGACCTGGACGCCCGTCTGGATCACCTGCACCGGGCCTCGAACCGCCCGGCAATGCCGCCGGAGATGTACATCCTTGCATTCGACCATCGCCGCCAGCTGGAAGAGCTGGCGGTGTCGCACACCTCCGCCGTACCGCGAATCAGCCACTTCAAGTCGCTGGTCTGCGACGCAGTGCTGAAGGTGGCGGGTGAATTTGAATCCCCTGAACGGCTGGGCATCATCGTCGATGACCGTTACGGCAGGGAGGTACTGGATCGAATGACCACGCAAGGCTGGTGGATCGGCCGGCCGGCGGAAATACCGGCGTCCTGCCCGCTGGAGCTGGACCCGGGCAACAATTTCGGCCTGCCCTTGCTGTCCTGGCCGGCGTCGCATGTGGTCAAGTGCCTGGTGTTCTACCATCCGGATGATGAGCTGGATTTGCGGCTGCTGCAGGAACGCCGCGTCAAACAGCTGTACCAGGATTGCGTGCGGCTGGACCGCGAACTGCTGCTGGAAGTCATCGTCAGCAGCAAAGGACAGGGCTGCGATGACTCCACCGTGGCCCGGGCGATGGCCCGTTTCTACAACCTGGGCGTTTATCCAGCCTGGTGGAAACTGGAATCCCAGACCGCGGCCGCGTGGGAACAGGTCTCCGCCGTGATTGCGCGCTATGATGAACTCTGCCGCGGTGTCCTTCTGTTGGGACTGGATGCGCCGGAAGAGGATCTCGGCGAGAGCTTCCGGGTTGCCGCCCAGTTTGAAATCTGCATGGGCTTCGCGGTGGGCCGCAGCATATTTGGCCAGGTGGCCAGGCAGTGGTTCGGCAATGAACTGGATGATGCCGGAGTGGTGGCGCAGGTGGCATCCAACTACCGCAATATCATCCGGCTTTGGCAGCAGGCCAGGAACCCCTGACATGCAAGTGACACTGGCATGCAAGTGACAGGAACGATTCGCCCGTGAGCAGCAAGATCCGACTGACCATGGCCCAGGCGCTGGTGCGCTACCTGGCCGCACAGAAAGTCCAACCCGACGGCCAGGACAGCAACTCGGCCGTGCCGCTGTTCGCCGGCCTGTTTGCCATCTTTGGCCACGGCAATGTGGCCGGCATGGGCGAGGCGTTGCAGGGTCAGCGCGGAACCCTGCCGGTATTCCGCGCCCACAATGAACAGGCCATGGCCCATGCGGCCATCGCCTACGCCAAGGCCATGCGGCGCCGCCGCATGATGGCCTGCACCACTTCGGTCGGCCCCGGCGCCACCAACATGGTCACCGCGGCCGCGCTGGCGCATGTCAACCGCTTGCCGGTACTGCTGCTGCCTGGAGATACCTTCGCCAACCGGTTGCCCGACCCGGTATTGCAGCAGGTGGAAAATTTTTCCGACCCAACCATCACAGCCAATGACTGCTTTCGCCCGGTATCGCGCTACTGGGACCGCATCACCCGGCCGGAGCAACTGCTGCAATCGCTGCCCCACGCTCTCGCCGTGCTCACCGATCCGGCTGAATGCGGCCCGGTGACCCTGGCGCTGCCCCAGGATGTGCAGGCCGAGGCCTGGGATTATCCGGCCAGCTTTTTCAACGAACAGATTCACCAGGCCAACCGCGTGGGGGCCGACTCCGATCGCCTGGCTGAGGCAGCCAAACGCATTCAACAGGCTCAACGGCCGTTAATCGTAGCCGGTGGCGGCGTGCATTATTCCGGCGCCAGCGCGGAACTGGCGGCATTCGCCGGGCGCCTGCAGATACCGGTGGCGGAAACGCAGGCCGGCAAGGGTGCCCTGCCCTGGAACCACGAAAACAATGTCGGCGCCATCGGCGTCACCGGCTCCAGCGCAGCCAATGAACTGGCGGCTGACGCCGATCTGGTGATTGCCATCGGCACGCGGCTGCAGGATTTCACCACCGGCTCCGGCCTGTTGCTGGGCAATGCCGAGGCTGAACTGCTCAGCATCAACGTGGCCCGCCATGACCTGGGCAAACGCGGCGCGCAAAAGCTGCAGGGAGATGCCCTGCGCTCCCTGCGGGAGTTGGGGGCACTGGTCGAACAAAGCCCGTCCGAACCTGCCTGGGTACAACGCTACCGCAGGTTGCGGCTGGACTGGCTGCAGGCAGTGGACAAGGCCGTACATCATTCCGCATCAGAACGGCCATCCGACGCCGAAGTGCTGGGTTGCGTGAACGATGTGTTCAGCAGCAACGCCACCGTGGTGTGCGCAGCTGGCGGCCTGCCGGGCGAGCTGCACAAACTGTGGCGCGCCGCCGATGCCGACAGTTACCACCTGGAGTACGGTTTCTCCTGCATGGGTTACGAGATTGCCGGCGGCCTGGGCGTGAAAATGGCCCTCCCCGAACGCGAAGTGGTGGTGATGGTGGGCGATGGCAGCTACCTGATGATGAACTCGGAGATCGCCACCTCGGTTGCGCTGGGCCAGAAGCTGGTCATCGTAGTACTGGACAACCGCGGATTCGGCTGTATCAATCGCCTGCAGACTTCCCTGGGCGGAACCGGCTACAACAACCTCTGGGACAGCAGTTTTGCGCAGCCGCCTGACATCGACTTTGCCGCCCATGCGGCATCGCTGGGCGCCCGCGCCGAAAAGGTCGCCGGGCTGGACGCACTGCCGGCAGCGCTGCAACGGGCCCGCGAGGCCGCCATCACCAGCGTGGTGGTGATCGATACCGATCCGGTGGCCAGCACGGCCGAGGGCGGGACCTGGTGGGATGTGCCAGTGGCCGAAGTTTCCGATCACGAAGCCGTACGCCGAGCTTCAGCCGAATACCAGAAACACCAGAAGAAACGCTGATGAACCCCTCCATCGGAATCAACCCCATTTCCTGGACCAACGACGACCTGCAGTACGTGGGCGGAGAAGTGCCGCTGGAAACCTGCCTGGCACAGGCCCGGCAGGCCGGCTATGAAGGGGTGGAGCTAGGCCACAAGTTCCCGCGCGATGCGGCGAAGCTCAAACCCATTCTCGATGAACATGGCCTGCGCCTGGTGTCGGGCTGGTACAGCTGCCATCTGCTGCAACACGATGCCGGGCAGGAAGCGAAGGACATGCGGGCGCATGCCAGCCTGCTGCAGGCCATGGGATGCAATGTGATCATCTTTGCCGAGGTCACCGGCTGCATCCACGGCGACCGCATCACGCGATTGTCGCAACGGCCCAAAATCGGCGCCGGGGAATGGCGGCAATTCGGGCAGCGCCTGTCGGAAACGGCAAAAATTGCCGCCGATTACGGGCTGGCCCTGTGCTACCACCACCACATGGGCACGGTGGTGCAGAGCGCCGACGACATCACCGCGTTGATGGAGAACACCTCGGGTGAAGTTCGCCTGTTGCTGGATTCCGGCCATGCGCGCTTTGCCGGCGCCGACCCGGTGGAACTGGCCAAAACCTACCTCGACCGCATCGGCCATGTGCACTGCAAGGACATTCGCCCGAACGTGCTGGCTGCGTGCCAGAACCGCGACAGCAGTTTCCTGGATGCCGTGCTGGATGGCGTGTTCACGGTGCCGGGCGATGGGTGCATCGACTTTGCCGGCATCTTCCGCCAACTGGCGAAGACTGATTATTCCGGCTGGATCGTGGTGGAGGCGGAGCAGGACCCGAGCGTGGCGCCGTCCCTGCGTTACGCCAGCATGGGGCACCGCAATTTGCAGGCCATGTTGGCCGAGGCAGCGTAGGAGGGGATTCATCCCCGACCCTGCAACCCGTCGGGGCTTAAGCCCCTCCTACAATTTGTCCCTGTAGGAGGGGATTCATCCCCGACCTCACAAACCCGTCGGGGCTTAAGCCCCTCCTACATTGGCGTTAGCCATTCACTACCCGCTCCAGCTCGTCGTAAACCTCCGGCGCCGCCGCCAGCATCAGCCCGCCGTCGATCATGGCCTGGGGATTGGGCAGGCAGTCATTGGTGCGGCCACCGGCTTCACGCACCAACACCGCGCCGGCGGCGAAATCCCAGGAGTTCATATGCGGCTCGAAGTAACCGATGAGGCGCCCGGCCGCCACGTAGGCCAGGCTGAGCGCGCCGCTGCCGTTGCGGTGGTACATGCCCTTGAGGTGCAGCATCCGTGTCAACGGCTCCAGCACCGCCTCGGGTGGCACGCGGTTGGAAAAGCCCACGCATACCAGGCCATCCTGCAGGCTGGTGGCGCTGGCCACCTGTATGGGCTTGCCGTTGAGCGTGGCGCCCTTTCCCTGCTGCGCGGCGAACAGTTCATCGTGCACCGGGTCATACACCACGCCGATGCGGATTTCATGGCCTTCCACCCAGGCGATGGAAATGCACCAGCTGGGAATGCCGTTCACAAAGGGCTGGGTACCGTCGATGGGGTCAACGATCCAGGTGCCCCGCGGCGATTCCTGACCGGCCTCGATGCTGAACTGGTCGCTGGTCTCTTCGCCAAGGAAAGCATCCTCGGGAAACTGCTGCTCGACGGCCGCCTGGATCAGCTGCTCGGTAGCCAGGTCGGCTTCGCTGGCCATGTCCTGCACGCCCTTGCTGTGCACGGTGAGCGCGGCGAAATCGCGGAAATAGCGCAGTGCCCCGGCACCGGCTTCACGGGCAATGGCCTGGGCAAATTCAAAACGTTTATCCAGTGCGTTGATGGCGTTCGTCCTTCTGTGATCAATGCGATGATTGCAGCCGGAAAATCGCCCGCTCGCACAGCCGGCTGATGGCAAAGTGTTTGCTGGTGGCCGGCGTATTGACGTGCACTTCCACCTCCTCCAGGCCATCCAGCAGCTCGAACAAGTCGACATCCACCTGGCTGATGCGGTTGCCGCGGCCGCAATCCGAATGGTATTCAACGGCCACTCCCCGCTCGGCTTCCAGCACGCGAACCGTGGGCGCTGAGCAGGGCTGGCTGCTGTCGACCCGGTAAACCCGTTCCGGACCTTGCAGCATTTCTGCCAGCAGTGTTGAGTCTGAGCCGCCGGCCAATGCACTGGCAGGAAGCCGCAAGGTCACCACCAACTGTCCCTCCGCATCGAGATCAGCCTGCAGGTGCCCGATGCTGTCCGCATGGTCCGCATGCACCTGGTAATGGTTCTTGCAGTAATCGAATCCCTCATCCTGCCGGCAACCGGCCAGCAACGCCAGCATGACACCCCACATTGCAAAACCTGGCAGGCGGCGGAGACTAATCACTGGCCTTCACCTTCCACAGGCTGGAGGCCAGCACGATCGACAGCACCGATGCGCCTACCCAGAACATCACCGGGACGGAGTAATCATAGAAATACACCGTGGGCGCCTGCTGCCCCATATTGAATACCACCTTCATCTCCGTGTCCGAAATCAGCATGCCGCTGATGTAATCCTGCATGCCGGCGCCGAGGTAACTGAAAATACCGATGAAACCCATCGCCGCGCCGGCCACCTTGCGCGGCGCGATGTCGATGGCAAACAGCCCGCCCAGTGAGGCAAGCAGACCGCTGAGCCCGAATCCATAGGCCACCAGCGCCGCCGCCAGCACGTAGGAATTGTTCGGGCCATAAAAAATCAACAACAGCGGCAGCAATTCTATCAGGCCGAAAATCAGGTTGGCGGGCGGGCGGCGGGAGGCAAACCACTTGTCCGACATGTAACCGAAAGCCACGCAACCCAAAATACCGGCAGCGGTGTTGAGGAAGATGAACAGGTTGGCATCGAACAGGTCGAAACCACGGATTTCCTGCAGGTAGACATTGCCCCAGCTGTTGATGGCATAGCGGGTCACGTACATGCTGGAACTGGCCAGGGCAATGACCCATATCGATGGAATCACCAGGACTTTGAGCTGGTTGCGCCAGATGCTTGCGGCATCGTGTGTGACGGGCTTGGCGGTGGCCGCCGTCCGGTGGTGCCACTCCGCCAGCGATGGCAAGCCGAGGGTTTGTGGCCGATCCTGCAGCCAGCGCAGGCAGATGAACGCGGCGCCGATGCAGATGGCGGCCGGAATCCAGAAACCGAATTGCCAGGGCAGGCCCAGGCCCTTGGGGGGCAGCGCGATCAGGATGGCGATGCCGAGGTAAGTCAGCCCTTCGCCGATGGAGTGTGCGGTGCTCCAGATGCCATACAGCCGGCCGCGTTCGTGGCTGGTGTACCAGTTGGCCATGGCCACCACGCAGGCCGGCGCCCCAAAGCCCTGGAACCAGCCGTTCAGTGCCCACAGTGCGGCGGAAAGCCAGACCACGGTGGAGAGCGACATACCGAAATTCAGCAATGCCGACATCAGCAAGCCAAAGGCAAAGAACCGGCTGACATTGGAGTAATCGGCCAGGAAACCGTTGCTGAATTTACCGAAGGCGTAACCGTAGAGCAGCATGGAGCCGATCAGGCCCATTTCCTCGGGCGTGAAAAGCCCGGCGTCCATCATCGGCTTCTTCACCACATTCAGCGCCAGGCGGCAGACATAGCCCAGACCGTAACACAGGGTGATGACGATGATGATGTTGCGCCGGTGCAGGCGGAATTGCTGGTCGATCAGGGCCGCATCGGCCAGGCGCGGCTGGTCCTGGCCGGCGGCGAAGTAGCGCAGGAAAGCGTTCAAGCAACAGCCTGCTGCGAATTGCGGGCCGGGCTTAACGCCCGGCCGGGTTCAGGGCAGCATGCTGCTTGCTTCACAGGCGCTCCATTATTGGGTGGCGGACCCTGGTTCCAGCCGGGGATCGTACCCGGAATGGATCTCCAGGCCCATGGCTGCTGCAATCCGCTCCCAGGGCACCAGCTTGAAGTTCTGCCGGTCATCCGGGGAAATGTTGCGGCCATCCTGGGCAATGAACAACCCGTTCGGGAACGCCGGCCCGAGGTTGGCGCTGGTGACATCCAGCCCGTCGGTTTCGGACACACCGTCGATGCCGGTATCGGCGCCAGCCACCACGTGGAACAGGCCGAGGAACCGGTTGTCACCGGCACGCTCATACACCGCGTAGCTGTCAGCGCCCTGGTTGGAAGCGATCAGGTAACCGCTGCCATTCGGGCCGAAATAGATGGCCAGGCCTTCGACATCGTCGGTGAGGTTGCCATCCTCCACGGTGTCCACCGCCACGCGTGCTTCGTTTCCATCGGGTTTGGCGGCATCCGGCTCCGCGGCATATTTCCAGATGCCCACATCTTCCTCGCCGATGTAGAGATCACCGGTTTCATCATCGGCCACGCAGCCTTCGGTCTGGCTTTCGAGCCTGAACTCACGCACCAGCTCCACGCCCACCTTGCCATTGCCGGCATCCAGCAGCTGCCATTGTTTTACCACGCCATTGGTATCGTTGATGATTACGTAATAGTTGCCGGTTTTGGCGCTGCGGTACATGCACAGGCCGTAGGGGTCCATCATGCCGGTGTCGATCAGGCCGTCGGCAATGTCGTACAGACGGCGCGTCGCGGGGTCGATGGCATAGATGCTGATGCTGTCAGTGCTGCGGTTGCTGCCGACCAGCACATCCAGCGGCTGGCCACCCAAAGGGAAGTTGTAGCGCAGGTCGATGTTGTTGATGCGCCCGTCGGGCAAGGACTGCACCAGTTCGCCCTCGAGGTTGTACACATTCAGGCCCATTTTTTTCTGCGTGCCGATTACCAGGCTTCGCGCCGGGTCCACGGCGTCAATCCAGATCGCCGGGTCATCCGCCGCATCGCCATAGCCTTTCACCGGCTCGGTTTCCACGCTGGCCGTTACAGTGATGGCGGAAGACTGGATTGAAATGCGTGGATCAAGAGGCGTGCCGCCGGCCAGGCCCGCGGCAGCGGCGAGGTCACTCCAGGAAACCAGCTTGAAATTGGTATGAGCGAGCTCGCCGTTCTGCTCATTGCCGATTTGCTCATTAATTTCATCCGAAACCAGCACCAGGCCAGCGGGATAATCCGCGTTCAGTGGCAGGCTGGTGGCGGCCAGGCCTTCGGACTCATCGGCGCCATCCACGCCATCGCCGGCTTCGATGCGCAGCGTGGCGGCGTGGGACAGGTCATCCAGCGCGTACACCTGCAACTGGCTGGCATCCGCATCGGAAACCAGCAGGTAGCCACCGCCGTCGGCATATTCCATCAATGCCAGTCCCTTGATATCGCCCTCAAAGCGCCCTTTGGGCGCGGCCAGGTCGATGGGCGTTGCCTCGGCTTCAGATTCCGGTTCGGGATTCATGCTCCACACGCCAACCGTTTCCTGGCTGTAATACAGGGTTGAGGTCTGGTCACTGGCAGCGCAATGCGCCACGCCCAGGCCTACCGGCAGCTTGCGGGTCAGGCGGCCTTTCACCGCACCCTCATGTCCATACAGTTCCCATTGCTGCAGGTAACCCTCGCCGGCCGCGAACACATAGAACTTGCCGGTCAGCGGGCTGTGGTAGAAACACAGTCCTTCGATTTCCGCGCCGGTGAACAGGCTGCTGTCGCTCACCTGCTGCAGGCTGTTGTCATTCCGGTTGAGCGTATAGGCCACCAGCTCCGCAGTGGCGGTATCGAAAGCCACGACCAGACTGGTGCCGGGGCTGGATTTGTTGCCGGACAGTGGGAAGTTGTAATGCACATCCAGCACGCTCACCGGCCGGCGCTGGTCGCTGGCCAGGCGCTTGCCCGCCAGGTCATAAGTCTCGATGCCACCCTCGCTGCTGGCGCCCAGCAACACCGAGTTTGAAAGGTCCTGGGCATCCAGCAGAATTTCAATCGCATTCGCGCCGTCCATCAGCGTGGGCTCGGTTTCTGCACGCGCCGAGACTGCAATCACGGCGGGTTCTGTCGTGGCCTCCTGGTGAACTTGCCCGGATTCAGCGGCAGGCTCTGCCACTACCGGGCCAGCCGAGCTGCCCTGCGGCTGGCAAGCGCTGAGCGCAACCAACAGCAGCGGCAGAATGATGCGCAGGTGGTGTGAGCCGGTTGATTTCAAGGGATGTATATTCATGGGATCTGGACCTGGTTTGTGTGTTTGATGGTGAAATCCAGGTCGGGTGTTTCAGCATGGCCTGAACCGGGATTTCATTATGTCAGAAAATGGAATAAATTTTCCAGTAGCGATTATAATAAGAAAAAATATTCTATATGATTAAACTTTCGCAATCTTTTGCCAGGGCGATTTAGCCTAGACTCATGCCCGGTAATTGGCCACACAATGGAAGCAAACTGATGAAACTGTACGCGAATTATTCTGCCGGAACTGCAAGCCACCGCCTGGGCCTCGCCCTGCCCGTGCTTCTGTTGGCGGGCTGCGCCGCAACCTCCAGCGCGCCGCAGGCCACGGCAACGCCGGTTGACGTGGGAGTGCTGATTTTCGGTGACGGCGGTTACCATTTGATGTATCCCGACCAGGATGATTTTGTCGACCTGTACAGCACCGAGGAATTCCTGCAGGCCGAGTGGGAAAGCTGGCTCGAGGACAAAAGGCCACCGGACGAGTTCGAGCCCACCCCTCATTCCATCTCCCCCGTCACCGGAAAAACAGTCGCGGCCTCCGGCATGGATGCGGTGTCGCTGGCCATGAAGAATTACTGCAGCCCGGGACACCAGCCGGGTGCGCGCTGTGATTTTGCCGTGATGCTGGGGGACAATATCTACCCCAGCGGCGCCACCCTGGGCGCGGATGGCAAGGACGACGCCCAGCGCTTTCACGATAACCTGACCAAACCCTACGGTTCCCTGGCCAGCGGCGACCCCGATTACACGGTGTATGTCACGCTTGGCAACCACGACTGGGAAACCTCGCGCGCCGGCGGGTTTGCGCAGATCGAATTCCTGGAACAGTCCCCGGATTTCTACATCGATGGTCCGTTTTACTCAGTCAAGCCGCCCGCCGGCAAAGGCGAGGTGGAATTGTTCGTGATCGATACCAGCATGATGCTGGCTTCCACCACGGTTTATGAAGACTACCTGGATGAAAATGGCGAGGAGGTGGTCACTGATACCATCCGGGAGCCCAACTATTCCGTCGAGCCGCTCACCGAAGAGGAGAAAAACATGGCGGCCTGGCTGGAGCAGTCGCTTCGAACCTCCACCGCCAGGTGGAAAATCGTGCTGGCCCACCACCCGATCTGGTCTTCATCCGGCAGCAAGTTCGAGGAGGGTCGCGCGCTGCGCGAGATGATCCTGCCCGCCATGTGCCGCTATGCTGACGCCTTCCTGGTGGGCCATGACCACACGCTGGAAGTCCACACCGATGATTGTTCGGCAGCCCTGGGGCAACCCACTGCGGAGCCGCTGACCCAGGTTGTTTCCGGTGCCGCCGCCAAGCAGCGTCCTGTGAACACCAATTTCATCAGAAACCAGGATGCCAAATACCCCTCGCATCAAACGCTGTTCGCCAAAGGGTTATTGTGGGGCTTTGCTCACATGCAGATCGAAGGCGACCAGGCCACCGTGCAGTTGTTGTCGGTACCGGACGATGGCAGTTCGGCCATGACGGTGGAATACGAATACCGGTTCCGGCGGCGCTCGGGCCCGTGAATCCGGGCATTGCCTGATGTCAAAGCCCACGCGCCGGAGGGAGCTGCCGGATCTTGACCCAGCGGTGAGCCGGCCATGACGGCATTGGTTTCCTTTGTGCTGTTCACCGGCAGCGTGGCACTGATTTCATGGTGGTTCACCCGCCGCGACCGGATGAACTCCTCCGAGGCCTATTTCCTGGCGGGCCGCAGCCTGACCGCCTGGGTGATCGCCGGCTCGCTGATGCTCACCAACCTTTCCACCGAGCATTTGATCGGCCTGAACGGCGATGCCTTCAACCACACCATCGCGGTGATGGCCTGGGAAACCACGGCGGCATTGGCGATGGTGCTGGCAGCGGTGTACTTCGTGCCGAAGTATTTGCGCATGGGGCTGACCACCATTCCCGAGTTCCTGGCGCTGCGCTTTGACAGCAATACGCGCGTGATCGCCTCGCTGCTGTTCCTGTTTTCCTACGTGGTGGCCATCCTGCCGGTGGTGCTGCTGTTCGGCGCCGCCGGGCTGGAGAGCCTGTTCGATGTCTCCGCCACCTTTGGCATCACCGAAACGCAATCGCGCTGGCTGATGGTCTGGGGCGTGGGCCTGCTAGGCTCGATGTATGCCATTTTCGGCGGGCTGAAAGCGGTGGCCATTTCCGACACCATCAATGGCATCGGCTTCCTGCTGGCCGGATTAATGGTTCCGGCACTGGCGCTGTGGATGATCGGCGATGGCAACGTTCTGGATGGTTTTAACCAGGTTTATACCGCCGAGCATGAAAAATTCGACATCACCGGCGATGAACCGGGCTCCTTCCTGCCGTTTGGCGTGCTGTTCACCGGCATGATCGTCAACCAGATCTTTTTCTGGTGCACCAACCAGTCCATCATCCAGCGCGTGCTGGGCGCGCGCAGCCTGAAGGAAGCGCAGAAAGGCGTGATGATCGCCGCCGGCTTCAAGTTGCTGGGCCCGCTCGCCATCGTGCTGCCGGGCGTGATTGCCTGGCATTTGTTCAAGGACCAGCTCACCAGTGAGCAATACCTGCAGGCCTACCCGTTGCTGGTAAAAACCGTGTTGCCGTCGGCCCTGACCGGCCTGTTCGCGGCGGTGATGGTGGGCGCCATTCTCAGCACCTTCAACAGCGTGCTGAACAGCGCCGCCACCCTGTTCAGTGAAGGCATCTACAAAACCCTGTGGAAACCCGATGCGGATGGCCGTAGCCTGGTGCGAACCGGGCGCCTGTGCAGCGCCGTGCTGGCGGTGGCTGCGATGTGGGTGGCGCCCAATATCAACACCGGCGGCAGCCTGTACATCTACCTGCAGCAGATCAACGCCACGTTTTTCGGCCCCATGCTGGCGGTGATCCTGTGCGGCCTGCTGACGCGCCGGGTCAATGCCTCGGCAGCCAAGGCCGCCCTGGTGCTGGGCCCGATCCTGTTCTACCTGCTGAACTTCACTTTTGGCGACGCTTTCCAGGCAGCGTTGCAATCGGTGTTCGGGCTCGATGAGCCGCTGCATTTCCTGCACACGCTGGCCATCGTCTTCTCGCTCACCCTGCTGCTGCTGTTCGGCCTGAGCCTGCGCAATCCGGGTAGTGGCGTGACCGTGCAAATTGCGGAGACACCGGCCCATGCGCAGATGGACCTGACACCCTGGCGCCATGTACGCCTGGCCGCGGTGGTGATTTCGGTGCTGACCCTGGCGTTCTACATCGCCCTGGCGCAGTAGGCAATGCGCGGGCCGTCTTCCGCCCGCGCCCCAACCGAACTTTCATCAAAAAAAACCAGCCCCGTCGGGTGACGGGGCTGGGCGGCCTGCCAAGGGGAGAGAGGCTCTGCGACTGGAGGGAGATTGTCCAGAGTATTCGAGCCGGCAGGACCAAAACGATCAGTCCGGGAATTTCCAGGACTCGAACACGGGTTACTCCAGCGAGCAACCCAGCGGAGCAACCAGGCGCTTCGCGGTGAACATCGCCGGAGCCGCATTGCCGATGCGCACGGTAGCCATGGCATCAAAGCAACCCAGAACCTCGAATTCCACCGTGCCTACTTCCTCGGTCTCGACAATGTCGCCATCATCGGTGCCGCCATCGGTGCTCAGGTACAGGGTGGTTTCAGCCATGGTTCCGTCAAAACCGCCGGCTTCGCTGTCATAGGTGTAGAAAATCGGCGCGCCGGATGAGTTGTAGGTGTACCAGGTGCCGACCAGGCGGTTCTGGGACGGAATGGGCTGCAGTATGAAGCCGACTCCGGAGCCTTCCTGCACGCCCCACCAGCCGTTGGCGCTGTTGTCCACCGGCGTGCGCAGGGGCAGTTCACCCAGCGGGTAAGCCAGGATGCCCAGGTCCTGGTTGATGCCGTCACCTACCGCATACAGCGTCAGGATGGCGCCGGCAGGAATGTCAGCCGGCAGCGGGTCGATGTAGTTGACCGTGCCGTCGTTTGAAGCCACCTTCAGGTCGTAGGTGCCGGCCGGAATTTCAAGATAACCACTGTTGGCCTTGTAGGGCACGCCTACCAGTCCGGCCACCACATCACCGCCCGCGGTGCGGATGGAAACCTCGGTAGCGACCAGGTCAGCCGCGAACGGGGCGGCATGCACCACGCGGATTTTCGCGTTGCCGGCGGCCGGGTCAGCGTTGTCATCCACCAGAGCCGTGAGCTCCAGCGGCTGCGTGGAACCGTTGCCGATGGCGAATACGCTGTAATCGGTACCATCGGTCAGCGAGAATGACTGGCTGATGGCCGGATCGGCGGCGCCAACCGGGAAAATTTCAATCAGGTAATCACCCGCCGGCAGTTCGGTGTAAGGCACGAAGTCCTTGAACTTGACGTTTTCAAATGTCGGGGTGCCGTTGATGACGATATCCACGGCGGTGTTTTCAATATCCTCAGCAAAAGGAGCCAAATGCAGTACGGCTACCCTGGCTGCTGCAAGAACGCTGCCTGAAAACAGCGCAGCAACCAATGCAAAGGTTAAGACAAGCGATCGTTTCATTTCAAACTCCTCAACTTATGTACAGGTTTAACAGGTTTCAGGCTGTAACCGGCCCGAGTGCCTCTGTGCCACGTCCCGACCAACCTCGGATCGAAAGTGTCCTGACCTTCGACGGTAAAAAAAGTACAGTATTGAAGTAGATGAACTTATGAATGAAACGTGAAAAGTGCGTGAATTCGGGCCGGATTTCGAGACAGCTGTATACTTTCTGTACAATTCCGGTCAAAATTCGGCACCCATCATGAACAATCGGTCACAAACCACGCCCGAAGCCGGCGACAAGCTGTATACGATCGGAACGGTCTCCCGCCTGACCGGAGTTCCCCCCATTACCCTCAGGGCCTGGGAGCGGCGTTACGAACTGCTGCGGCCGGTACGCAAGCAAAGCGGGCACCGGTTGTACACCCGCCGGCACATCGACCTGATCAACCGCATAACGGCGCTGACAGCCCAGGGCATGCGCATCAGCCAGATTCAACCGCACATGCTGGCAACGGATGTGCTGGCCGACTCCCCAGGGAAGCAATCCCGCAACACCTGGCAACAACAGCTGGAAAGCCTGGTGGCCGCCATCGTCAGTTTTGATGAGGACAGGCTGGATGAAATCTACAACGAAGCATTGTCGCTCTACCCGGTTGAGATGATGACCCGGAACCTGCTCAGGCCACTCCTGGTGGAACTGGGCCTGCGCTGGGAAGACGGCAAGGGCAGTGTTGCCGAGGAGCACTTCTTCGCGTTCTACCTGCGCAACAAACTCGGGGCCCGCTTTCATCATCGATCCAGGAAGGCGCGCGGCCCGAAACTACTGCTGGCAGGTTTGCCGGGGGAATTGCATGACATTGCCCTGCTGTTGTTTGCCCTGGCCGCCTCGGAAATGGGCTTTCGGATCACCTGCCTGGGCACCAACATGCCATTGGCGGAACTGCCCGGAGTAGCCGCCAGGACGGCCAGTGCCGCGGTGGTGCTTTCCGGTTCCGTGGAACCGGGCAAGGCCATCACGGGAAAAGAACTGGAGCAGCTGGCAGCAAACTGCAAAGTACCCGTGTTCATCGGTGGCCAGGCTTCAGTGCTTGCCTGCGACGCCATCACCAGGGCGGGCGCCATTGGCCTTGGCAATGACCTGGAGGCTGGCCTGCAACGCCTTGCCCGGATGCTCCAGTTCCCAGCCTGAGGCAGGGCTCAGGGCAGATTCTGCAATGCTTTCATCACCATCGCATCAAGCCCGGCGGCGGCTGTATCCGCCGCGGCCGTGGCGTTCAGGTGCATGGCCAGGAGGAATGCCAGCGTATTGTGCCGCCTGGCCAGTCCGGCCTGGCTGCTGAACGCCTCAGACCAGTCCGGCAGAGCTCCCGGGCCGGAAACCGCCGCAAACCATTCCTGCCAGTAAGCAACATCCAGAAATCCCCGCTGGTGAGCGTAGTACACCACGCGGGCCAGGCGCCCGGGTTCTCCATAGATGTAAAAGACTTCCCCCTGCGGCACCACTTGCATGGCCACTGCCCGCAACAGGCTTTGCATCTGGTCGCGGTCAACCTGCGGATTCAGCACCAGCTGCAGCGCGAGGTCCGCGCCATGGGCTACACCATGTCGCCAGCCTTCGGTCGCGGAAAATCCGCGGTAGTCGCGCACGCCAGACAGGTATTTGGCGGCAGCATCCACCAGCAAGCTGCGCTGGTCTGCATCAAGCGCCGGCCGCAGGCGGTCCACGCGAGCGACCTCCGACAGCAGCAGGGCGGCAAACGGCTGGCGGAAACCCCCACGATCCGGCGCGGCCTGTAACTGCAGCATCAGGCCGGAATACAGCACCTGGTACGTTTCAGGGTTGAGCTGCCCGGCTCGCAGCCAGGTGGAGATCCCTTCAAAGGCCACCTGGTCACGCAGGCGCGGGTCCGGGTCAGCCACACAGGCCAGCAGTTGGCGCGCGAGCTCATTGCGCCGTGTTACATCCGCCAATTCAAAGCCGGCTGCGCGCAGCTCCAGCAGGCTGTCGATGGAGTAATCGTCCGGCGGGCAGGCCGCGGCGGACGCGCCCCACGACCAGCCGGGCACCCACATGGCGCACATCAATGTCAGTAGCCTCCGGTTGATTCGAGTCATGGCAACCCCCTGCCTGGAATGTAGCGCCTAGTGTACTATTCCGGCTGAAGGCGGCGGCCGAGGAGCAAGCCGATGCGAGTGTTGATTTGCGCTGTAACGACCATGGCGCCGGCCTGCACTCAAAGCACCGTTCTCCGGGGCAGCGGGTGGTGGCGCTCCGGCAACGCCGTCCGGCTGACACCAGTTTGCCAGAATACGAACAGTTCATGACACCGTGCGGGCAGTACAATGCGGGTCTGGAGTGATGCGGATGCGCTTCGCGGCCTGCGTCACCCGGCTTCATTGACTGTTAACATGATTCGATCGATCCAGGGAGTCTGAAATGCGTGAATCATCCGGCCTGAACCTGCTGTGGCTTGGGCTTTGCATCATCCTCGGGCTAGCGGCACTGGGTTATTTGCTGGGCGAGGCCGCCATCGAAGTCAAGGAATACGAGCGCAGTGTCACCGCCAAGGGGCTTTCGGAACGCGAGTATCCGGCCGACGAGGTCATCTGGCCCATCAGCTTCAGCGTGGCCGGCAATGACCTCGGAGCGGTGTACGAGGAACTCGACCAGACCAGCCGGCGGGTGCGTGATTTCCTGGCTGGCACCGGCCTGAAGAATGAGGAAGTCACCCTGGCCACGCCGGTGCTGGTGGACAAGCTGGCCCAGGCCTGGGGCGACGGCCAGGGTGCTGAGTATCGCTATGTGGCCACGCGCACGGTGACGGTTTATTCGCAGCAGGTGTCGCAGGTGCGTGCCGCCATGGGTGGTTTGCTGGAACTGGGCAAACAGGGCATTGCCTTCACCGGCGACAACTACCAGAACCAGGTGGAGTATCTGTTCACCCGGTTGAACGAGATCAAGCCGGAAATGATCGAGGAAGCCACCCGCAACGCACGCGAGGTGGCTGCGAAGTTTGCCGAGGATTCCGACAGCAAGCTGGGCAAGATCCGCAGCGCTTCACAGGGACAATTTTCAATCGAACCGCGCGACACCAACAACCCGCACATCAAGAAAGTGCGGGTGGTTTCGACGGTGGAGTATTACCTGTCCGATTGACCCGGACAGCCAGGGACGTTGGAGGTCGCGGCTAAAGCCGCTCCTACCCCCAAACCCCCGGCTCCTCGTGCCGTTGGAGGGGATTTATCCCCGACCAAAACAACCGGTCGCGGCTGAAGCCGCTCCTACCCCCAACCCCCCGGCTCCTCGTGCCGTAGGAGGGGATTTATCCCCGACCAAAACAACCGATCGCGGCTGAAGCCGCTCCTACCCCCAAACCCCCGGCTCCTCGTGCCGTAGGAGGGGATTTATCCCCGACCAAAACAACCGGTCGCGGCTGAAGCCGCTCCTACC
>CAYYCX010000038.1:24262-33972 GCA_964470455.1 uncultured Wenzhouxiangellaceae bacterium
CCCAAACCCCCGGCTCCTCGTGCAGCAGCCAGGCCACCGCCGCCAGTAACAGCATCACGATGGCGCCGCTGGCAAGGGCGCTGTGGCCAGCGAACAGATCGGTACTGATCGGCGCCAGCGCATCAGCCAGCAACCAGGCCCCCAGCGCGCCGAATACGGCTCCGATGATGCCGCACAGGAAAAGGATGCGGCGGCGCAGTTGCTTTTGCCGCCCCACAGCACGCATCACTTCGTCCACGAAGCCGGACGGCTCCGGCAATGAACGGTACTGAAGCAAATCATCCAACATGGAATTGCTCTCCGTTGTTTGCCTTCTTGGCCTTCTGAAAGGAATGATCATTGTCGTTCAACCATTGTTGCAATTTCAATTTCGCCCGGTGTATCCGGGATTTCACCGAACCCAGCGGCAGGTCAACCAGTTGTGCTATGTCCTCATGGCTGAGCCCCGCAGCGTACGACAGCGTCAGGCAGGCGCGGTCGGTGGCCTCCACCAGGCCCATCAATTGCTGGGCCAGAATCTCGTCATCAGCCGGCAGGCGGGCAGCTGTGGCCGGCTCAGGCACCTCAGCCACCACGTCAAAGCGCTTCTCCCGGCGCACGCGCTCCAGGAACTTGCGATAGGCGATGCTGTGCAGCCAGGTGCCCAGCTGCGCCTTGCCCTGCCAGGTGTGCAGTTTGCTGTACGCTGCCAGGAAGGTGTCCTGGGCCAGGTCATCGGCAGCCGCATGGTCTCCCGCGGTAAGCCGGCGCAGGAAGGCGCGAATGGCCGCCTGGTGTCGCTCAACCAGCAGGCTGAAAGCCCGCTGGTCCTTGGCCAGGACAACCCGGGATACCAGCTCGGAATCGGAAGGCATGAATGGAAGCCCCACTCTCAGGGACGGTCAGGCGTCAACTTCCATACCAGCAGGAACCCCAGGCCCATCATCAGTGGCAGCATGGAAAATGCGCGCAAACCAGAAACCACTTCGGGCACATCGACGAAAAACGTCGACAGCAGGAACGCCAGTCCGATGAAGAACAGCACGATGCCGCGACGCAGGTCGCGCAGGCGTGGGTCGGCAGCTGCGCCGAGGCGGCTGAGCAGCTCGGGCGTGAGGGTGCTACCCCCCTGCAAGGCCGTTTGCACGGTAGCGAGCACCGCCTGCCGGTTTTTGTGGTTCCAGTAGAAATAGGCCACGCAGACCGCGCCGATAACCACGAACATGATGATGGGAATCAATTCTTCCATTATTTCTTCCTGTATGGGTTGAATGATAGGTTTTGCCACTTAGAGGAAGCAAACGACCGCTTTGGTTGCAAGCCCAGGTCAACTTTTCGAAAAAATCGTTTATAGTCGAATTTCACTGTCCGCTTGGTTTGGGGGTTTCGACATGGTTCCGTTTTCCCGTTCAGGCCGCAAGGCCTTCATTGGCTCGTTTACTTTCATGCTGGTGCTGGTGCTGTTCTTTGCCAGCCCCCTGTTGCTGGCCCAGGACCTGAGTCCGGAGCAACAGCAGAAACTCGCGGCGGTGCAGTCTGGCCTCAAACGGGTGGACACCAACTTCCAGCTTGCCTCGCAATCCGCGGGAACGGGCGTTCCGACCGGCTCAAGGGCGAAACTCAGCAAGATGCGGCTGGACAGCGCCGCCGTGGACTTGCCGCAGATCAAGCAACTCCTGTCGGAACTGCCCGCCAGCAACGCCGATGTGCAGCAGGCCACCGCACAGTATGCGGCCATCGAACAGGCCATCCAGGAACTCGATGACCGCCTCGCTGGCAAGAACGCACCCGTAACTGCACCGGCTGCCGCTCCGGCTGCTGCCCCGGCTGCCGCTCCGGCCGCGCAGGCTGCCGCTCCGGCCGCAACGCCGCCCTCCACCCCGGCTGCCGCTCCCGCTGCGACGCCAGCCGCGGCGCCGGCAGCCGATGCGCCGGTACGGTTGGGTTACCAGCAGGAAGACATTCTCAAAGGCGCGCGCTTCAACCTGCGTGAGGTGCAGGGTAATGCCGCCGCGCTGACCGACCTGATGGCCAAACTGCAGCCTGAATCGGACCAGATGGCCATCGATCATCGGCAGGTGACCAATGCCATGAGCACCCTGGAGAACGCCCGGCGCAAGGCCGGTTTTACCCAGGACGGGCTGGACAAACTGCCGGCCAACGGCCAGGGCGTGGCGGAAACCGCGGCCGACCTCGCGGCTGCCATTGCCCAGTTGGATGCAGCCGAGGCCTATTTTGCACCGCTCAACCAGCAGCTCACGAAACTGATCGATCCGGCCAACTACCCCAACCTGCATTCCGACCTGAAGCGCCTGAGTGAACTTTCGCAGATGTACAGCAACACCATGATCCTGCAGACCGACCGGCCACAAGCCATCGCCGTGCTGGAGCAGGCTGAAGCCGCCAAGACCGAAGCCGTGCGCATCGCCCAGGCTTACCTGCCGCTGATGGTGCAGCAGACCGAGGAAGGCAAGCGCGTGGAAGGTTCAGGTAATGGATTTCTCGGCAACCTGAATGGTTTCCAGGCCGCCGCGGAACTGGAACGGCAAACCCTGCCGCAACAGATCCGCGCCGACCTGGCCGAAGCCAACCGCATCGCCGATGAAGCGGTGGCTGAACAAAAGCCGCTGTTCTTCACCGGCGGGGTGCCGGGGAGCATGAATTTTGCCCGCGACAAGCTGGCGCTCTACCAGGTTCTTGATCCACAGAATGCTCCGGCCATGGCCAGGGAAGTTGCGGATATGGATGCCAGCCTGGCGCAGCGCGAAAAGGCGCTCAGCGCACTGATCATCCAGCAGAACCCGCTGCCGCCGGACCGCTACACTGGCGGCGACCGGCAGAAGGTGGTGGACGTGGCCATCGACGCCTGGAAACACCAGCAAAAGCAGTTTGAGGTGCTCACCAGTCGCATACCCTCCGAGTCCTGGGCCCGCGAAACCCTTTGGACCTACAGCAACGGCACCTGGCACTACGTCGACCGTTCCAAGCTGCAGGTGCAACTGATCGTGGCGGACCCGAAGAACGACAAACAGGCCATGATCCTGCCCATCACCATCATCAAGGACCACCAGAAAGGCGACAGCCTGATCGGCACGCCGCTGTGGAGCGGTGATGACGTGTTGCAGCCCAGCTCCTACCTGCTGCGCGACAAGATCAAGTAAGGCATCGGAATATGGCCCGGGCGGTGTTACGCCCGGGCCAGTAGTGGGGCCAGGGTCACGGATTGCGCTCCATCCAGTCCTGCAGGCGGTGGAAATTGCCGATCTCCATGGCCCGCGTCAGCGGTTTGCTGGTCACGCCCACCGCCGTTGAAATGAGAATGCGCGGGTTGTCGTCATACAGGCCGGAAAGATATTGCTCTTCGCTGGCGCCCCGGTGCGACATGCGGATGTCCATCACCACCACGTCACCGATTGCAATTTCCGGGCTGTCCACGCGGCGCAGGTCGCGGGGTTCGCTGAAAATATCGGCATCGAGCGAAACCGGCTCCAGGTGTGAACCACGCACCAGCTTCAGGCCGGAACCCGGCTGCAGGTATAACAACAACTTGTAAACGCCGCCGCCCTGCTCGCCCCAGATGCTTCCCTCGTCGAGATACTGGCTGAAACGGCCCCGCAGCAGGTCCTTGTGCCAGCATTGCGACCGGTTGACGGTGATATCGCTGAGGCCGATGCTCTGCACCGGTTTGCCCTCGCTGAGGTAGCCCAGGAACCTGCGGATTACCGCATTACCCGCCAGTTGCGAGTGCATGGTTTCCAGTTCCGGAAAGCGATGGAAACCCGCCAGGTGCCGGGCCGAGGCCGCGGGGCGCGTATTCTTCAGCAATGCCTCGTTCTTCATCACCTGCTTGCGGCAACTTTCCACCGTCGCCGCATCAAATACGCTGCGCAGCGTGGTATAGCCCCGCTCACGCAGTTCTTGAACGTGCCGGTCAGCCAGGCCGGACAGTTGCCGGTGCAGTGGCTCATCATCAAACAGGCGATCGGAGGTCCAGATGGTGCTGGCGGATTTCTGCAGTTTGTCGTGGCGTCGTTCCAGTTCATGGCGCTGCTCAAGGTCTGCTCGTGTGCCGGTAAAAGCGTGATGCTCAGTCACCACCTGTCGCACGGTTTTGCAATTCAATTCGCCAGCCAGGTTCATGCGGGGAATGACGAGATCGACATTCTCATCAATCAGTCGAAAGCGTTGCAGCAGTTTCTCCGCGCCTGCACGGCTGAGGTAATAACCGGCGAAGCCCCACTTGGAGGGATCATCGACAAACAGCTCATCTTCGCTGGTTGCCAGGATTTCATCGCGGAATGTCTTGAACAGGTGCAGCCGCAGAAAGTCGATTGCCGGGTGCTGCGGTATTTCCCGCAGAATTGCCTCAAATGCGGCTTCATCCGTGATCTGCATGTCGTCCTCAAAAACCAGCATGCCCGCCGCTGAGCCGGCCAGCAGTTTTTCCCACATGCGGATGTGGCTGAGGGTGGCGCACAGCTGTCCCTGGCGGCAGCGCGCCAGGTAGCCCTGGGACAGCTGGACGTGCGGACGGGCCTCCAGGAAATTGGCCGCAGCGCCCGGATCCCGCCAATACACTGCCGGCACGATTTCCACATCGTCAATGGGCAGGCTGCTCAGTTGTCGAGCCAGCGCGTGAGCATCGCTCATGCGCTCGGCGATGCTCTCGATGGCGAGAATACGGGCGGATATCTCATTCATGGCGGGCTGCACAACCAGATTGTCTGTTTCTGCCTACATCATACCTTCAGCCCACCGGCGCAGAAAGCGGGAGTTGGGCTTCCCGGGCCGTTCCCCGGTCATTGCCCGGGTGAACCGCAGTATTCATGCACCAGCTGGAGAATTTCCCGGCGCTGAGTCAGCGCCAGCAGCACCAGCACATCACCGGTGCGGGCTTCACGCAACGCCTCGCGGGCAGCCGCCAACGGCTCGGGCAACAGGCGCAGCTGGTCTTCCCGCAGGCCGCAGGCCAGCGCTTCCGCGTGAATCAGGCGCGGCACGTCGTCCAGCCCACGGCCCCGCTCATATCCGGGCAGCGCGTTGATCAGCAGGATTTCCGGTCGCATGGCCAGGGCCGAATGGACGGTTTCGCGGATGGAATCATCGCTGCGATCACCGGCCTGGCCCAGCATCATGATCACGCGCCCGGGCCGCAGCGCCGCAACCGCCGCAGCCAGGGCGTTGAGGCCGTGGGCATTGTGGGCAAAATCCACCACGATTCGAACCCCATTGTGCTCGAACCAGTTGCCGCGCCCCGGATTATCCCGTTCATCGCCGCGAAACGCCTGCAGGCCCTGCCGTACGGCGGTTTCCGGCATGCCCATGGCCAGGGCCAGCAGGGCCGCCCCCATGGCGTTCTGCAGGTTGTGCCGCAGCACACCACCGAGGCTGGCGCTGACATTTGCGGCAGGAGTGAGCAGGCGCGGCTCCGCCCCGGTTGCATACGCCAGCCACAAGCCGTCGTTCTCCAGCCAGCAGACGGTTGCGCCTTGTTGCCGGGCGCTGGCCAGGCGGGGATTACCGGCGTCCAGGCTGAACCACCAGCTGGTGCCCGCAACCTGCTCCCGCAAATACCGTTCATGGGCGACGATACCGGCATCATCGGCATTCAGGACCAGCGGCGAGGTTTCATCCAGCGCACGGTGCACGATGAATTTGGCCTCGACCAGCTCGGCCACCGTGTTGATGCCGTATTCGCCCAGGTGGTCGGCTGCCACGTTGGTGATCAGGGCCGCATTCGCGCGCTCCACTGCCAGGCCGCGCCGCAGCAGGCCGCCGCGCGCCACTTCCAGCACGGCAGCCTCCACCTTTGAGTGACGCAACAGCCTGCGGGCGCCGCCGGTGCCGGAGTAATCGCCTTCGTCGATGATCTCATCGCCAATCCGGATGAAATCGGTGGATGTAAGCCCACCCAGAAGTCCAGCCGCCTTCAATATGGCCGCCACCATTCTCACGGAGGTGGATTTGCCATTGGTGCCCGTCACCAGCCCCAGCGGAATGCTGCCGGCAACTGGCCAGCTGATCTGCTCCGGGTCCGGTACCGCTTCATGAGGCCAGGACTGGCAGTCGGCGCCGTAGCCGACCGAAACCTCGTCATCGTCCCAGAGAAAAGGTATGCCGCGCTGGTGCGCTACCTGCTGCAACGCCAGCAGCCGTGGCCGGCGCTCCGCCGCGAACAGGCCGCGCAGGCGCGGAATTTCGGACTCAAGGTCGGGAGGCGCGCCAAAGCCGGTTTGATGCAGGGCCTGCGTCCAGGCCAGCTCGTTCAGCTCGCACATGCTGTACAGCGCATCGATCGGCGCGCTTACAAGCAGGCTGGCGCCACCGTCATGGAGTCGCTGGCGGGTTTCCTGCCCGGACAGCCCGCAGGCGGCCAGCAGCTCAAGCGCTGCATTCCGCCACAACCGGACGACATCCCGATCACGGTCGTCCAGTTGTACATCGAGGATGGCGCTGGGCCGGTCCCAATACAGGTTGGCGCCGGTCAGGCGGCGGCTGTCCAGCAACTGCGGGGGGTTCAGGCAGACTTCGGACACGGGCTATCGATCACAGATAATCATCTTCAGGCAATCAGGCGCAGGCAATAAGGCAAAAGCTTTGGCTCACCGGCGGATTCAGTCGGACTCTTCCTCAACCCGGGCCAGGCGCACGCCGCGCTCATCCCGCACCAGCTCGGCAGTGGCATCCAGCTTGAACGCATCAGGGTCGTTCTCGACAAAACTGGGCACCGGTTTGGCAGGAGTCCTGCGGCCAGCCTCGCCACCTTCCACCTGGTGCCCGATGATCTGTTCCCAGCAACGGTCGATGTTGTCGCCGAAGATCACGATCAGGTCGCCTTCCAGGCCGCGGCCGAGCGCCGCCTGGATGGCGTCGACTTCGTTGGGAATGATCTCGATGGACGATTCGCTCACCCCTTTGTTGATCAGGGCCGCGCGCAACATCTGCGGTACTTCATCATGGCCGCGGCCACGGCGGTGATCGTCAGCCTTGCAGATGTAGTAATCGAAATACCCGGCGGCCTGTTCAGCGATGGCGACAATGTCTTCATCGCGCCGGTCGCCCGGCGCGGCCAGCACGCAGGTTTTCTGGCCATGCACATCCAGCCGGCTGACCAGCTGGCAGATGCTGTGGATGGCGGCGGCGTTGTGGCCGTAATCCAGGATCACGCGGAACGGATGCTCGTCGAACACGTTCATGCGACCCGGCGCCTGGAAAATGCTGGTATTGAAGGTGCGCAGGCCGTGACGGATATCGTCCAGCGACTTGCCCAGGCTGTAGGCCAGTGCCGCGGCGAACATGGCGTTCTGCACATTGTGCGTAGCCTTGCCGTCCATGGTGGCGGGAATGAGGTGCGTCCACAGCAGCTGGAAATGCGTACCGTTGTCGTACAGGGTGATCATGTCGCCGTTCATGCCCTGCTCCAGCACCACGGCCCGGCCGCCGGCGCGGATGTGTTCTTTCACCAGCGCATGCGCCGGATTGAGTGTTACATAACAGAGATGCTCGGCTTCGGTGTAATCCGCCATGCGCAGGCACAGCACATCGTCGGCGTTGAGCACGGCGGTGTTGCGCGCCACCTCGATCACGATGCGTTTCACTTCCGCCAGCTGTTCCAGTGTTTCCACGCCGTGCAGGCCGAGATGATCGGCCGCCACGTTCAGGCAGGCGGCCACGTCGCAGCGCCGGTAGCCCAGGCCGGAACGCAGCAGGCCGCCACGGGCGGTTTCCATCACGGCGATGTCCACGCTGGGGTCGCGCAACACAATGTGCGCGGAACTGGGGCCGGTCATGTCGCCCTTCACGGTCAGGCGGCCATCGATGTAAACGCCATCTGTCGACGTCATTCCAACCACATGACCGGCGGTTTTGAGAATGTGCGCCAGCATGCGCGTGGTGGTGGTCTTGCCATTGGTGCCGGTGATGCTGGCCACCGGAATGCGCGTCGGTGTGCCCGGCGGGAACAGCATGTCCATCACCTTGCCGGCCACATCGCGGGGCTGGCCCTCGGAGGGCGCCACGTGCATGCGGAAGCCGGGCGCGGCATTGATCTCGACGATGGCGCCGCCGGTGTCCTTGTAGGATTCGGTGATGTCGGGAATGAGGAAATCCACGCCGCCCACATCCAGCCCCAGCGCCCGCACCGCGCGTTCCGCCATCTGGCGGTTGTCAGGGTGCACGGTGTCGGTAACATCGATGGCGGTGCCGCCGGTGGACAGGTTGGCGGTGGAGCGCAGGAAAAAGGTCTCGCCCGCCGGCAGCACGGTAGTAGCGTCAATCCCGGCTTTCTTCATCAGCTGCTCGGCCTGGTGATCGAGTTCCAGCCGGGTGAGCACTTTTTCATGGCCAATGCCGCGGCGCGGGTCCTGGTTGACGATGTCGACCAGCTCGGCGATGTTGCTTTTGCCATCGCCCACCACATGGCCCGGCACACGCTTGGCCACCGCCACCAGTTCGCCGTTTACCACCAGCATGCGGTGGTCCATGCCGGTGATGAAACTTTCCACCAGTACGCTGCTGCCGCGGGCGCTTTTCAGCGCCACTTCAAAGGCGGCCGCCACCTGCTCATCATCAGTGAGGTTGATGGACACGCCACGGCCGTGGTTGGCATCCAGCGGCTTCACCACCACCGGAAAACCGATACGCCGCGCGGCCCGCAGCGCTTCGCGCTCGGACTGCACCAGTTTCTGTTGGGGAACCGGTAGCCCAAGGTCGCGCAACAGGTTGTGGGTTTCTTCCTTGTCGCAGGAGATTTCGACGGCGATGTGCGGGGTCTTGCTGGTGATGGTAGCCTGGATACGCTGCTGCAAGCGGCCGTGGCCAAATTGTACCAGTGAGTACTTGTTGAGCCGCAACCAGGGTATGCCGCGCTCCTCGGCGGCGTTCACCAGCGACTGCGTGCTGGGGCCGAACTCCTTGCGCTGGGCAAAGCGGATGAAGGAAGTCTTTTCGGATTCGAAATCGAAATCGGCTTCGATTTCCTCGGCCAGTTCGGCTTTGAGTTCCGCCGGCAACAGGCTGAGCAACAACTGGCGCGAAATCCGTCCGGCCTCCAGGCCAACGTCGCGCTGTTTGTACTGGAACACCACGTTGTACTGGCCGGGTTCGCCCATGCTGCGGGTGCGGCCAAAGGAGACATCGGAGCCCGCCATGTTCTGCAATTCCAGCGCGGCATGTTCCCAGATATGCCCCATCCAGGTGCCCTCGTCCTCGCGCAAGCGCCGCAGGAAACCACCGGCTTCGCTGTAGGAGCAGGTATGCTCGGCGAGCCCGGGTAACGCCGTGACCAGCCCGTCGATGAACTGCTGGCCGAGCCGCGCCGAGGGCCAGTCTTCCAGCACGCCGAGGTCGACCTGATAGCGTATGACGGGAAAATGGGCATACAGGCTGGGACCGACATAGACGTTGGTGGCAAGTATTTTCATGGACGGACAACCTGCGCTGCTGGAGGTCACCACATAGTACCGTCAAGTACGGAATCTGTCTCGCTGGCCGTGTGAAGGTCGTGAGCTGAGGATGCGGGATCCAGTTGCTGCATAACAGGCCCGATGGCGGGAAGGCCTTCCGGCTCTCATTTCTTCGTCATCCCGGACAGCGCGTAGCGCGTGATCCGGGATCCATTTGGCGTACCACATTGCCCGATGGCGGTAAGGCCTTCCGGTCCTGGACTTGGCCCTTCGGGCTACCCTCGGTCCTCGGTCGCCCCTGCGGCGCGGCCCGACTCACATCCCTGT
>CAYYCX010000039.1:0-33592 GCA_964470455.1 uncultured Wenzhouxiangellaceae bacterium
GTGCCGCGCGCGCGCGGGTCGACAAAAATATCCTGCAGGTAAACGCCACGCTTGCCCGCCCAGCTGGAGAAAGTGAAGAAATACAGGCTGAGCCCCAGTGGCTCACGACCTGTTTCCTGCTCCCTTTCAGCCACCAGCGCCTCAAATACGGGCCGCTCACCAAAGCCGAATCGCAGCAGGTCTTCCGGCGTACTGCTGACCTGGTCTTCCATGCCCAGGCCGCGGGCCAGTGAGCGGATCATGGCGTGAATGGCTTTGGCATCAGCTGAAGTGGCGGAACGGATGACGATCGGTTTGTTGTTCATGTCGGTACCCTCAGGCCACGGCAGCCAGCGCATGTTTGCGCGCGAAAGCCTCCAGGCTGGCATCCAGCCCTCGCAGGATTTCGGCGATTTGCGCATCGTTCACCGTCAGCGGCGGGCAGACCATGAAATGGTCGCCCTTGAGCCCGCCGCGGGTCCGCCGGGAATAGATGATCAGGCCGCGCCGGTAAGCTTCTTCCACCACTTCCACATGCGCGTTGAGGGCGGCCGGCAACGGTGCCATGGTGCCGCGGTCTGACACCAGCTCGAATGCCAGCAACAGGCCCTTGCCGCGCACATCGCCGATGAATTCATAACGCGACATCAGTTCCCGCAGCCCGGCCTTGAGCTTCTCCCCCTGTACTGCCGCCGCTTCCACCAGGTTTTGACGTTGCACTTCCTGCAACACCGCCAGGCCTGCGGCGCAGGCCAGCGGGTTGCCGGCATAGGTGTAGCCGTGGGCGAATCCGCCATCAGCCATCACCGCGTCGACAATGTGCCGTTGCGCCGCCATCGCGCCCAGCGGCGCATAACCTGCGGCAAATCCCTTGGCCATGGCGATGATGTCGGGCCGGTAGTTCCAGTGCTCCGCGGCCATGAACTTTCCGGTGCGGCCGGCGCCGGTCATCACCTCATCGAGGATCAGCAGGATGCCAAATTCTTCGCAGATACTCTGGATATTTCGATGCCAGCTGTCGGGCGCCACCAGCGCGCCGGTGGAAGCGCCGCCCACCGGCTCCATGATGAAGGCCAGCACGGTTTCCGGACCTTCTTCCAGAATCTTGTCGCGCAGCATTCGCGCGTAGCGCTCGCCGCGCTGCTCCAGGCTGAGTTCATCGTGATCCAGGTAGCAGGTAGGCGCCGGGATTTTCGGCATGCGCGCCATCATCGGCGCAAAGGGCTCGGTGAACTGCTTCATGCCGGTAACCGATGACGCACCCAGGGTCGAACCGTGATAAGAAGGGAACAGTGAAATCACTTTCCAGCGCTTGGATTGTCTCTGGGTCAGCGCATACTGGCGCGCCAGTTTCAGGCAACTCTCCACCGCTTCGGAACCGCCTGAAACAAAGAAAATCCGGTCCAGGCCGGGCGGCATCAGCGAGGCCGTCAGGGTAGCCAGTTCCTCCGCCGGTTCATTTTCGAAATGCAACCGATAGCCAAATGTGGCCTTGTCCATCTGCTGTTTCATGGCCGCCAATACGCGCGGGTTTGAATGGCCGATGTTGGACACCATCGGGCCGCTGCTGGCATCCAGGTAACGCTTGCCGTTGACGTCCCAGAGGTAGACGCCTTCGGCGCGATCCAGCCGGGGCCGTGGCGTACTGGACAGGTAGAACAGATGGCTTTCGGGTTTCTGGTTCATGTTGTTTAAGGGTTGCGCGAGTCCGGCAGCCGGTTTGCCGTGATGCCGGCATGGATGGTTACAGGGCCCGGTCGTAAGCCCCGGGCGGCAGGCCGGAATTATCGCCGTTACCATCGCCGTCTTCATCAATTTTCTGGATGGTGAATCCGGTAAAGCCGTACAGCAGCGACACCAGCGGATTGATCAGGTTGAACAGCGCATACGGCAAATAGGCAAAGGTGGCCACGCCCAGAGTGCTGGCCATGAAAGCGCCGCAGGTGTTCCACGGCACCAGCGGCGAGGTCAGCGTACCGGCATCCTCGATCGCGCGGGAAAGATTGCGCGCCTTCAGTCCGCGGCGGCGGAACTCGGCCCGGTACATGCGGCCTGGCAGCACGATGGAAAGGTACTGGTCAGCAGCAACAATGTTCATACCCACGCAGGTGACCAACACGGAAGCGATCAGCGAGCCGGTGGATTTCGCGGCCTTGAGAATCGACTGGATCAGCCGCACCAGCAGGCCGGCATGCTCCATCACCGCGCCAAAAGCCAGCGCGCAGAGAATCAGCCAGATGGTGTAGAGCATGCTGCTCATGCCACCGCGGCTGAGCAGTGAGTCTATGGCCTCGTTGCCCGTTGCCGACACATAGCCGCTGCCAAAGGCGGTCCATACGCCTTTGAGCATGGCCAGCGGAGCGGACAATTCGGGGGCAGCCGCGAAATCCAGTACCTGCCGGGGCTGCAGGATGACGGCCATCAGGCCGCCGAACAGCGCACCAAACACGATGGTCGGAAAAGCCGAAAACTTTTTAACAGCCAGCACAAACACGGCAATCAGCGGCAGCAGGGTCCAGAAACTGATGTTGAAATTCTCGTGCAACTCATTCATGGCTCCCAGCTCGACGGTTTTCGTGGCATCCACGTCGGCACTCAGGCCAATGAACAGGAATATCAACAGGGCCAGAATGTAGGACGGAATGGTGGTCCATGCCATGTGGCGAATGTGGATGAAGAGCTCCGAACCCGCCACCGCCGGCGCCAGGTTGGTGGTATCGGACAGCGGCGACATCTTGTCGCCGAAATACGCGCCGGAAACCACCGCGCCGGCGGTGATTTCCATAGGCAGGTTCAGCGCCTGTGATACGCCGATCAGCCCTACCCCCAGGGTGCCGGCCACGGTCCAGGAACTGCCGATGCTCACCGAGGCAATGGTGCAGATCAGGCAGGTGGCAATGTAGAAGTAACTGGGGCTGAGGATTTTCACGCCATAGTCAATCATGGTGGGAACGGTGCCAGCCAGCATCCAGGTGCCGATCAGGGCGCCGACGGCCAGCAGGATCAGGATGGCGCCCATGGCGGTAGAGATGCCGTGCACGATGGCTTCCTGCAGTTCCGGCCAGCGGTAGCCGTTCTTGATGGCCACGATGGCAGCGATCATCGCCGCCATCAACAGCGCCACCTGGCTGCCGCCTCCGTTCGAATCGGAACCATACAGGTACACGGACGTGGAAAGCATGATGATCAGGGCGAGGATGGGAATCAGCGCATCCAGCAGCGAAGGCTCCCGGATACCGGACTTGGGTTGTGCTGTATTCATTGTGGGTTTGATAGTCCTTGTAACGGTACTTTTCTATGGAACCCGCCACAGGCGGGTTTCAGCGGTTCAGTCTGTCACACTCACCGCTGCTTTGCCTGCCTCGATCACCACATAGCGGCCTCGCAACAGGCCGGGAACCGCTTGCAGGATATCCTCGCGGTCCAGTTGGCGGATGGCTTGACTCTGTTCACCGACACCCGGCAACCGCCCATTCCACAACCAGTTTTCCGCCAGGCCGGCGGCCAGTTCGGCATTGGTCTGGCGCTCAGTGCCCAGCCGGCCCAACAGGTGATTGCGCGCTTCTTCAACCTCGGCTGGCGTTGGCGGGCGCTGCTGCAAGCCAGCCACCTGCTCGCGGAACAGGGCTTCAAGCGTTGCCAGTTTTGCCGGATCCACGCCGGTGCTGAGGCCGATCCAGGCGCGGCGGCCATCCGAGCGGTACTGGCTGTCGATGAAATAAGCCAGGCCCCGGTTGCTGATGGCTTCCTTGCCCAGGCGGCCTTCGTAATCGTGCGCCAGGATATATTGCAGCGCGCGCCACGCGAGATATTCAGGCGCTGTCGGCAAGGGCGCCGGGTACACATAGGCCAGCTGCGCCTGGGCCAGGTCACGGGGCCACTCCACCCGGCGGTCCTGCTGTGGCGCCTGGGCGGCGGACTGGCTTGCGGGGGCAGCAAGGGTAGTTGAGTCCACATCGTTCAATCGCGCCATGATCTGGTGCAGTTGCGCGTCGGGAACCTGGCCGCTCAACGTCACCAGGCTGATGGACGGTTGCGCTGTGGCGGGTTTTTCAAGCCCGAGAATCCCCTCCATCTCGTGCTGCAACCGGGCATAAGGATCACCGGTTTCCAGGCCTGATTCCTGCAAGGCGGCCAAGGCAGACAGCTCGCCCAGCAACATCCCAAGGGTCGCCGCCGTGTTGTCCGGGAGGCTGGGAGCGCTGAGGCTGCTGTAGCCCCAGGCGGGATGATCGGTTTGCAGATAGCTGCTGCCTTGCCAGCCTGCGCCAACCAGCACCAGGCTGACATAACTCGATGCGGTGGCAGGATTGGCCTGTACCAGCACCGGCAGGCCATTCCCGGTGCGCAGGGTTTGCGGCTCAGGCAGTTGGCCTTTGGCTGAGTGCATTCTGTTCGCAGCCGATCCGCCCGAAATTGCACTTCCGGCTTCCGCGGGTCCGCTGGCGACACCGCTGGCCGGTAAACCCGCTGCACTCTTGGATGCACTTTCTGTTGCACTTTCTGTGCGGGCGGTCCCAATTGACGGCGCGGCCTGGACTGGCGGTGGATCACCGGCGCGATACCAGCCGATGGTGCGCTGCCAGGGCTGAAAGTGACGCGTGGCCAGGGCTTGCAGGTCGGCAGCGCCCACCCGCGCCACGCTCTGCGGCAATACCAGCCACTCGTCCAGCGCGTCCAGGCCGGCATAGTAAGCCAGCTGGTGTGCCGTGTGTTCGTGGCTGGCCAGGTCATACACCAGTTCTTCCTGGACTCTTTGTTTGCTGGCCTCGATGACTTCCGCATCGAGTTGCCCTTCCCGCACACGGCGCAGCGCGTCATCGATGATTTGCTCCACCTGCCGCGGGTCGGCATCGGCGGACACGGTGCCCTGCAGGCTGAACAGGTAGCCCTGTGCCGCCGGCGGGTACCAGCTGCTGAGGCTTTCAAAGCGGCCATCCAGCGCACTGCGGGGTTGCACCGGGCTGGTGCCATACTGCTGCATGAAATTGACCCCGGTACCGCCAGTCAGCCACTGCTGCAGCACCAGCATGGCAGCAAAGTCCGGGTCATTGGCGGCCGGCGCCGGCCAGGCGATTTCAAAATAGTGACTGTCGCCGGCACCCAGCAGCTCAATGCGCCGCTCGCCTTTCTGCGCCGGCTCCGTGGTATGCGGCAACGGCGTTGGCGCGGCGGCGGGAAAATCACTGAACCAATGTTCCACCCGTTCCAGTACCGCGGCGCTGTCGATGTCACCCACGACGGCCAGCACGGCGTTGGCCGGCACATAATGGCGCCGGTAGAAATCCAGCACATCGGCGTGCCGCAGGGCCTGGATGTCGGTTTCCCAGCCAATCACGTTGTTGCGGTAGGGGTGAGCCTGGAAGGCCGTGAATACCACGGCATCGTGGAGCACCGATGCGGGGTCGTTTTCGTAGCCGTGCATCTCGGCCAGCACCGCGCCTTTTTCAGGCTCGATCCAGCGCGGTTCGATAAGCAGGCGTTGCATGCGGTCGGCTTCGATGCGCAGCAGCAGCTCCAGCTGGTCGCTGGGCACGGTGGAAAAATAAGTGGTCTGGTCTATCCAGGTGTAACCGTGCCATTCGCCGCCAGCAGCATAGATGCGGCTGACCACGTCCGTATCCGGGAAATTTTCCGTGGCGCGAAAAGCCATGTGCTCCAGGAAATGCGCGATACCGGACTGACCGACCGGTTCATTGCGGGCGCCCACCCGGTAGAGCATCTGCACGCTGGCGGAGGGAAACGTGTGCTCTTCCAGCAGCAGCACTCGAAGCCCGTTGGCCAGCTGGTGGTGCTCAACCCGGTCCAGGTCCAGCTGCGCGGTGGCCACGCCTGGCCAAGCCAGCATCAACGCGATCACCGGCAGGACGCTGGCAGCCAGCCAGCGGTGGAGGAATGCAGTGCAGGTTGACACAGGCCTATTCCTTGATGCCAAAAGCAAGGTCTCCTGCATCACCCAGCCCCGGAACGATGTAGGCCCGGGCGGTCAGTTCATGGTCGACCGCACCCAGCCACAGCGTGGTGTTGGCGGGCAGGTTCTTTCGTACGAATTCGACTCCCGCGTCGCTGGCGATAACCGACACCACGTGCACGTGGCGGGGTTGCCCGCGGAGCAGGAGCGCCTTGTAGGCCAATACCATGGATGAACCTGTAGCCAGCATCGGGTCGCACAGGATGACCACGCGATCCTGCAGCGAAGGGCTGGAGAGATACCCGATTTCAACTTCGAAATGGTCTTCATCGCCTTCGTGTTTGCGGTAAGCGGAGATGAAGGCGTTGTCGGCGCGGTCGAAATAATTCAGTAACCCCTGGTGCAGCGGCAAGCCGGCCCGCAAAATCGTGGCCAATACCGGTTGTTCGACCAGCACCTGCGCGTCAGCCTGCCCCAGCACGGTGGTCACTTCAGTGCGGGTGTAGGCAAGCTGGCGCGAAATTTCCACGGCGAACACCTCACCCATGCGTTCCAGGTTGCGGCGAAAGCGCAGCGGATCCTTTTGCACCTCCCGGTCGCGGATTTCAGCCAGCCACTGGCTGAACAATGAAGGCGGCTGCCCCAGGATGTGAGTGGTTTGTGGGGAATGATCCGCCATGGTTCAGCGACGCGGATGCATCAGGCATTCAACCTTGCCGTCCGGCATCAGGATGCCGCGTGAAACACTCAGGCAGGTCAACCACTCGTTGAGAAACGATTGCGGGTGCGGGCTGCAGGGCAAGGCCTCTCCGCTGCGCGGCCGGATGGAGATGGTCTGGGCGTCAAAGATTCCGTACTCGCGGTTCAGCAATGGTGTGGCGGCGCTGTGCACGCCAAACACGAAGGCGCGAGTGCCCGGGTACATCCAGGGCCAGAGCGCACGGCTGAAAGCGCGCAACCGGGTTTCGTCCAGGTAATGGGGAAAATCCCACAGCAGGCAGATGTCCAGCTGGGTGCCAGCGGGCAAGGCCAGTTGCTCCTGGAAGCTCCGTTCCAGGGTTTTGCTGGAAGCTGCTGGGTCAAAACGGCCGCGGCGCAACTCCCCAAAAAGGTCAGCCACATGGATGCGGCAGCGCGTGGCTGAAAAGAACCTGACGGTTTCCGGCAGCGCCCGACCAATCTCCAGCACATTCAGGCACTGGTGTCCCGCCCGCTCCTGAACGGGTTCAAACAGACTGGCGAGGACCTTGCTGGTTTGCCGGCTGGCGATCGGCGATCGTGCCGAAGCAGCACTGGCTGCTTCGGCAGTACTGTCAACCGCAAGGCTCAAACCATCAATTCCCTTTCAGGGATAAATCAGGCGCCCTCATGGCTGTTTCCGCTTTGCCGCCGGTACCTGGCCCGGTTGGAGCCTGGTGCGATGCTGTAGTTGTGGAGGTCCCGTTGGCTTTACTGGCGGGTTTGGCAGCCGCCAGTTCGGTCACCGCGCCTTCGCCCGGGTCCATGTCGATGCTGCCTTTGAAAATGGCGCCATCTTCCAGTACGACGCGAGGCGCCACCACATTGCCACGAACGTTGCCGGTGCCGCTGATGACCACGCGTTCCTTGGCTTGCAGGTCGCCATTGACCTCTCCGGCAACACGGATGGTCTTGGCGCTCACATCCGCTGTCACATGGCCGGACTTGCCGATCGTGACATCATTGCCGGACAGATTGACCTTGCCATCGACCCGGCCTTCGATCAGCAGGTTTTCACTGCCACTGATTTCGCCGTTGATACTGATTCCTGCACCAATCACCGCCGCTTTCCCTGCGGCTTGCGACATTGCGGCGGGCGCTGGCGTGGCCGGCTCCGCTGCCCTGGTTTCCATGACTCGATCCGTTTGGGGGGGTGTCTTGAGTTTATCGAACATGTTGAATTCCCTTTACTCGTGAAGAACAGGGGCACTCATCGTATCAACACGTGAAGCGGGAGGCCAGACAAAACTCAGCCATAAACTCTGGCTGGTACACAGGAAACAGAACAGGCCTGAACGCCTTGCCCGGAACGATGTTCCGGGTTCAGCTGGCGTTCAGGTGACGTGGCCTCAGGCCGAAGCTTGCTCCAGGCCGCAACGTTTGCTGATCAGGTTGCGGGCCTGGTCGGGGGTTTTTTTCAAGGCCGCCGCCAATTCATCCACCAGGCATTCCAGTGAATGGTTCAGGTGCACCCGGTCGGAAGCGCGCAGGCTGCCTTCGGCCTCGAGCTGGCTCAGGCCCTTGTACACTTCGGCATAGCCAAACGGATCGCCGCTTTCGATCACTGCCTGGTTCTTGTTGGCGCGGGCCTTCCACTGCTTGCTCATGCGGCCTTTCCAGCTTTCCAGGTGGTCCAGCAGGCGCTTGGCTTCCTTGGCGTTGATGGGATAGCGCACGGTTTCATCGAGATCCTGCTTGCGCAACATCAGGGTCAGCTTGTCGCGTTTGAAGTACAGATTCGCAAATGTTGTCTCTTCTTCGCCACTGAAACTACGTTTACAGATAGATTCGACTTTACCGATGCCGTGGCGGGGATGGTAAACGCTATCTCCTTGATTAATAGTAATATGCCTTCTCCAGCGGTGTGAAATTCAGATACGTTCGAACGAGGAATTTTTATTCAAACGAATCAGTATCTTACACGAAATGGAGGCCATTTTCAACGGCCCGGGGAGGGGTAACTGGGCCAGCAACGGATTCGTTCACTGACATTTCATGCCCGGGAATTCCAGGCATGAGTCCGCCAGGAAACTGTTGTTTTCATGCAACAATCTGGTTGCATCACTGCATTGCTCCACCCTGCGGTGAGGCGGCTTGCTCAGGGCGTCGGCTTGCCGCCGCTGCGCGGCTCGATCATGAGATAGGAGGTGGTTGTACCTCCCACGTTGACGCCCTGGTGAACCGTGCGCTCCGTGGTGCTGAAGCTGGATCCGGTTTCAACCTTGACCCGCCGTTCTCCGGAGGCATCGGTGATCAGCATGGTGCCGCCTTCCAGCACATAGCCGAGGTGCGGGTTGTGGTAATGCTTTTCATGCCCGACACCGGGTGGAAAAGTACATTTGGCCACGCGGACTTCCGGCGTTTCGTACAGCAACTCGCAGGTTTTTTCGCCTTTCCAGCCGGCCTCAAACGCGTGCGGCAGCTGCTCGGTGTCATCAGCCATGAGCACGATCGGCATCATGACCATCGCAGCCATCGTGGCCAATATCATTGTCAGCGCTTTCATGGCCGGATAGTATCATTCAAACGCCCGGCGGGTTGACTTCTTCGCCGCGGCCGAACCGCGAAGGAACCCGATCATGAAATGGAAAGGCCGCCGCAGCAGCAGCAATGTCGAAGACGCCAGAGGGCGCCAGGTCTCCGCAGGAATGGGCGGAGGTGGCGCCGGCATGCTGCTGAACCTGGTCGGCCGCACGTTTGGCTTCAAGGGAATCCTGGCATTGCTGGTAGTGGGTTTCCTGTTATGGCAATTCGGCCTGTTTGATCCCAGTTCCATGGTGGGTGGTACGCCCACCACCACCGAGGTTGATTATCAGGGCACGCCCGAGGAGCAGGAGTGCTTTGATTTTGTCTCGGTGGTGCTGGCCGATACCGAAGATGTGTGGAACGCCGAATTCCGCCGCAACGGCTGGCAATATGAAGAGCCGCAGCTGGTCATTTTCAAGACCCGCGTCAACACGGCCTGCGGCCTGGGGGAATCCGCCATGGGCCCGTTCTACTGCCCCGGCGACAAGAAGGTTTACATCGACCTGGATTTTTACGATGAACTCGCCCGAACCTTTCGAGCACCGGGCGATTTTGCCCAGGCCTATGTGATTGCGCATGAAGTGGGCCACCACGTGCAGAACCTCCTGGGCATTTCGAACAAGGTGCACGCCCGGCGCGGCCAGAGCGATTACAACGAATATTCGGTGCGGCTGGAGTTACAGGCGGACTTCCTGGCGGGCGTCTGGGCCAACCACAACCGCAACTACCTGGACCATGGCGACATTGAAGAAGCCATGGTGGCGGCCAATGCCATTGGTGACGATGCCATCCAGCAACGTACCCAGGGCCGGGTGGTGCCGCATGCCTTTACCCACGGCACTTCAGAGCAGCGCCAGCGCTGGTTCAACCTGGGCCTGAAAACCGGTGACATCCAGCAGGGCGATACCTTTGCAATGCCTTACGAACAGCTCTGACCGTCCGGCCATTTCCTGCTTCAGATGATGCCCTGTTGCCGCAGGTTCTCCAGCTCACTGGCGGACAGGCCCAGCATTTCGCCGTAGACCTCCTGGTTGAAAGCGCCCAGTTCCGGGCCGGCCCAGCCCGTGTGTCCAGGCGTGTTGCTCAACTTCGGCACCAGCGCCGGGATTTTCAGGTTGCCACGAGGCAATGCAACGTCTTCAAACAAACCGCGGGCCTGGTAATGCGGGTCCTTCAGCATGTCGGCCACGGAATAGATCGGCCCCGATGGCACCCGCGCCAGTTCCAGCGCATCCAGCGCACTACCTGATCCCTGGCTGCCGCACCAGGCGGCAATCACCGCATCGATTTCGGCTTCGTGCTCCACGCGGCCTGCGTTGTCGGCCAGACGCGGATCTGCGGCCATGTCCGGCCGCCCCATGGTTTCGCACAGCCGCTTGAAAATGGAGTCGCCATTGGCGCCGATGATGATGTATTTACCGTCGTTGCAGAGGTAGGTGTTGGTGGGCACGATTCCGGTAATCGTTGAGCCGGAAGGTTCACGCACCACACCTGCGCCATCATATTCCGGCACCACGCCTTCCAGCATGTTGAACACGGCCTCGTAAAGGGCGGTATCAACCACCTGCCCCGCGCTGCCCGGGTTGCGGGCGCGGTGCAGGCAGGCCATGACAATGCCCAGCGCGGTGTGCAGGCCAGCCAGCGAATCGCCCAGGCTGAGGTTGGGCCGCACCGGGCGTTCGCCGGGGAAGCCGTTCACATACCGCAGTCCACCAAACCCCTCGCAGACCGAAGCAAAGCCCGGTTTGCTGGCATAAGGCCCATCCTGCCCATAGCCGGATATGCGGGCATAAATCAGCCCCGGGTTGGTGGCGGAGAAATCGTCCGGCCCCAGGCCCCACTTCTCCATGACCCCGGGCCGGAAATTTTCCAGCAGCACATCACTCTTCTGCGCCAGCTTGCGCACCAGTTCGCGGCCCTCCTCTGTGCGCATGTCGGCGGTGACGCATTTCTTGTTACGCGCCAGGCTGCGCCACCACAGCGACGTGCCGTCTTCATCCAGTTGGCGCCAGCGCCGCAGGGGATCTCCCGTTGCGGGCGGCTCCACCTTGATTACTTCCGCACCAAAGTACGCCAGGATGCAGCCGGCAAAAGGCCCGGCCAGCAACTGCCCCACTTCCAGCACCCTGATGCCCTGCAATGGCCCTGCCTGGGGCGCTGCGGATGTTTCTGCTCGCATTGTCATTCCTGTCCTTGTTCGAATCCCCGGAACCGGGCCACTTCTTCGAGCCCGGCCCGCCGGGTACGCCACTGATTGATGGGATGGCCGGTATCCGCATGGCCCATGGCCATTCCGCAATAAAACATCCTTTCCTCAGGCAAGTCCAGGTACTCGCGTATGGTCGCGCTGTACGCCGACCAGGCTTCCTGCGGACAGGTGTGCAAGCCCGCTTCCCGGGCCAGCAACATGATGGTCTGCATGAACATGCCGAGGTGCGCCCACTGGTTCATGCCCATGAATCGTTCGATGGAGAAAAACAGCACCACCGGTGCACCAAAACCCTGCAGGTTCCTGCCGAACTGCTGCAGCCGCGCCAGCTTGTCTTCACGTGGAATGCCAATGGCTGCGTACAGGTCTTCGCCGCACTGGTAACGCCTGCTGCGATAAGGTTCAGCCAGGTTTGGCGGATATACCCGGTAATCCGAAGGTTCGCCCGCGGGATGCCGCAAAGCACTGGCAGCAATCGCGTCGATCAGGCCCCGCAGGGCTGGGCCGGCCAGAACTTCCACATGCCAAGGCTGCAGGTTACCGCCGGAAGGAGCAAAACGCGACCGGTCGAGAATGCTCATTACCGTTTCGAATTCTACTTTTTTGCTGGTGAAAGCCCGCGCGCTGAAGCGGCTGGAAACAGCATCTGAAACGTTCAAGGGAAAACTCCGGATATTCACAGATGGTGAATCCTACTGCAGGCGTGTTCACAATGACACGTCGCTCTGCGTACCCGCGGCAACGCAGGCCGAAGCAGTCGAGCCCGGAATGCTCAACCACAATATTGCTGCTGTCCTTCGCTGCCGCCCCGGGCTCACCCGGGCGGCCAGCGTGCGGCCAGATTCCCGGAGTAAACGGGCGAATGACTTCAGCCGATCAGGTGCACGCCGAATGCGGTACTGAACAGCAGCCCCAGCCAGATCAGGACCTTCCACAGCCGGATCGCCGCCTGGCTGTGCTCCATCACGTCTTCATCAGCCTGCGAAGCCTTGTCGGCCTGAAGCCGGGCAAAGGCGGGGCCAAATGGTTTGAGCTTGATGCGCACGACCAGGTCACAGGCGATGATGCCGGCGAACAACAGCAGTTTCCAGGCAATGAAATCCGCGCCCACGCCACTGGGCCCGGACAGCGATATGGCCGCGTAAGTGCACAACGCGCCGATCACCGCCAGCCGAAACGCGAAGTCAAATTGCTTCAGGAAGGATTGCAGCCGCCCGCTTCGCCCATGGCGCCGGCCATAATGCAGGTACAGCACCAGCCCCATCCAGCCCAGGCACAGCAGGTAGCTGGCATAAATCACCCAGGGCGGTACCGGCCAGTAACCGATGCGATAGCTGAGATGGATGCCAATCGCGAACATCAGGGTCATGCAGATACGCGGCGTCATGTCGAGCGCGAACTGGATACGCGTGATGGCAATACGGCTGGCCGCCGAATGCCGGCGATCCGCTGCATGAAAGCTGCAATACCACACTGCCAGGTCGGCGCCCAGCCAGCAGGCCAGAATCAGGACATGAACCAGTTTGAGCAGGGCGATTTCCATGCGGTACGCTCTCCTGGGGGCGTGCCTTGCGAAGCTATCCGAACCGAAAACGACGGCAACCGGAATGGCCGGCGGCAGCCGGCACTGCTGGACAACAGCGACATGCTAGCACACGCCCGTCAATCATCTGTGTCAGTCCCCCAGCCGGTCCTTCAACGCGTGATACAACATGCCGGCGACCAGCCCCGGCCAGCGCAGCAGGGTACCGCCCGGAAACGAGGGAGATGGAATCCGCGCCATCACGTCAAAACGCTCCGCGGTTCCCGCCACCGCCTCGGCAATCAGTTTTCCGGCCAGCGTAGCCATCTGCACGCCATGGCCGGAAAATCCCATGGCGTAGTAGACATCCGGATCGAGCCGGCCGAAACAGGGCATGCGGTTCATGGTGACCGCCAGCGTGCCGCCCCAGCCATAATCGATCCGCAGGTCACCGGTCGTGGGATACAACTGCAACAGGTATTTGCGCACAAAGGCCTTGATATCGGATGGGAAGCGCCGGGTGTAATTCTCGCCACCGCCAAACAGCAGCCGGCCGTCGCCGCTCAGCTTCCAGTAATTCACCACGAATTTGGCGTCATACATGCACACGTCCAGCGGATTGAGTTGCTCCTGCCGCGCGGCTTCCAGTGGTTCGGTGGCCAGCACGAAATTGTTGATGGGCATGATGCGTCCCGCCACCCGCGGCTCCAGCCGTTCCAGGTAGCCGTTGCAGGCCAGCACGACGAATCTGGCCCGCACACAGCACTGCGCTGTGCGCACGGTGGTGGGCGAGGATTTGTCGTAGCCGGTCACCCGGCTTTGTTCAAACACCCGCACGCCCAGCGAGCGGGCCGCATCGGCCAGGCCCAGCGCATAGTTCAGCGGATGCAGGTGGGCTGAAAGCCGTTCCAGCAATCCGCCGCGAAAGGTATCGGTGCCCGCCAGGCGGTTCAGTTCCTCGCCCTCCACGAAGCGGCAGTCCAGGCCGTACCGGGACTGCATGTGTCCGGCGTGGGCCCGGTACCATTCGGCATCACTGGTCTTGGCTGCCAGTTGCAGGTTGCCGCGTTTCAGGTCGCAGGAAATGCCAAAGCGGGCAATCAGTTCCTGCACCAGACCGACCGCCTCAACGCTGAGTTGCCACAGCCTTTGGGCTTCTTCAGCGCCGAATTTCTCTTCCAGGTACTCCTGTGGCTGCCGCTGGCCCACCGTGCACTGGCCGCCGTTGCGACCTGAAGCACCCCATCCCACACGTTCGGCTTCCAGCAGGATGACTTTATAGCCACGTTCAGCCAGGTGAATGGCGCTGGAAAGCCCGGTGTAACCACCGCCAATGATGCAGGCATCGGCGATTTCCTCACCCTGCAGAACCTGTGGCTCCGGCATCGGATTGGCGGTCGCGGCATAGTAGGAATCGGGATAGGCGGACGTTGAGGCAGGCATGACATCACAATTGCTGGAAACGACTCACCGCATTGTCAGCGATTCAGCAGTGCGGATTCAAATTCCACGCTGCTCCAGCCAGGCATCGATCAGCTGCAAGGCGCGCTGGCGACCAAAGCTGGCGTAATGCCCGCAGTGAAAAACTTCCGCCGGAATTTCCCGCAGCCGCGCCAGGGTTTCGCGATACTGGTCGCGGTTGGAGTGGTACAGCGCATCCAGCAACTCACCGTCGTACAACACATCGCCGCTGAACAGGGTGCGCGTCGCAGCTTCATACAGACACACCGAACCCGGCGAGTGGCCGGGCATGTGGAACACCCTGAAGTGACGGTCACCGAGATCCAGCTCGTCCCCTTCGTCGATCAGCCGGGTGGGCGGTGCGGGCAGTACCGCATAGTCAGCAAAGTCAAAACCGGGGTACGGCAATGCCGACAAGGGCTGCTCACCGGCCATCATGGCGCGGTATTCCTGCCACACCGTATTCGCGGCATCGGGCGCGCTTAGCACATCCGCTTCCGCCGGATGGCAGCACCGCTGGTCGAATTCATGGTGGTTGCCAATGTGGTCAAAGTGCGTGTGGGAGGCCACGGCCAGCACCGGTCGATCACCAAGCCTGGCAACTTCATCGCGCAATGGCGCCACGCCCAGGCCGGAGTCCACCAGCAGGTCGCTGTCACGCCCCCGCACATGCCAGATATTGCAGCGCAGGCCGGCATCCACATGCTGTTCATAAATCAGGCTGATCCGGTCGGAAAACCGGTTGATGGCATACCACTGCCGGGCTACTGCCAAATGCATTGCGTGACTCCTCGAAACTGCCGGGAGTATAAGTGCTGCGAAGGAAAATGGGAGAGTGGAAAATCGGGGGGCTAAAAGAAAAGGGGCCCGATTTGGGCCCCTTTAGTTTGATGGATGATTACAGTCTGCCGAGCATTCGGCTGTCGATGCCGTAATCACCACATCCGTACCGTCCAGCCAGTGGAGCTGCGAACTGCGTTACGCTCGGCACGACGCATGCGGCGGTTACGGCGAACCATGGCAGCGTGGTGGTCGAAGCGGTTGGCATTGGCTGCTTCATTGGCAGTCAGGCCGGTGGTTGTAGCTGGCGCAGCAAAGGTCGCCAGGCCGGCGGCTTCCTGCATCGTTTTCAAAACAGATTTGGTTAACATAAACTATCTCCTTTCAGCACGGTCTGGTGCTTTTTGGTTTTGCCTGTACAATTCCCGGGCATCGTGCCCGGAAACCCCGAAAACAGACTTTCATGGCTGTTTTCAGGATTGCATTGTAGAATTCCTGTACATGTTTCGTCCAACGGGATAAACTCAATCTCAGTTAACTTTTACTTAATCCAAATATTTCCAGAATATTACAGTTTCATGCCCAATATTCCACTCAATGCGCTGCGTACTTTTGAGGCCGTGGCCAGCAATCTCAGCTTCGCCAAAGGCGCCGAAGCCCTTAACGTGAGCCCTGCCGCGGTCAGCTCGCAAATCCGGCTGCTGGAAGACCGCCTGAAGCAGCCTTTGTTCCATCGCAAGGGCCGTCAAATCACACTGACGGATGCGGGCAAGAAACTGTTGCCCGGCGTGCAACGGGGCCTGACCGAACTTCGCCAGGCGGTGCAATCGCTGGGAGCGGACCGCAGTGAGGGCGTTCTGAACGTCAGCATGATGCCCTCCCTGCTGCAGAAATGGGTGCTGCCGCGGTTGGCCGACTTCTACGGGTCCCACCCGGAAATCGACCTGCGCATCAATGCCGATAACGGCCTGGTGAACTTTGAACAAAGCGACTTCCATGCCGGTATACGTTTCGGCCCGGGCAAGTGGCCCGGCCTGAAATCGCAAAAACTGATGGACGACTGGATCCTGCCGGTATGCAGCCCGAAAATGCTGCGCGAAATCGGCCCGGCCAGTACCATCCAGGACCTGGAAGGACACGACCTGTTCTTCGTGGAAAGCGAGATCCTGGATGCGTGGTTCCGGGCCGTGGGCGACAGCGGCCGGGACAGCCACTGGCCGCTGCTGAACGACTCCCTCAGCATCCTGATGGCGGCAGAGCAGGGCCAGGGCATCGCCCTCAGCCGCTGGTCACTGGTGGTGCGCGATATCGAAGCCGGGCGCCTGGTGCGGCCGATTCCGACGGTGGTAAAGACCGATTGGTCGTACTATTTCGTTTCCCCGCCGCATTTCTTCAACCTGCCCAAGGTAAAAATTTTCCGCCAGTGGCTGCAGGATCATTGCGCGCGCTTTCCCACCCCGGAATAATGGGTCAACAACAGCATCAAACAGCACGGAGCGCACAATGGCGAAATCAGGCTTTTTCAAGCCCCACAAATCCTTCGGCCTGATGGATTTCCTGTGGCGCTGGGGCGCCGCCATCGTGCTGGTGTTCGCCACGTACAATCCCAGCGGCCACTCCTACGTGCACTGGCTGATGGAAAGCTTCGGTGAACAGAACCTGGGCGCCATGCATTTCCTCGTGGGCGTGATCCTCGCGGCAGGCTGGACGGTCTACCTGGTGGCCACCAGCAACAGCCTGGGAGGGCTGGGTACGGTTCTCGGCGCGGCGATCATCGGCGGATGTATCTGGCTGCTGGTGGACCTGGGCGTGGTGCATGCGGACTCCACCCGTGCGCTGGTCTGGCTGGGCCTCTCCGCCCTGGCCACCCTGCTGGCCATCGGCATGAGCTGGTCGCACATCTGGCGCCGCCTGAGCGGCCAGCTGGAAGTGGACGACAACGACTGACCCGGGCGACTGAAGCCGAGACCAAGTGCAGCGGCTGAGCCCGGCAACGGCCTCCGTCTGCTCAGAAAGCCCGCCGCGCCACCATCGAGGGTTTCAGTTCGCTGATCGAGCGGCAACCCATCAGGTACATATTGCGTTCCAGTTCGTCGCGCATCAGCTGGCAGGCCCGGGCGACGCCTTCAGCGCCTCCTGCCGCCAGCGCATAGAGATACCAACGTCCGCCGGAACAGGCCGTGGCACCCAGCGCCAGCGCCTTGAGCACATGGGTGCCGCGCCGGATGCCGCCGTCGACGATCACCTCAACCTGCCCACCCACCGCGTCCAGGATGGCTTCCAGCTGGTCAAAGGGCGAGCGCGAACCGTCCAGCTGCCTGCCACCATGGTTGGAAATCATGATGGCGCTGGCGCCGGCTTCCACGCTGCGGCGCGCATCGTCCACCGACATCACGCCCTTGATGGCGAACGGCCCGCCCCACTCCCTGATCATGTCAGCCACGTCATCCCAATTGATGGAGCGCTTCATCTGGCCGTTGATGTATTCGGGAATGGATGCCTTGACGCTGGAACCGGCGGCGACGAATTGCGAAATATTGGGCAGGTCGAAGGCCTCGCGAAACAGGTAATTGCAGGTCCAGCCCGGATGCGCCGCGAAGCTCAGCAGGCTGCGCGGCGTGAACCTGGGTGGCGTGGTCATGCCGGTGAGGTAGTCTCGTTCGCGGTTGCCGGAAACGATGGTATCCACCGTCAGCGCCAGGGCGTCAAATTTCGCCTGCTTGCAGCGCTCGATCAGGTTGCTGGTGAGCGCCGCATCCTTGTGGACATAAATCTGGAACAGCTTGGGCGTGTCGGCAAATCCACCCAGTTCCTCGATGCTGCGGGTACCGATGGTCGAAACGCCGAACAGCGTGCCAAACTGCTGCGCCGCGCGGGCGATGCCGCGCTCGCCTTCATGATGGAACAGACGCTGCATGGCGGTAGGCGAGAAAAACATCGGCATTTCCAGCTTGCGGCCGAACACCGAAACGGAAAGATCTACCCCGGACACCCCCGCCAGCACACTTGGCACCAGGTCCACGCCTTCAAATGCCTCGGTGTTGCGGCGCAGAGTGGTTTCATCGTCAGCGCCGCCATCGATGTAGTGGAATATCGGCGCAGGCAGGCGCCGTTTGGCCAGCTGGCGGAAATCCTGTGTGTTGTAGCAATCCTTCAGGCGCGGCCTGCCGCGTGAGAACCCGACCGCCATGTTCAGGATTCTGCAGGAATTTTCGTAGCCTGCCAGGCAATCGCGCGCCACTCGCCGTCACGCAGCAGGAACACGCCCGTGTTGTAAAACCTGCTCACCGTTGGGGGCTCTGCCTGGCGCGTTCCCACCAGCCGGAACGTAATCACTGCCATGTCGTCATAAACCCTGACCAGCAGGGCTTCGCGACCGTACTCCATCGCCGGTCCGCCGGCCTCATCGGCGCCAGCACCCTGCATGGAGCTGATGATCTCGGCCTTGCCAAATCGCTCTCCGGAGGATGAGGTGTACACCAGGTCATCCGACCAGAAGCGTTGGTGAACGGCGATATCGTTACGGGAAGCGCCGGCCAGGAATTCATCCAGCAGGGCTACCAGGGTTTCATCGGCAGCCGGGCTGGCAGTTTCGGCCCAGGCCACCGGCAGCAGCAGAAAACAGGACAACAAACCGGCAAGAAGGGTGTGAAGCAGCCCCGGCCGGTTGATAACGGATGGATTCATGTGCATGGTAATACTCTTCGCGTGGGTCAGGCAGATCATGATAGTGGGCCGGTGATGCGGAGCCAACAGCTTTCATTGAACCCGGGTATCCGGATGAAAAAATAAAGTGCTTGCGCAGCGATGCAATTTGTCTAAAATGCCGCGTCCTTTTCGCCCCCTGCTGGCTTTTCAAGGCCACGGTCTGAAGCAGGTTTAAGTACCACTTTGGAGTAATGCCCATGAATGTCGTAACGATTGAAAGCAGGCAGGCAGAAGCGCCCTGGCGCAAACTGGTGGAGCAGCATGGCTCGCCGTTACTGGTGCTGGATTGCCAGAAACTGCGCGATACTTTTCACAACCTGCAGCAGGCCCTGCCCGGCGTGGATTTGTATTACGCCATCAAGTCCCTTTCCGCTGTACCGGTGCTTGAAGTGCTGCAAGCCGAAGGCGCCAACTTCGATATCGCCACCACCGGTGAAATCCGCCTGATGCAACAGATCGGCGCTGACCCGGCGAAAACCATCCACACCCATCCAATCAAGCGCGACCAGGACATTCGCGATGCGCTGGAGTTCGGCTGTGATGTCTTTGTGGTTGACAACCCGGATGAACTGGCCAAATTCAAGCCGTATGCCGGTCGCGTGCGGATCCTGCTGCGCGTGTCTTTCCGCGCCCGGCAGGTCAACAGCGACCTGTCGCGCAAATTCGGTTGTGCGCCGCGCAATATCCCGATGATGCTGGCCCAGGCCAAGGATTATGGCATCGAAATCATGGGCCTGAGCTTCCACGTGGGCTCGCAGTGCCTTGACACCGATGCGCACGTCAAAGCGATCCGCGAGTGCCGCGACTACTTCGGCAATGAAAGCCTGCCAGGCGCGGAAAACCTGCGCGTGCTGGACATCGGCGGCGGCTTTCCGGCGGACTATGCGCAGGAAGGGCTGGACCTGGTGGAATATTGCCGTCCCATTGTTGAAGCGCTGGCGGATTACCCCGAATCCGTGCGCATCATCGCTGAGCCGGGCCGCGTGCTGAGCGCCCCCTGCATCACCGCCATCAGTACAGTGATAGGCCGCGCCGAGCGGATCGCCGCCAACTGGTATTACCTCGATGACGGCGTGTACGGCTCCTACAGCGGCCAGATCTATGACCATGCGCACTACCCGCTGACCCTGTTTAGCGACGACGGCGAAACCAGCGCCGGCGTGCTGACCGGCCCGACCTGCGACAGCATCGACGTGGTACTTGAGGAAGGTGAGCTGCCGAATCTGCAAATCGGCGACCTGGTGGTGGGCAGGATGATGGGCGCCTACACGCTGGCGACATCCTGCGAGTTCAACTCACTGCCCATCCCCAAACTGGTCAGCATCAACCGTTGAGGTCGCCGTGTCGGTGGCTTCGCCGCCGAGGCTGTGATCGAAGCGCCCATTGCGGAGAAACTGAATCACCTGGTCCAGCACGGCGCTGCGCCACATCAGGAAGGAATGATCGACATCCAGCACGATGAAATCCCGCATGCCCTCCACACGGGTTTCAGCAACCGACACCGTACCGTCGTTCGGCACGTTCTCCAGTCCGGGTGAAACCCAGGCGCGGGTGTTGCTGCCGGCAATCACGCCGAGCTCGAAATCAACCGGCCCCAGCTGCAACGGCACCGATGCTTCATCCGTGCCGAGCTGGTGCGCGGGTTCGGGCAACAGCGGCTCAATCCATTCATTGGCCAGGAGTTGATCCGCCAGCGTCGACCCCTGGTTGGGCGGCGCCAGCATCACCACCCGGCCCAGGTTGGGTATCGCATTGCTTTCAAGGTACTGGCGCAGCAGGATTCCGCCCAGCGAATGGGTGACAAATCCCACCGACTCCAGGCCCAGCTGACGGCAGCCGTCCAGGCCGTTGCCGACCGCCAGGGCGGCCAGTTGCTCAATGGTCTGCTTCTGCCAGGGATAACTCAGGTTGACGACGTCGAAGCCTTCTTCCTCCAGCCGCCATTCCACGCCTTTCATGGACACCGAGCTGCGCCCCAACCCGTGCAAAAGCACCACGCAGCGCGGGGCAGCGGCGGACAGCCCGTCCGCCTGCGCCGTTTCCTTCACCGGCTCTTTCCCCGACTCTGGCCCCGGCTCCATGCCCGGCTCCTCCCCTGCGACCGCTGAATTGAAAGCGCAGAAGCCAATCAGCCAGCAAGCTGCAATTTGGCGCAACTGGCGTTTTGACACCATGGAAAGGTAATCCAGCCAAATGAAGTTTAGCCATGTTAGCGGCGACTCGCTTCAGCGGCAAACCGGCGCAGCCGTGAGTCACTGCACACAGATGAACCTCGGCAAAGCCGCTCGGCGTTCGCTGTTCCACATTGGGCGAAGCGGCTATAATTCGCCCACTTTCAACCGTGGGGAACAACAATGAAAGGTCCGATCAGCAAGAATGCATTAACCCTGGCCATAGCAGCAGCGCTCACCAGCCCGCTCGCGTTGGCGCAGGATCTGGCGCTGGAAGAAGTGCTGGTAACCGCGCAGAAGCGCGAACAGACCCTGACCGAAGTACCAGCGGCGGTTTCCGCCATCTCTGGTGAACTGGTCAGGGAGTACATCAGCGGTGCGCAGGACATCCGCGCCCTCGCGGCACGCGTACCGGGCCTGAACATTGAAACCTCCAACGGCCGCACCCAGGCGCGATTCTACCTGCGTGGCCTCGGCAACATCGACTTCGACGTGAATGCGAACCAGCCGGTGGCGCTGATTTACGACGACATCTCGCTGGAGAACAACACCACCCGCAGTTTCCCGCTGTTTGACATCGAGCGCATCGAAGTGCTGAAAGGCCCGCAAGGCTCGCTGTTCGGCCGCAACACCAACGCCGGCGCCATCACCATCACATCGGTACGCCCCAGCGAGGAACGCAACGGCTACTTCGCGGCCTCCTACGGTTCGCGCGGCACCTTCACCGCGGAAGGCGCCAGCAACTTCTCGCTGTCCGATACCTTCCACATGCGTGCTTCCATCAAGTACCAGGAACGCGACGAATGGATCGACAACACGGTCAACGGCCCGGGTGATGATTTCGGCGGTTTCGACGAATTCGCCTGGCGCCTGGCGGCGCAGTGGGAGCCATCCGACAGCTTCACCGGCTACTTCAACCTGCACGGCTTCAACCAGGACGGCAGCGACCCGAACATTTTCTATGCCAACGCCATCGCCCTGGGCACCAGCGGCGTACGTCCCGGATTTGATCCCGACACGGTCAGCAATGACAACCAGGTGCATGACATGACCCTGGATGCCTTTGGCGGCGTGATGAACCTGCAATGGCTGTTCGGCAACGGCATGACGTTTACTTCGATCACCGGCTACGACACGGTGGAGAATTTCCAGAGCGCCGACGTGGACGGTGGAGAAACCTCGTTCGACCCGGCTGATATCGGCAAGCTCGGCAAGCAGGTGTTTTTTGGCGTGGCCACCGGTGACGGCCTGGACGACCTGGAGCAGTTCACCCAGGAATTCCGCCTGTCCGCTCAAGCCAATGACCAGCTGTTCTGGCAGACCGGCCTGTACTATTTCGATGAAGATTTTGACCTGCTGAATTACGACTTCCTGAACACCCCCGCCTCCGCGCTGGTCAGCCAGCAGACCACCTCCTGGGCCATTTTCGGCCAGGCAGAGTATGCGTTCACCGACGACTGGGCCCTGACGGTCGGCGCCCGCTGGACCGATGACGACAAGGACCTGCAGGTGCGCTCGGCGTTCCCGGGTGGAACCGTAAGCCCCGGCGCCATTTCCGTTGCGGATGATTTCTTCAACTGGGATGTGGCGCTGAATTGGGACGCCAGCGAAGACTGGACCTGGTACGCGCGCATCGCCACCGGTTCACGAGGCCCGGTAACCCTGGGGCGTTTCGGATTCGTGAGCTCGGCGAGAACCGAAGATACGCTGTCCACGGAAATCGGCTTCAAGAGCATGCTGGCTGAAGACCGCGTACGCTGGAACACCTCGCTGTACTCCTTCCGCAATGATGATCAGCAGCTCACTGCCACCGGTGGCGAGGCGAACACCAACCAGCTGCTCAATGCCGAGCATGTGAACGGTTGGGGTGTTGAAACGGAAATCGATTTCCTGGTATCGGAAAACCTGCTCCTGTCAGCCAACGCCAGCTACAATGACACTGAAATCGACGACCCCAACCTGCGCGACGACCTGTGCGGTTCCGCGCCCACCTGCACCCGTCTCGACCCGATTGCCGGATTCCGCCAGGGTGCGTTCGGACCGGTTACCGAAGTGTTCATCGACGGCAATCCCCTGCCGCGCACGCCGGAGTGGATTTTCAACCTGATCGCCGAATACAGCTACCCGATCACCAACGGCGAGCTGTACTTCAACACCGACTGGAACTACCGCGACGAATCCAACCTGTTCCTGCATGAATCGGTGGAGTTCGTACAGGATTCCCGCTGGCTGGGTGGTTTGCGCACCGGCTACCGCACCAACAGCGGCATGGATTTCGCCATCGTCGGCCGCAACATTACCGACGAAATCGTGGTGGAAGGCGGCATCAACTTCCTGAACCTGACGGCCTTCGTGAACGAGCCGGCCTACTGGGGCGTGGAGTTCCGGACACATTTCTGATTCGCGTCCGACCCTGCTCTGTGAAAAGCCCGGCCCGCCGGGCTTTTCTTTTTTGAGAGAATTCCTGACCCAAACAATCCTGGCCAATTGCAGTACAATCTTCGAAGGGTAAGCGAACTGATTGAAGATCGAGGAAGCCCAAGGATGACAGAGCCTGTCCCAAATCCAGAGATTCCCGATAACCCGATGAGCGCGGCGCCTCGCCTGGAGCGCCGCATCACCGGGCTGAAGCTGTTCCGCAAGCTGCTGGTCTACCATGTGATCACCGCGCTGATGGTCATCACGCTGGCGGCCCTCTTTCCCGGATTTACCGCGCAATTGCCCATCGGCGGGGTTACCGAGCTGGCTGAAAGCGGGGACGTAACCGTTGCCCAGGTGGCCGATACTCCGGCAAGCGCCGAAGATATTGCCATCGTCGAAACCTTCATTCGCACCACCGGCGAATTTGACCGCCTGGGCTACGCGCGAATTCTGACCATCACGCTGGTCGGAGTCTGGCTGCTGATGCTGCCGGTGTCATGGGTGCAAAAAGGCATTCACCAGGTGAACTCACCCGATCACTCGCTGGACGAAACGGTTCTGATTCTGCCCGGCGTGGTTGCAGCCATCGTGCTGGTGGTGCAGCACAGCCTGGCGCTGGCGTTCAGCCTGGCGGGCATCGTCGCGGGCGTGCAGTTCAGGCGTGCGCTGCAGGATACCTTTGACGCCCTGTTCATCCTCGTGGCCATCGGCACCGGCATTGCTGCTGGCGTCAAAGCGCTGGAAATCGCCATGGTGCTTACTGTGTTTTTCAGCTATGCCACGCTGTATGTCTACACGTTTGGCGATGGTTTTGAATCGGATTACCTGGCTCGAGCCAAGGCATTGAAGCAGTATCACAGGAATGACTGATCACGCCGCGCTGGCGCATGTGCGCTTCAGCGCAACTGGCTGTCCTTGCTGCCACGGCGGTTGATACCGCCGGAAGCGGTTTCCCGGCGGTCGATCACTTCCTGGCAGCTGACGCAGTGGCGCACTCCCGGCACTGCTTCACGCCGGGCGAGCGGAATGGCCTCGCCGCATTCTTCGCAGTGGCTCAGGCCAGGGCCATGAGGCAGCCGACGGCGCGCCAGCTCAACCGCGTCTTCGACACTGGCGTCGATCTGGTCCTGTACCGCTCCATCGCGGCTCCAGCCACCGGCCATCGCTGTTCACTCACTCAACGCGGGTGAAACCGCGCACTCAACGCTTGCGCTTGAAGCGGTCCCAGAACGTCTTGTGCACCAGGTCGGTGAATTCACCGGCATCCAGGAAGGTGCCATGGCCGTCGGGGCAGGTTTCGTAAACGATATGTGGCTGTTCCGGGTCGGATTGCTCGAGCATGCGGCGATCGCATTCCGGGCACTGGATGGCGTGGATGCGGTTGAACTCCTTGCCTACCTTGGCATCACCTTCATCCAGTATGAAGTCAGCCATCCAGTCGTCCTTGCGCAACTCCTCCAGTTCACCGGTCTGGAACCACAGACCCTGACAGCCCGTACAGCGATCCACCCGGATTCCACTGTAGGAAACTTCTTCCATACTTGCGTTGCACTTCGGACAATCCATGACTTGCACTCCAAATTTAAGGCAGGCGCTATTCTATGATCACTTGTTCGAACGGGTCAAAGATTTGCTGCGGGACAAATCATTTCGCGCCACGGCTGCCCGCAAACACATTGCGCATGGGCTAAAATCCGGGCGCCAACCCTGTTGCCAGTGTTTGGTGACAGCCGGAACAACTGACATTCACAGCGGGAACTTCACACACCATGGCCAATCCCCATTTTTACCCTCCCATTGAACCCTATGCCACCGGAGAGATGACGGTCGATGAACCGCATGTGTTGTACTGGGAACAGTGCGGCAATCCGGACGGCGTGCCCATCCTGTTCCTGCACGGCGGACCGGGCGCGGGCTGTACCGCTTTCGACCGGCGCTTCTTTGATCCCGGGTATTTTCGCATCGTGCTGTTCGACCAGCGTGGTTGCGGACGCTCCAGCCCGGTGGGTGAGCTGAGCAACAATTCCATGGCCGATACCACCCGCGATATTGAGCAGCTGCGCGAGCTGCTCGACATCGAGCGCTGGCATGTGTTCGGCGGCTCTTACGGCTCGACCATTTCCATGTACTACGCGCAACAGCACCCGCAGCGCTGCCTGAGCCTGGTGTTACGCGGCATCTGGATGCTGCGCAATGAGGAGATCAACTGGTGGCTGTACCAGCTGCGTTTCCTGCAACCGGAACGGTGGAAAACCTTTGCGGAGTTCGTTCCTGCTGAAGAGCGGAATGACCTGCTGGAAGCCTACTGGCGCCGGCTGACGGGGGAAGACAAACAACTCGCACTCGATGCCGCCAAACACTGGGCCGTTTACGAGGGTACCTGTTGCACGCTGCTGCCCAACCCCGAATTCAGCGACAAGTTTGCCGAAGACAATACCGCCTGGGCGGTGGCGCGCCTGGAAGCGCACTATTTCCGTAATGTGCAACCGGTTCCGGATACCCGGCTGCTGGACAACGTCAAGCGCATTCGCGATATTCCGGCTTTTGCCGTTCACGGCCGCTATGACATCGTCTGTCCGGTGAAAAGCCTGCTGGACCTGGCCGAAGCCTGGCCCGAACTGGACTGGGAAATCGCGCCGCAATCCGGGCATTCTTCGCACGAACCGGAAATCACCCGCGAACTGGTGAGCGCCACGCAGCGCATCATGCGCAAGGGCTCTCCGCAACGCAGCTAGGGTGATGTGGCGGCGTGGCACCAGTCGCGAATGGCCTGGTTGACGATCTCCGGATGGGTTTCCATGAACCAGTGCCCCGCCCCGTCGACGCCTTCACTGCGCCCGCCGGTTTGCGCCACGATTTTCAACCATCGTTCTGAGTGGAACATCACCGGCTTGCGCTTGCCATACAGGTACAACACCGGGCAGGTGGGCTGGTAGAACCCCAACAGGCCGGAACGCCAACGCCGGAAAAACATGCCACGCCAGAAATAGAAATAGGGATAGTTGCAGCGTGATTTCATTCCTGCCCGCTGCCGCCGCGGCACGCGGACTACTCTGCCCACGCCGCGCGACAGCAGGTTGCCCAGCGGAGGGATGATGCCACCCACCAGCCAGCACAGCACCAGCGCCCACTGGTAGGAGATGATCATCAGGGCCTCCTTCAAGCTGCCCGGTTTGGCATGCCCGCCTACATCCAGCGCCACCATGCGCGCCACCAGTTCCGGATGTGATTTCTGTACCAGGTAGCCCAGATAGGCGCCCCAGTCATGGGTTACCAAGTTGGCCGGCTCACCGTTCCGCTGGTGCTGGCGGATCGTGGCCGCCAGCCCTTCCACCAGTTCGGGAAAATCATATCCTCCGGCCTTGCGCTGCACCGCACCGAAATTGGGAAGGCTCACCGCCACGCAATAGAAATCGCCACTGAGCTCAGCCAGTTGCTTGCGCCACAGGCTGGCATTGTCGGGCCAGCCATGGGTGAAAAACAGCATGGGCGCGGCGGGATTCCCGGCGGTCTCAACTTCAAAGGGAGCAATCGGTGTTTTCATGCAGGCGGCTTTCCGGCAAGTGAGTGTGCGGCCATCATAACCAAGCCCGTGCGCAACACCAGTACCGATGCGCGACCGGGTGCAGGCTCCAGGCCGGGAACCTTGCCGCGCAGGCCCGGTCACAGCACAGGGTTTAACTGCGGAGAATCTCCCGGACATGAACACTGCGGCACAAAGACCACACTCCCGGGCAGGAGCCATCCTGCGCGACTGGCTGCCCGCCATCCTGTTGCTGCTGCTGATGCTGGTGGCCCGCTCCACCCTGGCCGATCACTACCTGGTGCCATCCGGTTCGATGGAGAACACCCTGCTTCCGGGCGACCATGTACTGGTCAACAAGGCCGCCTTTGGCCTGCGTATACCGTTCACCAATCAGGTGATGATCGAAGGCGATGAGCCGGTGGCCGGTGATGTGGTGATTTTTGATTCGCCGGAAACCGGAGTCCGACTGGTCAAGCGCGTGGTAGCCGTGGGCGGCGACAGGGTGGAGTTGCGTAACGGCAGGCTGCTGGTGAACGGCCAGCCCCTGGCATCCCCCTTCACTCCTGGAAACGAGCAGTTTGAAAAAAAAGTGGCTGAACTCAACCTCAGCTCCGGCGGCGGGCCGGACATCCGCGGCCTGGTGGTGCCGGCCGGCCAAGTGCTGGTGCTGGGCGACCATCGCGGCAACAGCCATGACGGGCGTTATTTCGGCACGATACCGGCGGCCAGCCTGTACGGCCGCGCCAGTGCTGTGTTCTGGCGCAGTCGCGGTGGTCCTGCCTGGAAGCGGCTCTGAACCGGCTTGTTCAGGCAGCTTTTGGCCGGTGTTCGCGAATATGGGCGCGCGCGTCCAGCCAGATCTTGATGGCAATCACCAGTAACAGCACCGGCCCGGTGTCACCCAACAGCAAGCTCAGCCCGCCTCCGAAAATCAGCACCAGGTGCATGAAGATGATGCGCTGGTAGGGCTCGGTCATCAGTTCCTTCACCGGCCGGCCAGCGAATTCACGCTGGCCAATGAAATTCCTGGCAAAGGAATAACCATGGCTGATCAGCAGCGCCAGCAGTGCCGGCCACAGCGAAACCAGCATCGCCAGCACTTCAGCCAGGTTTCCGCCATTCATGCCCGGTGAATTCATGCCCTGCACAAACAACAGGTAGATGAACAGGAAATGCACGGCCATGAACGCACCGTAATGCGCCACGAAAAACACGCCGCTGAACCAGGCCAGCCAGCGGCTAACCACGATGATCTTGCACAGGTTGAAAAACCCGATGATGGCGCTTTCACACCAGTAGAGCACCATGACATCAGCCAGCTTCCAGCCCAGCAACAAGGTACCTGCCACCGGCACCAGGTTGGCCGCGACCAGCAGCAGGGTGGAGGGAGAAAACCAGCTGCGCACGGCCGGACCAGGGTGGTCCTGCGGCGACAGCGAGGCGCGGACCGGTGATCCGCTCATTTCCCATGGCGGTTCCAGTTCATGCGCCAGCGCCGCACCGGTGCGTATGCTCCTGCCTGCTGCCGCTTCGATTCCGCGCCGGATCGCATCTGCATCCGCAGCTTCGAGGCTGGAACCGAATTCGACCGCATTGGCACCATAGTCAAAACACAGGTGGTTGCCGCGCCAGGAACGCCCGGATTCCTGTGGCGCCTGTTGCAGGCGCAGGTTGCGCATGGCGGCAATGTCGTAAATTCCGGCCAGGCCGAGTCCAGGCAGGCCCAAGAGGATTTCGACCCGGCCCGGACGGGCCCGGACCACCTCCCGCCCGAGCAGCATGGCCAGGATCACCAGGCTGGCCAGCAGTGGCGCCAACGACCACCCCAGCAGCCAGGCGCTGAGGAATAGCGCCGTCACCAAGTCAAACAGGTCCTCGAACCGCGACCACTGGGCCGCATTGCACCAGGCTGCGGCACAGGCCGGCAGCAGGAAAACCAGGTCCAGCAGGAACAGCAACAGAATCACTTTCCAGTTGCGCCGGAATGGCAATGTACGCCGGTAATCTCCGTATCCTGGCCCATCGAAGCTGATGCGAAAACCGGGCTTCAGGCCTTTCCTGATCATGTTACTCCCCGCAGGCTGACGGCTGGATCATACCATTGGCACTGCGGTGGCCAGGACTCCAGCTTGACTTTCCAAAGCGGTCTGCTTCAATGAATGCAGGAGGCTTGTTGCATGGCTGTTGCTCAATGCTTGTCCAAGCGTTTCCGTGTTTTGCCGCAGGCGGCCTGGAAGGCCGCGCGCGTGCTGCGCGTAGTATTTGCCGTGGCAGCCCTGTCGCTCAGCCCCTCGATTTATACCCAGGCGTCGGTTGCTGCGGAAACACCGGAGAAGGCCGCTACCGCCAGCGCGGACCCGATGGCTCCCATCGTGGTCGGGCCACGGACCCTGGTAGGCAAGGCCAGCCTGGGAGAAAAGGCCGCCAACACCGTCATCGGCGGGCTGGTGGGCAGTGTGCTGGGCGGCTCGGGCAGCAAATCCCCACAACCGAAAACCCGGCGCGACCCCACGCGCAAGTCTGATTATCTCGCCTTTACCGCGGCGGCCATTGATACGGAAACCCGTGCGCGCGCGCGCTGGACCGATGATGGCCTGCTGGTCAGTTCACGCATCGAGGATTCGCCGGGCAAAGGTACTTTCCAGGCCATTTTCCTGGAGAGTTGCGATGGCCGCCGGCTGTACCCGCAGCGCTTTGACATTTACGACCTGTGGAATGAATCCTCCATCAGCGTTTCCTGGTCCAAAACCAGCATGACCAATGGCCAGGTCACCAGCCGTGAAAGTGGTGGATGGAGTGACAACTGGTCGGACGGATTTGCCACATTCAATTCAGCTGCTGGCGGCAACAACACAGCAGTTCCAGGCGCCTGGCAACAACTGGGCTTTGACCGGGCCCAGGGCGGCGTGCGGCAGATTGGCGCTTATTTCGACCTGAGCCCGGAAGATCTCGCGGCATTGGGCGAAACGGCGCTGGTTGTCCATACCACGCGGCCGCTGGAAGACCCGGTAATCACCTCGCCGGCGCAGTGGCTGCTCACTCCGGGCAGTGACCAGCAGCCTCAACTCAACTCCACCACAGCGCAGCAGCGCTGGCAATTCAGTTCGGCCGTGTGCGAGCAGCAAGGCAGCGTGCTGGTTGCCGCGGCGGGTCAGCCAAACCCGGGCTCAGAGCCGTTTGAAGGGACTCCCCGCCCGCCCAGGGCTGGTGCCGCGGCTACAGAAACCGCCAGTACCGGCCTGGTGCTGCCACCCGGCATCCAGGTCGTGAAAGTTACCGGCACTGGCCGCACCACCGGCCATATTGCCGACATGATCGTACATAATCCCGGCGATCAGCCCGTAACCTTGCCCGGCGCTGTGTTCTTCATTCCCTCTACCGGAAAATACCAGTCCTACGTGGGCCGGACCGGTTCAACCGCGGCCATTCCGCCGGGCGCCACGCAAACGGTTCCGGTAACCGGTTACTGCGGTGATGTGCACCGTCCGCCAGTACCCGCCGGGGAAAGCCTGCCACCGCCGGATACCTGGATCGTCCCCAGCGGCAATGTGCAGGACATCGTGATTCCGGATCGTGCCGGCTCCGCGCCGCCGGGCCGTGCCCTGGTGCCCGGCACCGACACTGCCCTGCCCCGCGCCCTGGACAGCGACCAGGAGCCGCTTTTGGCAGCACCCCTGCTGCTGGCGGCCATGCTGGAAATCGAACGCAAGACGGACGAACTGCAGGCCAGCGGTGACCTGCAAACACCGTTTTCCGGCAGTCCGGACCGCGAGCGCGAGGCTGTGATCCAGCAAACCCTGTGGATATACGCGGCTGAACTGGAAGGAGAACCTTACACCCGCGAAGACTTCACCGCGCGCATGGAACAGCAGTATGAAGACCGCAGCGGTGTTCCCATCACGGCAGCCAAACCGGAAGAGCAGGAAAAGCTGCAACAGGGCGCGGACGACTTCTGGGACTCATTCGAACTGGTTGGCGTGGAAGCCAAAGTGCTGGCGAGCCCGGATGCCGCGGCCCCGGCCACGGGCACCGCGGTGGACACTGAAGCCAAACAGGCTCCCGTGCCCGGAGCGACCACCGAGGTGGTTCATGACGGTTGTCCTGCCACCGAACACATTCACCACAGCCCGCGGCAGGTGAATGTCATTATCGCCAACTCCTATGGTGATGAGGACAGCCGCAAGAAAATTACCGATGGCATCAGGGCCGCGGTGGAGTCGCAGGAGCCTGCCTACGTCACTTCCACACCGCCCGCCACCGCCTACTCGCTGTGGCGCGATGATGCCGTTGGCGGCATTTCCTCGGCCTACGCCAAGTCGGTGTTCCTGGAGGAAAACAAGCAGGATTGGGTCTGGAGCACTGACCCTCTGAAAACCGAAGCCAAAGGCACGGGCACCCATACCCTGTCCTTCAAGCCCGGGCCGCAATGCAAGGCCACGGTGGCCGGAGCCGGCCTGATGTGGATCAAGTCCTCATCGGAAGCTTTTGATCCGCTGGAGCGGAGCATCGAAGTGTTCCGTGCCCTGGATGCCGTGAAGGAACTGTCGGTGAAATATGTAACCCGCAAACTGCCACCGGGCATAGACGATGCCATCGAAGCCGGCGTGGAAGCCATCACTGACCCTGCCAGCGACACCTATGCCGCCGCCAGCGGCAATGCCACCCTCGTCGTCGGTGGCAGCACTGATGGCGGTGTCTCAGCCAATCGCGTGGTCTACAAGCGGAAGGACAAGGAAGACAAGGCCATCATCGGCGGTGGCGCCACGGTGAAGAAATTCTTTGCTTCCGATGTGCGGCCAAACTCACTGACCTCCAGGATCGATGCCGGCGTGGTCATGGAAGCGGGCGCTACCGGCAACGGTTTCGCCAAGGCCTACCTGGAATCGGTGTACGGCACCCTGCTGGTGGGTGTGTGTGAATGCCCTGCTGCGGATGGCACCACCATCAGCGTCAAATTGCTCACCGATGTGCAGATGTTCATTCGCACCGATGCCGCCAAGGGCGCCGTTGATGTGGCGCTGCGCGACTTGAAGGCCGCGGCAAACCGCATCAACCAGGACATCCAATCCGGCAAACAGGACATCGATGGCGCGGCGCTGAAAAAGCGTGCTGAAGCTGAGCTTCGCAAGTGGGGCGACGGCACCGCCGGCGAGCGATTCAAACCGGTTGAAGGCAGAAGCGCGGAGTCCTCATCCGGCGCCTAACCCTGCAATTGAGCCCGGCCATTCACTCAGTCGGCGTGTTTTTGCCGGTCCAGTTGCTGCCAGCGCGACTCAAGGTCCCAGGGGTCTTTTCCGGAGAGCGTCGTGCCGTGGCCGGTGGCCTGCTCATAGCCATAGGCGGCCCGCAGCAACACCGGTTCGCTGAAAGCCCTGCCCACGAATGAAATACCGGCCGGAAGGCCTTTGATGCGCCCGGCCGGAACGGTGATGTGCGGATAGCCCGCTATGGCTGCCATGGAACTGGAGCCCCCGATGAAATTGTCGCCGTGGACCAGGTCGATGGAAAACGGCAGCGAGTAGGACGGCATCACCAGCAAGTCCAGCGAATGTTCCGACAGCAGCCGGTCGATGTTGCCGCGGGTAAAGCCCTGAATCCGCTTCAGCGCCTGCAGGTATTCCGGGCTGTCCAGGCCGCTGCGCTGCTGGGAGGATTCAAACAGGCTCTGCCCGAACCAGGGCATTTCCTGTTCGGCATGGTCCTGGTTGAAGGCAATCAGCTTCTCCATCGTAAGCTCGCCCGCTGCGCCGGGCAGGCTGGCGAGATATTCGTTCAGGCCATGTTTGAATTCACATTCCATCACCACCATCGCATCGTCCCAAAAGGTTTCCGGCCAATCGGGAAACTGCAGCCCGTCCTGCAGGATGGCGCCTTCCTTCTGCAAATCAGCCACCGCCTGCTCAAACAGTTTCTCCGAGCCGTCTTCAAAATCATAGGAACGGATCACGCCGATGCGCAGGCCCTTCAGGCCGTCAACACGCAGCTCCGCGGAATAGTTGCGGCCGAAGTGCTGCCGGGCCTGCAGGGTGGCGGCATCCTTTGGGTCCTCACCCTCCATGGCCGACAGCAGCAACGCCGCGGCGCGCACGCTGTAAGCCATCGGGCCGGCGGTGTCCTGGCTGTGTGAAATCGGCACGACTCCGCGCCGGCTGACCAGCCCGACCGTGGGCTTGATGCCAACGATACCGTTGCTTGCGGCCGGGCAGATGATGGAGCCGTTGGTTTCCGTACCCACAGCAAACGGCACATAGCCGGCTGCCACGGCCACCGCGGAACCCGAGCTGGAGCCGCAGGCGGTGCGGCTGGGGTCGATGGCATTGCGCGTCAGGCCGTCCACGGCGCTCCAGCCACTGGTGGAATCGTCATCACGGAAATTGGCCCATTCGGAAAGATTGGTCTTGCCAGCGATCACCAGCCCGGCGTCGCGCAGGCGGCGGGTGAGCTCGGCATCGCGGCCGGTGAAGTTCTCGGCCAGTGCCAGGGAACCCGCCGTGGTGGCCTGGTCTCGAGATTCAATATTGTCCTTCAGCAATACCGGCAGGCCCCGCAACGGCTGGTCCAAAGTGGCGCTTGTGCCGGTCTGTTCGAATTGCTGCGCCAGCGTAGGGTCGAGCGCGATCACCGCGTTCAGGGTGGGCTC
>CAYYCX010000040.1:0-33360 GCA_964470455.1 uncultured Wenzhouxiangellaceae bacterium
AAAAGCAAATTGGGCCATTAGTAATAGGTATATGTCATCGCCCGATACACGTCGGCACTGTTCACTGACGGTTTTGAATCCCGTGCGGATTTCAGCGAATCATGGAAGGCGCTCCGGACTTTTTCGCCAGACGTTCATCGGCATGTACGCAAAAGGACGCGAAGATCGAACCGGTGATGTTCAGCCAGATGCTGAAGATGGCGCCGGGCAGGGCGCTGATCGGGCTGAAGAACTTCAGCGCCAGCGCGGTGGCCAGGCCGGAATTCTGCATACCTACTTCGATGGCGATGGTGCGGCAGATGATTTTGTCAAAGCCCAGAAAACGGGCGGCGTAAAAGCCCAGCACCAGGCCGAGTACATTGTGCGCCAGCGTGGCGAACACCACGGTGAAGGCCACTTCGCGCAGATTGGCCGCATTGAGCGCCACCACAATAGCGATGATGATAAGGATGGCGATCACCGCAAGCGGCGCCAGCACCGGGTGTAGGCGCTGCGCAAAACTTTCGGCCCAGTGATGGACGGCGACGCCCAGCAATACCGGCACCAGGATGATGCGGAACAGGCTGAGCAGCATGTCGGTGGCGGGCACGTCCACTTTCGAGCCCACCAGCAGGCTGAGCAGCAGCGGCGTCAGCAATACGCTGGCCAGGGTGGAACAGGCCGTCATCGACACCGACAGGGCCACATTGCCGCGCGCCAGGTAGGTCATCACATTGGATGAGGTGCCGCCGGCCACGCTGCCCACCAGCACCATGCCCACGGTCAGTTCGGGGCTCAGGCCAAACAGGATCGAAACCAGCAGCGCGCCCAGCGGCATCACGCTGAACTGCAGCAGCATGCCCAGGCCGAAGGCTTTTTTGTATTGGCTTACCGCGATGAAGTCGGCCGGTTTCAGCGTCAGCCCCATGCACAGCATCACCACCGTCAGCAGCGGCACGATGGCGCCGCCCCAGCCGGCCATTTGCGGCGCCAGCAGGTAGCCAACCAGCGCGGCCAGTGGCGCCCAGAGGGGGAAGAGTTTCAGGAACATAATGCTGGGGTCAGAGTAAAGGGACAGAGTGAATCAATCGCAAAGTATAGGGCTTCAGCAAAACCACTCTGTCCCTTTACTCTGACCCCATCACTCATATCGCGCCGCCTGCGCCAGGATGCATTCGCTGTGGATGCCCATCATGCGATTGAAGCCGTCTTTGCCAAGATTGAAGGGGTTACTGCCATGGGTTCTTTCCAGTTGAGCACGGCCAAAGCTGTCCTCGACAAAGGCATGGGTGCTGATCACGCCTTCCGCTCCGGCATCCTGGCCGGCCTTCCATAGCCTTAACAGGGAGGCGTGCATGCCCAGTACGGCTGCATTGCCCTGCGGCATGGCGGTTCCTCCCCACAGCGTAACGTAGCGACGGATTCCGCCATCGTCCACGGAAATCACCGCCGACAGCGTTCCGGGCGTATGTCCGGGCGTCACCACGAACTGCACGGTTTTGCCCCCGAGTTCGAGTATGCCGCCATCTTCAGCGACCCCGTCCCGTTGCGGCAGCGCATCGGGCCAGATGCTTTCAAACGGCTTCATGGGCGGGTCATTGCGGTGTTCTTCCTGGTAATCCCAGTCGATGGCGCTGAGCCAGACGCGGGCGCCATATTCACGCTGCAGGAAATCTGCGCCACCGTTGTGGTCGCCGTGTGCGTGCGTCACCACGATGTGTTTGAGGTGGCTGGGGTCGAGGCCCAGTTGCTGCAGGCCGGCCACCACTACATCCCTCGCCTGCTCTTCGTTGAACATGGCATCGAACAGGATCAGCCCCTGATCAGTGACCAGCACCCAGGTGCCCACGAACTTCAGTCCGATGTAGTAGAGGTCATCAAACGCTTGAAAGGTTTGAACCTCATCGGTACCCGCCAGCAGGGTAGCCAGGTAAGGCGCCAGGTACAGGCCCGCCCCCGCTGGCGACCTGCACAAATAGCCTTCGGCAACGGCCTTCAGATCATTCCCGGCCAGCAGTTCCGCCGCCGCCACATGCCGGGCCGCTGCCGGCGGGTCGGCCATTTGCGTTTGCGCGATGGCAACGCCGGCTACCGCCAGTACGGCCAGCGCCAGCAACAGCCGGATACGCTTGCGGGATCTTGTGGCTGCTGCTGGCGTCATGTCCGCTATCCTCTCAGAAATTCCAGGTCAGTTCCGCGCCAATGGTACGCGGCTGGATCAGGCCCTGGACATAGGGATTGCCCAGCGGGTTGAGGCCAGGGAATTGCAGGCCGACGTTGTTCATGAAGGTCACGCCGCGTTCATCCGCCAGGTTCTTCACGTACAGGTTCAGGTCGAACTGGCCGAGCTCGATGCCGGTGTTGAGGTTGACCGTGGTGTAGGACGGCACATCAAAGGCATTGAAGCGCTGGCTGAAGTTGGAAACCCGGTCGCCGATGTAATTAACCGAACCGCCGGCCCAGGCAGAATGCGAGCCCAGCGAGAACAGATAATTGGCGGCGAACGATGCGGTGACTTCTGGCACGAAAGGCAGCTGGTCGCCGTCCTTGCCACCGACCAACGGTACATCTTCAGTCAGCTCGGCATTGGTGTAGCCGCCGGTGGCGCGCAGCGTCAGGCCTTCCACCGGCATCAGGGTGAAGGTGAGCTCGGCGCCCTTGCTGGTGGCGGTGCCGCCGTTGACGAAGTACTGGAACGTGCCGGCCGCAGTCTGCGCACTGGTCTGGATCTGGATGTCTTCCCAATCGGTGGTGAACACGGCAGCCTCGAGGGAGGCGCGGCCGTCCAGCAGGGAGGCCTTGTAGCCCACTTCGTAGCTGGTCAGGGTATCCGGCTCGAATGAGGTCTTGCCTCCGGGGATCACGTTGGGCGGCAGGGCGCTGGGGCCACCCGGACGGTAGCCGGTGGCCACGCGGGCATACAGGTTCTGCTCGTCGGCAATCTTGTAGCTGGCGTTCAGCAGGTAAGTGGTTTTGTCGTTGTCCACGTCCTGTTCAATCAGGATGGGAATGGACGTCAGCAGCGACAGCTTGTAGTCCTGGAAGTAGTGCTGCTTGTCCTTGGAGAAACGCAAGCCGGCCATCAGCTCCAGGCGGTCGGTGATCGCATAGCTGGCGTTGCCGAAGAAGGAATATTCCTTGTAGTCGATGTCGATGCGCGCATCCGCCAGTGGAATACCCAGCGGGAATGGCGTGGCGCTCGGGGTCAGGAAAATGTCATTCGGCGGCAGCCGGTTGCTGCTGTCCTCCTTGGTGTAGAAGAAACCCAGTTCGTAACGCAGCTTGTCATCAAAGGCCAGCGAGCTCAGGCGGATTTCCTGGGCCCAGCGCTCGGTATTGATGGTCTGTACCGTCTCGGCGCCCAGGTTGGGAATGCCCAGCACCAGGCCCAGCAGGAAGCCAAAGCTGCGCGACTGGTCCACGTGGGTTTCGGCATCCACGGTTTCATAAGTGGTGGAAGACACCAGCGAGAAAGTGTTGATGTCGCCCTTCAGCGTGGCGTTCAGCACGGTCAGCTCGATGTCCTGGGTTTCCGGAACGAAGCTGGCGTGTTCAAACTCCTTCGTCAGCGGCTGCATGGAAGGCGCCACCACATCATCCACGCCCAGGCCGCCGGCGCTGAAGTCCTGGGTCAGGCCCCAGAGCTGCAGCGACCAGTCTTCATGGATGTCCCAGCCATAGGCCAGGCGGCCACCGGTGGTCTTGGCGTCGTTCACATCCTTGGCGCCGTTCACCGGGTTGTCGATCCAGCCGGCCTCTTCCTTGCTGAAGGCGCTGAAGCGCAGGGCCGAAGATTCGGATACCGGGGCGTTGAAAGCCACCCGGCCTTCCCAGCCGCTGTCACCGTGCTCGACGGTATTCGCGCCCACGGTAACCGCGCCATAGAATTTCTCCGGATTGGGCGTAGTGGTCACATAGCGCAACAAGCCGCCCACGGCGCCGGCGCCGTACAGCGTGCCCTGCGGACCCTTCAAAACTTCCACGCGTTGCAGGTCAAACGGGTCGATATCCGGTGTCAGCGTGCTGCCGGTGGCATAGGCTGTGATGGAGCCGATCGGCGCTTCATCAATGTAGAAGGCGGTGGAAGGAGTAGCCTGGGAAATGCCGGTGCTGATGCCCCGCAGCACCACCGAGGTGTAGCCACGGGTAACGGCGGTGGTCGACATGCCCGGTATCTGCGCGGCATAGTCGGTCATGCGATCGAGGCCGCTGATGGCAAGGACGTCGGCATCCAGAGCGCTCACCGAGATCGGCACTTCCAGCATGGACTGCTCGCGTTTCTGCGCCGTGACGATCACTTCTTCCAGCGCCAGCGATTCGGCGCCAGCTTCCTGGGCAAAGCTGGTGGAAGCAAGGCTGGCCGAGATTGCGACCAGAATCGCGAGCAGCAGGGCAGCCATCCGGTGTGTTGTAACTTCTGTGTGTGGATACATAGGATCAGTCTCCGGTATCAGTTCAAATGCTCGTCCGTTCAATGCGGATGAGCGGGTTTGCGTTGCAGTGCCATGAATGCCGGCGCCGGGTGCGCCGGCTGTCGTTGAATCCAGGTTGCGGGTGCGCGGCTTCACAACCGGAACACCTTGCCCGGGTTGAGAAGATTCTTCGGGTCCAGCGTGCGTTTCAGTTGCCGCATCAGCGCCAATTCGGGTTCCGAACGGCAGCTGGCCAGCCAGCCGAGTTTTTCCACGCCGATGCCATGCTCGGCCGAAACCGAGCCGCCGTAGGGCATCAGTGGTTCGTATACATCCTGGTCTGATTCAGCATGCAGGCGGTCATGCGTGGCAACATTCTCAAGGTTGGGCGTCACGAACAGGTGCAGGTTGCCATCGCCGATATGGCCTAATACGTAGCATTTGCCGTTTGGCCACCGTGCCGCCAGCCGGGTTTCCACCTGCCGGATGTAGTCGTCCATGTGCACGATCGGCAGGCTGACGTCGTACAGGAAGGTCGGCTGTACCGCGGTGATGGCTTCGAAGTCCTCACGAATGGCCCACAGGGCATCGCGTTCGCCTTGAGATTTGGGCAATACGGCATCCGCCACCAGGCCGCTTTCGACCGCCTGTTCCAGAGCGTTGATGAATTGCGCCGCATCGGCATCGGGTTCGGCGCCGTTGGCTTCCATCACCACGTAGAACGGGTAGTCGCGGCCCATCGGCGCACGGTGATAACCGGGAGCGGTAACCGCCCGAAAGTAGTCACGCCACATCACCTCATAGGCGCTGAGGTGCCCGGCCAGCTTGCGCTCCATGAACTTCAGCAATCCGGCCACTGCGTCAAAGGATTCCAGCGCCACCATGGCGGTGTTGTGACTGGAAGGCGCTTCCTTCAGCTTCAGCACCACGCGGGTGACGATGCCGAGCGTGCCTTCGCTGCCGATGAACAGCTGCTTCAGGTCGTAGCCGGCGTTGTTCTTCAGCATCCGGTTCATGGAAGAGATCACCGTGCCGTCGGCCAACACGGCCTCCAGGCCCAGCACCAGCTCGCGCATCATGCCGTAGCGGATCACGTTGATGCCGCCGGCATTGGTGGCGACATTGCCGCCGATGGTGCAGGAGCCGCGCGCACCCAGGTCCAGAGGGAAATACAGGTCCTGCTCGGCCACCTTTTCCTGCACAACCTGCAGCACGGCGCCGGCCTGCACAATGGCGGTACGGCCGACGCTGTCGATTTCCTCGATGGCGTTCATGCGCTCCAGCGAGATCACCACTTCCTGCTCGCTGGCCGCCACGCCCTCCACCACGCCGGTCAGGCCGCCGTGCGTAACCACCGGCTGCTCCAGTTCATGGCACAACCGCATCACCTGGCTGAGTTCCGCGGTGCTGCGCGGGCGCACCAGTGCCCTGGCTCGCAATGGCGAAGGATCCCAGTAGCTGCAGGCGCGCTGTTCCAGCTCGGCGCCGGCCACCACTCCATCGCGGCCGACGATACTGCGCAGCTGCTGCAACAGTTCGTTCACAGGCATATCCGCTGGGCTCATGCCGGCCTACTCCGTTGCGCAAACATAGCTGGCGGCCAGGCTGCGGTCGCCGCTGACATAGCGGGGAAAGGCCGGGTACTTGCATAAAGGCAGGCTGCGGTTGATGGCACCCTTGTCATCCAGGCCAAAAGCTTCCAGCTTCTGTTGCGAGGGGGTTCGGCCGTGTTCGACCCAGGCCGAAAGCGCAGCCATGAGATCGACCCGGTCGGGGCCCGGGCCATCCTTGCAATGCCCCACGCCTGGTGACAGAAAGAGTTCGAGACTTTCGTCCGCAGCCTGCGGACCGATCGCTGCCACCACGGCATCGTAGTAAGCAGCGGTTTCCAAAGCGCTGACCGAAGCATCCAGCATGCCGTTCCACAGGATCAGCTTGCCGCCGGCCTGGTGAAAGCGGCTCAGGTCAGGATCCACCGCCTGGTAGTCAGCGGCGATTTCACGCAGGCGCGGCAACCAGTCTTCCGGGCGCCACTGCCAGGCATCGTATTGCGCATCGCCTGTTACGAAAGCGCGCACAAAGCCCTGGGCGAACAGCATCTGCGTCGAGTAGCCCATCAGCTTGGGCCAGATGTAATCACCCCAGCCGGCCGGCTGGCCGATGCCATTCAATGGATAGCCCGGATGGGTGAATTCGTGGCCGGCGACATTCAGTGGCGTGGTTGCAGTACGGACCAGTTCGGCCTGTTCCAGGCTCAGGCAGGTGCCGCTCTGCCCATCCTGGCAAACCATCGCTTCAATATCCACCGTGCACTCGCCAGGGTGGGCGATGATGTTGTCCGCCAGGCCATCGCGGGCATCACACTGCGCCATCACCTCGTTCGTGATCATTTCGCGCTGGGCCTCATCCAGCTCCGCATCGTGGTTCTTGAGGTAAGCACCCACACGGTGAAACTGCAGCAGCAGCCCGAGGATGTTGCCAGCCGGAGCGCGGGCAATGATGCCGTCGAAATCGTCCGGGTAGCGCTGCGACAGCAGCATGGCATCGTGGCCACCCATGGAGCAGCCTTCGAAATAGCGGTATTCGGGCGCCGTACCGTAGAAGCGCTCGATGATTCCATCGGCCAGCGGCAGTACGGTGTGCTCAGAGCGGTACATGAAGTCGGCCAGGGCTTCAGGGTTGGCCGCGAATTCGGCCTCGAAGTAGTCCAGCGGATTGAGCGAATCCGGTTTGTCGTAGCCGCCGTTGGTGGACACCATGGCGTAACCATCGGTGACGATCGACGGGCTCATCACCAGCACCAGTTCTTCATCCAGCAGGAAGCCATCGAAACCGCCGCCGCCGATGAACGCCATGCGATGGTTCCAGCCTTCGGTGGGCAGCCAGGCGTTGAAGCGCAGGCGGGAGTTATCCAGGCCCAGCGTCAATACACAGTATTCGCGGCCCGCAGCCTGCTGCGCGCCAGTTCCAGGGCCGGCTTTGGCAGCGGATTCCGGTGGCCCGGCAAGCAGCAGTTCACTGCCTTGCAGGATCAGCCCATCGGCCAACGGCTGCCCCGCAAAGGCTTCGCACAGCTCCCTCAGCCCGGCCTGCTGTTCGCTGGTGGCGGGCTGCTCGGGCGAACAGGACACCAGCGACAGGCTCAACCAGGCCATAGCGGCTGCCCGGGTTTTCGAGCCGCTGGTTGATCTGGATCTGTGGGTTGCCATTGCCATCGCTTGTCCCGGTGCATGCCATCGTGTGCCTGTAAGCCAGTCAAAAATCGAAATATATGACTGGAAACATTTAACCTATCATACAGGTTGTGTTAAAGTTAACGCAAGAGTTCCCGGAATCTTTCCCTGGAAGGGCACTTCGTGAAGCTCCGGGCTATGATCGGCCAAACTCACAAACCCCTGCGCAGCAGCGGCCACGGCAACGGTGTTGGGTAAGTGCGGGGACAGGACAACAGCTGGTAGAAGGAACAGGAAATCGTGCTACAAGCGCTGGACAGCAAAACCGACCGCCCCGAAACCCTGGTGCAGAGCGTGGTCAAGGCGTTGATCACCCACATCCGTGACAACCAGCTTGAAGTGGGTGACCCCATGCTCAGCGAAGGCGAGTTCAGCCAGCAGCTGGGCGTGAGCCGCACGGTGGTTCGGGAAGCCTTCAAGGCCCTGGCAGCGATGAACATCATCGAAGTGGGCGCCGGGCGATTGGCTCGGGTAAGTGCTTTTGATGGTTCAGTGATGGCCCTGACCCTCAGTCATGGATTACGGACCAAACAGGTAACCATGCAGCAGGTGTGGGACGTGCGCCGCGCGGTGGAGATGCGCTGCGTGGTGCTGGCTTGCATGCACCGTTCGGAACGCGATGCGGAACTGATTGTTGATTTGGCCAGGAAGATGCGCGAGACGCGCAGGGACGTGGCCGCCATGACGGAGCACGACATAGCCTTTCACGTGGCGATTGCCAATGCCACCCGGAATGCCCTGTTCCCGGTGCTGGTGTCCTCCCTGACTTCTGCGATGCGTGACACCAACCCCATCGTCTGGAACATCCGCACCGACGAAACCGAACGAACTGAAGTGGTGGAATGGCATGACGCCATCGCGAACGCCATCAGGGACAAGGACACCGTTGCCGCCACCAAGGCCATGTCCAGGCACTTCGATGAAGCCATCCTCAGCCTGGTGAATTCAGGCTTCAATTGAGTAAGTGCAGGTGGCCACTCCCGGGCTCTCCTTCTGTGCGCACAATTCCGCAAGTACCCCGGTTTGCGCCTGGAAACCTGGTTCATCGACCAGGCGAGCCATGTGGAAACCCAGGCTCCGAGCATTGCCCGCGGCCTGGCAAGACTGGCGGATCAGTGATTACAGGTTCGAAATAATGAGATTGCTGGGTCCCGGCTTTTCAGGGCCCGATACCGAGCGCAGGGACTTTTCACCATGAACACCAGCGAGTCCGAATCGATATTGACCCTGAAAGACGGCCGCAACCTGGCATTCGCGGAGGTGGGCGACCCGCAAGGCAAGCCGGTGCTGTTCCTGACCGGAACCGGCACCGGCCGGTCACAGGCCTACTGGTTTGATGCGGCTGCCCGTAAGGCGGGTGTGCGCCTGATCGTCACCGATCGTCCGGGTTACGGCCATTCCGACCCGAAGCCGGGCCTCACCTTCCTTAACCACGTCGATGATTTGATTGAGCTGCTGGACCACCTGAACCTTCCGCGCGTGACCGTTGTGGGCATGTCCGGAGGCGGCGGGTATGCGATGGCCTGCGGCTACCAGATTCCCGACCGCATCGAGCGGGTGGTCATGGTCTGCGGCATGATGCCGGTCCCGCCGGAAGTGTTCAGGAATTTGTCGGGTAAGGTGCGCATGCTCTTCTGGATGGTGCGCAGCATGCCTGGCCTGGCGGTGTGGCTCATGAACCACATGATGGGCGCCGGGCTCGACCCGGACAGCCCGGCCATCGACCGCAAACTCAAAATGCTGCCGGAAGCCGACCGCCGCGTGCTGTCAAGCCGTGAAATGCGGGAATTGTCCTATGGCGCACCGGCTCGCGATGCCCTGCGCCAGGGCATGGGCATGTTCATCTATGAACTGGCCCTTTACGGCGAACCCCCGCAGTTCGATCTGGCCCAGGTCCGGGTGCCGGTACGTGTGTGGCATGGCCTGCAGGACGCCAACGTGGCGGTGGAAATCGCGCGTTATGTCGCTGCAACCGTTCCGGGAGCCGAGTTGCATATTGAACCCGAGGCTGGTCATCTGTTCGCATTCGGTGATCCTGACGGCATGATGCGCCAGGTGGTTGGGACATGAACTTTCGGGAAAACGTGTGATACCAATACACACCCGCCCATAGTTTGGGAGTGTCCGCCCTAACCAGGGCACTCCATTACCCTTTGCCGGTAGTGCGTTAAACCGGGGAGAGATCACCTTGGCCCCAAATATTCGCTGAACGTCATTCTGGCGAAAGCCGGTATGCAGTACCGGCCAGGTTTTACCCTTCGTCACCCGGCCCCTTTCAAACGCCATGCCGGCAAATTCCGGAAGCCACCCCCGCTACTCCCACCGCTACTCCCACCGCTACTCCCTGAACAACAAACCCTCAACCGCCAGTTGATCGTCCATTCGTTCGCCCATCCAGGCGCTTTGCGAGCATTTGGACGTGATGCGGATGCCGCTTTCCTGGTTCAGCCCGATAAGCGCATCGACGTTCCCGCGGGAACGGCCACCCGCTGAATCCGGCACCACTTTGCCTTGCGGATTGCGGAACTGGAACTGGCCATCCACCTTTTCCAGCGTAAATCCGCCTTCATGCACCGAGTGATGATGCCGGCTGCACAGCAGTACCAGGTTGTTCATGCTGGTTTCGCCGCCATCGGCCCAGTGGTGAATGTGATGCGCATCCACAAAGCGCATGGCCGTGCAGCCCGGAAAGCGACAACCGCCGTCGCGGCGTTGCAGGGCACGGCGGATGGCGGGCGGCACGGTGCGGGTTTTGCGGCCCACGCTGAGTGGCTGGAATTGGGGTAGGCGCTGGGCTCGAATCGGGTGTTCGGAACCGGGCAGGGCATGGGCTTCGTCATCGCAAGGATGTCCATCCGCATCCAACCACTGCACCGTTGAGGTGTCACAGCAAATGCGGCGGGTCGTTTCAGCGCAAATCTTGCCGCCCGGTTCAAGTTCAGACTCGGCTCCTGTGCCATTCGCCTTCAGCGTTTCCACGTCCGTGTGGATATGCACCAGGAATTTTTCTGAACTGCCAGTGGCATTGCGGCTGCGATAACCCTGGGCCAGCCGCACCAGCGCATCCGCCCGCCGCCAGGCTATCGGTTCAGGCTTACTTCGAAGGCATTGTTCCTCTGTATCAGGAATTCCCGCGGGAACGTCCCGCTGTTCACCGAATTGCTCGTCCATCGCCTGCTGCAACACCTGCGTGACCAGTGCACCCGTATCCGGTGGCAAACGTCCGCGGATCACCCAATAACCATCATCATCTACAAACCAGCTCAGTTCGCGGTGCGCATGTTGTTCCTGCGCCTTGGCCAGAGCCTCGCTGCGTTTCACCGAACGGTAGTTGCGCACCAGCCGTTCCACGTGGCTGGCCGTGCCAAAGTGGGCAATCATCAACAGGTAGTTTTCATTCTGGCGCGTGGCCACGCGGGTCATGGCGCGCACTTTGGAGTAGCTCAGCTTGCCCTTGCGGAAGGTCTGGCTGATTTTCGGCAAGTCCTTCAGTGCATGCGCCACCCGCACCCGTTCCCGCGCCGCACCCAAAGCCATGCCGCATTTCCAGTTCAGCCAGTGCGCGCAGGAAAGCACCCCTTCACCCGTCCAGCCCTCGCAGGAATCAAACTCGCGGATCAGTTCCAGTAGCCGAAAAGTGGCTGCATGGATATTCGCCGCCAGTTCCGTGATCTGGTCGGCGAGGGCTTCCTTGTGCACTTGGCGGGCGCCCAATTGCCCGGCGAGTTCGGATTGGGCTGAGCCTGGAGGGTGGCAGGAATGACCATAGGTTGATCGTTGGGGCATGGTGGAATTCCTCTTGTGAAAGTGGAGAACAGAAGACTGTACAAATGTACAGTTTTGGTGGAACAAAATCCACCAAATATATAAATAAAACATTAGATTAGCGATGAACGGAAGCTCGTCTCGTGAGCCAGACAATCGTGCTTCAGACCTTCAATCAAGTACGCTGATCGAGCACGCGGTCGAAACTCAGTCCTCTTTCCAGCCCGCCAGCTGCATGCAGCGCAGGTGTTGGGCTTCTTCCTGCTGGGTCTGCGCATTGGCGGCGATGGACGTGTTCGCGCTGGCGGTACCGGAACTGGAAATCGTTGATGACATGTCGGCGGAATTCAGCTGCGGCGGAGCGCCTGCCATGCAGTCACGGTAGATCATCATCGCTTCATCATCGCTGCGATCCACGCGGTGATCGGCACAGCCGGCGACGAGGGCCAGGCCAAGTGCGGCAGCAAACAGGGATTCGGGTACGGTTGTCATTAGGGTCCTCCATGCTTAACTGCTCGAGTCAGGTTACATCGCCACAGTGCCGGGCAATGCAAGCGGCATTCGTGCCGAGGGTTTAAACTACCCGAATTCAAATGCAACAGCTACCGGGAGCCAGCGGTGAACATACTGTGCAGGATCATTCTGCTGACCAGCCTGCTCGGGCTGGCTGCCTGCGAATCCGTATTTGTGGAGCAGCCGCTGGGCGAGGAAGTGGTGGTGCTGGATGAAGCGACATGGCAGGGGCGATGGAGCAATGGCGAAATCGTCATCACCACCAGCATCATTGATGCCGGGAAAGGCATTTTGCAGGCCGCCTGGATCGAGCGCGGCGAGCATGGCGCGGAACTGGAAATGGCAACCGGTTACGTGCGCCGCACCGGGGAACGAATCTATCTCAACCTCCCCAATCTTGACGGAAAAGAAGCCACCACCGGGTCGCCGCTGAATGCCAACGCTGCCGAGTACCACTGGGCCAGGCTGGTGCTGGAAGATCACCAGGCGCTGATGTGGTGGCCCAACCAGGAGCGCTTCCGCGACGCAGTCGCCAACGGCACCCTGCCGGGCACCATCAAGGAGGACCATGATGTGTTGCTGGGCAACCTGAGCCCGGAGCAGCTGGACCTGGTCAATTCACCTGAAGCCAACCTGCTGAACTGGGAACACCCCATGGTGTTTGTGCGCATTGCGGATTGAGCCCGGGTTTCCGGATCAGGCAGGCGCAGCTATTGACCATTGGGCCCTGAAATCAGGCAAAATTCGCCAGCACCCCCGCGAAAGATCCGGAGCAGCCAATTGATAATTGCCCAGCTGGAGTTCACCTGGTGGTGATTGAACCGTTTCGAGTACGTGCCGCCTGGGAAGGCAAAACCCTGCAGCAGGACCGGTCCTGGGTGATCGAAATTACCGAGGCGCATCGCCAGGAACTGGGCGAGGCGCTGGATACGTTCAAAACCTGGGCCAGCCAGCGCAGGCTGACGGCGCAATGGCTGCATGGCAACATGCTGCCCACTGCCGAGAACTTTCCGTTGCCTACACTGGGCCCTCTGTTGCGCCAGGCACAGTCTGAACTGGAAGAAGGTTATGGCCTGGTACTGTTCCACGGCTTTCCCATGGATGGATGGGTGGTGAAAGACCTGCAACTGCTGCATGCCGGCGCCGCCAGCCATCTCGGCACGGCCAGGCCGCAGACGGTGTTCGGTGAAATGGTGCAGGACCTGAAGGATGTCGGCCAGGCGGGGCAGATTGAACGGCGTGGCAGCAAGCACAACCGGGCATTGTCTCTGCACAACGACCCGTGTGATGTGGTCAGCTTCCTGTGTATCCAGCCCGCGTATTCAGGTGGCACGGGCCAGTTCGCCAGCAGCGTATCCATCCACAACGCCCTGCTGGAGGGTGCGCCTGGCGTGATGGAGACGCTCTACGGGGATTTTTACTGGGCCTACCAGGAATACCTGTTCGTGCGCACTGGTTCCAACCAGCAGTACCTGCCTACGCGGGATACCTACCCGATGCCCATTTTTACTTCCGCCGAAGGAAAATTCGCCTGCAAGTATTCCCGGTTCTACATCGACCAGGCCCAGCAAATGCCCGGAGTGCCCGCTTTGACCGGGCAGCAGCTGGCCGCCCTGGATGCGCTGGAGGCCGAGATGGCCAGGCCGAAGTGGCAGTTGTCCATTCCCTACCAGCGGGGTGACTTGGTATTCATCAACAACTATGTCTGTTTCCACGGGCGCACACCGTTCGTCGACAACGCCGGAAATGAACAGCAGCGCCGCCACATGCTACGCCTGTGGCTGGCGGTTCCGAATTCACGCACGCTGGCGCCGTCCTGGTTGCAGCAGGTGTTCTATCAACGGGTGGAGGCCGGCGCCATTCGCGGTGGTGTTCCGGGCCCGGAGTTTTCCTTTGTCGAGCCACTGATTCCAGCCAACTCCGTGGCTGGACTGCATGCCCATGGCTGAGTCCGGACATGCCTGATGCCGACGACATACTCGCTGGCAGTCTGCCGGGGGATGACGGGCGCATTGTCCTGGTCCACCAGGGGCGGTCGGTAAGCCTGGGAGAGTTCCGGCAGATGGTTGATGGCTACGCCTGCTGCCTGTCAGGCCAGTTGCGAACAGGTGACCTGCTGGCCATCGACCTGCCCAACGGGCCTGCCCTGCTGGCGTTGATTCTGGGCTGTTTCCGCACCGGTGTCGTGCCGGTGCCGCTTTCGCCGGCGCTCAAATGGCCCGAGCTGGAAACCATTCTGCAAAAGGCCAGGCCACGTGCTTTTGTCACCCAGCGCGTGCTGGACGAATCACAAATCCACAGCCTGGGCAGGTGGGTCGCGGATACCTGGCATATGCCAGGCGGGCAACTGGTCTTGGCACAGAATGAAGAATCAGCCGCAATTCGCACGGCGCCTGCCGATCCGGAACGCCTGGCGCTGGTCCTGCATACTTCCGGTTCCAGCGGTTTGCCCAAAGGGGTGATGCTGGCTGGTCGCAGCCTGCTGCACATCCTGGACTACCGCTTGAACCATTGCGAACTCGGGCCTGACAGCATTGCCGTGGTGGCATCCTGTGTCAGCCAGACCGTCGGCCTGTACCAAAGCCTGGCCATGCTGGCCGGCGGCGGCCTGATGGTGCTGCTGGAGTCCTATGAAATTGAAACCCTGGTGCGGGCGGTCAACCAGTACCGGCCCAGCCATATGATCATGGTGGTAGACGCCTGGGACAAACTGCTGCATCACCCCGACATCAACTCCGGAAGCCTGGCACGGCTGCGGTTTGCAGCAGCGGGTGCGGACAAACTCACGCCCCTGGTGCAGCAGCGCTTCACGGAGTTGACCGGGCACACATTGCGCAGCAGTTACGGGCTGACCGAATCCAGCTGGGCCCTGGTCAATCCGGGCGGCGACCCGCAACAGGCGTTGGCTCTGGGCCAAACCAGTCCGGGAGTGGAAATCCGCCTGCTGGACCCCGACGGGCAGCAAGTCGAAGCCGGCACCGTGGGGCAAATCCATATCCGCAGCCCGCGCAACATGCTGGGATACCTGAATGACCCGGACGCCACGCGAGCCATCCTGAAGGACGGGTGGCTGACAACCGGCGACCTGGCCTGGCAGGACGACAGCGGCTGTTACTGGTTTGCCGGACGCTGCAAGGATTCCATCGTGCTGGCAACTGGCGATATCGTTGCGCCTGCCGAGGTTGAAGCGGTACTGAGCAGTCATCCGGCCGTGAAAGCCTGCCTGGTGGTGGCAAGGACTTCAGACCGTGGTTCCCTGGTGCCCTGGGCCTGGGTGGTGACGGGAAGGGCAACATCCGCTGCTGAAATCGAGCAATTCCTGCGGCAGCGCCTGAGCGACTACAAAGTGCCCGTGGGCATCGAGTTCGTTGCATCACTCCCGGTTGGATTGTCCGGAAAGATCCAGCGGCCTGCAGCTCTGCCCGCAGCCTGAAGTACCGGTGGATAGCGGGTTGGCCCCAAAGTTCGACATGAAGTTCGACATGAAGCTGGACATGAAACTGGACATGAAACTGGACCAGGAACTGGGACAGAAGCTGAACCTGGGCCATCCCGGGTGGCGGGACTACGCTGCTTCATTGCGGCAACTCGGCTTTCGGACCGGCGAGCCAAATCGCCCCCCCGCCATTGCGGACCTGAATCGCTTGCTCGATCAGCACCTTCCGCAGCAGCCCGGCAAGACCATAAAATTTGTCGCGGCGGGGCAATTGCCGGCAATCGCTTACGAGGAACATATTTTCAGCGCCGGTGAAATCAGTACGCGTGAAAACAACTGGCACGACCTGTTCAATGCGCTGGTGTGGATGCGTTTTCCCCGGATCAAGTCGGCCATGAATGCCCGTCACTGGGTGGAAATCCGTAGCGGCCATACGCGCGAGCGTGGCCTGGTGCGTGACGCCCTGACGCTGTTTGATGAATGCGGTGTTATGGTGGTGGGCAGCCACCAACCTGCATTGGAAGCGCTGGCAGAACGCAACTGGCAACAGCTTTTTGGTGAACACCGTTCTTCCTGGCAAACTCATATCAGGGTCTTTGTGCCCGGACATGCGCTGCTGGAAAAGTTTCTGCAGCCTTACAAGGCGATAACGGCGCAGGTGCTGGTTTTTCGCTGCGAGGCGACATTCCTGCAACAGGATGATGATGCGCAGGCCGGGCTGATCGACCGGTTCCTGGCTCAACAGATTGGCGAGGCAAAGCTGCTGAATACCAGCGCCGACCTGTTGCCGTTGCCACTGATGGGCATTCCGGGTTGGTGGCCGTCCGGTCCGCAGGATGAGGCGTTTTACGCCGATGATCGGGTGTTCCGCGCTCCGCCTGAGGATTTTCGCCCCAATGGGATACATTCACTGGAGCAAGCTTCATGAGTCAGTCCAAAGACCAGGAGTCAGTGGTCCATCGCGAAAGCCGGTCGCGAGGTGTATTCCGCATCGGCGATTACGCCAGGATGACCTACACCCGACCCAGCGATGGAGTGATCAAGGTCGATCACACCTTCGTCGACGAGGCCTATCGCCGCCGCGGCCTGGCGCACCAGCTGTATTTCGCCATGGTGGATTTTGCCCGCCAGAACCAGCGCCAGGTCATTGCGGTCTGCCCGTTTGTTGTCGACACGTTTGAAAAGAATCCGCAGGATGCCGATGTGCTGGTTTCCTGACCGGCCGAAAGTTGCCAGGGTTCAGCGATTCGGCATGGATGTGGCAGACATGAGTTCGCAAAGTTTCGCCAGCCCCGGGTAGCTGATTTTTGCGCATAATGCCTTGAACGGCTCGGTATACGGCCGTTCCCGCCAGTTCAGGTAGCGGGCATAGGCTGCCTCATCCCGGCTCAACTGCAACAGGTACTCCGCCAGTTCCTTTGGGCCGGCAAAATCAGCGGCGTTGATATAGCAACCTTCCACCGGAGCGAACTCCGCGATGTTGGGCGCGCCCAGGTACACCGGCACCGAACCGGCCAGGAGCGGCTCGTAAAATTTCTCGGTGACATAGTCGGTGGCAATGGCGTTTTCAAAGGCGAAATTGAACCGGTACCTGGAGAGCGTTCGCATTTTGGTTTCGCGGCCCCGGTCATCGGCAAGGAACCGGTTGCCGCGCTTGCCGTACTGGTGCACTTCGATATGCCGGGACAAAGCCTTCAGGTAGCCAAGGCGCCCGCTGCGGTCCACACGGCCGCTGATGAATGAGCACATCAGGTGCTGATGGTTCACTGCCGGCAAGGGCCCGGGGCGCTGCTCCCGAATCTCAGGCGGAATGTAGCTCACCATGATGTCCGCGTCCTGGCGATAGCTCAGCTTGAGGTCGAACTGGCACATGAATCTCCTGCTGCGCATGCGCCAGTAGTGTTGTTCGCATTCCATGTACCAGGCCACCCAACGCTGCCCTGCGGGCTTGGGCGGCATCAACAGGCGGCGCAGCGAGGGCAGGTGGAATATCACCACGTCCGCCTGCTTCAGGCGGCGCCTGTCCTCGGTGAACTCGATGTCCGGCGGCAACCTGGACAGGTGAAACCGGGGAGGCTGGCGGAACATCCGGTTATAAAGAAGAACCAGCACAGTCGCTCACCGCAGGATGCTGGTTTCAGCATCCGGGCTGGTTCCGGGCAGGTAACCGAGCCGTTGCATCAATGGCCCTGCCCGTTCCTCAATGGCAATCACGGTATCGGGCTCAAGCAGGTTGCGGTGATCACCAATGACGCCCCTGCGCGGCTCATGGCCAACCAGTCTGAATGGCTTGCGCGGCCACCAGGGCCGTTTCCAGCTGAAGTGATCGCCAATCCGGCGGAGGGTTCGTGCAGGATGCCGCGAGAGGTCTTCGTAGCGCACCATGGCCACGCCTTCATCCAGGTAACTGGTTACGTGTTTCTTCCAAAAGCCCACCGGGTCGGAAAACATCCCTTCATCGATATGCGCCTGTGACACGCCACAGCCTGGGTCATTGCCGGTTACCCGGTCCACCCGAACCCGGCCGGTGATCCACTGGTGCGGCGTCACATCCCTGAAGCCCGCGGCGATACCGCCGCATCTGCTCTCACCGGAAGTTTGCCACCAGTGGAAGTTTGAAGTCAGGGTGTCCCTGGGGTCGCGGACGATGTACAGCATGGGCTGGTCTTCGTAGTGATCCACCAGTGACAGGACGCGTCTGGTGCCGATTTCCATTCGAGCCCGGTGGCCAAGCACTTCATCTGCCAGGCCATGGGTTTTCAGCAACATCAGGTCCTTGCCGAAACTTCGCCGCAGGGATTCGATCAGCAGGTGCGTGCCGCTGCGCCGGTGGCTGGCGATGATCATCGACGCGGCTCCGGGTGGTGCAGGCGGCATACGGCAATTTCGGTGGTCGGGCTTTCCCGTTTCAGCGAAGTCAGGACCCGCTCCAGCGGATACAGGCATGCACCGGCCAGCCACCCGGCCCATTCTCCCTGGCGCAACACCCTGCGCACCATGCGCCACCAGGCAGGAGCCAGCCGGCCTCGAGCATCGTCGGGCGCATTCATCAGGACAAACATGGGCCGGCGGGATTCCAGCCGAAAGCCTGCCTGCTGCAACAGTGATTCAATCTGCCGCAGCGTGCGGCTGTAGTGATAGTCGCCATTGCGCGGCCTTTCCCGGTGCACGAAATTTTCCGAGAACAGCAGGCAGCCGTCCGCTTTCAGCAGCTGCGCAAAGTTCTTCAAAGCCGCGAGGTAGTCTGCATCATCGACCTGGTGGAACATCACGTCAAACGCCGAGATGACATCAAACAGTCCGCTCAGGCCCGCCGGCATCCGCTGCGTGAAATCGGCCAGGTGAAAAACGGTGCCGGGGTAGCGGCGTCGTAACAGGTCTATGGCGGTGGGACTGAAGTCCAGCCCCTCTACATGCTTTGCTCCGGCTTGCTGCCACTTGTTGATATAGAAACCCGTGCCGGAGCCGATATCGAGCACCCGCGCTGTCCTGACATTAACGCCAAGACCGGGAATCAGCCGGTCAAAACGATGCCCCCGTACGCGGTACAGCCAGCGGTTGTACGCCAGGCCCACGTTGGCGCAGCCAACCCCCTGCTCATCGGGGTTGCGGCTGATTCGCTCATTCCAGAAATCGCTTCGCGTCCGGCTTTGCGGGTTGGTGTCGGTCGGGGAGTTCAAATCAGCTGACCTCAAATACCGAAGGCCGGGGAAAATAGAACCGCAGGAAGCCCTGCATCAATCGCCGCGCCGGCTGCGATCGCCAGCCGAGAGGCAACTCGTCGTTGATGCAGAAAAATGCCGGACGATTTTGCTGCACGGTTCGAAAGTCACGCAGGCAGTTCAGCAGGTTGGGCTTGAGCCTGACCAGGGAGTAATCGCCTTTGCCCGAGCGCAGCAAGCGGCTGCGGTTGCCTTCTTTCAAAGCGAGCGCTGCATAGGCAATGCGCAGGACGAAATCGTCCGGTGAGCGGAAGCGGTTGGATTCCGTGCGCGCGAATGCATCGGGAAAACGCGCTTCCAGTTCGACCAGGCGTTCACGGTCATAAACCTGGGGCATATGCCCGGGCATGTGAGTCAATGTAACGCCGGGCATCAGTGCTTCAATTTCACGCAAGGTGTTGTAGCACGCCTGGTCACTGGTGCTTTCGAGGTCCAGCTGATCGGGCAGGTCGATTTTCTCAAAATAGCTGGTGTCGGCCCCGGCGCTGGTAAAGTCGGACGGCTGGCAAGCCCGTCCCAGGAACAGGTCGTCATTGAAATAGAGGAATTTACGCGAAACGCCGGGTATCCGGTGCAGGCACATCTCGATGGCATTGGAGTTGAATGTGGGAAGGTTTTCCCTTCGCGTGAATATTTCCTCATGACTGACCAGCCGCAGCCGTGGGCAGTCACGATTCAGCCAGGGAGGGTGCTGGCCATTGGTGACCAGAAAAACGTTGTTGATCCAGGGCGCAAACTGTTCCAGCGAACGCAGTGAATAGCGTAACTCATCATTCTGCTGAAAGCGGAACGGCTGCAGGGCATCGCTCGCCACGTGAGCCGGATGCAATCTTCGAGCCTGTTCAAAAGTGCGCCGGAACAGCGCTGCGCCTGAATCCACCCAGGTGTAAACCGCATCGATAGTGACGGGGTCCGGATTTGGGCTCATGGCCGTCACTTCAGGCCGGGTGCTCGTAGTTTTCCAGAATTTCCGCCGTCGGGCCGTCATGCTGGATGTGCCCGTGGTTCATCACAATGGTGCGTGGGCAGAGCTCCCGCAGGGTTTCGAGGTTATGGCTGACGAAGATCACCGTGCGGCCTTCATCGGACATTTCCTTGATGCGCTGCAGGCATTTCTCGCGAAAGTTCACATCCCCAACCGCAATCACTTCATCGAACAGCATGATGTTGGCATCCAGGTGGGCGGCAACACTGAACGCCAGCCGAACATACATGCCGCTGGAGTAGCGCTTGACCGGCGTATCCAGCATGCCCTCGACTTCGGCGAAAGCCACGATGTCATCAAACTTGGCGCGAATCTCCGCTGGCTCCATGCCCAGTATGGCGCCTGCCAGGAACAGGTTCTCACGGCCGGTGAATTCGGGATGGAATCCGGCGCCGACTTCCAGCATCGACCCTACCTTGCCTGCCACCAGCGCATAACCCTCGGTAGGCGAAGTAATGCGCGACAGGATCTTCAGCAACACCGACTTTCCGGCGCCGTTGTGCCCGACCAGGCCGACGATTTCACCATGGCGGATTTTCAGGTTCACGTCACGCAGTGCCCACAGCACTTTCCCGGAATCATCTTCCTGCCGCTGGCCGCCTTTCAGCCAGGCCACCGCCCGTTGCAGGCCTTCTTCATATGCCTGGTGCAGGCCACGGCTGAGGCCGCGCTGGCCCAGCACAAAGCGCTTGCCCAGATGGCTCACTTCGATGGCGTAGTCACTCATGCTTCAGACCACATCCGAAAAGCGGATTTCTTCGCGCCTGAACCAGTACAGGCCGGACACCAGCATCACCAGGGCGAAGCCTCCGGAAACCAGCAACATGCGCAAGGAAAGATCGCTGCTGCCCGTCAGCGCCCAACGGAATCCCTCGACCACGGCCACCATGGGGTTGAGCTCGTAGATCGTTCGCAGGGCGTCCGGCACCACGGTAATCGGGTACGCCACCGGGGTGGCGAACAGCCACAGCTGGGTGATGAACGGCATGGCATGGTTCACGTCACGGAAGCGCACGTTGATGGCCGCCAGCCACAGCCCCACGCCGAGCGCCGTCAATGCCGCCAGCAGCACCAGCAACGGCAGTGCCAGAATCTGCCACCCCGGAACCAGGCCGTAGTACAGCATCAGTGGCACCAGCACCAGCATGGAGGTGAGGAGATCAACCAGGCCGCCCAGTACCGCCGCCATGGGCAGCAGCAACCGCGGGAAATAGGTTTTGGAGATAACCGACTGTTGCCCCACCACGCTGTTGCTGGCCACGGTCAGGGCATGCACGAAGTAGGTCCACGGAATCAGCGCGGCGAATGCGAACACCGGGTAGGGAATATCGCCCGACGAAACCTTCAACCATTGCCCGAAAAATACGCTGAATACCAGCATGGACAGCACCGGCTGGATGATCACCCAGGTGATGCCGGCCATGGTCTGCTTGTAACGCGCCTTCACATCCCGCCAGACGAAAATCGCCAGCAGGCGGCGGTATTCATAAACTTCACGCAGGTTCAGCGGCATCCAGCCGGAATGCGGCTCGATGCGTCTGACCGGCAGGTTTTGGGTATCGAATTTCATGAGCCTGGAGGTCCGGAGGGCGTGCGCAACCTTCGTAACGCCGACAGCCGGTTTACGCTGCGAAGGCCCAGAGCGTGACGGACCGGCTGGGTTTTGTCCAGCAGCCATTGCCAGGCATAGCGCCGGCGTGAGTCGTAGTGATACAGCACCGCATCGATCATCGCTTCCTGCCGCAAAGCGCCGTCGCGGCTGATGCGCATGGCCCAGTCCACGTCTTCGGAGTAATCCACCTCGGCGAAGCGGTAACGACGGGCAATGTCGCTGCGGATCGGCGTGATGTGGCAGGGTGGGCGGACGTACTCTCCCCGCAACTCGTACCAGTCGGTGTAGCGGATCGAATGCACCAGCTTGCGCGGTTGGCGGCCGTTGAACGTGATTTCGCCCGGAAACGTAACGCAGTCGGCAGCAGGATTCTCACGAATGGCCTCCAGGATCAGGCGCACATAATCGGCGCTGATGCGGTCATCGTCATCGACAAACACCAGGAAACGTCCTCGGGCCATGTCCATCAACCGGTTGCGCTTGGCGCCCACCGCCTCGGTGCCGTCATCGCCCAGGGCGAGAATTTCCACCGCAGTCCCCGCTCCGGGCCGGGCAATCTGGCGCTCCAGTTCCTCACGCAAGCGGGTAAAAAGGGGCAGGCGGGATTCCATCGTCGGGATGAGAATGCTCAGCAGGCATTCGCTGTTCGCGGCGGCATTACTCATGTCTGGCTTCATGACGCGATTTGTGAACGCCGGTTGGCCACCCAGGATTGAACAATGTCGCGCAGCTGCCGCATGAACTCCTGTTCGGTGAAGTAGAGGCTGCGCGCCGCCAGCCGTTGCTGCAAAGAGGTTTGCAGGTCAGGGCTTTCCAGCACGCTGCAAATGCGCTCGACGGCCTGGTCATCGGAGTCGTACATCAGCCCGGGTTCGCGGCCGATGATCTCAACCTGGCCACCACCGCCCGGAACAAAAACCACGCAACCGGCGCGCACCAGTTCCGCCACGGCAATGCCGAAATGCTCATCCAGCATGGTGTGCAGGCCGTAACGGCACCGGCCCACGCGTTGCTCCAATTCATCGCGGGGAATGCCGTGACGCAACTGCACCCACGGGCCTGCCCGCTGCGCCCGCCCGCGCAACACGTTCGCATATTGTGGGTCGGAAATATCGCCGATGATTTCCAGCCTCACTTCGTGCCCGCGCTGGCGCACCCGCTCGATGATGTCGATGGCTTCAACCTGGCGTTTGCCGGGCTCGATGCGGCCCAGCGAGACAAACGCATCCTGGCGTTGCTCCCAGGGAACGGGTGGCGTGGACCACAGTACCGGCGGATACAGCACTGGTGGTTGCAGCTTGTAGAGGTCCCGTACCAACCCGGCGCTCCACTCGGAATTGACCAGCGTCAGGTTACTGGTCACCCGGTCGAAGCGGATTCCCGAAATGAACATCCACGGCCGGTACTTCCACTTCAGTAATGCGCCCAGGCGCTGCAGGGGTGTCAGTTGCCGTATGGCATCGACCCGCTCGCGGTGGCTTGCCAGGTAGGGATAGTGCACATACTGGATGCCTGGCCGGCCCAGGTCCATTTCGTTGTCGACAGCGATGGATACATCAAAATCACCACCCAGCTGGCGGGCCTTGCGCATCAGCCAGGCAGCGGGCTGGAAACTGTTCGGATCCGGGTCCACGCGGTTGATGTTGCGCAGCAACCAGGGCAGTTGCACAAAGCGGAAATCGTCCGCTCGAAGGCTGGTGCCAAAATGTCGGTTCAGGGCCTGGAAATCCGGGCGTTGCGAGCACAGGATGGTGACATCCCAATCCTGCTGCAGGGCCTGCAGGGCCCAGGCGCCGACGCACTGGCCGCCTCCAGGCGGATTCAGGTTCACGGAACAGAACAGCAGCTTGCCCCGTGCAGTTTGGTTGCCGATGGCTGTCATTTGCTCTCCGCAGCGCGGGAAGAATGGTTTCGGAATATCGCATCACCCACGAAGCCGAGAAGTCCCAGCAACAGCCCGATGCCGCTGTAGAAATACTGCAGCCACAGCATGGGCACGGAGCGCAGCGCAAACCCCGCGCCGCGGGCCCGCCACAGGAACGACAGGAACCGCCGGTTGAGCAGTATGAACACCACCAGCAGCGTGGCTTCGGTGGCTGCCAGGCCCGGAAACAAGTAGCCAGTCAAAACCGGCGCAAACAACATGAGCAACACCACCACCAGGCTGGCCTGGTTGTTGCCGCGCAGGTTCAGGTCACGCTGGAAAATGCGCCGTTGCAGCATGATGCGGGTCCAGGGAACGGCCCGCTGGAACACATCCGCCCGCACCAGCCCGGCAAGGGAGTAGAGCTTGGTGTGCGTGAGCTGGATTTCGGGGCTCAGCACGATGCGATGGCCCGCCTGGTGAAGTCGATAGCCCAGCTCCACGTCCTCCATCGCCCGGTAAGCCTCATCAAAGCCGCCCAACTGCGAAAAGACTTTCCTGCGAATGGCACCAAAGCCGCCGCAGAACGTCGTGGCTTCGCGCCTGGAAACCTGGTGCGTCCAGTGGTGCAGCAGGTTTTTGTACTGCGAGGCGAAGTTTTTCGGCAGCGTGTCGCTCTGGTAAGAACAAAACATGGCTGCGGCTTCGGGCTCGCCGGCGAATACATTCAGGATGCCGTCCAGCGTGTCGGGTTCCACCAGCACATCGGAATCGAGAAAAAACAGCAGTTCAGAATGCGCCAGGGCAGCCCCGCGGTTGCGCGCCGCGCCCTGGCCGGAATTTTTCTCCAGCCGCAGGAAATTGGCACAGCGCCGCTTTCCGACCTGGTCGCTGCCGTCGGTGGAGCCGTCATCGACGACGATGACTTCGAAATCCTTCAATCGTGACCGCTCCAGGGCGTCCAGGCATCGGTCCAGCGAACTGATGGCGTTGTAAACCGGGACGATCACCGACAGGCAGGGTGTTGTGGGTTCTTGAGACCAGTCCCGGCGCAGTGGCGAGGCCGCGGGTGTTTCCGCTCCGGGCCGGAGCAGCGCATAGGCGGACAACAGCTTGTTCGCCACCAGGGACCAGTCATACCGATTCGCAACCGTTTGCCGCGCGTGATCCGCCATCTGGCGCCAAAGCCCCGGATTGGCCAGCAGTTCGTTGATCCGCTGCGCAAATTCTTCAGGCCGGTCGGCCATGAACAGGTCCTTGCCCGATTCCAGCGCCAGGCCCTCGCAGCCCAGGCGGGTGGAAACCACGGGCCGTCCCGAGGCCATGGCCTCCAGTATTTTCAGGCGCGAGCCGCCGCCGCTGCGTAGCGGCGCAATCGCCAGGTGGGCGCGCTGGTACCAGGGAGTCACGTCGTCCACGCGGTCGGTGATTTCCACCCGGCCAGGTTCGGCCAGGTGCGACAGGAAGCGCTGCCCACCCGAGCCGACAATGGTGAGGCGGCAATCGGGACGTTCACGGCGAACCAATGGCAACACTTCGCTGCAAAAATATTCCATGGCGTCGCGGTTGGGCAGATAACCCATGGTGCCCACAAACACCAGTTCGCCGCCGGCCGTGGCCGCAGTATTTCCAGCTTCAGGCCCATCAGGTTCGGGTAGCGGCTGGAGCCGCTCGCAGTCCACGCCGTTTTCGATCACGCAGGTTTTCTCAAAGAAACCTTCGGCGCCATAGGGATCCACCTGCCGGATGAGACCTTCGAGCCGCGCGCGGTCTTCTTCGGAGACCACGATGGACAGGTCAGATTGCCTGGCCGCCCGTGCCTCCCAACCGCGCAGGGTCAGCCACTTGATGGCGGCAGGGATGCGTCCGGCACCGCGGCTCATGTCCAGCATGCTGCGGTATTGCTGCACGCCGATGTTGTGCAGCGAAAGCACACAGGCGCCGCTGAACTCGCGCGCCAGGTTGGCCCGATACGGCGCCAGGAAGGAGTGCTCGATCTGCACGATATCGAAAGCCGTTTCATGGCTGAGCTGCCGGATTTTCTCCGCCAGGGCGGGATAGTAAAACGGCGCGGTGGCCAGTGGCCGTCCGGCCAGCAGGCCACGCACGGCCATTGCGGCATTCCCGAGCCAGCCTCGATCCGCCACCACGCCATCGACCTGCCGGCAATACGCGCGCATCGATTGCAGGTGTTCCCGCTCTTCCGGGAACTCCAGCAGCGACAGCACCGAAACTTCGTGTTGTTCCGCCACGCGTGAAATCAGGTTGAAGTCACGGATCCGGGCGCCGCTGCTCGGCGGAACCGGCAGGCCGAAGGTGATGAACAGGATCTTCACCTGTGTTCCGGAACCCGATGCAGCGCGTTCCAGCCCTGATGTTCAGTTATTAATGCAGGCATCAGTTCAGGCATCAGTTCAGGTATCAGTTCAGGCATCACGATGCCGGACCTCGAAATTCGGCATGCCGTGGCAACGGTAGCCCATCTCGTGCGCCATGATGCCCAGGCCCTCGGTTTCAATCTCCCCGCGGTAGTCGCCGCGCCAGGCGCGCAGCACATCCCACCGCGAGTGGCAGAGGTTGTCGCGGCGAACGCGGTCGATGGGCCGGCCCAGGAAAAAAGTGGGAAAAACCAGGCCTTCACGGTGTATGTCGGCGCGAACCAGCAGCACGGTGCCGCCCACGGTGTCCAGTTCCACCAGATCGCCTTCGGCGCGCAAATCATCCATGTGCAGCCGGCCGTGGTCCCGCCAGGCATTGCAGTCAAAGGTGGGCCCGCCGTACTCCTTGACACAGTGCGGCTGTACGATGTCCTTGCCGGTGGCCAGCAGGCGCTGCAGCAGGTCGGGCGGGTATTCGATGATATCGACATCCAGCCACAGCACCCAGTCGTGATCCCGCAATGCCTTGAACAGCAGGAAATTCCGGCTTTTGGCCAGCACGCAGCGGCGGTTTTTCTGTATGCTTCGGTCCCAGCGCTCCTTGCCCGGTGGAATGGTGAAATGAAAGTCCTTTTTCCAGATGCCGGTGGAAGCAAAATGACTGGCATGCTGTTTCAAACCGGCCCGGAATTTCTCAAAGCTGCCGTCGCTGCTGTCGCTTTCCAGCAGGCCCAGGGAAAGGAGTTCCGGTGGATAATCCAGTTGGCACAGGCCGGCAAAATAATCCTCCAGGCATGCCACGGCATTCTTGATGGGCGTGAGGATAAGGACGGAAGCCTGGGGATCCATGGGCTGATGCTCGTTCAGGGGCGTTTCCGCGTCGGTTAACGCTTGCGGCGATGATACGCAACTCAAAAACCAATTGCGAGAAGGCCGGGCTGGGTGACAACAGGGACGATTCGCGCCGGGCAACCCTGCATTTCGCCGGGCCGTATGAACGGATGATTGACATGAAAGGACCCGATTTTGCCTGATTCGCCAGCCAAACCAGCCAAGCAGCCACACGGGTTACCCCGCGTCATCTGCATAGGAGCGGGGCCGGCCGGCCTGACCGCGGCCTACAAACTCACCGCGGCCGGCGCGAAGGTCACGCTGCTGGAGCGCGACCCGGTGCATGTGGGCGGCATCTCGCGCACCGAGACCTACAAAGGCTTTCGCTTCGATGTTGGTGGCCACCGGTTTTTTTCCCGGTCGCAGGAGATCGAAGCCCTGTGGGATGAGATCCTCGGCGACCAGCTGATCAAGCGCCCGCGCAAGTCGCGCATCTTCTACCAGGGCAAGTTGTTCGATTATCCATTGCGGGCATTTGATGCGCTGTCCAAGCTGGGGTTTTTGGAGTCCGCCCATTGCATGCTTTCCTACCTTCGGGTACGGCTGTTTCCCATACGCAACCCGAAAACGTTTGAAGACTGGGTGTCCAACCAGTTCGGGCGTCGCCTGTTCAATATTTTCTTCAGGTCCTACACGGAAAAAGTCTGGGGCATGAAGTGCAAGGAAATTTCCGCGGACTGGGCGGCACAGCGCATCAAGGGATTGTCGCTGGGCGGCGCGGTGCGGAACGCGCTCATTCCGGCCTGGATGAGGCGCAAGGGCAATACGCCGAAAACCCTGGTGGAACAGTTCCGCTACCCGCGGCTGGGCCCCGGCCAGATGTGGGAAACAGCCGCCGAAAAAGTGCGAAGCGCCGGCGGTGAAGTGCGGCTGGGCATGGAAGTGAACCGCTTGGTGCGCGATGCCGGAACCGGTGAATGGACGGTGCATGCGAAAGACCCCGAAGGCGGGCAGCACGAGTTTCATGCCGACCATGTGATTTCCTCGGCGGCCATATCGGAACTGGCGGAGTACCTTGAGCCACGCCTGCCCGAGCCGGTGCTGACGGCGGCCCGCGCCCTGCATTACCGTGACTTCGTCACCGTGGCGCTGATCATCAAGGACATCGATTGCTTCGATGACAACTGGATTTACATCCATGATTCCATGGTGCGCGTCGGGCGTATCCAGAATTTCAAATCCTGGTCTCCGCACCTGGTGCCGGATCCCGACCTCAACTGCCTGGGCCTGGAGTATTTCTGCTTCAAGGGCGATGGCCTGTGGGAAGCCAGGGATGAAGACCTGGTGCGGCTGGCGGATGAGGAGCTGATCCAGCTTGGCCTGGTGACCCCCGGGCATGTAATTGACGGCACCGTAATCCGGCAGCCCAAGGCTTACCCGGTTTACGACGACAGTTATGAGGAGCGCGTTGCCCTGTTCCGCAGCTGGCTGGAGAAGCATATGCCGGAATTGCACCTGGTGGGGCGCAACGGCATGCACAAGTACAACAACCAGGATCACGCCATGATGACCGCCCTGCTCACAGCCGAGAATATCCTGGCCGGCGAGCGGCGCTGGGATGTCTGGCGGGTGAACCAGGACGCTGAATACCACGAGATCGGGGAAGACCGCACACTGGCCTTCAGCGAACGCGCGGTGCCACGTTCAGTTTAGTCCGTCCAGCCTGCGGTTGAGCGAATCGAGTTCCAGGCGCGATTCGACATGCTGTGGCTGCAGCTCCAGCGCCTGTTGCAGCAGCGCTTGCGCCTCCAGCAGGCGGTCACGATTCCGCGGGTACATCTGGATCAAGGCCACAGCACGAAAGTAGAGCTTCATGAACGGCATGGGCTCGGCCGCAATCGCCAGCTCGAAGCGCTCTTTGGCCTCGGCCTCGCGGCCCAGGTGCAAATACATCAGGCCCAGGTTCAAGTTGGCGAACCCGCGCACCAATGGGGTGTTGACGGCCAGGTAAGCCTGTTCGGCATCGTCAAATCGTCCCAGCAGGCCATAGGCGGCGCCGCAATGGGTTGCTGAAGAGTGGCCCTCGCGGATCAGCTGCCGGTTTTCATCGCAGATTTCGCCGGCACGCTTCGGGTTGTTCTCGCGCAGGTGGGCTGCGAGCAGCGTATTGAGGATGGGATCCTTGACGGTGAGCTTGCGGTAATCCGTTTCAAACAGGTTGACGTCGTCGGCCCAATCCGCATTGCGCGCCCAGGTGAGCGGCACCATCGCCATCATGATGGCCAGCGTGGCAGCCGCCGCCATCCTGAAGTCCAGCTTGCGCGCCAGCGCTCGCAGTCCAAAGGCCAGCATGATCACAAACCCAACCGAAGGCAGGTACAGGATCCGGTCTGAGACCATTGCATATACACCCGGCTCGCTGATGATGCGGCTGGAAGGGAGTATGGCTGCATAGAAAAACAACAGTCCGGCCAGGAACACCGGTTGTTGGCGCCACCAGGCGAAAAAGGCGCCGGCCAGGATCACCAGTTGCACTGCCAGGGTGAGCCACACGGGGATTTGCGTCGGGTCGTAGTAAATCTGCAGCGGATGTGGCCATACCAGGTGTTTCAGGGATTCGAACCACAACACGATGGCCGGGCCCAGTTTGGCCAGCCCAAAATCAAGGCCGTATTCGGCCAGCACCGGAGTCGCGGCGGTTTCCGGCGCCGCTGCCGCACCGCCCAGGGCCTGCGAACGCAGGGCCAGGTAAATACCCAGCGGTACCAGCATGGACAGCACCGGAATGCAGGTGCGCAGGCGCTGCAGCCAGGGATCAGGGCGGGTCAGCCACAGCGTGGCAACGACCAGAAGCGGCATGGAGGCCCCGCTTTCGCGGCAAAGCAGAACCAGCAGGAAGGCCAGGTTCAATCCGAACCATGCCTGCACGGGGCGCTCGTCAAGCCGATCGAGGAACCACGACAACCCGCCCATCACGCCGATGGTGACGAGAATCTCGGAGCCGTTGAACACCGAGTTCACCACCTCGGCGTGAATCGGGTGCACTCCGAATACCAGCGCCGCCAGCAACGCCAGCCTGATGGCCTCTCCCTCCGCGTGGCCGCAGCGCTGCAACAGGCGGCGGACAAATCCGAAAACCAGCAGTGTTGCCAGAACGTGGAGGCCGATGTTGACCAGGTGGTAGCCCGCCATCCAGTCCTTGAACAGAGCGGATTCGCCGGCTACCAGCAGCAGCAACAGGGGCCGGTAGAGGCTGGACCTCTCGCCGCTGGCGGCCCACAGGTCTTCGGTAAAAAAGCGCAACAGGTCACCCGGCCCGAGGCCGGAGAAACGGGTGTAGTCGGCGAACACCCGGTCATCAAACACCAGGTTGTCGGGCCAGGCGTTGGCAAACGCGACCAGGGTAACGGCGATGATCAGGCCGTAAGCCAGGCCGTTGCCCAGGTTCCTGGCCTGTTTAGGAGAAGGGCCGTTGGCCGGGTCCGGGTCATTGGTTTTGCGTGACCTGGAATGCGGCTTTCGGGTGGGCTTTCGCGCGGACATCGGTGTGCCGGGGGAATGCCGGGGTCAGGGTAAAGGGACAGAGCAAAAGTTGCGGACCGGTCGTGTCATGGAAGCTTCACCCTGTCCCTTCACTCTGACCCCTCACTTACCAGGCGATGCCGTAATCGTCACCGTAGTCGCTGGCGCCGCCCCACATGGTGCCGTGCTCGGCGTCAAACCAGATGGCCGTGATGGGACTGTAGGTGCGATCCACCACTTCCACCTTGTAGCCCATGCGCTCCAGTTCCTTTCGGGTAAATTCGGGCAGGCTGGCTGATACTTCCAGCCGCCCGGGTTCCGATACGTGGGCGCCAAAGGAACTCTGCATCTGGTAGCTGGTGATGTTGCGGGCTTCGACCGCCTGTTGCACGTTCATGCCCCACTCGACCATGTTGAGGAAAAACTGCAGCAGGTTCTGGTCCTGCGTGTCGCCGCCCTGCACCGAGAAGGCGATCAGCGGCTTGCCGTTCTGCATGGCCAGGCTGGGGGTTAATGTCACGCGTGGCCGTTTGCCGGGTTCCACCACGTTGTAGGGGTTCAGCGCCGCATCCAGCACGAAGCTCTGCATGCGCTGGCTCAGGCCGATGCCGGAATTACCGGCGATGAAGGCTGGAATCCAGCCGCCGCTGGGCGTCACCGAAATCACCCAACCTTCCGCATCAGCTGCCTGGATGGACGTGGTTCCGGCGGTGAAAGCCTTATCGCGGCTGAATACGCCCGCCTGTTGAAAGCCATCCACGCCCTCCGCTTCGGCGGCAGGCGGAACCGTGCTCCAGTTTTCCAGCAGGTCGAGGAAGGGGTTCTTGCCTTTCTGGAACGCATAGGGATTGCCAGGTTTTACATCCGGGTCGTTGCCGTTCCAGTTGATCTGGGTGCGACGCAACGCGGCATATTTCTTGGAGAGCAGGCCTGCAATTGGCGATTCGGGCGGAAAATCCGGATCACCGTAATAAAAATCGCGATCCGCAAAAGCCAGGTTCATGGTCTGGTAGAGCGTGTGGATGTAGCGGGTGCTGTTATAGCCCATCGCCTTGAGATCGATCTCCTCCAGGATGTTCAGCGCCTGCAGCATGGCCGGCCCTTGAGTCCAGGTGGTGAGCTTGTAGACATCGATGCCCTTGTAATGCGTGGTTACCGGTTGCTCGATCTTCACCTGCCAGTTGGCCAGGTCTTCCAGCGTGAACAGGCCGCCCTGTTGTTGGGTGCTGCTGACGATTTCTGCCGCGATGTCACCACGGTAGAAACGGTTGTAGGCGGCATAAATGGCCTCCTTGCGCGTGCGGCCGTTGGCCAGTGCCTCGGCTTCGGCGTCCACCAGTTTCTGCAGCGTGGCAGCCAGGTCGGGCTGGCTGAACAGCTCTCCGCCCACCGGCGCGGCGCGCTGTTCCGGATTGTCTTCATCCAGGTGCGGCAGGAACACCCGTTTGGAATCCGGCCACTGGCTGAGGATTTCGCGGCGGTTTTCGATGTTGTCGGCCTGTACGGCCTCGATCGGATAACCCTGCGCCATCTGGATGGAGGGCGCCAGCACCTGGGCCAGGCTGAGTTTGCCGTATTCGGCCAGCATCACCATCAGTCCGCCGGGCGTACCCGGAGTAACGGCCGACAACGGCCCGTATTCGGGCGGGTACAACATGCCCTGCTGCTTGAAGAACTCGGGGGTTGCGCCGGTGGGCGCCACGCCCAGCGCGTTGATGCCCTTGACCTCACCGGTGTGCGGGTTGTAGATCAGCGCCTGCGTTTCACCGCCCCAGCCCAGCGTATCCCACATGGTGGAGGTGGCGCCGAGCATGGCGCAGGCGGCGTCGATGGCGTTGCCGCCCTGGGCGAACATCATGGCTCCGGCGGTGGCGGCCAGCGGCTTGCCGGTTACCGCTACCCAGTGCTTGCCGTGCAGCACCGGCTTGGCGGTTCTCTGCGCAAACGCCGAAGGCGCGGTGAGCAGGGCTGCCAGCAGGATCGGTAACAGTGCCACAGGGGCGAGACGTTTCATCAGGGAAGGAGCAGTTGTGGCCATGGATTTTTTCCCGGTCAGCGGCTGGTGATTTGCCGGTAAGCATAGCAAAGGCCTATTGCGGAAACATATCAGTGGCGCTGGCCGTCAGCACAGTCCTTCAATACAGTCCGGCAGCACAGTGGGTCAACACAGTCCGGCAGCACAGGTTCATCGCACAGGCGCGGCCTTTGGGTTGCGGGACGGCCGGTCTGCGAGACGGCGCGGATTCACGATGTGGTCATTAGGGCCTGTTCACACTGTTTGAATAATCGCTGCCGGCGGCCATTTTTTCGGCTGGCAAGGCGGAGCGAGTGAGGTGTAGCACCGCTACATGAACGAGCGACAACGCTGCCAGATGGAAAAATGGCCCCGTCCCTTCGGGTTGCGGCTGAAACCGCACCCCTCTGCGTTGCTCGGCGCTCATTTGGAGTCACCAAACTTCGCTTCTCGCGCCTTGATGGGTGCGGTTTCAGTCACAACAGCGTACATTCAAGTAGTGTAAACAGGCCCTAATTGACCCAGAGCAAGGCATCCACCCTTGAAAGGCGGGATGATGAATCATTCAAGTGACCCTGGAGGATGTTTGTCATGAAACCAACCTCACTGCGTTACTGCCTGGTTCTGGTTCTGGCCGGGTTGGTCCTGCTGCTCCCTGCCTGCAAGGGTGAAAAGCCTGTCAAGGGCTTTGTGTTGCCCAAAGGCGATGTCGCCAGGGGCCAGGACGTATTTGTCGAATTCAAGTGTCACCGCTGCCACGACGTGGAAGGCGTCGAGTTGCCGGAGCGGCCGTTTGAACCGCCGTTCGTGGTGAAGCTGGGGGGTGAAGTGTTGCGGGTGAAGGATTACGGTGAGTTGCTTACCGCGGTGGTGTATCCCGATCACATCATCTCGCCCAACTACAAGACCAAGCTGGTGCTGATGGACAAGGACCCCAACGAATCACCAATGCCGTATTTCGGCGACCTGATGACGGTGACGGAGTTGACGGACCTGGTTGCGTTCCTGCATGCGCAGTACAGCCGCAGGCCACCCCAGTACTACCGCCGGCAGTATTATTATTCGCCCTGAATTTTGTTGCCGGTTCCGGGCAT
>CAYYCX010000041.1:0-33232 GCA_964470455.1 uncultured Wenzhouxiangellaceae bacterium
GCCCGGAATCACGCCGAAGCAGCGGGCCGAGATCGGCAACGTCTGCGTGGAAGCCTGCAAGCGCATCGGCTACCGAGGCGCCGGAACCTTTGAGTTCCTGTATGACAGCGGCAGTTTCTATTTCATCGAGATGAACACCCGCATCCAGGTGGAGCACCCGGTGACCGAACGCATCACCGGCGCGGACCTGGTGCGTGAGCAGCTGCTGGTGGCGGCCGGTGAAAAGCTCAGCTGGAAACAGCAGGACATCCAGTTCCGCGGCCATGCCATCGAATGCCGCATCAATGCCGAAGATCCGGAAACCTTCATGCCCAGCCCCGGCACCATCAGCGGCTTCCATGCGCCGGGCGGGCCGGGCATTCGCGTCGAATCGCATATCTATGACGGTTACCGGGTGCCGCCCAATTACGACTCCATGATCGCCAAGGTGATCTCGCATGGCAGCGACCGGGCCATCGCCATGGCGCGCATGCGCGTGGCGCTGGACGAGATGGTGGTGAACGGCATCAAGACCAACATTCCGCTGCACCGCTGGCTGCTCACCGACCCGGGCATCATCGAAGGCGGTTTCAATATCCACTACCTGGAAAAACGCCTGGCGGAAAAGGCCAAGGGCTGAGCCGTTCGCAAGCGGCTTTGGCGCAGAACCATGGCATGGGTGGAAATCAGCCTCAGCGTCAACCGCGACGAGGCTGAAGCGGCTGAACAGGCGCTCGAAGAGCAGGGCGCCCTGGCTATCACACTGGAGGACGAGGCCGATGTGCCGGTGCTGGAGCCGGCCCTCGGCACCGCGCCGTTGTGGCCGGTGGTGCATATTCGCGGGCTGTTTGAACGTGAAGCGCATCGCCCGGCCATTCTTTCCGGTTTGCTGTGCAATGGCGTGATCCGGCGCCCCGATGCCATCAGCTGGCGCGAAGTGGCCGACCAGGACTGGGAGCGCGCCTGGATGGACCGTTTCCAGCCGATGCAGTTTGGCAATCATCTCTGGATCGTTCCAACCGGGATGAAAGGCCCCGATGATCCCGCCGCACTGCAACTCAGGCTCGACCCCGGCCTGGCTTTCGGCACGGGAACTCACCCCACCACCGCGCTGTGCTTGGAGTGGATTGATGGCCATGATTTCGCCGGCCTCGATGTGCTGGATTTTGGCTGCGGCTCCGGTGTGCTGGGCATCGCCGCCGCGCTCAAAGGGGCTGCTTCGGTGGTATGCGTGGACAACGATCCGCAGGCGCTGCTGGCAACCAACGATAACGCCCAGCGCAATGGTGTGAAAGGGCGGATCGCGTGCTACATGCCCGAAGACTGGCCTGCCGGAAACTATGATGTGATCCTCGCCAATATCCTGGCCGGACCGCTGATCCAGCTGGCGCCGCAACTCACGGCCCGCCTCGAGCCCGGCGCGCACATCGTGCTGTCCGGCATCCTGGAACACCAGGCGGATGAGGTCGCCGCTGCCTATGCGAAGTGTTGCGGCACGTTGCAGCGAGCGCAGCGTGAAGAGTGGCTGCGCCTGTCCGGCCAAGGCCTCGCCAACCCGCAACTTCCTGGCTGATGGTCATCCGCAGGCCGGCATCACCATGAGCAACCACTTCCCCCTCGGCCGCCAGGTGGGTGATTTTCTCACCTACATCCTGTTGCCGTTGGTATGCGTGCTGCTGCCCTATCGCTGGGGGCAGTCGCTGATACGGCTGGTGGCGCGGCGCGGCTGGTTGCTGGAGTCGCGTTCGGAACTGGCGCTGCACCAGGCGCAACGCTATGTGGGTGTGCCAGACCCGGCAACCTGGATGCGGCATTGGCGCATGGTGGAAATGATGGAAGCGCGCGACCTGTGGTTGTGCGTGATGGGCCGGGGAGGCAGCATCAGCGGGCGCATCCAGGCTGAGCCGTTTCCTGCGCCGGAAACCGGGCTGGTGCTGCTGGGCATGCACTACGGCCCCACCGCCATCGTGCTGCGCATGTTCCGCGATGCCGGCCTGGGGCCGCGCTTCATTTACCGCAACATTGAAGCCGAGCTGTGGAAGCTGGTGCCGTTCCAGTGGCTCTACAGCAAACTGAACGTGCGCTACATCCGGCAAAGCTGCCGAGGGCGCGAAATCACGGTGCCGGGCGCGCGCGGCAAGCTCGAAGCGGCCCTCACGGAACCTGGCACGCCGCTGATCCTGCTGGATGCGCCCATGGCCCGCGCCGGGCAGTCATTCCTGGTACAGGTGCTGGGAGTGAATACCGAGTTCAGTGGCGAGGGCTCGCAACTGTTGGTCGACCGGGGCGCGCGTTGCGTGTACTACTGGATGGAAGTGAGCGACACCGGCGAGCGGCTGTTGCGGTTCATGCCTTCATCCCGGCCACCCACCGCGGAACTGCTGATCCAGGAATTTGCCGACCAGCTGTCCGCCAGGCTGCAGCACAACAGCGCCCACTGGCGCCTGTGGCACGCCGCCGACCAGTTCTTCCGCAGCGAACGGCGAAAGGATTGAGATATTCCGCGGCTGGTGTTTCCAGGCCAGCGGCAGGGACCATCAGAAATTTGGTTTGTCCGGATGGCTGTTGTAGCGGTTCACCGCGTCGATCACTTCCTGCCGGGCCGCGTCGATGTCCTCCCAGCCGGCGACCTTCACCCATTTGTTCTTTTCCAGGTCCTTGTAGTGCGAGAAGAAGTGCTCGATCTGCATCTTCAGCAGCGCATCGACATCGTCCACCGAGCTGACATCGCGATACAGGCCGGTGATGTCGTCGACCGGCACCGCCAGCACCTTGGCATCGTCGCCGGCTTCATCTTCCATGCGTAAAAGCGCCACCGGGCGGCAACGCACTACCACGCCGGGCAGCAGCGGGTAGGGCATCACCACCAGCACATCCACCGGGTCGCCGTCGCCACAGAGGGTATGCGGCACATAGCCGTAATTGCACGGGTAGTGCATCGCGGTTTTGAGGATGCGGTCGACGAAAACGGCGCCGGAGGCCTTGTCCACCTCGTACTTCACCGCCGGGCTGTTCATCGGGATCTCGATGATGACATTCAGGTCATCGGGAATGTGGTTGCCGACCGGCACATCCTGCAGGCTCATGGTGTTTTCCAGAAGGTCGTGGTTAATTTGCCGCGCAATTATACTCACACCCCCCGGCCTGCCGTTAAAATGGCGCCATCATGGCGAAGCTCTATTTTTACTACTCGGCGATGAATGCCGGTAAAACCACGCTACTGCTGCAGTCGGCGCACAACTACCGCGAACGCGGCATGAACCCGCTGCTATTCACCCCGGCGCTGGATGACCGGCACGCCGTGGGCAAGATTTCCTCGCGCATCGGGCTGGAGGCGGATGCGGTTGTCTTTACCGCTGAAACGGACCTGTACGCCCATGTCCTGGCGGAGCTGGAGCAGCGCAACATCCACTGCGTGCTGGTGGATGAGGCGCAGTTCCTCAGCCGCGACCAGGTGTTCCAGCTCAGCGAAGTGGTCGACCGCAACAACATCCCGGTGCTGTGCTTCGGCCTGCGCACCGATTTCCAGGGTGAGCTGTTTGAGGGCAGCAAGCACCTGCTGGCCTGGGCCGACCAGCTGGAAGAAATCAAGACCATCTGCCACACCGGCCGCAAGGCCACCATGGTGGTGCGGGTGGACGAGAACGGTTACGCGCTGAAGGAAGGTTCGCAGGTGGAGATCGGCGGCAATGACCGCTACGTTTCGGTGAGCCGGCGCGAATTCAAGGAAGTGTTCCTCGGCGGCAAACGGGTCCGGCTGATCGATCCGCCGCCCCAGCCGGGTGAACCCAGCCAGCAGGAAGTGTTGCCGGGATTACCGGGGGAAAATTCCCAGCCAGCTGGCGCCCGGCAATCCTGACGCCAGCCATTGGCAAGACCACCATGGGCACACGGCCACCATGGGCATGACCACCATTGAAACGACAGGCACGATGGCCTGAACCCAGGCCGGAGCAACTGCCGCGATGCCGGCAGTTCACGGTTGCGCCAGGCCATTCCGACACGCTGGCAGGGCGGCCTTCCCGAGCGGTACCGGCCGCGCGCAGCGAACTCAGCCCCGGTGAACTATAGTTTCAGGGTCTTCCTCCATTCCTGGCCCCTGATGACCGCATACTTCACCCTCCTCTCGCCGGCTGTTCCCGTCGATGCTGCTGAGGTCAAGCGGCTGGCGCGGCATGGTTGCCTGGACATACACCGGGTGAATTGGCCCTTCTGCGCCCTGGCGACGGATGGTCGCCGGATGCTGTGCCGCTATGAGGCGAACGACGCCGAGTCCATTCGCCTGGTGTTACGCCAGCAGGGCTATTCCGGCGCACGCGTGTTGCCGGTGAAGCCGTGGCCTGCCGGCCCTGAGCGGAAGGACTGCCTCGGCCCTTGCGTGGTGGTGGAGTGGGCTTGTGAACTGCCGGACGCGGTGGCTGCCCACACCCTGCCTGAACGTTTGCTGGAGACGCTGACCCGGTCCGGCGCAGACTTTGAAATCTATCCGCACCCGGACGGTACCTCGGGCATCTGTGTGGTTGGCGGGGATGAAGCGGACCGCGTGACCGCCCGAATCGAACAGTCGGGTGCGACGGTCAATTCCGCCTGGCGGGCCACGGCCATGGACCCACGGCCGGAACGCCTTTTCGAGAACACCGTTGCGCAGGCAGCGCCCGGGCCGCCCCGGGCTGTCCCGGCCTTTCGAACCGCGGTGGCCACTCAGCCGGAAAGCACGATGGATGCCGTCATCATCGGCGCCGGCATGTCTGGTCTCTGCATGCTGGAGCGGCTCCTGGGCATGAGGATGTCCGTGCGGGTCTACGAACGGGGTGCCGACGTCGGAGGCGTGTGGCACTGGAACCGGTATCCGGGCGCCCGGGTCGACTCGGAAATCCACACCTACAGCTGCACTTTCTCGAACGGACCGCTGCTCGACTGGGCCTGGCCGGAGCTGTTCGCGGCCCAGCCGGAACTGGCCCGATACTTTCGTCATGTGGCGGACCGATTCGCGCTGCGGCCGCATGTGCGGCTCAACACCCGGGTGAACGCCGCTGCCTGGGATGAGGGCAGCGGTTGCTGGCGGGTGGAGACGGATACCGGTGAACGGGTGGCGGCCCAGTTCCTGATCGCGGCTTCCGGTTCACTGACCGAACCGCAGCTGCCCGATTATCCGGGCATCGAAAGTTTCACGGGACAGGTTCACCACACTGCCCGCTGGCCGGAAGCGGGCGTGGATCTCTCCGGCCAGCGCGTCGGAGTGATCGGCACGGGCGCCTCGGGCGTCCAGGTGATCCAGACGGTTGCGGGCTCCGTGGCGGCGCTCACCGTGTTTCAGCGCACGCCCACCTATTGCGTGCCCCAGCGCAATCGGCCGCTCACGGACGCCGACCGCAGCAGGTTCGTGGCGGAATGGAAGAACATCCTGGCCGCCTGCCGGCGATCGAGCGGAGGCTTCATCCACGTGGCGGACAGGCGATCGGGGCTCGCGGTCAGCGAGGTGGAGCGGGAGGAGAAGTTCGAGGCGCTCTGGCAGCAGCCGGGTTTCGCATTCTGGTTCGCCAACTTCGCCGACCTGATGATGAACGAGGAAGTCAACGGGATGGCCTGTGAGTTTGTCCGGCGCAAGATCCGCGAACGCGTGACCGACCCCGCCATCGCCGCCCGGCTGCTGCCGGATCATCCCTTCGGCAGCAAGCGGGTGCCGCTGGAGAATGGCTACTACGAAGTCTTCAACCGCTCCCATGTCCGCCTGGTGGATTTGCGGGAGACACCCATCGAGCGCTTCACTCCAGCCGGCATCCGGACGACCGGGGCCGATCATTCGCTCGATGTGATCATCTGCGCCACCGGCTTCGACGCCGGCACCGGCGCGCTCACCCGGATCGACCTCAGCGGCGCGGAAGGTGTTTCGCTGGCGGAAAAGTGGCGCAATGGCCCACAAACCTACCTGGGCCTGCTGGTGGCCGGTTTTCCCAACCTGCTGATCGTCAACGGACCCCACAATGCGGCAGCGCTCTGCAATGCCGGCCGCTGTATCGAGCAGAACGTGAACTGGATAGCCCGTTGCCTGGAGACCATGCGCGCCCGCGGGTCAGCGCGGATTGAACCTTCGCCCGCGGCGGAGAAGGAATGGACCGAGCACGTCCACGATGTCGCCGCCGGCTCCGTGCTCAGCAGGATGACCAACTCCTGGTTCTATGGCGCCAACACACCGGGCAAACCGCGCCAGGTCACGATCTACGCGGCGGGCGCGCGCGTCTACCGCGAGCAGTGCGAGGCAGTGGCGGCCGCGGGTTATCCGGGATTGAACCTGGCGTAAAGCTTCCGTGCCGGGATGGGGCGAGCCGAAGCCGGCTGGTCGCGATTCCGGAATCCCCTGCGCCGAGCGGACGCGGATGCGCGATAATACCCGCGGCTAGAAAGTTGCCTGGGTAAGGAGCACAGTGAGTCGCGGCCGTTTGCATCGAACCGGATTCAACCCTGCTCCATGACTTGCCCGCAAATACCACCATGGGAGGCCCGCCATGCGATTCCTGTTAGTACTGGTTGTCATTGCGGTGTGCGTTTACGCCCTGTGGTCCCGTGACGAACCACCGCCACCCGAACCCCCCATGAAAGCCGAGGACACGTTCATCAGCGGCCCGCTCACACCCTACAACAAGGCGAAAAAATTCCAGGCCGAGGATTATGACGAGGCGCTGGACGAACACCGCGGCAAGCTGGATGAGCGCATCGATGATGATGGCGGACGCTAGCTAGCGCTCCAAAAAAGCCCTTACCCGCTGCACCGCATTTTCGCGGATATCCAGGTGGAACAGCGGATAGTCAATGCTGTGGTAGCGGTAGGGTGACAACAGGTCGCTCATCACGAAGCCGGTGCCGGCCAGGTCGGTGACAAACAGCAGCCCACCCTGGCACTGCGCCTCCACGAGGTTTCGTACCGGCTCGCCAAGCGGTGGTATCTGAATCGACCCGGCCTTGTCTTCGCCCACCAGGTCCTTGTAGTAAATCCCCACCGGCAGCACGCCGCCGGCATGTTCCGCCTTGCCGGCCCGCTCACCATTGGCGCGCCAGGAGAGCGGATTGACGCAGGCCCCGCCAGCGTAATCGGGCAGGTCGTGGTCCATTGCGGCCTCGCTGAAGGTGTCCCAGTGGATGGCGCAGCCGGTTTGTTCGGCGCTGTCGCACAGGGGAATGTTCGCCATGCGGTCGATGGCCTGTTGCTTGACCCGTCCGCCGATCACGTAGGCCGCCACCATGCGGTGGAGCACTTCCGGCGAGGTGTCGATGCGTTCCCGCAACAGCCGCATGGCGTGGTGCGTACCCTGGCTGTGGCTGGCGAGGATGAAGGGCCGGCCGCGGTTGAATTCCGCCAGGAAGTGCTCGAAGGCCCGCGCCACATCCTGGTAGGCGAAGTCCAGTACGGCCTCGGCCAGCTCCCGGTCACGCTGCACATACACGAATACGTTGGCTTCGCGGTAACGCGGCGCGTACACATTGCAGCAGCCGTTGAAGGCGCTGGCCTGGTTGGTCATCATCCAGCGGGTGTTTTCCTCGGTCTTGGAATCCGGGTCCATCGGCGAAATCCAGCTGATGCCGACGAGGTAGCCGGTGGGGTGCACGAAGAACACGTCCGCCGGCGCTTCACCCTGCACAACGCCGGCACTGATGCCCTGCGGTAACCGGTCTTCCAGGCCTTGCCTTTCCGGTAACGCGGCCCAGTTGGCCTCATCCGCATAGTCCGGTGCGGGCGGAGCATCCTCAGCAACGAAGGGTTTGGGCGGGCTGTGAAACATGACAATCCAGGCCAGGCGGATTTTCGGGCCGTAGCCGGCCAGGTACAACCCGCCGCCGGCCAGGATGGCCAGGACAAGCACACCAGCCAGGATTTTCGCGAGTAGTTTCATGTCAGCGTTCTCCGCCAGGGTAGTCGTTCGTTACTGCCATCGTAAGCGGTAAACCGGGATTCATACGTTCAGGCCTACTGCGCTTTGTTGGGCGCCACAAACGTGGAATCACGGGGGTACAGTTCAGCCCAGTTGTCCGGTGGCAGGGGCAGGGCGCGGCTGTCGTCGTCACGGGCCGGCGTGAACGCAGGGCGGGGCTCCGGTGACCGTACCTGCTCGATCCAGAACACGCCGTCCAGGTGGCCGCTGTTGCCGCGCGTGGCGACAAAATCGAGGTCGCCGTCGGCATCGAGATCCACCGGCACAAAGGCGTCATACATGCCCCGCACGCGCCGCGACACATCATGCCGCAGCCAGGTTGCCCGCGGATCACCCGGATTCTCGAACCAGGCAATCCGGCCGACGGTGGATGAGGCGGTAACGTGCGGGTCATCCTCGTGCCGGGATGCGCCGGAATAGGCCCCGGTGATGATGTTCAGGCCTGAGTAGCCGCCGGTCATGGCATCCAGGTCGCCATCGCCATCGATATCGGCCAGCGCCATGCCAATCACCACATCGGGCAGGATGTCGCCGATACGGAAGAATATCCAGGGATCATCCAGGTCTTCAGGTTGCTGCAACCAGCCCAGGCTGATGAACAACGGGCCACCCAGGCCATCACCGGAAGCCTCATGGAAGCCGGCAAGCAGGTCAGTCCGCCCGTCACCGTCCAGGTCCGCGAACTGCGACTGCAATGCTCCCGAGGAGGCACTCCACTGCGGCCCGGCTTCAAATCCCGGAGCGATGGCTATGAGGTGTTCATGCACACTCACGCCGTCCGCGGCGAGCGGGGTGAGTTCCAGCATCGTCAGCCGCTGAGCCAGGCGCTGCGCCGCGAGGACATCCAGGTCGCCGTCCTGGTCGATGTCGACCGGCATGGCCGTGTTCGGGATGCCTTTCCGGAACAAAACCTGCTCCCGCCAGGAAGACTGCCGCAGGGGATCGCCGCTGAGGAAGAATACCGAAGTTGCCAGGTCGGCAGGGGCATTGGTGGAAGGATCGATGATGTCGGCTGCACCCTTGTTGGGCGCGACCACGTCCAGGCGGCCATCCCCGTTCAGGTCGGCGATAAATACCCGCAGCCAGGAGCCGCGCCCCTGGGTGATTTCCGGTGTCAATCGCGGCCACGGCGTTGAACGCACATTCCGGCCTGGATTCTGGCCCGGATTCTGGCCTGGATTCTGGAAATAGATGAGGTGCGCGTTTTCGCAGGCGGCCACCATGTCCGGCCAGCCGTCACCGTTCAGGTCGCCGATGGCGACGTCCTCGATGGCGCTCACTTCGTCGCCCTGGGCGATCGTCACCAATTCCCACTCACCTGGATTATCCGTACCAAACGCAAGCCTCAGGTGATTCGAATCTTCGTGCACCGAGGCGATGTCCATGAAACCGTCAAGGTCGATGTCCGCCATGACCAGGCCGTCACCGCCACGCAGTGGAATACCACCATTTATCTGCTCATCATCGATGCGGTGTTCCACCCAGGAAATGTAGTGTCCATCGGGCGCGGTGGCTGTACCGGGAGTGTCCGCAACGGATGGGACTTGCCGGGGAGCATCCATGGAGGACATGGCAAAACCGCTGTTGTGAGCCGCCAGCGCGGCAACGACAAGCAGGAACATGTGGCTCCGCGGCACGCGTTTCACCGCGCTGCTTCAGTGCCTTGTTCGTTCAGCAAGGCCAGTTCCTCCCGCAGGCGTCGGGTTCCCAGCAGGTAATGAATCATTGCCCATACCGCGGCGATCATGCCCACCACCATCATGGCGGTACCCAGCGGTGCCGCGGCGCCGGCTGTTGACAGGTGGTCGCTCAGCGCTCCGACACTCACGGGGCCTATTCCCATGCCGATCAGGTTGATCATGAAAAACAGGATGGCCGATGTCAGCGCCCGCATCCGGGTTACCACCAGGTTGTGCGATACCGCCAGCACCGCCCCGAGGTAAGAGGCCGTGAGGAAGTTGAACGGGCCTACCAGCAAGAGCGCCAGGGCGAGTGAACCGGAATTCAGCATTACCAGCAACAACGGGGCTACCGCGCCGACCAGGATGGCCGGCACCCACAGGTACCAGCGTGAATCCCTGCCGCCCAGGCGATCCGCCAGCCAGCCGCCGAAAAACGAACCCAGGCCTCCGCCGAATCCCGTGGCCAGGGCCATCCAGGTGCCCAGTTCGCCAATGCTGATGTCGTGGGTGCGCAGGAAGTAGGACGGCAACCAGTTGCCGATGCCGTAAATGATGAGTGCCTGCAGGCTGGCGCCCATTGCGATGTGCCGGAAGGATCGCCGCGTCCACAACAGGCGCAGCACTTCGCCGGTTGGCGGTGCGGGGTCGACCTTCCTGGCGCGGCCTTCCGACCAGCCACGCAAGGGCTCGCTCACGGTAAGCCGGAGAACGATGGCCAGGGCCACGCCGGGGAGTCCCACCACAAAAAAGGCCAAACGCCAGCCAAAGAATTCTGTGATCCAACCACCCAGCATGAAGCCGGTGAGAATGCCGATGTAAATGCCTATGGAGTAAATGGACAACGCGGTGGCACGGTGCTTGCGGTCGAAGATATCGGAAATCATGGAGTGGGCGGGTGGGCTGCCACCTGCTTCACCGACGCCGACGCCCATGCGCGCCAGCAGGAGTTGCGTGTAGTTCTGCGCCAGGCCACTGACGGCGGTCATGAGGCTCCATACCGCGAGGGCCAGCGCAATGATACTGCGGCGTACGCCCTTGTCGGCCCAACGGGCAATCGGAATTCCGCAAACCACATAAAAAACCGCGAAGGCAAAACCGGTGAGCAACCCGAGCTGCGTGTCGGACAGGCCCAATTCGGCCTTGACGGGTTCCTGAAGAATGACCAGCAACTGCCGGTCGATGAAGTTGAAGGCATAGACCAGCGTGAGCATGCCCAGGACGTAATAGCGGTAGCCGGGCTTACGGTAGGGCGTGTCGCTTTCAAAATCCGCTGCGGCTTGGGGAGTTGCGGAATGGCCGGGATCGATGCGGTTATCGTGGTTCGGATCGGTCATTTTTGAAGATCCCTTCGTGTGCCGGGGGGCCGTCAACCAAAAACTGTTGACGGATCATCTTTCATCGTTAGATACTAACTCACAATATAATGAATATCATAAAAAACACAATACGGGGACAGCACGGCAGGAAAGCACCGGTCGAACGCTTCAGCAATAGTTGATCCAAACGACCGGTGGCCATGACTGTTCGATGATTTGCACCAACAGTTGAGAGGCCATAGAACCATGAAACACAGAATGTTTGCGTTAGTTTTTGCGGCTGCCTTCATCTCGTCATACGGTCAGGCCAAGGCTCAGGAAGCGAATGAAAGTCCGGCAGATGATTTCGATAACAACCTGGAAGAAGTCATTGTAACGGCTACCCGCAGGGAGGTACGCCTGCAGGATGTTCCATTGAGTATCACCGCGTTTACCCAGGCGGACCTGGACGAAAAAGGCATCGTCAGCTACCAGGGGCTGGCCTACAACACCCCCGGTGTGGTGCTCAACCGGGCCAGCGCCAACTTCAACAACTTCTCGGTCCGTGGCATTGCCACCAACGGCTACAACGCGAACCTGCAAAGCACGGTTGCGATTTACATCGATGAATTGCCGATTTCCTCGAACGGCAACTCCACCATCCTGGACCCGAACCTGTTTGACGTGGAGCGTGTCGAGTTCCTGCGCGGGCCGCAGGGCACCCTGTTTGGCTCCAACTCCCTGGCTGGCGCCGTACGCCTGATCAACAAAGACCCGGTGATGAATGAATTCCAGACCTCGGGGCTGATCGACTATGGCGTGACGGACTCCGATGCGTTCCGGCAACGCTACAACTTCATGCTGAACATGCCCGTTGCGGAAGATACGCTGGCGGTGCGTGTGGTGGGCTTCTACCGCGATGAGGAAGGCTACATCGACAACATCGGCACCGGTATCAACAACGCCAACAAGCTGGTGGACTACGGCGGCCGCATCATCGCGCACTGGGATGCCACCGACAAACTGTATTTCCGCGCCATGTACATGACCGAAGACAGCAAGCCGGAAGACGCCTCACTGGTGGCCCCACAGCGTGGCGACAAGGTTCGCCTGACGGACCGTCCGGACGAATTCCAGGGTTACATGGATATCTACAACCTCACCATCGGCTATGATTTCGACGGCGCCGATCTCACCAGCTCTACTACCTGGGCGGACTATGAAGGCGTATTCTTCGTCGACCTGGCCGGCACCTTCGGCCAGGCGATCGCATTCGCACTGGATGCGGTTGGTTATGATGAGAACTTCGTGGAGGAAATCCGGCTGGTTTCCGATGCGGGCGGCAAATTCGATTGGGTGGTTGGCGGTTACTACAACTACAAGCGCCGGGATGTCGATTACGACTACCGCTCGAATGAAGCGTTCCTGGCGCAGCGTGGCATCACCGGCCTGCCCAACCCGCCGTACTACCAGCAGTTCCAGTCCTATTTTGTGACGCACGAAACCGCCGGTTTCGGTGAACTGACTTTCCACGTGAACGACGATGTCTGGCTCACGGGCGGCCTGCGCTATACCAAGAGCGACGTGCAGGGCTTCACCAAGGAAGGCGGCTACAACAGTAACTACCTGACGATGGCGCTGTTCGGCTTGTCCGGCCCGGTTACCCTGACCCCGGTGCAGGCAGCGACCGGCGAAAAGGGTGAGGAAAGCGGATTCTCCTACAAAGTCAGCGCCTCCTGGCGGCCGAAGGACAACATCACCACCTACGCCACGGTGTCCACCGGGTTCCGCACACCGGTGGTGAACGCGCGCGGTGGCCAGGGCAGCGTGCTCGACCCGAACGACATCATCATACCGTTCGGTGCGGATTCCGACAGCCTGATCAACTACGAAATCGGTGTGAAAGGCAGCTTCTTCGATAACCGGGTCAACGCCCACATTGCGGCCTACTACATCGACTGGAGCGACATCCAGGTGCAAGCCAACCGCGTGTCGGACACGGTACAGTTCGCCACCAATATCGGCGGTGCCACCAGCAAAGGTATTGAGATCGAAGCCACGTGGAGCGCCACCGCCAACCTGCTGCTGGGCTTGAACGCCTCCTTCAATAACGCCGAAGTGGATGATCTCACCGAGTCCGAAGCAGCAATCTCAGGCGCAACGCTGGGGGCCGACATGGCGTTCCCACCGGTACAGGGTTCCGCCTATCTCCGCTACAACTTTGACCTGGGCGAAAGCGCGGGGTTTTTCACGGTGAATGCATTGTACGTGGATGGTTTTCCCAACCAGTTCCCGTTTGCCCCTGGCCAGCCAGGTGTTCCGGTAGCAACCTACGATGAATCCGACAGCTACTCCATTGTGAACCTCACCCTCGGGGCCACGTTCGGCGAGCATGTCACCGTGACGGGATACATCGAGAACCTGTTCGACGATGATTCGTTCAATTACGTACATCCCGAAGCATTCATCGAAGCCAGGTATGGCATTCCGATTCCGCGTACCTGGGGTGTGCGTGTGTCGTATGACTATTGATTATTTGCCCCTTAGCGATGCGCAGGATGCAAGTTGATGACAGTAAACTGGCGGGGCGGCGCTGTGAGGACAGCGCCGCCAATCTGATGCCATCAACCTTCATCAAGCCCGTTGCAATGATCCCCGGATGACTCGGTTTCCCAAGCGCGGGCTTTCCGGGAAATGAAATCCGCACAGGTTCCAACCATGCAGCCCTACACGCTCACCATAGACAAATTTCTCGATCACGCCGCCAAGTGGTCGGGTGCGCAGGAGATCGTAACGGCACGTGCCGGGGGCGTATCCGCGCGCAGCAGTTACGCCACCACACGCGAGCGCAGCAACCGGCTTTCGGGAGCGCTAGAGGCGCTGGATCTCAAGCTGGGCGACCGTGTTGGCACCCTGGCCTGGAACACCCAGGACCATTACGAAATGTACTTCGCCACCATGGGCGCGGGATACGTTTGCCACACGCTCAATCCGCGGCTCACGGCGGTACAACTGGCGGAAATCGTCAATGAGGCCCGAGACCGCGTCCTGGCGGTAGCCAGTGACCTGTTGCCGCTGGTGGAGGAACTCGTCCCCCTGTGTCCGTCCATCGAACACATCGTGTTCCTGGATGGCTCGCCTGAGGCAACGGTTTCCCTGCCGCGATGCACGGCGCGAACGTGGCTGCTCGAGGAGTTACTGCAGGCCCATGGAAAGCCGGTGCAATGGGGGGCGTTTCCCGAGGAATCGGTTGCGGGTCTGTGCTACACATCCGGCACCACGGGGCGCCCGAAAGGCGTGGAGTACACTCACCGTTCGAATTACCTTCATACCCTGCGCGCCCTGCAGGCGGATGCCATGGCCATCACCCGCAGCGATGTGTTGCTGGTGGCCGTACCGATGTTCCACGCCAATGCCTGGGGGCTTCCGTACATCGGGCCATCGGTTGGTTGCAAGGTGGTCCTGCCAGGCCGGAACACGGACGGCGCCAGCCTGGCCAGGCTGGTGCGCGAGGAGGGAGTGACCCTCGCGGTTGGCGTGCAAACGGTCTGGCTGGGTGTGGTCGAGCATCTGGAAACCCACGGGGGCGAGCTGCCCACTCTTCAGCGCCTGCTGATTGGCGGGTCCAAGTGCCCCGAAGCCCTGCTCCGGCGCATGGAGCAGCGGCTGGGCGCCCGTGTCCAGACCAGCTGGGGAATGACCGAACTGTCTCCACTGGGTACCATCGCGGCGCCGGATGCCCTGGGCGATGCCAACAAGGCCTCGGGCCGTCCGCCGCTGGGGCTGGATCTCAAACTGACGGATGCGCAGGGTGTCCGGCTGGAGCAACAGCATGGCGTTGAGGGCCACCTGTGGGTAAAGGGCGCCAGCGTAATCGAGCGCTATTACCAATCCGACAAGAGCGCCCTGGACGACGAAGGTTTTTTCAACACCGGTGACTTGGCCATCATTGATGAGGCGGGCAACCTCACCATCAACGGGCGTACCAAGGACCTGATCAAATCCGGCGGGGAGTGGATCAACCCGGCGGAAATCGAAGAGATCGTGGGGCAGCATCCTGCGGTAGGGCAAGTGGCGGTGGTGGGCCGGCCGGATGAAAAATGGGGTGAGCGGCCGGTGCTGGTGGTTGAGCCGCGCCCGGGCGAGTCGCTGGATGCGAATACCCTGCTTGGATTGCTGCACGGCAAGGTTGCCAGCTGGTGGATCCCCGACCAGGTTGACCAGGTGGACAGCATGCCTCTGGCTTCAACTGGTAAGATTGACAAGAACGTCCTGCGGGCCACCTACGCAAATGTGGAAGCTGGCGGCAGGCAGGGTCGCGGTTGACGCGATCAAAACGCGCTCATTAGACTTTTGGATTCAGGGTTGTTGATAAGGGAAAGGTTTGCATGCCAGAGGCCAGCAAGAAAAAGCGCACACGCCGAAGCAAGGCGGAGCAGCGTGCTGAAAGCATCGAACAGATTCTGGATGCCGCCGAGTATCTTTTCTCGCTGCACGGCCTGTATGGCGTCACCCTGCGGGATGTAGCAAAGCGCGTCGGCATCCATACCACCCTGGTTCACTACTACTTCAACGACAAGCAGCACCTGTTCGAAGAGGTGTTTGCCCGTCGCGCCGGCGTTACCAGTGGCCGCCGCATGGAAGCGCTGGAACAGTACGAGAAAGAAGCCGGCGACAACCCTACGGTGGAAGGCGCGCTGCACGCTTTCCTCGATACCGATTTTGACCTCTATTTTGAAGGCGGCGAACCCTGGATGAACTACGCTTCCTTCTGCGCCCGCGTGAGCAACACGCCTGAAGGCGCGGAGCTGATGGACAGGCATTTCGATCCGGTGGTGCTGAAGCTCATCAGCATCCTGAAGAAAGCATTACCGGATTATTCCGATGAAGAATTGTTCTGGGGCTACCATTTCGTCACCGGCGCCCTGATGAACACCCTGGCACGGACCAAGCGCATCGAGCGGCTGTCCGGCGGCCTCTGCCATTCGGATGATTTCCCGGCAGTCAAAAAGCGCATGGCGCGGTTCATGGCGGCCGGTTTTCAGTCCCTGGCAGAGGATTCCTGACAGTCCGTTCCGGCATCGCCGGGAAGCGGCGGGGAGATGATGCCGACGTTCCAGTGCCAGGGCATGCCGCCTTCCGCCCGACGACGGCAAACCACTTCTTCGTGCAGTTCAAACATTCCGGGCATCAGGTGTTGTCCCGCTTGCGGCGTTTCTCCGAATTCCATGAATCCGCGGTGCTCGCCATAGGCGGGCCAATCGGCCTCACCCGCCGCAATCGGCTTGCCATCGCGGGCAAAGCTGGACCAGTAATCCAGCATGGCATTCGCCATCCGGTGCTCGGTTGGCGTATCGGGAATTTTCGGCCAGAGCGGCGGTGTCCGGCCGAGGTTGCCCCACATGTACGGCAGTTCGCTGGCGTGGTGGGCATGCATGCCGGCGTCGTCAGCAGCCGGGTAGCCATGGTCGAACAGGTACAGGAATGATGGCTGGCCGGCAGAGGTTTGCGACCGCACCAGACGCTCCGAAGTCCACCCGTACATGGCGTCGCGGGTGGTGGCGAAGATACTCTCCTGCAGGTCAGTTGCGGGGTAAAGCCGCAGGAATTCGTCAGCAAGCCCGGCGTACCGTTCGCGGATTGCAGCCTCGTATTCAGCGGCACTGGCCGGCGGTGGTGGTGCGAGGACCGTCAATGTCCGTATTTCACCGCTGGTGAAACCGGCCAGGATGGGTACTTGCGCCTGCTCGCCGCGATCAAATACGTCGACCAGCTGGCGCGGCAGCACTTCACCGTCTATGGTCCCTGATGGCAGGTAGTAGGCTGCGGTTGCTCCGTCCGTCAGCAGCTGCGCATCCATCGAGCGCAAGGTATCCAGGTCGGGTGCATTGAGGGCGGCGGCGAGCGCCGCACCGGCTGCCTCGGCCGAGGGCGTTCCAAACCGCTCTTCCTTCAGTTCCTGCGTGGAGATCATGTAGGCGCTTTGGGCGATGGCTTTGGCAAACAAACCCTGCGCTGAAGGTGCCGCCATCAGGTACATCACACTGAGGCCACCCGCTGATTCTCCGGCGATGGTGACGTTGGCCGGGTCGCCACCAAATGCGGCAATGTTGGCCTTGACCCAGCGCAGCGCCTCGATCTGGTCCAGCAGGCCGTAATTGCCGGATACGCCCTGTGGCGATTCGGCGCTGAGTTCGGGATGCGCCAGGTAACCGAGGATGCCGAGCCGGTAATTGATGGTGACGACCACCACGCCACGTTTCGCCAACTCGCTGCCTTCATACAGGGTTTCCTTGCTGGAGCCGCCACGAAGCGCGCCGCCATGGATCCAGAAAAACACCGGCGCATCGCTGGCATTCGCCGGCGCCCAGATGTTGAGCGACAGGCAGTCCTCGCTGAAAGGCGCCAGGTCCGAAGCATAAATCGAACTCAGGCGCGAACTCGGATTCAGGCATGCCGGCCCGAAATCCCGGGCCTCCAGCACACCGTCAATGGCTTGCTTCGGAACCGGGGGTTTCCACCGCGCTTCTCCTACCGGCGCCTCGGCGTAGGGGATGCCTTTAAAGACCAGCAGATTGCCTTCGCCGACACCGGCAACCGTGCCAGAGGTGGTGTTTACCAGTGGGTTTCCGCCCGCGCTGGCGTTTCCACTGGGCTCCGCGGCGGTCGATGTGTTCTGCGGGCTGCAGCCGTTGCCGAGCAGGGCCAATAATGCGATGAGACAGAAGCTTCGAAAACCATCAAATGGTGCGGGCATAACTCAGTGTCCTTTCATGGATAGCAGGCGCAATTGCCTCCGGAAGCGCGCTGGCGCGGCTGCGCGCCTCCTGCAAAAAGTGACCCCATCATCCAATCAAACTCACCCTGGGTCAATATTCACTATCGCGTGGGTTAATGTTTGAGCCGGGCCGGATACCAATCGCGGAAACTCTGGACAAGTCAGGAATTCCCAGGATGAAAGGGGCCCGCATCATCCCTGCCCGCACCATCGAGGTCGCGGAAGCGCGGATCAGGCGCGAATCAGGTTCCCAGCGCCTGCACCAGGTCAGTAACGATATCTTCCGCATCCTCGATGCCCACCGAAAGGCGTAACAGCGAGTCACGAATGCCCTGTTGTTCACGCTCCGCCGCGCTGATTTTCTGGTGCGAGGTGGCAACCGGTTGGCAGATGGTGGTTTCCACGCCGCCCAGGCTGATGGCCACCGGCACCATCTTCAAGCGCCGCAGGTAGGCCAGCGGGTCGATACCATCGGCCAGTTCAAAACTCATCATGCCGCCAAAGCCGCGCATTTGCCGCGCGGCGATCTCGTGGCCGGGGTGCTGCGGAAGGCCGGGATAATTCACGCGGGCGATGCCGCGTTGCTGTGCCAGGGCTTCCGCCACAACCTGGGCGTTATCGGACTGCCGCTGCACCCGCAGTTCCAGGGTCTTGAGACTGCGTTCCAGCAGAGCGCAATCCGGCGCATTCAGGCTGCCGCCGTGCATCAGCGCAGTCTGGCGCAGTTTTTCGATCAGGGCTGCTGATGCCACGATGGCGCCACAGCACAAATCACTGTGCCCGCCGAGGTACTTGGTGCCGCTGTGCATGACGATGTCGAAGCCGTGGTCCAGCGGGTTCTGCAGAATGGGGCTGGCAAAGGTGCCGTCGATCACGGCGTGAAGCCCGTGGCGTTTGGCTACCGCCGACACGGCGCCAAGGTCCAGCACGGTGAGCAGGGGATTGGTGGGAGATTCGACAAACAGCATGCGGCTGTTGGGCCGCACCGCTGCCTCAAAGGCGGCCGGGTCGGGTGCCACGAAGCTGAACTCAATGCCCAGGCGTGCAAATTCATGGCAGATCATGGATTGCGTGCCGCCGTAAAGCCCCTCGAGGAACACCACGTGGTCACCGGGCTTCAGCAGCCCGTGCAGGATGATGCTGATGGCGGCCATACCGGAACTGGTTACCAGCGCTGCTTCGGCGTTTTCCAGCGCTGCGATCTTCTCCGCCACCACGCGATTGTTGTGGGTGTTGAAATAGCGTGGGTAGCGCACCTCGGAGTCGTCCAGGTATTCGATGGCGCTGGAATTGAACACCGGCGTATTGACGCCGCCGGAATTGAGCTCGCGGTGGCTGCCGGCGTGGACGGCGATGGTGGCTTTTTTCATCGATTTGGTTCCTGTGAACTTGGGGCCGGAGCAAAAAATTCCGGGCTTTGGGTGATCCGTTCGCGCCTGGGCCAGGAATTATTGCTCTGGCCCCGTTTCAACGTTGGCAATGGGGACAATAATAACTGGAACGCTGGCCGATCACCTTGCGGCGTATCGGGGCGCCGCACTGGAAACAGGCCTTACCCTCGCGTTCGTATACCAGCAGGTTTTGGGCAAAGTAACCTGGTTCGCCTTCGGAGTTGACGAAATCCCGCAGCGTGGTGCCACCCTCGCGGATGGCGCGACCCAGTACATCCTTGATGGCCAGCGCCAGGGCATCATAGCGCGCCGCCGAAACCCGGCCGGCCGGCCGTGAAGGGTGGATGCCGGCCATGTACAAGGCTTCGGAAGCGTAGATATTGCCGACTCCGACCACGATTTTGCCGTTCATCACGAAGTTCTTCACCGCCACCCGCAGGCCTCGTGAGCGTTGCCACAGAAGATGGCCGTCGAATTCTTCGGTCAGCGGTTCGGGGCCGAGCTCCGCCAGCAGCGGGTGATTCGTCGCCGGTGGTTCCCACCACAGCAGGGCGCCAAAGCGGCGCGGGTCGTGGTAGCGGATGCAGAGATCGTCGGCCAGCACGATGTCGAAGTGGTCGTGTTTTCGCGGCGCCGCTCCCGCTTCGCAGATGCGCAATGAACCCGACATGCCCAGGTGGCACAACAGCCCTCCCGGTTGTTCGTCGCCCGCCAGTTCAACCAGGATGTACTTGGCGCGCCGCTGCAATCCGCTGACCGTCTGCCCAACCGCCTGTTGCACCGCCGCCGGGATGGGCCAGCGCAGCGAGGGGTTGCGCACCACCATCGCCTCGATGCGCCGGCCGAGCAGCGCCGGAGCAATGCCGCGCAGGGTGGTTTCTACTTCGGGTAATTCAGGCATGGAATCAGCGGCGTGAGTGGTGGGCCAGAATAAAGGGCCAGAGTAAAACACAACACCTCGGAGCGATTCAAAAATACTCCGTCCCTTCACTCTGATCCCCCGGTGTTCTGTCCCATTACTCGGGGACCCGCAGCGCTTTTTCCAGCAGCTGGTCCACTTCGGTGATCCACTCGATGTTGATTTTCTCGCGTGCTTCCTCGGGAATGTCTTCGAGGTCACGGCGATTGCGTTCCGGCAATAGCACGGTGGTGATGCCGGCACGCAGGGCCGCCAGGACCTTCTCCTTGACGCCGCCGATGGGCAGTACCAACCCGCGCAGGCTGATCTCGCCGGTCATCGCCACTTCGGTTCGCGCCGGCCGGCCGGTGAGCAGCGAGGCCAGCGCCGTGAACATGGCCACGCCGGCGCTGGGGCCGTCCTTGGGCGTTGCCCCGGCCGGTACGTGGATGTGGATGTCCGATGAGTCGATCAGCTTCTGCTCGATGCCGAGTTGGCCCGCGCGCGCCTTGACCAGCGACAGTGCGGCCTGCGCGCTCTCCTTCATCACATCGCCGAGCTGCCCGGTGAGCGTGAGCTTGCCGTTGCCCGGGCTGCGCGATGCCTCGATGAACAGGATGTCCCCGCCGACGGGCGTCCAGGCGAGCCCGGTGACCACGCCCGGAACACCCTCGGCCATGGCCACTTCGGACTCGAAGCGGGCCGGGCCCAGGATGGCCGCCAGGTCGGGAGCCTCAATTTTCACCAGCTGCTCCTGCCCCTCAGCGATCCGTACCGCGACGTTGCGGAACACGCGGCCAATCTCACGTTCGAGGTTGCGCACGCCCGCTTCACGTGTGTAGCTCTCGATGATCGCTTCCAGCGCCGCGTCGCTGATCTCGCACTGCTCCGGCTTCAAACCCGTGTCGGCGAGTTGCCGGGCCACGAGGTAACGGCGCGCGATCTGCAGCTTTTCTTGCGTCGTGTAGCCGGAAAGCTGGATGATTTCCATGCGGTCCCGCAGGGGCCCGGGGATGGTTTCAAGCACGTTCGCCGTGCAGATGAACATGACGCGCGAGAGGTCGTAAGGCACGCCGAGGTAATTGTCCCGGAAAGTGCTGTTCTGTTCCGGGTCCAGCACCTCCAGCAGGGCCGAAGCCGGGTCGCCGTGGAAACCCCCCGCGCCGAGCTTGTCGACCTCATCCAGCATCATCACGCAATTGCGGGTGCCGGCACGCCGCAGGTTCTGGATGATGTTGCCCGGCAACGCACCGATGTAGGTGCGCCGATGCCCACGGATTTCCGCCTCATCGTGCACGCCGCCCAGGCTCACGCGGGCGAACTGCCGCCCGGTGGCCTTCGCGATACTTTGTCCCAGCGAGGTTTTACCCACGCCCGGCGGGCCGGCGAAGCACAGGATGGGCGCCTTGCCCTCGGGGTTCAGCTTGCGGACGGCCAGGTACTCGAGAATGCGCTTCTTGATCCGGTCCAGGCCGAAGTGGTCCTGGTCGAGGATTTTCCGGGCTTCGGTGATATCGATACCCGATTGATCCTCGTCTTTCCAGGGCAGGCTGATCAGCCAGTCGAGGTAGCCGCGGATCATGGAGTACTCACCCGCGCCTTCGGGCATGCGTTCCAGACGCCGCAGTTCCTTGCGTGCCTGCTGGTCCACTTCCTCGGGCATCTGCGCCGCCGTGATGGCCTGTTCCAGTTCGGCAATCTCGGCACCGCCGGTATCGTCCTCGCCCAGTTCCTTCTGGATCGTCTGCATCTGCTCGCGCAGCATGTGCTTGCGGTTCTTGTCGGTGATGGACTCCCGGGTGCGCTGGTCGATCTCGTGCGAAATGCGCAGCACTTCCAGCCGGTGGTTCAGCAGCTCAAGCAACGCGTCCAGCCGCTGCTTGAGGTCAAACGTTTCCAGCAGTTTCTGCTTCTCAGCCGGCTCGACATCGATCTGGCTGGCCACGAAATCCGCCAGGTTTTCCGGCTCGTCAACCGCGCTCAACGCGCTTTGCACCCCTTCGGGCACCTGGGGCAACAGGTTCAGGATTTCGATGGCCTTTTGCCGCAGGTTGTAGGCCCTGGCCTCGGTGTCTGCGTCTACCTGGGATGCCGGCTCGATGAGCTGGACGCGCGCCGCCAGGAACGGGTAACCCTCCAGGAACTGCAGGGCGCGAAAGCGCTGGATACCCTGGCAGATTGCGTGGTGCGTGCCATCCGGCGCCGTGATGTAGCGCAGCACATTGGCCGAGGTTCCAACCCAGTGAAGGTCATCCGGGCCGGGAAGCTCATTGCTGTCCTTGTGTTGCAAAAGTATGCCCAGCGGGCGTTGTGAGCGCGCGGCCTCCTGGGCAGCCGCCAGCGAGCGCTCGCGGCCGATGGTGAGCGGCACGATCACGCCGGGGAAGAGCACGGTGTTGCGTACCGGCAGGATGATCATCGCATCGTCCGGCAGTTGGGGTGTCTTGCTGCGCTCGCCGTTGTTGCTGGCCACGGCCTTCATCTCATGTTCGCTCATCGCTGAGCCACCCGGTCCAGTACCACCACGAGATAGCCGTCGCGGAACTCGGTCCGCGCCGTATCGAACCGCACCGCGGGCAGCGGGATACGCCGCTCGAAGCGGCCGTAGGGAATCTCCAGGCGCCACACCGAGCGGCTGGCGCTGGTGAGGGGAAGCGGGCAATCGGCTCGCACCAGCAGGCAATCCGGCTCGGAGGTGATTTCCACCCGGTCCGGCGGCACGCCCGGCAAAGCGATGACGACGATGAGTTCGCGGTCATCGCCGAACACGTCCACCGGCGGCTCCCAGATGGCGCGGCCACGGCCAGGAGCTGTCAGGCGGAACAACTGACGATGCATGCGCTCAGCCTGGTCCAGCAGGTCCGAGGCCTGCGCCCACATCCATTCAGTAGTTTTGCGTGTAGTCATGGAATTTCATCCCCGTGCCAACACTGTCCAAGTGGTGGGGATTTGCCCGGGTTTCAAGCGTCCAGGGTGGGTAGCAACCGGGTCGGCCCAGAAACCGGGGTCAGCAAAAATCGGTGTCACTGTACCAATTCCGTGGCATTCAAGTCTGGCCGGCAAAGGAATTCGTACTCGGAACCCAAAACGCACGGCGAAACCGACCGGCAAAAAAAACCCGCCGGGCGGCGGGTTTCTGTACAGCTTGGGCGCGAAGGCCTGTTTGCCAGGCCCCGTTTCTTTTAGGCCTGTGAACAGGCTCGTTTCTGGGTGTAATCGTTAAACCTTACCTGGGTGAAACTTACTTGATCTTGCCTTCCTTGTACGGAACATGCTTGCGTACGATCGGATCGTACTTGTTCATTTCCATCTTTTCCGGCGTGTTCTTCTTGTTCTTGTCGGTGGTGTAGAAATGCCCGGTTCCAGCACTGGAATTCAGGCGGATTTTTTCACGTGCGCTCTTTGCCATGATGTTCTCCTGGACCGGTTCAGACTTTCTGGCCCTGCGCGCGCAGGGCCTTCAGCACCGCGTCGATGCCTTTCTTGTCGATGGTGCGCAACCCTTTGGTGGAAACCCGCAGGCGTACCCAGCGGTTTTCACTCTCCACCCAGAAACGGTGGTGATGCAGGTTGGGCAGGAAACGCCGCTTGCTCTTGATGTTGGAGTGCGACACGTTGTGACCGGTCATTCTGCCTTTTCCGGTGACTTGGCAAATTCTGGGCATGGCTAAACCTAAAATGTTGGACCAAAGCTTGGTCGGGTAAAAATCAGCCGCACTTTATACCGTATGCCGCCGAAGCTTGCAAGGGGAATCGTGGAATCCTGCCTGGCTCTGAGGAGTGGCGGTACTTCAAAGCAAGTTCTGCTATCTGGTTCTCACACAGGTTCCAAACGTGCCATGGCATTTGTAGCCTGTTTGCCTGTTTTTGTGCTTGTTCAGTGTCGCATCGTAACTTTTCCTGTTGAAGGTCTTTCCGCAGACAGTGCATTTGAAGACGTAGGTCGGTCTGCCTGCTTTCCCAATGCCCGTGCTTCCGGCCGTTTTACGTGAACGCGAGCGCCGAACTGCAGGTGTGCGGCCGAGTCCGGAAACACGTTTCGAGCCAGACCTGGCAGTTGCCGGAATGCTCAGTGGCCCTGAGGGCATTAGTTCGATTGGATGTCGTGGAACGAAAGTCGTCTGGGTCGCATTGACCCCGAGGATGCTGTCGACCAGATAGCAGCGCGGCTCACCGTTGTCCGCACGTACGGCCATGAGTATCACGTCGCCGGCTTGCGAACGCCGCAGTGAGTATGCTTCGATCGTGCGCGTCGAACGATTGCCCTGCTTGTCCCGGTAGTCGAGCTCGACCAGGAGTTGGTTGGCGGCGGCGAACCGGATCATTTCAATAAAGCCTTGTCCCCGTCTTCCAGTGGGCAGGCCAACTACGCGCTCGCGGATAAGCGGATTGCCGGCGCCCAAATGCATCGCCGCAAGGGGTTGCGGGACGGTGCCTGCAAGCCAGTCGAAGATTTCTGGCAGCGCATTCCAGAACGTTGCGACAGGCAGCAACGCAGGTAGCTGGTGCTCCAGCATGTGGATCCAACCGGCTTCGAGATCCGCTCGGTGTGGCTCAAGGTCCGCCATGCGAGGAATTTCGATGCCCTTGAATTCACATTTGGCACGCAAGACTTCCATGAAGCGCTGCGGTTCGGGGCGTGCTTCGGTGTTCCTGTAGAGATGGACGACGTCGTAGAGATCACGGGGACGAGTTCGTTCCGCGAGAGCCCTGAATTTTTCAGCGAACGCTTCAATGTAGTCATAGGCCAGGATTTCGATGCCATCCCCTGGAGCATCACTATAGGGATGGAAGACTTGCGCGCGGACTGGAGGCAGGACGATCCGCTCGTCGGTCGTCAAGTCAAGCTTGATGCGCGGCAGCGCATGGGTTGATGAGACCGGGCCTTTGTAGCTGAGCTTGCCCTGGCAGGAAAATTGCCCTCGCGGGTTCTGGTAGACATCGAACTCCTGCTTGTCGGCTGGAACTTCGATGCCGGTTTGATCATAGATCCATTCACCGATCTCAGAAAACGCTCTTTTCAAGAATTCGACGTGCAGGTGTTCGGCCTTGAGTAGCGTGAAGTCGAGATCTTCAGAAAACCGATAGGTTTCGAAAAAGCATTTCTTCAGGCACGTGCCGCCTTTGAATATCCAGCTCTCCGCAAAATCCTTGTGCCTATAGATGCCGGCGAGCATCCAACCGAGAACATAGTCCTTCTCCACGACGTGTGGTGTGAGCGATGTCTGCTGGGCGGACGCAAGGATTTCACGCTTATCGATCATATTGTTCGCCGCGCGCCCAAAGCTGAGGCACGCGCAGCCGCCATTTTGTTGCGACGTGTGGCCCATCTTGGGCGGGGTCGAGTTTCGCATGGCCGCCGCTCAGGTGCTGTTCACAAAGGCGTGCCAGGTTGGTACCTTCAGTTAAACGTTCTGCCAAGAATCCGAGGCGTTTGAAAACCGCACCGTTGCCGAGACGCAACGCATAATCGATACATTTCCTGTCGTTGCGATCATCGCGCCGCAGGTAGGCTGCAAGGCAGTCGGCTACATGTTGGATGCCACCGCCGGTCGCTGGGTCGTCGAGCATATCGATGATTGTGCGATGCACGTCAGAGACTGGCACTCGAGTGTTATGGCGCCAAACATTCTTCGTGCCAAAAAACTTCCGTTCATCAATGTGCTTCAGCAAAAATGGCGTACCGTGCCGCTCCTGGCGTTTCTGGCGCACATTCTGTGAGGTCATTACCAGGATGTCCTTGAAAATCTGCTCGGTCAGATCCCAATGCTCGGCTGCTGTGCGACCGCCAACATAAGCTGGGGCAAAGAGTGCGGGAACGAGAATCCAGGGATCGTCCAGGACCCGTTCCGATCCCATGGTGTCGATGGAAACCGGGACGTAGGCGCCGCGCCCCACGCGTTTCAGCCATCCCTGTTCGACCCAACGGGACAAGCGCTGGGCGGCTGCAGTCCGGTCGAGTTGCAGGGTATTCACGACGTCATCGACATGGATGACGTCGCCGGCCGAAGACAGCACTTTCACCAACCGTATTCGTCCTTGGGGAAGGCGGGTTTCATTTTCGTTCATATTCCTAAATTAGCATAAAATGCGAATTATAGTAATTATAGTAACAGAGCTCACTTTATTTGGGGTAAGGGAAATGCCCATAAATCGCTGATCAGGGGGGATATGACCAAAATTCAGAGTGCGACGCATTTGTTGCAGAGCTACAACATCCCCTTGGCGGCCATGGAAACCGGCGTGCCTTCGCCGATGACGAAGTGGTCCAGCAGGCGGATATCGAGCAGGGCCAGGGCATCTTTCAGGCGGCGGGTGATCGCCTGGTCGGCAAGGCTGGGTTCGCCCACGCCCGATGGGTGATTGTGGGCAACGATCAGCGCGGCCGCGCCATGTTTCAGGGCCTTCTCGGCCACCACGCGCGGATAAACGGTGGCGCCATCGATGGTGCCGTGAAACAGTTCCTCAAAGGCAATCACGCGGTGGCGCGTGTCCAGGAACAGGCAGGCAAATATCTCATGCGGTGAATCCCGCAACACCGATTTCAGGTAGAGCTCGGTGGCTTCGGGGTTTTCCAGCGGCTCGCCCCGCACCAACCCCTGGTGCAGGTAGCGGCGCGACAATTCCAGCACCGCCGACAGCTGCGCCGATTTGGCCGGGCCGAGGCCGGGTTGGGAGCGCAGCGCCCGCTGGTCCGCGGCCAGCAGGCCGCGCAGGCCGCCAAAACGCTCCAACAGGTCGGCCACCAGGCGATCCAGTGGCATCGCGGCTGAACCGGTGCACAACAACAGGGCCAGCAATTCATTGTCGGACAGGTTGCGGATACCCTCATTGGCCAGTTTTTCGCGTGGGGCGATGGATAGTTGCATGGGTGAACTGCTCCTTTGGTCAGTTTGGCAGTCAGTTTGGCTGAACGCAGTCTGCGCCCCGGGCGTTCGCGCGGGCAGAGGAAATCAACTCGACGTTTGTAGGGGATTGTTGCAGCCGGATTGGCGATTTAGCCTGGCAGCCTTGCTATCATGAAGCCGGAAGAAATTTTGAGCGGCAGGCCGAAGCAGGAAGCTTCGGCCCCGCAACCACTGAACAGGGAAGAATGTCGTGCGACCCATCCAGATCAAAGCCCTGGACCCCAGGCTGGGAAACGAGTTTCCTTTACCCGATTACGCTACGTCCGGTTCGGCCGGTATGGATCTGCGCGCCTGTGTGGATGAAACGCTGGTGCTTGCCCCGAATGAAACCCGGTTGATCCCAACCGGATTTGCCATGCACATGGGCGACAGCGGGCTGGCCGCCGTGATACTGCCGCGCTCGGGGTTGGGGCACAAGCACGGCATCGTGCTCGGCAACCTGGTGGGCTTGATCGACAGCGATTACCAGGGGCAGGTATATGTTTCCTGCTGGAACCGTTCCGGCCAGCCCTTCAGCATTGGCCCGGGCGACCGGATAGCGCAGCTGGTTTTCCTGCCGGTGGCGCGGGTGGCCTGGCAACAGGTTGAAGAGTTCGAGGAGTCGCAGCGCGGCGCGGGGGGGTTTGGCCATACCGGCCAGACCTGAACACCAGATTGAGCACCAACCTGAGCACCAGCCACAACAAGAGCCAGAGTACCAGCCTCAGCGCGAGCCAGAGAGCGAGCCAGAACAAATGATTGGGCCCGATGACACCACCTTGGGGTGGAATGAACCAGGAAATGACAGGGTATGAACGAAAAGACCACTGAACCGAACGGACTGAAATCCATGCTGGAGCAGAAGCTCGGCAAGATGGGAGAGATGCGGGTTTCTGCGCCGGTGCTGGCCCTGATGGCCCTGCTGGCGGCAACCCTGGTGCTGAGCGGCCTGTGGCTGGCGTTCAAGGATCTGAACGGATTGCGCGCCTTTCACAAAACATCCAAACAAAGCGAACAATCGATCACCCAGCTGAGCGCCATCGCTGGCCAGTTGCAGGAGCTGGTCCAGGATCCGCAACTGCAGGCGCTGGCGCTGCAGGCTTTGCAGCCTGGCCAGGACACCACGGACACACTGGCTTTTGCAAAATCCAGGATCAGTGAAGTGCAGGATGTGCAGGTTTACGGCCCGGAGCTGGAATCCCTGGAGCCGCGCGAGATGGGCGACAACGGTTTCGCGCTGCTGGACATGCTGAACCAGGCCAGTGAAGGCGCCACCCCGCCGCTGCAGATTCACGGCAGCCTGAAGCCGCCCATGCTGGTGGAAGTGGCGGCGCTGAAGCAGGATGAACAACTGAAGGGCTTCCTGGTGTTGCTGACGGATCCGGCGTTCGTGCTTGACCGTTTCACCCCCGATGTTTCCGGCAGTTACCTGACGCTGACCCAGCACAACGGCCGCCAGCCGCCTACCGAGCTCAAGAAAATGGGCTCGGCCAACCGCACCGAGCTTTCACCGCAACGCATACCGGTTTCCGGCACCCTGTTCCGGCTGGAAATGCCGATGGCGGCGTACACGAATTTCCTGGGTACGGGAACGCTGTTGCTGATGCTGGCGCTGGGCATCCTGCTGATGTTTGCCACGGTGTTTTTCTACCGGAAAAACCGCAGCTGGGAGCTCGAGCGGATTGCCCGCAAACTCGCCGCGAATGAAGAAGCCTACCAGACCCGCCTGCAGATGCAGGAGGAGCTGGGTGGCAGCAGCGCTGCTGATGAGCCGGTCGACACGGCAAGTGACAAACCAGGCGAGCCAGCCGAAGAAAAAGCCACCCCCGCCGCTTTATCGGAGCCTCCGCCCATGCGATTGCGTTATGACCTTGCCGACCGTGTTTCCACCCGCGGCAGCGGCCAGGCGGTGGAGCTCAAGCCGGAAATTTTCCGCGCTTACGACATACGCGGCATCGTCGGCAAAACCCTGGATGCCGGAATCGCTTCGATGGTGGGCAAGGTGCTGGGCAGCATGGCGCTGGAAAAGAACGCCGGGCCCGTGGTGGTGGCCCGCGACGGGCGCCTCTCCGGCCCTGACCTGATGCAGGGGATGATCGAGGGCATCACTTCCACCGGCTGCGATGTGCTGGATATCGGCATGGTGCCCACCGGGGTGCTGTACTACGCCGCGTTCGAGCATGCCAAAGGCACCGGCGTGATGATCACCGGCAGCCACAATCCACCGGACTACAACGGGCTGAAAATCATGCTCGCGGGCGACACCCTGTTCGGTGCGCAGATCAAGGAGATCTACCTTCGCATCACCCGCAATGAAGTGCAGAGCGGCGAGGGCAAGGTGGAGAAGAAAGACGTGGTGGGCGAATACCGCCAGCGCATCTCCGGCGATATCCAGCTGGAGCGGCCGCTGCGCGTGGTCATCGACTGCGGCAATGGCGTGGGCGGGGTCTGCGCGGCTGATGTTCTGCGTGACATCGGCGCGGAAGTATTGCCCCTGTTTGATGAGGTGGACGGCACCTTCCCCAACCACCATCCCGACCCCAGCGACCCGCATAACCTCAAGGACCTGATCGAGTCGGTACGCCTGATGAACGCCGACATCGGCCTGGCGCTGGACGGCGACGCCGACCGTCTGGGTGTGGTCACGCTGGGCGGCAACATCATCTACCCCGACCGCGTGATGATGCTGCTGGCCATGGATGTACTGGACCGCGTGCCCGGCGCCACCATCGTGTACGACGTGAAGTGCACCGGCCACCTGCCCAAGGTAATCGAAGAGGCCGGTGGCAAGGCCGTGATGTACAAAACCGGCCATTCGCTGATCAAGGCCTACATGAAGGAAATCGGCTCGCCTTTTGCCGGCGAGATGAGCGGGCACTTCTTCTTTGGCGAGCGCTGGTACGGTGTTGACGATGGCATTTATGCGGCGGCGCGCCTGCTGGAAATCCTGGCCGGCACCGACAACCCGCCCGAGGCGATCCTCAACTCACTGCCCAGCAGTTACAGCACGCCGGAACTGAAAGTGGAAATGTCCGAAGGTGAAAACCACGCGTTCATGGACGCCATGCAGGCCGATGCAAAATTCGAAGGCGCCAAGGTCAGCACCATCGATGGCGTGCGGGCCGACTTTACCGATGGCTGGGGCCTGGTGCGCGCCTCCAATACCACGCCCATACTGGTGGTGCGTTTTGATGGAGAAACCGAAGCGGCGCTGGAGCGCATCAAGAATGTGTTCCGGGCGCGCATGCTGGCGATCAACCCTGACCTTGAATTGCCGTTCTGATTTCCCCGGCGCCTGCGCCTGCGCCGGCGCCGACACTGGCACTGGCACTGGCGCCGACACCGGCACGGGTGCCGGGCGGTAGCCGTGCTTCTGGCGCTCAACAAGCCTTACGGCGTGCTCAGCCAGTTCAGTGATGCTGAAGGTCGCCGGACCCTCGCGGAATTCATTCCCATTCCCGGCGTTTACCCGGCCGGCCGCCTGGATCGCGACAGCGAGGGCCTGTTGCTGCTCACCGATGATGGCGCACTGCAGCATCGACTGGCGCATCCGGAGCAAGGCTGCGCGAAAACCTACCTGGCCCAGGTCGAGGGCCTGGCCAGCGAATCACAATTGAAAAGACTGCGCACCGGAGTGAAGCTCAACGATGGCATGGCGCGGGCCTTGCGGGCCGAGGTGCTGGCCCGCAAGCCGGGTTGGTTGTGGCCGCGCCAGCCGCCTATTCGCGAGCGGCGCAACATTCCCACCACCTGGCTGGAAATCGTGCTGGATGAAGGCCGCAACCGTCAGGTGCGCCGCATGACCGCGGCGGTGGGTTTGCCCACGCTGCGGTTGGTGCGCAGCCAGGTCGGCGAGTACCGGCTGGATGGCCTCAAGCCCGGCGAGTACCGCCAGTTGATGGCTTGAGCGCCGCCGTTCTGTTCCATCCGTCTTCCCGGGCTCGAATGGACTTCAATTTCTCCCATCCATTATCCCGGGCTCGACCCGGGATCCATTACCCGGCAGTGAATGGATGGCCCAGGCCAGCTTCTCGCCCGCTGACGCGGGCTCACCTTCTTCCGGCCTGCGCCGGAATGACGCCTGCGCTAGCTTTATACGTATGATTTCGTATACTGGAACCGAGGAATGCAAGCTGGCGCCGCAACCCTGACCGAGGGTTCCGGAACCTCGCCGGCGGTTGAATTGCACTTCACACAGGAGAACCGGGATGAAACACGCGTATCGCTCAATCACAGCCACACCATTGATCCGCAAGCTGGCTTGGGTACTTGTCCTGATGCCCGTGCTGGCCCTGGCCGGCCCGGAACACGATCACGGCGGCACGGCCAAAATCATCACCAGCAATGAAAAGCCCACCGAATGCATTTCCTCGGTGCACGTGAATGCCATCGACGGCAAGCAGGTATACGTGCAACCCCTGGGTTTCGAAATTGATGCCGGCAAGCACACAATGACTGCCCGCGCGGCCGTCAACACCTCTTTCTGCGCGGCTGTGGGCCCTTCCAACGGCAAGGAAAAAATTCCGCCTTTGGAAGCCGAGTTCGAGGCCGGCAAAACCTACTACCTGGGATTTGACCACAGCGCCAATAACCGCCGCGACTGGAAGCTGGTGATCTGGAAAGTCGAGGGCTAGCAGTACCGTTTGATGTATCAGTAGGCGCATTCGCGGTAAACGGGGTCAACCGATTCGCCCCACTTACCGTGATACAGCTGCAATTTGACATCGGCGGGTGACAGCCCGCTTTGGGCGGTTTCCAGCAAAGGCGCCAGGAATCCGGTTTCGTCATCTCCGGAGGAGTTCAGTCGCTTGCGGGCGGCCAGGCCGTTCCCGGCCAGAACCAGCAGTTCCTGCGCCAGTGATTGCACCGTGCGGCCCCTGACCACCGCCTTCAGGCCCTGGCGCGGCACATCGTGGCGCAGCTGCAAACGTTCTTCCATGCGCCAGTCGTGGCACAGCTCCCAGGCGGCATCCAGTGAAGGCTGGTGATACAGCAGGCCAGCCCAGAACGCGGGCAGGGCACACAGCTGGCCCCAGGGGCCGCCATCGGCGCCGCGCATCTCCAGGAAGCGTTTCAGCCGCACTTCCGGGAATGCCGTGGTGAGGTGATCCTCCCAATCCTTCATGGTGGGTAATTCGCCCTCGTAACCCCGCAGTTGCCCGGCCATGAAGTCACGGAAGGAAAGGCCGGACACGTCGTTGTACTTTCCATCGCGATACACGAAATACATCGGCACATCGAGCATGTAGTCGATGTAACGCTCAAAGCCCATGCCGCTCTCGAACACGAAGGGCAGCATGCCGGTGCGGTCGGGGTCGGTGTCCTCCCAGATGCGAGAGCGGTAGCTGCAGTAACCGTTGGGCTTGCCTTCAGTGAAGGGCGAGTTGGCAAACAGCGCGGTGGCCACGGGCTGCAGCGCCAGCGCCACGCGGAATTTTTGCACCATGTCGGCTTCGGAGCCGAAATCCAGATTCACCTGAACGGTGCAGGTGCGCGACATCATGTCCTGCCCCAGGGTGCCGACTTTGGTCATGTATTCCCGCATGATGCGGTAGCGGCCCTTGGGCATCCATTGCATGTCCTCGCGCTTCCACTTGGGCAGGAAACCCATGCCCAGGAATGCGATGCCAAGGGGTTCGGAAACCGCTTTCACCTGCTTGAGGTGGGTGTTCACTTCCCGGCAGGTGTCGTGCAGGTTATCCAGCAGTGCGCCGGAAAGCTCCAGTTGCCCGCCGGGTTCCAGCGTGACGGATGCGCCGGTCTTGTCGGTGAGGGCGATCGGCAGGCCGTTTTCCAGCACCGGATCCCAGTCGAAACATTCGGCCATTCCCGCCAGGATGGAGCTGATGCTACGCTCTCCATAGTAAGGCAGTGGCCGCAGGTCATCGGTGGTGAAACCGAACTTTTCGTGTTCGGTTCCCAGCCGCCACTGGTCAGCCGGCCGCGAACCGCTGGCCATGTATTCCAGCAACTGCTGGCGGCTTTCTATGGTGGGTGAAGGTTGTTGCGCCATCGTGTGTCTGTCCTGATCCGCTTTCCTGATTGATTTCCTGGTTTCCCGTTGGCCGGACCGGCATTCGCTGGCTGCAATTGCAGTAAAGCGGCAAAATTCCGGGCTTTCACTGGTGCAAAGGCTGGTTCGATTGCCTAGGATACACGCTGGCCCCGCAGCGAAACAGACTGCCAGAAAGATGCCCGACCTTTCCCTCCAACGGCTTGTCGACAAGGCCCTGAGACTGGCCTTGATGCTGTTGATTGCAGGCTTGTTGCCGGGGTTGCCCGCGGCCACCACCGCGCTGGCCCAGCCTGGCCCACAGGCGGATGCGAAGCCCACCGTTTTACGCCGCGGCCTCGGGCCCGAACCGGATTCGCTGCACATTCATCGCGCCCAGGG
>CAYYCX010000042.1:0-31565 GCA_964470455.1 uncultured Wenzhouxiangellaceae bacterium
TGAGGTTGGGCACGTAATGGTTGTCCATCACATCGAAATGGATCCAGTCGGCGCCGGCGGCCAGCACGGCATTCACCTCGTCTCCCAGGCGGGCGAAGTCGGCAGACAATATGGAGGGAGCAATTACGGTGGTTTGTTTCATTCGCTGATCCTGTGCTCGATCTGTAGCCAAATTATAAGGATGGATGGACAATCCAGAGTCATTTACTTGATGTTTTTAGCTTGCTTGATCTGTTCGTAAGCCGTGTTGATGTCGCGCACGCGGTTTTTGGCCATGTCCATCATTTCCTCCGGCAGGCCGCGTGATACCAGCTTGTCGGGATGATACTGGCTCACCAGCTTGCGGTAGGCTTTTTTCACTTCGGCATCGCTGGCATCGGGTGTCAGGCCCAGTTGCGCATAAGCCTGTGGCAATGTGCCACGCTGCACGCCGGTCGCGGTCCGCTGGCCATTGCCCGCGCCGGCGCCGGAGTAACTGCCACCGAAGCGCCGCGCCTGCAGCATCGCTTCCAGCATGCTGGCCGGGATATGCAACTCACGAGCGATCTGCTCCAGTACGTTCTGTTCCGGTGGCGTCAGGCCGTCGCTGGAAAACGCTGCCTCCACCATGATTTGCATGAACATCTGCCGCAGGTCCCGGCGCGCCAGCGACATGCGGGCAAAATTGCCCAGCGCCGCCTGCAGTTTGAAACCCGGCTGCTTGCCCTGGTTGAAAAGGCGGATAGCCTTCTGGCGGTCTTCGCCGCTGATCTGCATGCGCTGCATCAGGTTTTCCACCATGTGGATTTCTGCCTGCGATACCTGGCCATCGGCCTTGGCGAGATAGCCCAGTGAACAGAACAGCGCTTCGAAAAAGGCTTCCTGGGTGCCTTTGACACCGGCGATGCCCTGGAAAAACCGGTCGACCATGTGGCCAAACAAAGCACCCAGGATGGCGCCGGTGATTCCGCCCCGCAGCAGGCCCAGAACGCCGCCGATCAACTTGCCCCAGAAAAAGCGCGGCAGATTGAAATTCATACTGCTCATACTGACAATGGATCATCTCGATGCTTACAGGTTTGATGGGATTATCCCTGATAGTCTCCCGGGCAGCGAGGGTTATAATGTTTGCCGGAACCCGCCAGGCCATCTTTCAGCCAGGCGCTTTCACCAACACTTGCGGCAACAGCCCGGCCGGAACCCGCCGCCCAACGTTCAAGGAGCACCGCATTGACCAAAACCGTTGAAACCCGGATTGTCAGCGGCTATCACCACAGCATGATCACCAGCCTGCCGCTGATTCACCAGGGCAAGGTGCGCGACAGTTTCGCCATCGATGACGACCTGATGCTGATCGTGGCGTCCGACCGGCTGTCCGCGTTTGACGTGGTGTTGCCCGATCCGATTCCGGGCAAGGGTGAGATTCTGACCCGGCTGTCCAATTTCTGGTTCGAGCGCACCCGCCACATCATCGACAACCACTTGACCGACATCCCGGTTGCGGACGTGATCAAGAGTCCCGCCGAACGGTATGCCCTGCGTGATCGCGCGGTGGTGGTGAAGCGGCTCAAGCCGCTGCCGGTTGAGGCCGTGGCCAGGGGATTCCTGATCGGTTCAGGCTGGAAGGATTACCAGGCCACCGGCAAGGTGTGTGGCATGGAACTGCCACCCGGCCTGAAACTCGCCGACAAGCTGCCGCGGGTGATTTTCACGCCATCCAGCAAGGCGCCGGCCGGCGAGCATGATGAGAACATCACCTACGAGGACATGGAAAACCTGATCGGCAAGGAACTGGCGATGAAGGTGAAGGATGCCACCATCGACCTGTTCCGGTTTGGCGTGGGCCATGGCCTGCAGCGCGGCATCATCATTGCCGACACAAAATTTGAATTCGGTCTGGACAAGAAAGGCAAGCTGCTGGTGATGGACGAAATGCTGACACCCGATTCATCGCGGTTCTGGCCGGTTGAGCAATACGATCCCGGCACCAGCCCGCCGAGTTATGACAAGCAGTTCATCCGTGACTACCTGGAATCCATCCATTGGGACAAGAAACCACCGGCGCCGCACCTGCCCGATGATGTGATTGCCAAAACCATCGTCAATTACGAAAAGGCTTACCGCAAGTTAAGCCAGGGGCCCACTGAAGGAGGAACCGATGGCTTCCATCTACCCCCTGCTCGATGAATACGGCGAGAGCCACCGTAACCCCGGCAACAAGCTGATCCACTGGATCTGCGTGCCGGTGATCGTCTGGACGGTGATTGCGCTGCTGTGGGCCGCGCCCTTCCCCTCGGCGTTGCAGCTGGATGCGATTCCGGTGAATTGGGCGACTGTCGTCATGGGCGCTGCCATGGTGTACTACATTTCGCTGTCACCGCGGCTGTCCGTGGGAATCGCGTTTTTCCTGGTGCTGCTGCTGTGGATCACGGCCATCGTTGAACACGCCGCACCCTGGCCGCTGTGGCTGATCGCGGTGGTGCTGTTCGTGCTGGCCTGGATCGGCCAGTTCATCGGCCACATCCTCGAACGCAAACGGCCGAGTTTCTTCAAGGACCTGCAGTTCCTGCTGATCGGCCCTGCGTGGCTGATGTCGTGGTTGTACAGGAAGCTGGGAATACGTTTTTGAGGCAACCAGCGGGTTTGACGGGCACTGGATGGCCCAGGCCAGCTTCTCGCCCGCTGACGCGGGCTCACCTTCTTCCGGCCTGCGCCCCTTTCTCTCGTCATCCCGGACAGCGAACATGGCGAGCGTGATCCGGGATCCAGCACCACGTCAGGACTTGATCGATACTGGATTCCGGCCTGCGCCGGAATGACGGGCTGAAGTTAAGACCTTCGCCGGAATGACGGAGAAAAAGCGGGAAAATTATTCCTCGATGGATTCGAGGTATTCCTTCTTGCTCAACAGGCCATCGATTTCATCGGGATCGGACGGCGTGATGCTGAACAGCCAGCCATCGCCGTACGGGTCGGTGTTCACCAGCCCGGGATCATCTTCCAACGAAGCGTTGAACTCGATGACTTCGCCACTAATGGGCGAATAGATGTCTGACGCCGCCTTCACCGACTCGACCACGGCGCAGGCATCGCCCTGGGCGTAGCTCATTCCGGGTTCCGGCAACTCGACGAATACGATGTCACCCAGCGCGGCCTGGGCATGGTCGGTGATACCCACCACCACGCTGCCATCGTCTTCCAGGCGAACCCATTCGTGCGAATCGCGGTAGCGCAGGTCGGAAGGTACGTCACTCATGCCAATGTCCCTCTTGAAGCAATAGTTTTGTCGTCATGATAGTGGCCAGTTTGGGCCAATTCAACGGCTTTCACAGCTTCGCTGTCACATCCGGTTGTGCTGGAAAACCGGGCGTGCAAAAGATTGCCGTTTCCAGCAGCGCCCAACCTTGACTGGATTCCGGAGTCGCCTGTTGGCGATCCGGAATGACGGAACCGGAAATGCTACAAAACCCCTTCGCACGCTTTGCCGTTGCGCACAAACGGCGGCTTGACGATGCGTGCCCGCAACTGCTTGCCGCGGATATCCACCGTGCACTCGGCGGACGTTCCCGCGGGAATTCGCGCCAGGGCAATGGCCCGTTCCAGCGTGGGTGAAAATCCGCCGCTGGTGATCACCCCGCTGCCTTCAGCCGTGTTGACCACCTGGCCGTGGCGCAGGACGCCCCGGTCTTCCAGCACCAGCCCCACCAGCCGCTGCTGCACGCCCGCATCTTTCCCTGCTTGCAGGGCGGCACGGCCGATGAAATCCCGGCTGTCCTTCATGGCCACCGTCCATGCCAGGCCCGAGACCAACGGACTGGTCGTCTCATCCATATCCTGGCCGTACAGATTCATGCCGGCTTCCAGCCGCAGTGTGTCGCGGGCGCCCAGGCCACAAGGTTTCACACCCGCCTTCAACAACCGGTTCCAGAGTTCCACCGCCGCATGGTCCGGCAGCGTGATCTCGAAACCATCCTCACCGGTGTAACCCGTGCGCGCCACGAACCAGTCGCCCGATTCGCAGGCGAAAAATGCACTCAAACCGGCAGCCGGTTCGGCGAGGTCCGGTGGCAGCACCGACAGCGCTTTCTCCCGAGCCGCCGGCCCCTGTACCGCGATCATTGCCAGCGCCGGGCGCTCCAGCACCCCGATATCAAACCCGCTGGACTGCCGCTGCAGCCAGGCCAGGTCCTTGTCGTGCGTTGCGGCATTCACCACCAGGCGGAAGCGGTCCTCGCTGAGAAAGTAGACAATCAGGTCGTCGATCACCCCACCCTGCTCATTCAGCATGCAGCTGTACAGGGCCTTGCCGGGTTCAACCAGGCGGCTGACATCGTTCGCCAGCAGGCGGGAAAGGAATGGCCGGGTATTGGCGCCCAGCACGTCCACCACAGTCATGTGCGACACATCGAACATGCCGGCATCGCGGCGCACCTGGTGGTGCTCCTCGATCTGCGAGCCGTAATTGATGGGCATTTCCCAGCCGGAAAAATCCACCATGCGTCCATTGGCCGCCCGATGGGCTTCATACAGGGGTGTGCGTTGCATCGTAGGTCTCCCGACCGGTGCTCAAAATCTGGGAGGCTCACTATAGCGGGAAAAGACCAAACTTCAATCGTTGCCGGAACCACGCGCGGCAGTGTGGCGAATGCGGCGGCTGACCGGGCCACAACCCCGGCCGGCTTCAGTTTTTTGCTTGCCGGGGTTATGCTGCTGTGCAATCCTTCGCTCTCTTTTTCGCGTGCCACCAGGAGTTATCACATGTCCCGAGTTGTATTCCGATTGCCCGCCGCGCTGCTGCTTGCCACGGCATTTGCCGGAACCGCACTGGCCGAAGAAGCCGTTCACCCGATCAAGATGAGCCAGGCGCAGATCGCCGGCGAGCTGTTTGAAGACTTCGAGCCGGTGGTGCATGAGAACAATGGCAATACGACCCATGATGTGGAGATGTTCCTCAGCCCGGACAAGCAGTTTGATGCCGGCATGTACAAATCCGGCAAGGTGCGGGCTGAAATCAAGGAACCCTACGGCGTGCATGAATACATGCATTTCCTGGAAGGCGGCGTGACGCTCACTTCCAGCGACGGCACCATCACCGAAATCAAGGCGGGCGATTCTGTTATCATTCCGGCCGATTTCACCGGCGTGTGGGATACCGAGGGTTACACCAAGATTTACGTCATCTACTCTCCCGACGGACCCATCGAATAGCAGAACAGCAAACAGGAACGCCGTGTACGCACGGTTTTCCTGACCCCGAGATAAGCAAACAACATGGAATATGGCGCCTACGGGCTGATTCCGACTGCGGTCGTGATCATCCTCGCACTGTGGACTCACCGCACCGTTGAATGCCTGCTGGCCGGCGTGATAGTCGGCCTGTTCATGATTGCGCCCGGCAATCCGCTGTCCCTGATGGCGGAAATTTCGCTGGAAGTGATGATGAATGAAACCGTGGCCTGGGTGATCCTGGTGTGCGGCTTCATGGGCAGCCTGATCGCCCTGTTCATCCGCACCGGCGCGGTATCCGCGTTTACTGAAACCGTAATCCGGAAAGTGAGCAGCAAACGCGGTGGCCTGCTCACCGCCTGGATTCTCGGCATTTTCCTGTTCGTGGACGATTACCTCAACTCCATCGCGGTGGGCGCGGCCATGCGCAAGGTCACCGATAATTTCGGCACCTCGCGTGAAATGCTGGCCTACGTGGTGGATTCCACCGCCGCGCCGGTGAGCGTGATCATCCCGATCTCCACCTGGGCGGTGTTCTTTGGCGCGCTGCTGGTAGACAACGGCGTGGCCCCTGAAGGCCAGGGCGTGCAGTTCTACATTTCCGCCATCCCCTACATGTTCTATGCCTGGATCGCCATCGCCATCGTGCCGCTGGTGATTGCGGGTGTAATCCCCGCATTCGGCCCGATGAAGAAAGCGGAACTGCGCGCTGCAGCCGGCCAGACGGTGCCGCCCGGCGCTGCCCACATCGAAGCCGCCAACCAGACGATTCATCCCAAGCCCGGAGTGCGCAGCCACATTTCCGAGTTCCTGGTGCCCATGGCCGTGCTGGCGCTGTCCACCTGGTACTTCGATTACGACTTCCTGATGGGCATTTACCTGACGCTGACCCTGTACATTCTCATGATCGTGGTGCGCCGCACGCTGACCATGGATGAAACCTATGAGGCAGTGCTGGAAGGCTTCAAGTCCATGCTCGAACCACTGGCCGCCCTGGTCGCCGCCTACCTGCTGGATGCCATCAACGGTCGCCTGGGTTTATCCGAATGGGTGATCCAGGCACTCAGCCCGCATGTCACCGCTGAAATGCTGCCGGTAACCATTTTCCTGACGATGGGAACGCTGTCGTTCGCCACCGGTTCCAACTGGGGCGTGTTCATCATCGTGCTGCCCATCGTGGTTTCCCTGGCCAATACCCTGAATGCCGACATGGCGCTGGTGATCGGCGCTTCACTGTCCGCATCCACGTTCGGCAGCCACGCCTGCTTCTACACCGACGCCACCGTGCTCACCGCCCAGGCCTGCGGCACCACGCCGTTCCAGCACGCCATGACGCAGTTTCCCTACGCGCTGATCGCCGCCACGCTGGCAACCATCGGGTACCTGCTGGTCTGATTCCCTGAATGCCAGGGTCGGACCTGCCTATGTTGCTGAAATATAATAAATTAAGCGTTTTTTTTGGCGATGACCTAGTGCTTAGTTGCACCATTTCGGCTTCGAAATCCGACTTTTGGGAAAACAACCCTTCAAGATTATAATTTGCAATTGATTCCTGTTTTTAGCACCCAAAAAAGCACTTTTAAGACGTCCAAATATCAATTTTGCGATTCAACTCACTGGTTTTTCAATGTCTTATGCAGGTCCGACCCGGTAAACACCATGTTGATTGACCTCAGCCACACGATAGAAAACGGTTTGATCACCTACAAGGGGCTTCCAGCGCCCATCATTTGCGATTACCTGAGCCGTGAGGAATCACGGCAGCATTACGCCGAAGGAACGAGCTTCCATATCGGCAAGATCGAGATGGTAGCGAACACCGGAACGTACATCGATGCCCCATTCCATCGCTACGAAGACGGCGAGGACATCGCGGAGCTGGAACTGGAATGGATTGCCGGACTCGATGGCGTAAAGGTTCGAGTGCCCCACAGTCTTCGAGCGATCGGTCCAGCGGTGTTTGCAGACATCGAGGTCAAGGGCAAGGCCGTCCTCATCGAAACCGGCTGGTCCCGGCACTGGCGCACCGACCAATACTTCGAGGGCCACAACTTCCTCACTGAATCCGCGGCGCAGCGGTTACGGGACGAAGGCGCAACCCTGGTCGGCATCGACTCCTACAACATCGATGACACCACCGACGGAAGACGCCCTGCGCATTCAATCCTGCTGGGCGCGAACATCCCGATCGTGGAGCACCTGTGCAATCTGGACCAGTTGCCGGAGTCCGGCTTTGTCTTTTACGCTGTTCCGCCCAAGATAAAGGACTTCGGCACTTTTCCGGTGCGGGCATTCGCGGAGACCAAACCATGAGCGCATTTGTCGTCGTCGATACCAAAATCAACAACCCGGAAATCTATGAGGAGTACAAGCGGCTGGCCAGGCCCATCGCGGAAAAGTACGGCGGTGTTTACCGGACCCGGGGTGGCGCCATGGATGTGCGGGAAACGAGCCTGTGGTCGCCCACCCGAATAGTCATCGTGGAATTCCCCGACATGCAAAGCGCCCAGGCCTTTGCCGACTCCGAAGAATACGCACCAATCCAGCGCATCAGGCAAGCCAATGCGGAATGCACCCTGTTCATCGTCGAGGGCATTTGAACGCCAGATGCTTCCAACCAGGTTATCGGTAAAAGCTTCACATGCTTCGCATCCACCACATTTTCGTTTGCACCCAGGCCGGCGCGCCGGAGGCCAAGGCCCTGCTGGATGCGGGCCTGGTTGAGGGCACGCCGAACACTCATCCCGGCCAGGGTACGGCCAATCGCCGGTTTTTCTTTGAGCGCGGCATGCTGGAACTGATCTGGGTTCACGACCGGGAAGAAGCGCAATCGGAACTCGCCAGCCCCACCCAGCTCTGGGAGCGTTGGAGCAATCGCAGCAGTACCTCAAATCCGTTCGGCATTTGTTATTCATCGGTGCAGGGCGCCGGATCCGGCCTGCCCTTTCCCACGCGGGTGTACCAGCCCGCTTACCTGCCGCCGGATCGCTGCATCCGGTTCGCAGATACGATGCCGTTGACGGAGCCGGAAATCTTCGTGCTCAGCTGGCCACAGGACCAGGCGTCACCGCAGCCAGAACCCACCAATCATCCACTCGGGCTGCGGGAGCTGCGATCCGTTTCAATTGGCTTGCCCGAACCGGCTCGCGTTTCGGTCACGATGGATCAGGTCCGCACTGCCAGGCTGGTGGAGGTGCATCAGAGCGTCCAGCCACAATTGATGATCAATTTCACCTCCAGCAGGAACGTACAGCTTGATATTCCTTCGCTGGGTCTCTCGATAGCCGGTCGGCCTGACACCTGACGCCACGCGTTCACACGCCCTCTCAATATCCGGGTGAAATCGCCCGGCAAGCCACCCGCTCCAGCTTACGGCTGGCTCACTCCTGCCAAACCTTGTCCTTCAGCGTCATCCTGTATTTCGGTGGTTCCGCGCCCAGCAGGTGCTCCACGAAGTAATCCCAGGCCTTGCGCATGGCGAAGGGGCTGGCGAGGTGGTGCGGCCGGTTGGGGAAGTAGTACATGTCAAAGTCGATGTCCTGCCGGATCAGGCTGTCGATGAACTGCAGCGTGGTGGCGGGAAACACGTTTTCGTCGAGTTCGCCCAGCATCAGCAGCAGGTCGCCTTTCAGGTTGCCGGACTGCAGCACCGCGTCGTTGTTCTGGTAGTTCACCGGCCGCGCATCCGGCGTGGGCCGGCGGTCGGTTTCATCGCTGTAGATGGCCTCGCCGTGAAACGACTCCCAATGGTAATCCGGGTACATCGGCGAAAACGACGCCACCGCAACACCGGCCACGCCCACCTTGAAGAAGTCCGGATACTCCAGCATGGCTCGCAGGGTGGTGAAACCGCCATAGGACGAGCCATGGATGCCCACCCGGTCCAGGTCCAGCCACGGCCGCGTGGCCGCCAGCTGCCGCAGGGCGGCGATGTGGTCGAACAGGCCGATCTGGTTCAGGTTTTTCCAGGAGTGATGGCTGAACGCTCGGTCGCGGAACGTGGTGCCCCGTGCATCGATCACCACCGACACAAATCCCAGTTCGCTCAGGCCGGCTGGCGTGTACATGCCGGAAGGACCCATCAGCGCGGTGGCGAAATTGTGAGGCACCACCGCCCACAGCGGACTGGCGTACTGGGAATCAATCACGGGGTATTTGCCATCGGGGTCCACATTGGGCGGCAAATACATCAGGCCATGGATATCGGTACTGCCGTCTTCGGCTTTTACCGTGAAGGGTTCCGGGTTTCGCCATCCGGCCGCATACAGCGCGGACGCGTCGGCAGCTTCAAACTCGGCCACCAGCCCACCGTCATCCGTTCTGCGGATCACCGACCGTGGCGGCTCGCTGACGGTTGAATAACTGTAGGCGACATAGTTGCCGCTGGGTGACACAGCCGCATTCGCGCCCGCCCCTGCTGCGACCAGCACGTCGTTGTAGGGCGATTCGATCAGGTGGTCGGCCGGCTCGGGCGACAGCAGGGTGAGGTTGCTGCCATCGAGATCAACGCGGTAAAGATAGCGGTAGTAGGGATTGCCGCCTTCACGGCCCGCGCCGGTGAAGTACAGCCGGCGGTTTTCTTCATCCACGTGAATGATGTCGCGCACCAGCCAGTCGCCCTGCGTAATGGCGTTCAGCAGCTTGCCGCTTTGCAGGTCATAAAGATAGAGGTGCCCCCAGCCGCTGCGCTGCGAAAACCAGATGGCCTGCTCGCCGTCGTTGATCACCGCTACATTGGGCGGGTTGTAGGAAGATGAGTTGGTATCCATGCGCGGATGCATCTCCTCGGCCAGCACTTCGCGCGCCTTGCCGGTGGCCACATCGACTTCGTATAGATGAGCTGATTTGATCAGGTCGCCCCAGGCCAGCAGGTACAGGCGTGAATAATCGTCGCTCCACCAGTGCTTGCGGATGGCCAGCATGTCCTGGTGCACATGGAACAGTTTGTCGTACGGCAGGTCGATGCGCTTTGATGTACCGAGTTCGGCATCCACCACGAACCAATCCATTCCGGCGGGTTGTTCGCCGGTGAGGGGAATGCGGGCGGTGTGCAGGATGGGCCGGAAACTGCCGTCATTGGGGGCGGTTTCCAGGAAGTAATAATTCTGCACGTGGCGTTCATCCAGCCGCGTGGCCAGCAAGTGGCGCGAGTTGCCGGCCCAGTGGCTTTCCAGCGGCGGAAACTCGCTTACGCCGCCGGCCCGTTCCCGCGGCACCACATCGGCTTTCCAGTTGCCGTAGTAAAGGCCGTAACCGAAATGCGCTTCACCGTCGTGAGTGAGCGGCGTCTGCTCGCCGGTTTGAAGGTCCACGCGATACAGGTTGCCGCCTTCAGTGCGCACGCCACGCGTGCCGTCTGGGGCAACCAGGATGCCGCCCGGGATTGGCTTTTTCGCAACTTTCTTGCAGGATGCCGGTTGGAGCTCACAGCGGTATTCAGCCTTTTCCACGCTGAAAGCAATCGCGGAACCGTCATTCTCAAAGGTGAAAGAAGCAAAGGGCAGTTCCCGGGCGTCCACTTCCTCCACTCCGGCTGCCTGCAGCGCGCCCGCCAATGCCGCATGGTCGAACAGCGGGGTCTTTGCACCGCTGGCTGCATCCACGCGGACAAACTGCTTGCCGTCGTCCGTATCCGCCAGGTACCAGAACGCATCGCTGTCATCCATCCAGCGCGGCGACACCGACAGGTTCTTCACCAGCCTGGCCACGTTCTCACGCTGCCACTGCTCCGCCTTGCGGTATTGTTCAGCCGTAACTTCGAGCGGGTTCGCCGCCGTCGCGCCAGTGACTGTAGTGACCTGGGCTATCGTCAGTAAAAGGATGACGTGGAACTGTCGCATCGATACTGCTCCTGTTGATTCCAGTGGACAGGCCATGGCTGCGGCGGAAATCGCACCGCAGGGCAGCCTGTTCCCTGTTCAAGACGGTACACTACACATTAACCTCACCCGTTGAGGATGCCGGCTGTGTCAGGATCCGCAACGCGATATCATCATGGCCAGGGAACTGCAGCCATCGGCAACCGGAGGAACATGAACCTGCTGAAAACCAGCCTGGCGTATTTTGCCGGGGTCTTCTGTATTGGCTTCGTGCTCGGCGTCATCCGCGTGGCGCTGGTGGTGGAACACCTCGGCGAGCGTTGGGCGGAATTGCTGGAGCAACCCATCATGCTGCTGGCCAGTTACTTCGTTGCGAAACTTTGCCTGCGGCACTTCGGGCCGTTTGCCGCGCCGCATCGACTGCTCATCGGCGTGCTGGCCCTGGCGCTGATGATTGCCGCCGAACTGGCCCTGAGCATCGCCATGGGCCAGGGCGTAGTTGAATACCTGGCGGGCAGGGACCCGGTGTCAGGTACCGCCTATCTGGTTTCACTGGTGCTGTTTGCGCTCATGCCCTGGATCGCCGGCCGGCGGTAGCCGCTTCAGTCCGCAGCGTCGTACAGCGCGCGGGACAACCTGGTTGACAGCTCCGAAAGTTTGTAGGGCTTGGGCAACAGGTTCTGGGCAAAGCTGGTGTCCGTGCGTGGCAAATCGGCAATGTCCGCATAGCCGGATGTCATCAGAACCTTGAGGTTTGGATATATGGCGCGGGCCGCGTCAACCAGTTCCTGCCCGTTCATCCCGCCGGGCATGACGAAATCGGTGAACAGCAGGTCGATGTCGGCATGCCCTTTGAGCCATTCGAGCGCCTGGTTTCCATCGCGGGCTTCAATGACCACATAGCCAAGTGATTCCAGCTGCTGGCGCGCGAATTCGCGCACGTGGTCATTGTCCTCAACCAGCAGGATTCGCTCTCCCTTGCCCGGTATGGTAGGCGGCGAAGCACCTTCCGGCCTTTTTGTCGCGCCGTCACAGCAGGGCAGATAGATTTCCACCGTCGTGCCCTTGCCCGGTGTTGAGTGAAGCTCCACATGGCCGCGCGATTGCTTGGCGAACCCGTACACCATGGAAAGACCCAGGCCGGAACCCTTGCCCGCTTCCTTGGTGGTGAAAAAGGGCTCGAATGCCCGCGTCAATTCCTCCGCGCTCATGCCTGAACCGGTATCACGAACCGCAAGCCTGGCATACCTGCCCGCCGCCAGCTCTGCCGGCTGCTCCAGCCTCTCAGGGTTAAGCGTGACCGAGCCGGTTTCAATGCTGACCTGCCCACCGCCACCCATGGCATCACGCGAATTGAGCACGAGGTTCAGCAGCGCGCTTTCCATTTGGGCGCGATCAACCATGGCCACGCAGTCCGATCCGTCGGTACGAACATCGATTCCGATGCCCTCGCCCACGGTGCGCGCCAGCAACGGACGCATGTCCTCGACCAGTTGATTGAGGTTCACCGGTTCCGGAACCAGCGGTTGCCGTCGCGCAAAAGCCAGCATTTGCCTGACCAGTTCGGCGCCACGTTCCGCTGCGCTCAGTATCATGGCGGCCGGATCGTGCTCCGTGGGCGGGGCATTCGACCGCAGCAACAACAACTCCGCGCTGCCCATGATGACGGTGAGCAGGTTGTTGAAGTCATGGGCCACGCCACCCGTCAGCTGGCCAACCGCCTCGAGCCGGTTGGCCCGCTGCAGGCGCTGTTCCAGCCGCAGTTTCTCCAGCAGCTTTCCAAGGTGGGCGGCAATGCTGTTGAGCAAGGCGCGCTCTTCGGCCAGGAACGGTCCCTCCCCATCAGGCTGGTCGGGGTGCTCTGACAGGTAGCCTGCCGTGAGCGTACCGACCGGCTGCCCGCCCATCTCGATGGTTGCATCGAGCGTGGCTGCCGGCGGCCGCCATGGCTGCGATTCGTACCGTTCATCGCCAATCGCGATACGCGCCTCCGCGTCGCGGTCGTACAGCAGGCTTTCCGGAATCCGGTCGCAGATGCGCTGGCAGATTTCAGGCAGGGTCAGGTCTGTTCTCGAGGTCAGCTCGACTGCGGTATAGAGGCAACGCAACTCCTTTACGCGCTCTTTCAATGCGTTCTGCGCCACCATTTCGCGCGTCACGTCTTCGGCCAGGCCCGCCGCGCGCCGGACTTCGCCGTCGGCATCGCGCACCGGGAATGCGCGATCCAGCAGCCAGCGTATTTCACCATCCGGCCGGATGATGCGGTAAGTCAGCTCGTACCGGTCGGGGGCCTGCCGCGCCAGCGACTCGGCAACGGCATCGCAATCTTCCGGATGAAGCGCCTTAAGCCAACTCGAAGGCTTTTCATGCGCCGATTCGAGGCTGAGGCCGAAAATGGTTTCGTAGGAAGGACTGATGTACAGCAGGCGTGATCCCTCAATTTCTTTCAGCCAGAAGATTTCGTTGATGTTTTCGGTCAGCTGGCGGAAGCGCTCCTCGCTCTCGCGCAATGCGTCTTCATCCCGCTGCCGGCGCATGGCCATGGCATCGATGTCGCGCCCGAGCTTGCCGAGTTCGTCATCGGTATCCAGGCCGGTACGGGCGCTCAGGTCGCCGCCTGCCAGTTTACCGATGGTTGCGCCCAGCACGCGCATGGGCGGCTTCAGTCGCCGGTACATCCAGACAAAGCCGGCAAATGACACCAGGCAGATCAGCACGCTGCAGGCCAATAACCATCCGGTCGACTGCAACAGCGACTGCAGGTATCGCTCGTCCTCAGTGTCGGAAAGGTACTGCAGGACATTCTGGACACGAGTCTGGTGAAGGCTGAGCTGTCCGGCGACGTCCCTGTCCACCAGTGTTTCCGGCCCGGCTTCGACCAGCAGATTCACGATATACCCGATCTCGCGAAGGTGCGCGCGCGCTTCGTAGACAGCGTCCGGGCCGATGTCGCCCAACAGCAGGTCCAGTTTCGCCACTTCCTCCTTCATGGCGGACAGGGCCACCGGATCAGGGCGAATCAGGGTGATGTAATCAACCGATGTTCCAAGCAGTACGGCATGTTCTTTGGCCTGCGACAACAGCTCACGCAACTCCAGGCGTTCGCGAAGATCGATCCACAGGAAAGTACTGAACAAAAGGAGCCCGAAAAGCCCGACAGCCGCGCCGGTTGCGACGGCCATGGCCAGCCTTCCGAGTTTCAAACCGCCCTCACGGAAGTTTCACGCCGGTAATGAAGTGCGCCGGCAGGGCAACGCGGTTCGGCGCGACCTGCAGCATGGGTTGCGGATGAACATAGTCCCGTGGCGCCGGCATGTCCGGCCTGGCATTGCCTTCCCGCTCCGCGATCCAGATAAATTGCGATTCGATATCGGCGATCAGCACCATGTCCAGCCCGAGCCCCCAGATGACGCCCTCGCGCATCCAGTGCGTCCAGTCGGGAATTTCGTTGCGAGTGTCCTGAACCCGGTTCAGGCGCTCCGGTTCGTGCTCGAGCACAGCCAGCACATCAGCGTAGGCCGCCAGCACCTGGACGCCCAGCTCAGGATGTTCCTCGAGCACCTCCGGCCGCACCACCAGCAGCCAGCCCGCGGTGTACAGATGGCGCATACTGAATTCAACGACCTGCTCCGTTCCAAGGGTCGTCTCAATGGCATGGGCCCAGGGCTCCCAGGTCGATACGGCATCCACGCTGCCTGATTCCATGGCAAATGGATGATCGGCAACTTCCAGTGGCACCCGCGTGATGCCGGCCATGTCGAGGCCATGGTAGGCGGCAAACCGCTCCCAGCCAAAATGTGCCGAGGTGTCCTGGGGCACTCCAATGCGTTTGCCGCGCAGGTCGCCGGGTTGGTTGATTCCTGACGAGCGACTGGCCACAACCATATGCGTAGCGTTGGAGGTGGCAATTGATGCGAGCACCCACAGGGGTGGCGGCCCGGCGGCGCCTGATGACTGCTGGTGGTCGAACAGGGCCCGGGCGATGGGCGTGGCGGAAGCGAGCGCGAACTCGGCTTCACCTGCCAGCAACGCGGCAAGCGCAGCCTTGCCCGAGTCGTAGACATCCAGTTGGACGGTGATGCCGCAATCACCGCGCTCGAAGAGACCGAGGTCCGTTGCCAACCAGGTTGGCGCATCGGCCACCCAACTGGAACTGGCGATGCGGATTACGCGCTCCTGGGCCCGATCCTGAGGCTGGGCATTGGCGACGATGCCCAGCGCCAGAAATCCCGCCAGCCAGACCGAGGTTATCTGGCGACGGGGCGGATTCATACAGGATTCACGAACATGTGGCTGCTACGCACCTTGTGTATCAGTTGTTCATAACAGCGCTTCCGGGCAACCAGCATAGCATGGAAAGCGCGCTGCCCTATCGGGGCTGGTGGAACGGGTTCGCTGGACTCCGGAAGGTTATACACGCATCCGGCAGCCACAGATTCAAACAACCGGCAACAGGGACTGAACACAACTCATGAATGCTTTCGGGCTGAAAGGTTTGCTGATGAAGGCATGGGGAAAGTCGATTTCCAGGCCCGCGGCTTCCAGGTTGGCGCCGGACATGAAGAGCACAGCGGTGCCCGGATGCCGGCTTCGAATCGTTCGAGCCAGGTCCGGCCCGAAGCCGCCTTTGAGGCGCACGTCCGAAACCAGCAGCCCTATGGGCGAGGGGTGACTGCCGGCAAAATCCAGGGCTTCGCCGGGAGTCTGGCAGGTATGCACCTCATACGGAGAGCCTTCGAGTATGGCCCTGACCAGGCCGAGCATGAGCGGCTCGTCATCAACGACCAGCACCGCGTTTCGTTGCATCATGTCCATTCCGCTCGATCAGCCTTCCGTGTTGCGCACAAATGAGTGTCGCATGTATCGGCCTTGCAGCAACTCCCGCGGAATATTCCACAACCCGCTCCTGCTGCGCCTGGACCCTGCTCTTTCGGGACATTAGCAAATAGCCGGGCGATTTTCACTGTCAAAACTACCAGACCTTGCAGGAATGGCGGCTGGCGGGCGTGACAGCCGAAAGTACGCTGGATAGAATGCAGGCTGGTTTCGCCACAGGGTTCCGCGCATGAATGACGCAACATTCTGGCCGGACTATGAGGCAGCGCTGTTCGAGCAGAATCCGTACCCGATGTGGATCTATGATCTCGAAACCCTGCGGTTTCTCCGGGTCAACGATACCGCGATACGGCAGTACGGCTACTCACGGGAAGCGTTTCTGCAGATGACGCTGCGCGACATCCGCCGGAGTGAAGACATTGCCGCGCTGGAAGACAACATCGCCCGGTCGGTCGACTCCACCCCGGAAACGAGCATATGGCAGCACCGCCTGGCAAACGGCGAGCTTCTCCAGGCCGAAATCCAGTCCATTCCACTGATGTATGAGGGTCGCCGCGCGCGCCTGGTGACCGTACGCGACATGTCGGAACTGGCCCAGCTGACCGAGAACAACACCAGGCTGCAGTCCAGCGTGCGCAAATGGCGCCGCAGGTCTGACCGGGCCGAAGGCCATTTTCAGCAATTGTTCGAAGCCATTCCCGGCAAGTTGATCGTGCTCACGCCGGATGAGTATCGCATCGTGGCGGTAAGCGACGCTTACCTCGAAGCATCCATGACCCGGCGGCCGGACATACTGGGAAAGAGCCTGTTCGACGTGTTTCCAGACGATCCCAATGATCCTTCCGCGGACGGCAGCCGGCAGATGATCCGGTCACTGAAAAACGTGGTGAATTTCGGTGAAACCGATGTCATGCCGATGCAGCGGTACCCGATCCCCCGCCCTGCGGATCAGGGCGGCGGCTACGAGGAGCGCTTCTGGAGCCCGGTCAACAAGCCGGTAAAGGATGCCAACGGCAAGGTGGTGTTCATCATCCATCACGCGGAAGACGTCACCGAGATTGCCCGGTCCGGTGGGATCGAGAGCGAGATACTCGGCGCCATCGAGAACCGTGAGCAGCAACTTGCCCTGAACATCACGCTGCGCAGCCGTGAGCTGAAGGCCGCATACAGCAGCCTGCGTGAGCAGGAAGCGAACCTTCGCACGGCGCAACACCTGCTGGGCCTGGCGACCTGGAAGCTCGACATCGAGCGCGAAGAACTGATCTGGAGCCCGGAAGCCGCCGAAATGCTGGGATCGCCATCCGTAACTCTTCGCCCGGCCATCGCCGACTACGTGGCGATGTTGCACCCGGAAGATCGCGGGCCGATGCTGCGGAACTACCACGCCTTCATCAGCGGCGATGAGATTGAACTTGAGTTCAACCACCGCATCCTGCGTCCCGACGGCCAGCTCATTTACATCCAGGGCATCGGCGAGAAAACCCGTGATCCTGACAACCGCCCCATCGTCACGGGCGTTGTGCTGGATGTCACGCGGCAAAAGCTCGAAGAGGCACGCTTGCGCGAGTCGAACCTGATGCTGCAGGTTGCGGGACAAACCGCCCGGCTGGGCGCCTGGCGGCTGAACCTCGAATGGGAAAATGACCAGCCTCAGCCCCGAAATGTCATATGGAGCGCGCAAACCTGCCAGATACACGAGGTACCGCCAGGCACGACACCCACAGTGGAAGAAGCCGTTGAGTACTACGCCCCGGAATACCGCAAGCTGATTACCGAGGTTGTAACCGCCTGTGTCATCGGCGGCACACCGTTTGATGAGGTGCTGGAAATCATCACGGCCCGGGGCAATCGAGTATGGGTCAGAACCATAGGCGAGGCGGACTGGGATCAACACGGCCGCATCATCGCCGTACATGGTGCATTCCAGGATATCTCCGAGCTGAAGCAGGCCAAGCTCGCGGCGGAGGAACTGGAATCCCGGTTGGAGCGAATGTTGGAAGAAGTCACCGACGGATTCTATACGCTGGACCGGGACTGGAATTTCACCTACCTGAACAGCCAGGCAGAGAAAATGCTGGAACGCCGCCGCGAAGACCTGCTGGGCAGGAGTGTGTGGGAGGAATTTCCGGAAGCCGTGGGTATGACCCTGGAGTTTCGCTACCGGAAAGCCGTTGAAGAGCGAACCACTGAACGGTTTACCTTGTTTTATGCCCCTTTGCACCGCTGGTTCGAAGTGAATGCCTATCCTTCCTCAAATGGTTTGGCAGTGTATTTCAATGATGTGACGGATCGCCATCTCATGCAGGAGCAGTTGCGCCGCTCGCAGAAGCTGGAAGCGCTGGGCCAGCTGACCGGCGGCATCGCGCACGACTTCAACAACCTCCTGACCGTGATCATCGGCAATTCCGAACTCCTGACCAGCCGGCTCAAGGACCAGGAGTCCCTGCAAGGCCTGGCAAACATGATCATGACGGCAGCGGAGAGTGGCGCCGAACTGACCCGGCGCCTGCTGGCATTTTCACGCCGGCAGGCTCTTGAGCCCCAATGCGTCTGCCTCAACCGGCTGATTGAACAGATGGACCCGCTGCTGCGCCGCAGTCTGGGCGAAGAAATCGAGATTGAATTTGTCCATGCCGGCGACCTGTGGCTGGCCGAAATCGATCCGGCCCAGTTTGAGAGCGCATTGCTGAACCTGGCCATCAACTCGCGGGACGCCATGTCTGAAGGTGGCCATCTCGCCATCAGGACAGAGAATGTCTGGATTGACGATGACTACGCGCGCATCAACCGCGATGTGGCTCCCGGTGAATACGTCCGGGTGGCTGTCAGCGACAGCGGTTGCGGCATGTCCGACGAAGTTGCGGAACGGGCATTCGACCCGTTTTTCACCACCAAGCCGGAGCAGCGTGGAAGCGGGCTGGGCCTGAGCATGGTTTATGGTTTCGTCAAACAATCAGGCGGGCACGCAAAAATCCGCACCCAAGTCGGCAAGGGCACCACCATCAGCCTGTATTTCCCGCTCTCTCACGGCACACTCTCGGCCGCCATCGAGGCGGCGCCATCAGAGGAAGCGGCCACGGGGCAGGAGCGCATCCTGGCGGTTGAGGATGATGACCTGGTGCGGGAGAACCTGGTGACGCAGTTGCGCAGCCTGGGCTACCAGGTATTGACCGCCCCCAACGGCCAGGCCGCCCTGGATATTCTCGATACCGGCGCGGCAGTGGACCTGTTGCTCACCGACGTGGTCATGCCCGGCGGTATGAATGGCCGCGTGCTCACTGACCAGGCCGTTGCGCGACGGCCGGGACTGAAGGTGCTGTTCAGCTCCGGATACAGCGAGGACGCCATCATCCACGGCGGCCGGCTGGACCCGGGCGTGCAGCTTCTGAGCAAACCCTACAAGCGCATCGATCTCGCCCGCAAGGTAAGAAAAGTGCTGGACGCGCCGGCGGGCTGAAGCTGGCCCGGCGCTCGAACGCGCGCAGTGCTGGCTAGGACAATCGTTCCTGAACAGCCCGCCAGGCCGCGTCGATGGCGCCGTTCACATAGGCAAACGCTTCCGAGTCCGAACCCGCTATCGATACCCTGCCGAACGGTTGCCGCGCCTCGATGTGCGGGCCTTTGTAACGTGACCAGTCAGGAGGATCCACCAGGTCGTTATATTCGTACGCATAGCCATGGGGCCAGCGGTTGACGGTAATGCCGAGGATGTCGCGGGCCGGGTCAAAGCCGCCAGCCGCCAGCGCGTTGGCCGCCTGCTGGCGCATGGCGCGTTCATAATCCTCGAAACCGAGTTCCAGCATTTTGTAACGGCCGAGTTTGTTCTGGGTGCGGGCATCCATACCCTGGCCCGGAAGGATGGGTACATAGGTCCAGTGCAGGATGGCCGGCTGTTCGGGTGAACGGTTGAACTGGTAGTCGCCCAGGCTGACCGGGAAATCCAGCACCACCGAATCCATCAGGCCGCCGGGGAAGCGGATGCCGTTCACACCCAGCTTCACGAACGGTTCCCAGTTGCGCACCAGCATGTTGGCATACAGCAGCGGCACCTTTACCTGGGTGGCAAACGCCTGCGCCTGCGCCGCCGGAAACTCCGGGCAGATGTGCGGCAGGATGGCGCTGTAGCCGGCGAAGATCACATTGCTCGCACGCACGTCATGCGCGCGTGCTTGACCTTCTGGACCGGCTTTCACATAACGCACGCCCACCGCTTTGGCCGATGCCAGGTTGCCGGCGCTGCCGCCCAGGTGCTGTACCCGCACGGCCGTGGAGTTGAGGCGGATCTTCACGGTATTCTGCGGCCGGTCGAGCGCGGTGTAATCGAATGGCGCAGTGACGATGTCTTCCATGGTGTGGCCTGGCGCCACACCCGGAACCAACTGTCGCACCAGCAACCGGGTAATGCCGGCATTGCCATCGGGGAAGTGAAAGATGTAGGGCTCGTCCTTTTCGAGGTGCTGGTAAGGATCATCTTCGTGCAGGTCGATGCCCAGGCCATCAAAGCCGGGGAACCCGAGGAACATCGCCTCGCGCGCTGACAGCGCATCCAGCCCGCAGCCCCAAAGACCGGCGCTCAGGGGGTAGAACAAACGCAGAATGCTCTCTGAAGCGCCGAAATGGTTCTTGAGGAAATCGGTGTAACTCTGCCCGCGCAGCCAGGCGACTTTTTCCGCCGCTGTCTTGCCCGGCTGGAAATCCTCCGCGCTGGTGAGAATGCGCAGCCAGGTTTCGACATCTTCAGGCCGGTCGGACACCTGTTCCGCGAAATGCCGCAGTTCTTCGAGTGTCTCGTCACCGCTGGCCGTCCAGCCGATGGGAACATCCTTCACCAGGCGGCTATGGCCGAAGTGCTGCCCGTCCAGCCACCAGGCAGTTTGCAGGTTCATGCCGCGGTAAAGCTGCTGGTCGTAGGCGCGGTAGAACTTCTGCACATCGATGCCGATGCCGTGCAGCAACCCCATGGCTTCGGGGCTGTAGGATGAAGGCGTGTCGATGGACTGGCTGCCGCCGTAGCCGATCAGGGTCCGGCCGGCATGCTGGTATTCGTTGCGCTTGGCGTGGCCGCCGAAATCGTCGTGGTTATCAAGGATCAGGATACGCGCATCGGGCTGTTGCTGGCGCCAGAACCAGGCTGCCGCCAAGCCGCTGATGCCGGCGCCGATGACCACCAGGTCAAACTCGCCTTCGCCGGTATCCGTGCCGGATGTCCAGCGCTTGCCTTCGCGCACCACGCCGTGGGCCACTTCGAACGCACCCACGTGTGCGCCGCGCAGACCTTCCTTCGCGGGCGGGTAATAGCCGGAGACGATTTCGGGCGAACCGGCAAACCCTTCGGAAATCATTTCCGCCTGCGCCCAGGGCGCCAGGCTGGCTCCCAGTGCTACGGCGGTTCCCTGGCAGAACTGCCGGCGGCTGATGGGGCGAAACATCCCCAGCTCTTTGTCTTTCAGCATTACCTACACCGCTCTATTCCGCAACCGGATGTTCCAGTTGCTGCTCTTCTTCCAGCATTTCCTCTTCCACATCTTCATGCCACTGGAAGATGTTCATTTCAATGAACACAAACGCCACCAGCCACAGGAACGCATCCCAGAAATCGAGGAAATCACCCAACAAACCCCAGTAGACCGCGCAGAAGAACAACACGGTATAGAGGATGCCCTTGGTGATTTTGGCAATGACCAGCCGACGGGGCGTGAGATGGCCGCGCAGCTGCAGGAGCACTTCGAGCTCGAGCAACACGACAATGATGAGCCAGTCACCCGCGTTGATGATGTCGACGATCGCAAGGTTCTGGATGGCCCTGACCGATTCAGCAGTGCCCAGGATCTGCGTGCCGGCGATCTGCATCAGGGCCTGGCCCTGCAGGGCGGCACAGGATGCGCTGTCCAGCGCCGGGTACTGGTCCAGGTCATCGATCCAGCTGAAGCCCTGGCCCACCAGGCTGCAGACATCATCGACGCTGAACGGCGCCGTGTGCGAAAGATAGCCCCATTTGGAGGCGTAGCCCCAAAAGGCTGAAACGATAAATGCATAGGCAATGGCCTTGATGGCCAGGAGAATCCACTTCAGGCGGCCTTCCAGCTTCTCGTCGGGGATGACGGCTGTTTCCAGCTCGAACAGCAACAGCAACACCACCCATGCTGCCGTGTCGATGGTGGCGGAAAATGCTTCCGTGAGCTGGTTCCAGGCCAGTGTGTTACCAAACACCTCGCGGGCGGCGAGATACTCCTCGCTGAAAAACAGGTAGATATTGAATGCCAGCAGGCAGTAAATCGTGTACTTGAACAGGCGAAACAGCGTGTGCGGGTGCAGGGCCCGCTGGGTTGCTGAGTGCAGCTTGCTCAACACGCTGTCCTTAGTGACTGTTACAGGCCACTAGGCGAATGCGTGCCCGAGCCGATTGGCCTGCCGCTGCCGGTCACGGTAGGCCAGGCAGGCATCGCCAAACGCTTCAAAAATGGCCATGGAATCGGCGTTCTGCGTGACTTTCCATTCCGGGTGCCACTGCACCGCCAGGGTGAATCCGGGTGAATCATCGACGCGGAAGGCTTCCACCAGGCCATCCTCCGCCCAGGCTTCGGCCACCAGGCCGGAACCCAGGACGTCCACCCCCTGCGAATGCAGGGAATTCACCTGCAGGGTCTGTTTGCCGGTGATCCTCTGCAGCATGCCGTTTTCCAGCAGCCGCACCCCATGGCTGGCGGCATACTGAACATCCAGCGGATCCTCGGGGTTCTCCTTGTGAACGTTCAGGCCTTCAACCTCATGCACGTACTGGTGCAGCTTGCCGCCAAAAGCCACGTTCACTTCCTGGAAGCCGCGACAGATGGCAAACAGCGGCATGCCCACGCGAATGGCCGCAGGGATCAGCGCCAGCGCGGTGAGGTCCCGCTCCGGGTCATGCCAGGTGCCGGGCCGGCTGGGCTCACCCAGGTAATGATGCGGCTCGACGTTGGAGGGGCTGCCGGTCAGCAACAGGCCATCCAGGCGGTTGAGGATGTCGATGACATCAAAGCCCTCGGCCAGCGAAGGCAGCATCACCGGGTAAGCATGCGCGCCATCCACCACCGCGCGCAGGTATTTTTCACCCGCCATGTGGAAAGCATGGTCACCCACCATGCGGCGATCGGAAATCACACCTACCAGTGCCTGGTTGCCCTGCATTCAGGAACTCCCGACCCAAAAGGTCAACAATGAATCAGTCGAACACATCTGCCGCGATGATATCAGCCATGTGGCCTTTGGCCAGCGCATCCGCCGTCATGTCCAGGCTGCGCCAGGCTTTTTCCACCAGTTCGTCAATGTGCGCATGTTCTGACACCAGCGGCGGCGAAACGATCATGGTATCGCCCACGGCGCGCATCACCAGCCCGTTCTGCACACACAGATCGCGGCATACGGTTCCGGCACCCATGTCCTTGTGGAAACGCTTGCGTGATTCCTTGTCGGCAACGATTTCCAGCGCGCCCACCATACCGGCGCTGCGCGCTTCACCAATGTTGGGATGCTCACTGAGGGTGGCCCACTTCGCCGTGAAGTAAGGTATCAAATCGGTTTTTACCCTTTCCACGATATGCTCACGCTGCATGATGTTCAGCACTTCCAGCGCCACCGCGGCACATACCGGATGGCCGGAATAGGTGAAGCCGTGGGCGAATTCACCACCCTGGGTGGTAACCACGTCGGCCACGCGCTTGCCCACCAACGCGCCGCCCAGCGGCAGGTAGCCGGAGGTCACGCCTTTCGCAAACGAGATCAGGTCCGGGCGAATGTTGAAATATTCCGAGCCAAACCATTCACCCAGGCGACCAAAGGCAGTGATCACCTCATCGGCCACCAGCAGGATGCCGTACTCATCGCAGATGCGCTGGATTTCCGGCCAGTAGGTGGCCGGCGGAATGATCACGCCACCCGCCCCCTGGATGGGCTCAGCGAAAAATGCCGCCACTTTGTCAGGCCCCAGCTCAAGGATTTTCTGCTCCAGCAGGCGTGCCTGCTGCAGGCCGAATTCATCGGCCGAAAGATCGCCGCCCAGGCCGAAATGATATGGCTGTTCAATATGCACGATGCCGGGCACTTCCAGCACCAGCTGTTCATGCATGGCGCTCATGCCGCCCAGGCTGGCTCCGGCCACGGTGCTGCCATGGTAGGCATTCTTGCGCGCGATGATGGTCATGCGCTCGGGCTGGCCCATTAATGTCCAGTAACGGCGGATCAGCTTGACCTGGGTATCGTTGGCTTCGGAACCCGAGCCGGTGTAGAACACGTGCTGGAAATGGCCCGGGCTGAGTTCGCTGAGCTTTTCCGCCAGTTCGATGGCCGGAGGATGGGCACACTGGAAGAAGCTGTTGTAGTAAGTGAGCTCCTGCATTTGGCGGGCGGCCACCTCCGCCAGGTCCTTGCGGCCGTAGCCGAGGTTCACGCACCACAGGCCTGCCATGCCGTCGAGAATTTTCTGGCCTTCCGAGCTGTAGATGTACACGCCTTCAGCGCGGGTGATGATGCGGCTGCCCTTGCGGTTGAGGTCATGGAAATCAGTGAAAGGATGCAGGTAGTGGCTGGCATCGAGGGCCTGCCAGTCGCGGGTTGCATGGGCAGTGTTCTGGCTCATGGAAACTCTCCAAATCCGTCCTCGCCCTGGCAGGCAAGTGCGGGTCAGTGTTTAAAGTAATAGACAGTAACCCGATTGTACCTGCTCCCCCTCCCCGCCCGTAACCCCCCGTGCCAGGAAAAGCCGGGGTTCAGCAGCCGGCGCCATTCCAGCTGGGAAGAGCGATGCTTCGCGGCTAGAATGCAGCGTTTGCTGACCAGAAGCCCGAATGAACAAGCCTTTCGCCACCAAAAGCACCCTGTTTGAAGCCGTGGAGCTGATCAACACGGGCCGTATCGACCAGGCCGAAGCCCTGTGCCGCGCCGCCGTGTCGCGCAACAGCGATGATGTCAACATGACCGCATTGCTCGGCGCCACGCTGCTCAAGGCGCGCAAACTGGGAGAGGCGGAAAAATTCCTTCGGCACAGCATCCGGCTGGCGCCCAATTTCGCCAAGCCGTATTCAGACCTCGGCCATCTGCTGCTGCAGACCCGCCGGGTGGAAGAGGCTGCAACGGTGCTGCAACAGGCCGTGCAGCTGGAAGCAACGGACGGCGAAGCCTGGTTCAACCTGGGCAAGTCGCTGGCGCTGCTGGGCAGGGGACGCGAGGCCGATGTGGCGTTTGAAAAGTCCTTTGACCTCAATCCCGAGCGCAAGGCGCTGGCGCTGGCGGCGGAGCACCATCAACAGGGGCGCCCGGATCAGGCCGAACGCCTGTTGCGCGAACTGTTGCGCAAGTACCCCGACAATGTGGATGCCTTGCGCCTGCTGGGTGTGCTGAGCTTCAGCGCCGGGCGTTTGCAGGAAGCGGAACGCCTGCTGAAGCGCGCCACGCACCTCGCTCCGGATTTCGCCGAAGCGCAGCTTGACCTGGGCAAGGTTTACAAGGAACAGCACAAACTGGCCGATTCCATCGCGGCGCTGGAACGCGCGATCGAACTCGAGCCTGGGAATTTTTTCGCCTACTTCCTGCTCGCCTCGGTGTTGTCGCCCGCCGCCCGCACCGAGGATGCCATTGCCGCCTATCGCAAGGTGCTGGAATTGCGGCCGCGCCACTCCGGCGCCTGGCTGGGCCTGGGCCATGCATTGAAAACCGCCGGTGCACAGGAAGAAGCCATCGCCGCCTATCGCGAATGCCTGCGGCTGCGGCCCGGCAGCGGCGAGACCTGGTGGAGCATGGCCAACCTGAAAACCTACCGGCTCAGCGACGAAGACATCGAAGCCATGCAACAGCAGCTGGCCAAGCAGGACGGAGCCGAGGAGGATGAAGAGGGGTTCAGCACCCAGTCGCGGGTGAACATGCTGTTCGCACTGGCCAAGGCCCATGAAGACCGGGGCGACGATGCGCTGGCCTGGCAGTATTACGTCGAAGGCAATTCCACGCAGCGCATGCTGGAGAATTATGACCCGGTGCGCACCGAGGTGGTGAATGACGAGATCATCAACGTCTTCACGCCCGACTTCCTGGAACAGCAACAGGGCCGAGGCCATGGTTCAAATGAACCGATTTTCATCATCGGCCTGCCCCGGTCCGGCTCAACGCTGCTGGAGCAGATACTGGCCAGCCACAGCCAGGTGGAAGGCACTTCGGAGCTGCCGTACATCGGCGTAATCGCCAATACCGCTGGGCGCAACCGGGCCGATGGATTGATCTACCCTCGCGCACTGCGCGACATGCCGGCGGAAAAGTGGCAGGAAATGGGCCAGGCCTACCTCGACCTGGCGCGCATCCACCGCGGTATGGGAAAACCGCGCTTCATCGACAAGATGCCCAACAATTTCCCGCACGTCGGGCTGATCCACCTGATGTTTCCCCACTCGAAAATCATCGATGCGCGCCGCTACCCGCTGGACTCAACCCTGAGCTGCTACCGCCAGCTGTTCGCCCGTGGCCAGAGTTTCGTCTACGACCTCACCGACATCGGCGAGTATTTCCTGCAGTACCAGCGCATGATGGATTATTGGCACGAAGTGCTGCCAGGCCGGGTGCTGACCGTGCAATATGAAGACATGGTCACCGATTTCGACAACCAGCTGGCGCGCCTGCTGGAGTACTGTGGGCTGCCGTTCGAGGAATCCTGCGCACGCTTCTGGGAAACCAGCCGCCCCGTGCGCACGGCGAGTTCGGAACAGGTGCGGCAGCCCATCTATTCAAAATCCATTCACCGCTGGCGGCGCTATGAGAGTGAACTGGATGAGCTGATCGAGGTGCTGGAACCCATCCTGCCGCGTTACGCGCAGTACGAGCCCATCAATCGCCCGGGAATTCCAGATTAATCGAAGCCCCCCGCGGCATACGGATGTGCCGCCATTTTCAATGATTGCAAATCATTGAAAATGAAGGAAAGTGAAAACCACGCTTTTCACTTTCCGTGCTCTGAGAAATCCAGGATGGATTTATTCAGAGCTTCCATAACTCGCCGGCCACAATGCAATACTGTGCACGCAATGCCGCACATCCAGGTCGAGGTTGAAGCGCCGCGTGGTTTGCATGGTTTCGATATTGTGCAGCGTGACCGTTAGCGGCGAGGAGCCGGAAGCAAACACCTGGTCATCAATGACGCACAGGCCCCGGGCAAAACCGGGCCGAGCAATTCCTGAATCAATCACTTCCGTGTTCTGCAGATCGCCCGGCGGATACTCGAGCAGCTGGAATACCCGGTTGTGTTCGGGGGTGATGAAGCGCACCGCATCGGCGGACGTGTCATTGAACAGCACGCCGTCGCGCCACGGACGCGCATCACGCGCGCCTTCCGGCAGGCTCACCAGCTGCGCGATGCGGCGGCCATCGAAATGCAGCAGGCCCAGCGTAGATGGACCGGACAGGAACAGCCCCCGCGGGTCGGCGTAAATACTCTGCAATTCCAGGCGATTGCGCAGGAATGGCCCGACGGTGCTGGTGGGATCGAACGGCGTGGCTCTCAACCCGGCTTCGTCATTGGATACCTGCAGGCCGAAGGCGAAACGCCCGAGATCCAGGTCAAAAGCCAGCACAGCGTCGTATGCCGATGAAATCACGTACACGCGGTTCTCAAACACCGTTACGCCCCTGGCGCCGCCAAGGTAGGGTGACCGGTGCTTTTCCAGCAATTCAAACTCCGGCGTGAACACCAGCAGTTCGGCGTCGGCCGCCACGAACACACGCTCGCCCGAGCAGGCGAGGCCGCGCAGGCCGCGTGCTCCGCCATGGCCTTTCCAGTCGATCGATGGACGGGTCCACTCCAGCACCTGCGCGCCGCGCTCGCCCTCGATGTCCAGCAGGTAAACCGCGCCATGGCGCTCACCCTTCATGCTGCCGCGGACCACCGTGGTGACGGCCAGAATGGTCATGATGGAGGGTGGTAATCAGGCATGGATTGCATAAAATGTTTTGGCAATTGACGAATTTCCATGTAAAAAGGACTTATAACCGGGCCGCCGGGACAGCGGCCGGGTATTAATAAAATAAACACTTGGGCCAAACACAGACAAGGTTACGTCGCCTTCACAGCGGCCTGACATGTGGCATTATACGTTCAGAAACTGAATTTGATTACACTCCGGCAACCCTGAAAGAGAGGCGTTTATGACTTCGTTGCACCGGCCAGCAGGCGTTCATTCCCGTAAGGCACTCAGCGCGGCAATCTCGGCAGTTTGTGCCGGCATACCGCTGTCCCAGGCACAGGCCCAGGATGCTGAAACAGGAAATCTCGCGCTTGAGGAGGTCATCGTTACCGGTACCAAGCGCGGTGCGCTCAGCCTGCAGGACGTGCCCATTTCCATCACGGCGCTGACCGAGGAAACCATCCAGACGCAGGGTTTCAAATCCCTCGATGATTATTTTGGACAGATTCCCAGCCTGACCTTCGGCCGTGTTGAGCCGGGTGGCACCAACGTCATCATGCGCGGTTGCGCCATTTCCGGTTTCGCCTTCGGCGACAACCCCACCACCGGTGTATACCTCGATGAACAGCCGATCACCGCCGCCGGCTTCAATCCTGATCCGCGCTTGGTGGATATCGAACGCGTGGAAGCCTACGCCGGCCCGCAGGGCACCACCTACGGCGACGCGTCCCAGTGCGGCACACTGCGCATCGTCACCAACAAGCCGGTGGTGGGTGAAAATTCGGCGTGGGTGGACCTGACCGGCACTTCAGTGGAAGATGGTGAACTCGGTTATGACGCCAGCGCCATGCTCAATACCGCGATCGGCGAGAACATGGCCTTTCGCCTGGTGGGCTTTTCAGCGCATGATGCAGGCTACGTGGACAACGTCCTGGGCGACAGCCCGAGGGGCACCTTCAACAATGCCGAGTTCGTCGAAAACGACATCAATGGCGTTGATGTCTACGGCGCGCGCGCCGCGCTGCGCTGGACCCCGGGTGACATCTGGACCATCGACCTGCAGGGCATTTTCCAGTCCACCGAGCAGGACGGATTTGGTGACGCCGACATCAACGAGCGCTATTTCGAAGGCCGCAATCTCAAAAAGTGGGAGCAGATTCGGTACACCCCGGAAACCTTTGATGACGAATGGACCCAGCTGGCATTGACCGCCGAAGCCGACCTGGGTTGGGGTGTGTTCACCGCAACCGGGTCCTTCTTTGAACGCGACTCCACCACCACCACCGACGGCACCACTTACCTGCAGGGCTTCCAGGAAATTGGCGATTATTTCCAGGCTTACAATCCCTACTCGACGGTTTACGATTTTGGCGGCGACCCGCGTGACAATATCTTCAGCACCGGCAAGGACGAACGCACCACCTTTGAGATGCGTCTCAACACCACGGAGGAGTTCTCCAGCCGCTGGTCGATCCTGGTAGGCGCCTTCTACAATAAGAACGAGTCACCCAAATCACCGTTCAAATCCACCGTGTATGGCATGGGCGACAATTGCAGTGCGTACTATGCAGCAGCGCCGGGATGTTCCGGTGCCTTCACCTACCTGAGTTATCTGCACTACGCCTATTTCGGTACTTTCAGCCAGCCATCAGACAACTGGTGGACGGGCATTTACGAAGGCGAACTGAAGTCCACCGCGCTGTTCGGCGAAGTGCAGTTCGACATCACCGAGAACTTCTCGGTACTGGTGGGCGGGCGCTGGTATGAAATCGACACTGACCGCACCCTGGTCCAGGGCATGCTCATCGACCCTCTGACCACTATAGCGCCCAACTGCGGCACCGATGAAAACCGCCGCCTGTGGCAGGAGGAAGGCATTCCGCAGGAAGGGTTTGACCTCTGCACCACCGACATCGCGGCCAGTTCTTCGGAATCCGGTTTCGTGCCGAAACTCAATGCCACCTGGTACTGGTCCGATGACAACATGGTCTATGCCACCTATTCGGAAGGCTTCCGCCGCGGTGGTGGTAACGGCGGCCGGCGCGGTTCGATATTTGCCGCCGATGGCCCGTTCGGCAGCTACGAATCCGACACGCTGAAGAACTATGAAATCGGCAGCAAGAACACGCTGATGGGTGGCCGCGCAACGCTAAACATCACCTATTACCACATGAACTGGGAAGACATCCAGATCCAGACCGAAGATCCGCAGCCGGCATTCTTCACCGTGGGCATCCTCAACTTCCCTGAAGCCCAGATCGATGGTGTCGAGGCCGATTTCAATTTCGCGGTCACGGAGCAGTTCACTCTGAACGGTGCGATTGGCTACAACAAGGCCGATATCTCCGATGACGCAGTGCTGTTTGAAGGCACCGATGAGGAACGAACCATTCCCAGCGGTACCCGGTTGCCGCTGATGCCGGAGTGGAAATTCAGCGTGACCGGCCGGTTTGATTTCAACAATACGATCTGGAACTCCAACCCGTTCCTGCTTGGCACGTGGACCTACAACGGAGATACACTGAATTCCCTGGGTGGCGTGCAGGCCAGTATCGGCCAGGCGGATGTTCGGAAGACACCTTCCTACAACATCTTCAACCTGCGTTTCGGCCTGGAAAACGACAGCTGGAGCGCGGCGATTTTCGTCGACAACCTGTTCAACGAATTCGCGCCGATTTTCTTCAGCGAGCGCTACACGCAGCCTCGCGCAACGGTACTGCCGCCGCGTACTTACGGCATCACCTTCCGCAAGAATTTCGACTGGTGATCGCAGCGGTCTCCTATGGATATCGGAGTACTGCTACGCGAACTCGGACCGGTTGATGTCACTGCCCTGAGCGAGGCTATCCTCGCCCAGGAGCAGTCGGCCTGGGACGAGCACAAGTACCGCCAGACGGAATACGAGGTTCACAAGCAAACGGAATCCATCGTGCTGGTGTTTGTGAACCTCGAATCCTGGCCGCAGGTGGAAATCCACAAGGAACCGGGCTGGGACCGGCTGGCGGAAGCGGCCATTCCGGTCATGCACGGCATCATCGAGAAGCACTACCCGCCGGGCGGCACGATCATTCGCGCGATGGCCGCCAAACTCCTGGCGGGCGGGCGCATCACTCCGCATACGGATACGCACCCATCTTTCCACCGCGGGCACCGCATTCACGTGCCGATCACCACCAACCCGCGGGTACGCTTCATGATCGACGGCCGGCCGCACCAGTTGCAGGTGGGCCAGGCTTACGAGATCAACAACCAGAAGAACCACAGCGTGATGAACAAGGGCAAGGAAGACCGCATCACCTTTATCTTCGACTACGTGCCACCGGCTGAGCTGGGGCGCATCCAGGAGCGCGTGGCCGGGCTGCAACAGACGGCCTGACGGCATTCTAACGACGTCATCCCCAGGAAAGCTTTCTCATTCCGTCATCCCGGGCAGCTTTCTCATTCCGTCATCCCGGGCAGCTTTCTCATTCCGTCATCCCGGCCTTGAGCCGGGATCTAATTCCACATCGACTGGTTGATGCCCGTCTGATTTTGCCAGACTTGCCTTCAAAAGGCCCGATGCCGGTAAGGCCTTCCGGGCGTGGTCCGCATTCTCACTTCGATCGAGCCAGCACCTGGTATTCCTCCCGCGTCCCGTATCCGCTGCCCTTTAGGCCTTGGATATAGCTATCAGCAGTTTCCGGCCCCAGGCGGGGGATGCCCTTCCTGTCCCCGAGTCCGCCGCCCTGCGGGTGCCCTCGCCAATGTGGCGCTGCGGCGGCCGGCAATACTCCTGTCCTGAGTCGGA
>CAYYCX010000043.1:0-31452 GCA_964470455.1 uncultured Wenzhouxiangellaceae bacterium
CATGGCTGCGTTCCAGGCGCGGCATGGATGGGGCCGCGCCATCGCCGCGCCGCAGATCGGCCACCACTGGCGCATCGTCTGCATGTTCGTCGACCGGGAGATTGCCATGATCAACCCGGTGCTCAGCCACCACAGTGAGGAGCAGATCACGGTGTGGGAAGATTGCATGAGCTTTCCGGACCTCCTGGTGAAACTATCCAACGCGCGCGAGTGCCGCCTGGCCTACCGTGATGAAAACTGGCAGGAGCATGTGGTTGAGCTGACTGAAGACTACGCCGAACTGCTGCAGCACGAAGTTGATCACCTCGATGGCATCCTGGCGGTGCAGCGCGCCATCGACGGCCAGTCCTTTGCCCTGCGGCAGACCATGCCGGAAAAAGACCTGAGCCTGGCCGGTCATTTCCGGGAACTCAGCGCATGAGCCTGTTACCCTGTTGCGGAATATTCCGTTACCTGACCTGAGACCAGGACTGATCAAAACAAAGCCTCAATGGAGACCCAATGAACGACAATGCATACCCCATCGGCACCCCGGGCACACCCTGGGGTGATGAAGAAAAGGCCCAGTGGCTGGCCCAGCAGCGCATTCGCCGCTCCTACCAGGAAGAGGTGTTGAGCAAGCTGGAGGGCCTGGACAGCAAGTTTGATCTGCAGCAATACGGCGCACTGTCTTGCGACCGCGAACGATACCCGCTGTTTGTCGCCCGTTCGAAAAACTGGGACAGCGACAAGCCAATAGCGCTGGTCACAGGCGGCGTACACGGCTATGAGACCAGCGGTGTGCAGGGGGCGATCCGGTTCCTGGAAACCCGCGCAGCGGATTTTGAAGACCGGTTCAACATGCTGGTGGCGCCCTGCATAAGCCCCTGGGGCTACGAGACGATCAACCGCTGGAACCCGCTGGCGGTTGATCCCAACCGTTCCTTCAGCGCCGGATCTCGCAGCGAGGAAGCCCAGGCGCTGATGGGCTACCTGGCGAACATTCCTGAAGAATTCCGCGTGCACATCGACCTTCACGAAACCACCGATACCGATAATTCCGAATTCCGGCCAGCGCTTTCTGCGCGCGACGGGATCGAACAGGATCATTGGGAAATTCCGGACGGCTTCTACCTGGTGGGTGAAAGCGCCAAACCGCAACCGGAATTCCAACGGGCCATCATTGAAGTGGTTGAGAAGGTGACGCACATCGCTCCAGCCGATGAAAACGGCGGCATCATCGGCGAGCCCCTGCAGCAACAAGGGGTGATCAACTATGCGGCACGCAAACTCGGCCTGTGCATGGGTGTGACGGATGCGCCCTTCGTGACCACCACCGAGGTGTATCCCGACAGCCCGAAAGTGGATGCGGAGAATTGCATCCTGGCACAGGTTGTGGCGGTGACAGCCGGCCTGGAGTTTGTCCTGGGACGGCGATAGGCGCGCCTCGCCATTGTCTCCGGATTGCGAATAGTCCCGATATTGGGACTGACCAGGCGGATAATTTTCGCGCGGAAAGGGCATCCGCGCGTTTTTTGTGCCATTATTGCCCCATAAGGGGAATGCTATTCATTCTTGAAAGGAGTCGATGGAATGAACCTCAGGCAGTCTGTCCTTATCGGTGGCATTGCCATTGCCGGTGCCATGATCGCGGCCGAATACTGGAATCCGGATAACCGCAACGCCAATGTAACTGGCGGCTTCAGCGGCAATCCGGCCAGCCCCCTGGCCAAAAGCCGCACCAGCAGCAGTGCCGTTGACCGGGTCAAATCCGGAACGCCAGCTGGTACACCGGGCGACGCGCTCGGCGACCGGGCGGACCGTCCGGAACGCGATACCACCAAGAGCTTTCCACCACCAGCCATCCAGGGCCTGCTGCCGGCCAGCAATGCCAAGCCCGACCTGGCGCTGGGCAACGTGGGTACATTTGCGTTTGACGAGCCTCTTATCCGGGTAAACCCCAACAATCCGCAGAACATCGTAGTGACATCCCACAATGGCCTGAGCTTTTCCACGGATGGTGGAGTCAACTTCTCTGCTCCGGTGACCTACCCCAACACGCTGGGTGGCAACAGTGGCGATACCGGCATGACCTTCGACAGCCAGGGCCGTCTTTTCTGGGCGACGCTGTTCACTCCGCCCGGTGGGGGCGGCGCGCGGCCGTTGCAGATCATGCAGGTCAATCCGCTCACGGGCGCTACGGTGCAAGGGCCCATCGATGTGATCACGGCAACCGGTGACCCGGCCACCAGCAGCGACGACAAGGAATACATCGTGGCCGATGAATATCCCGGAAGTCCTTTCCAGGACCGGCTGTATATGGTGTTCACGCGGCTGGTCGGCAGCTGGACCGTGTTTACTACGTTTTCCACCGACCAGGGCGCCACCTGGTCCGCACTTCTGCCCATATCCATTGCAGCGGAAGTGATACCCTGGCCATCCGATATCGCGGTCGCTCCAAACGGTGATGTGTTCGCCACCTATCATGCCGGTGGTTACACAGGCACCAGTGGCTATACCCAGGTGCTGCGCTCCACCAACGGCGGAGTTGGGTTCAACCCGGTTACACAGCCTTTCACCGCCGGCAACAGCGATGTCACCGACAACCAGATCGACGGCCTGGGCGGAGCGAATTCGGGCGCGCCGATCCCCGGATTGCAGTTCTGGATGCTGGGTTCAGGCCAGCCCTGGATTCTGCCGGATCCCGCCCGCCCGAATAATGTTTACGTGGTCACCAATGATGACCCCGACAATAACCACGGCTCGGGCGACGATGCCGACGTGGTGTTCGCCCGCTCTACCGACAATGGCGCCAACTGGGTGACTTCAACCATTCCCGACGGATCCGGGGGCGCCCACCAGGTATTTCCCTTCGCCGCCATCGACCAGCTGGGCAATATTGCCGTGGCGTGGTTCGATACCCGTTCCGGCGCCACCAACGCACTGGGCAACAACCTGCTGGATGTCTGGGCCACCTACAGTACCGATGGCGGCCTGACCTGGGCAACAGCCTTCCAGGTCAACGATGCGAACAATCCGTTCGATCCCAACTTCCCCGGCATTCAACGCCGCTTTCCGACCCCACAACAAGCCGGTTGCTCACTGGCCGCCAGCGAAACCTGCCGCATCGGTGAGTATTTCGGCATCGACATCGACAACGGCGTGGCCCACCTGACCTGGATCGGCAACACCTATGACGGTGGCGGCAACGTGGCCGGCGACCAGCTCTGGTACGACTCCTTCGGCCTGCCCACCGACCTCAGCATCACCAAAACCGATGGTGTGAGCGAAGTGGTGGCCGGCACGCAAACCACCTACACCATTACCGTGGAAAACGACGGTGATGTGAACGCGTCCAACGTCGTGGTAGTGGATACGCTGCCATCAGACCTGATATTCGTCTCCAGCACCGAACCTTCCTGTGTGCAGTTTCCAGTCGACACCATTACCTGCAACCTGGGTGTGATGACGCCCGGCCAGGTGATCCAGTTCGACATCACCGCCACCGTGCCGGCTTTTGCCGCTGCCGGCGCGGAGCATGTGAATACCGCCACCGTCAGCTCGGACAATTTTGATTCCGACGAGGACAACAACACCGCAACTGACACCAACACGGTCATCCGCCAGGTGGATGTGGTGATTACCAAGCAGGACAGCATCGACCCGGTGGTTGCCGGCAGTGGCGAATCCAACCTGCGCTACCAGGTCACGGCGCTGAACCTCGGGCCATCCGACCTCACCGGCCTGGTGGTGTCCGATGTGCTCACCCTGCCGCCCAATGTGTCGGTCTACCAGGTCACGGCACAGCATGGCAGTTGGAACAGCAACACCAACGAGTGGACCCTGAACCTCAGCCCGAACGGTTCAGGCAACCTGTTCATATTCCTCACCGTGCCGTTGCAGGCGGATGAGGCCGACATCATCAGCAACACCGCAACCGCAACCGGCTCTGCCGGCGGCGAGGTGTTCATCAATACCGGTGACGACAGCGCGACGGAGGAGACCGCCATACGCTGGCCAACCGCCAACTGGGAAGTCTTCAAGGAATACACCGCCGGTGGCGCGGGCCCGGTTGAAGTACACCTGGAGTGCAGCGATGCCATCGGCCTGGCCTTTGGCAACCCGGATTCCGGCACGACAACCTCCAACCTGCAGTGGCGGCGTTTCGATATCAACACCGCCCAGTGCTCGGTGATCGAGGAAGTACCCGGCGGTTATTACGAGTATGCCCGCAGCGAGGATTGCGACATCAACCCGGTGCAGGACACGGATGATGGCGGGGATTACTCCTGCACCATCACCAATGCCCCAACACGCGCCACCTTCCGCGTCACCAAGGAATTCACTGACGGCGACCATGACACCGAAGTCACCATCCGGCTGGATTGCAACACGGGCCTGATCCTGGACCAGGACAAGGTCATTACCGAAGGCCCGGCCAACTTCGTCGAGTTCGTGGTCACTGACTTTACCGATGGAACGCTGGACTGCACCGTGTTTGAAGACACCAGCCTGCTGCCCGGCTACACGCCCAGCTATGCGGGCGGCGTGCTGGTGCAACAGGATGACGACAATGTCGGCGTGGTGAACACGGAGTCAGGCTGTGAATTCAGCGGCGTCACCGGCGGAGCCGATCTCTACTGCGAAGTCACCAACGATGCGGATCCACAGCCCGTGGTGATCACCAAGGAGTGGGTATTCGAAGGCAGCAGCAGCCCGTCCGACCTCGATACCGGTTACCGCCTCACGCTGCATTGCGACGCGGCGGTGATCGTGGACGGCAGCGGGTACTGCGGCCACAAGGGCAAGGAAGGCATCCAGGGCGAGAACGGCGACACCCTGTACTGGTGCAAGAAGTTTGAAGGTGATGCGCCTGACACCTTTGAGGCCATGGTCGTTCCGCAGTATCCGGCCAACGATTGCTGGGTGGAGGAAAAGGTCGACAGCGACTTCGTGGAAATCACCAATGACTGCCAGAACCTGGTGATCAGCGCCGGCCAGGGCGATGCCTGCACCATCACCAACACGGTCTTCTTCGAAGGCATTCCTTTCCTCAGCCGCAACGCGCAATTGCTGTTGTTGCTGGTACTGCTGGGGGTAGGCGGCCTGGCGATAAGGCGCATCGCCTGAACCGGGCTTGAACAGCCACTCCGGCGCTGGCCGGAGTGGCGGCCTGGCAATATTAACTAGGGTTGGGTTTCGAACCCGTCCTCGAAAATATCTCCGCCGGGGGGATTGAAGTCGCCACAAACCAGGCTGCGCACACCGTTCTGGCCTTCGGCGAGCGACAGCAGTCCACCGTTGATGTCTACTCGAAGGGCTTCGCCCGGGGTGTTTCGTTGTTCAACGAACTGTGGGCTGTTTATCGTGCTGATGTCATATACCAGCAATCCCTGCAACTCCTGGACTGCGATGAACAGATGGTTGCCGCTGACCGCCACTCCGTTGGGACTGGCGAAGCCGGTGCTGATCGGGTTAAGTTCGGAAAAGGAACCCGGGAGACTGACATCGAAAATTTTTACGCCGTCGACCTGGGTGGCGACGAACAGATTGGTGCCATCGTAATCCATATCCTGCACCCGCGAAGGCAGGGTGCGGGAGCCGAGTTCGTCAGGCACCGCCGGGTTACTCATGTCCACGGCCCTGACAATGGTATTGTCCGAGGTGAATGCCATGGTCCCCTGGACCGTCGTGCGGACCACCGCATCACTCACTGGCAAATAGGTGCCCAGAACGGTTGGGACGGCCGGGTTGGACATGTCGAACACTTTCAGGCCGCCAAAGCCCAGTGTGACATACAGATTATTGCCGGAGCGATCCATATCCAGCACGTTCTGGTTGGTGCCGAGTACTTCAGTCTTGATGAGCGCGGGGCTGTAGGGGTTGGCGATATTGACGATATCCAGCTGGTCAAAGCTGCCGGCAACCGCCACATTGTTGACCCATTCCACCGTGGTGGCACCGAATTCTATCGGGATGCGCCCGCCAAACTGCGGCGCGGCGGGATTGGTGGCATCCAGCACGACCAGGCCGTTGGCGCCGTTGGCGACGATGATGGAACTGCCCGCCGAACGCACATCCCTGGATTCGCCCGGCAGGGGCAGTTCGTCATCAACCACCGGGGTGTTGGAGATGGTGAAATCCACCGAGCGGAGCACTGAAGTCTGCTCGCTTGGCGGCAAAACAAACACCTGGTTGCCCTGCGCCGTCAGGGCGAATGCGTGTTTGGCGCTGTAGCTGCCCACCAATGTCGGAGTGGCGGGCGTGGCAATATTCAATATCAGCGTGCCATTGAACCCATCAGGCACCGCCAGCCGGCTGCCGCTGATGGGCTCCGCACGGTAAGCAATGCCGTCGGAATCGTAGTTGCCGACAAAACTCGGCGCTGTAGCGTTGGCCAGGCTGATGATATCCACACCCAGGTTACGCCTCGCGACGTAGGCGGTGCTGCCCTCGATGCGTACATGGCTGGCCTGCGTGGCGCCGGCATACGAGCCGACAATCTCAGGGTTTTCGGGATCACTGATATCCACCACGCGCAGGCCTTCGGCATCATCAGCGACGTAGGCGTAATTGCCGCGCACTTCCAGATCGAAGACGAAATCGGTGCCCGGCTCGATGTAATTGCCCAGCAGTGCTGGCGCATCCAGGTTTGAGATGTCAATGGCCCATACGCCAGCCGGGCCCACGGCGGCATAGAGGATGTCACCGACGATATCCATGCCGTACGGCTGCCTGCCCTCTTCCGGGTGGTAATTGCCACGCAACTGCGGTGCACTGCGGTTGCTGATATCGACCAGGTGGATGGTGTTATCCCGGTCGGAAACGGCGACCACCTCTCCATCGGGGGAGATGTCGATGTAACGGGCGGATTCGTTGACATCCACGAACCCCAGCACCTGCAGGTCTTCCGGGTCACTGCTGTCGATCACGCTGACCCGCGCTCCGGCTCCGAGCACCAGGATTTTCTCTGAACCGTCGGTCCATTGCTCAATCGTATAACCCGGGCCCTCGGCCCATTGGCCTTCGACCAGGTTACACACAGGTGCAACGCTTCCCTGCAGGGCAGGCGGGAAACTGCAGGCAACAATCAACAGCATGCCCAGTCGAAGCCGGGCGGTAGTTACGGTGCTCATAAACCCCTCCGATGGCAGGAATGGTCAAAATTAGAACACCAATTTGAGCGCCCGCCAATAGTTACCGTTTTGTCCCTGATTTTCCGGGTCACCGGTTCGCTTGCAGGCGGTTCCGGCCCTGCCATTCGCGCGGGCAAGCCGCTAAACTAACGCCCGGTCAATTATGCGAATCTGGCGAACCTGATGGGCGAGAAAATTTTTGAAGAATGGCGGGTGTACGAAAAACTGCTGGTACATGATTACATGGATCACCGCGCATTTTTCGGGCGATTGCAGGAACATGTGTCGCACCAATACAGGCGGCCCATAAGCATTCTCGACCTGGGCTGTGGCGACAGCACGCCCATCCTGCCCTTGCTGCGAAGCATCGAACTGGAGCGCTACGTGGGTGTTGATGAATCAACCGGAGCACTGGAAATTTCCGCTCACAGCCTGCGGGAACTGGGCCTGCCTCACGAATTGATCCAGGGTGACATCCTGTCCAGCCTGCAGTCCTTGCAGGAACCATTTGACCTGGTAGTCGCCAGTTTCTCGCTGCACCACTTTGCTGAGCCCGAAGACAAGTTGCGCATCCTGCAATCCATCAACGGCCTGCTGGCTGACGATGGCATGTTCGCGCTGATCGATGTTTTCTGCCATGAACAGGAGCCCCGCGAGGATTACCTGGATCGTTGGGTCAGCCACGCCGACAAGCGTTATGCAGAGTTGCACCCGGAAGAAAAGCGGATGTTGTTCGATCATGTCCGGGCGCGCGATTTCCCGGTTTCACACAAACACTGGCACACCATGGCGCAGCAGGCCGGGCTGGGGGATTTCCGGCTGATGCTGCAGGACAGTGCGAATCTCAATGGCCTGGTGGGCATGATGCGCCCGGCATGAAACTCACGGCGCTGCTTCCCATGCGGCCTTTCGCATTGCTCTCCGGGCTGCTCTCAGGGCTGCTCTCAGGGCTGCTCCTCGTGCTGCTTCCGTCCCTGCTTTCGGCATCGTCGCTGGCTGCCGATGGCCCTGAAATCATCGCCTTGCCGGTAACCGCCGCACCGGGCAGCATCAGCCCTTATTTGAGCAAAGGCCATGGTGACGCCATCGTCCTGAGCTGGCAGGAGCCCCAGGGTGATGCAACCCGTTTGCGGTTTTCCCGCCTGGGGCCGGCGGGCTGGTCGGAACCACAAACGGTCGCCGCCAGCGCCAACTGGTTTGTCAATTGGGCCGACTTTCCCTCCGTGGTGGCGGCCTCTAAAACGCTCTGGGCAGCGCATTGGCTGCAAAAGCGCCCCGGTGGGGTTTACTCCTACGATGTGGCGGTGTCGATCTCCACCGACGGCGGCCAAAGCTGGTCGCCGACAATCACGCCCCATGACGATGGCACGCCCACCGAACATGGTTTCGTCAGCCTGTATCCGGCCGATGGTGCGGTTGGCCTGGTGTGGCTGGATGGACGCAATACACTGGCTGTCGGCACCGGTGAGGAACCGGCGGATGCCCACGCGGCCGGCCATGCCGCCGACCCTGCCGGCGGCATGACCCTGCGCCACGCGCGAATCGCAGCGGATGGCGGCATCAGCCATGAAGCGGAACTGGACAGGCTGGTCTGCGATTGCTGCCAGACCGGCGTGGCCCTGGCGCGCCAGGGTCCGGTGGCCGTCTACCGCAACCGCACGGAGGACGAAATCCGCGACATCTACATCACGCGATGGGTGGATGGCGCCTGGCAGCCGGGGCATGCGGTCCACGACGATGGCTGGAAAATCAGCGGCTGCCCGGTGAATGGCCCCGCCGTTGCGGCACGAGGCGACACGGTGGCCGTAGCCTGGTTTACCATGGCCGGCGATGTGGCCCGGGTGCGTTTGGCCCGCTCCGAAGATGGCGGCAAGACGTTTGGCCCGGCCGTAGAGATCGCCGAAGGATCCCCGCTGGGCCGGGTGGACCTGGTGCTGCCGGCGAGTGGCGACGCGGTGGTCAGCTGGCTGGACCAGGATGCGACAGGCAAACAGACCCTGAAGCTGAGGGTCGTGACTGCCGGCGGCAATGCCCAAATGCCCCTCACCCTTGCCGTTGCGGAATCCGGCCAGCCGGGTGGATTTCCGCAGATGCAGGCGGATGGCCAGGGCCTGGTGCTGGCGTGGACGGCCGGGGCCACGGCCATCACCGCAAACGGCACTGAAGTCGGCACTGAAGCCGGCACCGGGTCAACCATCCGGTCAGCCCGTCTGATCCTGCCGGCGCCTGCCCTTGCCACCAGCAACCCATGACCCCGGGGCCGGAGCAGGCTTCTGCCAGCCTGATGGAAGCGTCGGAGCACCTGCAGAAAGGTAAGGCGGCCGCCGCAAACCGCCTGCTGCGACAGGTTTTTTCCAACGACTTCGATCCGCTGCTGAAACGCGGTCTGGAGCTTTGGCGCAGCAACCGCCCGCGTGGCGCGGCAACCGCCCTGGGCGAATACTCCGCCTCCAACCCCGGCGATTTTCGCGCACTGCAGGTGCAGGCGCACATTGCCGTCCGGGCTGGTGCCCTGGATGAAGCCATCAGCCTGTTGTTGCAATGCCTGGAACTGCATCCGGAAATCATGGCGCTGCGCCCGGAACTGGCCAGCCTGATGATACGTCGCCAGCGTCATGCCGAAGCAGAGGCGGTACTGGAACCACGGCTGCAGCAGGCGCCTCATGACATCGAGACAATGTTGCTCAAATCCGCCCTGCTCGATCGCAGCGGCCAATATGCCGAGGCCGCGGAACTGTTGCAGGCCGTCATCGAACGGCAGTCCCCGCGTACCGGAACTGCAACAGACGGCTCAACCGACCTGTACAAAAAGCTCGCGGCGAACCACACCGCCCTGGCCATGATCCAGCGCACCATGGGCGAACAGGCAGTCGCCATCGAGACTCTGCGCCAGGCCATTCGCCTGGACCCCGCCAGCGGCTGGCCCTGGTTCCAGCTGGCCGATCTCAAAGTGCATGAGTTCCAGCCGGAAGAGGTTGAAGCCATCAGGCAAGGCCTGGATCGCGCCGAACCGGGCAGCATGAACGAAGTCCATTTTGCTTTTGCCCTGGGCCGGGCCCTGGAGAGCCGCAACGATGTCGATGGCGCATTCGCGGCCTATGCGCGCGGCAACCGCACGCGGCAGGCGCTGGCGCCGTATGACATGGAAGCGCTGCAGCGCGAATTCGCGGCCATCAAGACTGTGTTCAGCGGGCCCGGGCTGCAGGCTTCCGTCACCCACCCATCAACTGAATGTCCGGTTATTTTCGTGACAGGCCTGCCACGCTCCGGCACCACCCTGGTGGACCAGATCATCACCGCCCACAGCCAGGTGGATGGCACGATGGAACTGCCTATCGTCAGCACGCTGGTGCGCGAGTTGCAGCAGCGGCAAATCAAGGCTGGCCGGGTGCCCTATCCTGCGCCGGGCACGGAACTGCAGCCTGAGGAGCTGGAAAGCTTGGGGCGGCAGTACCTGCAACGGGCGCAAATCCAGCGTGGGTCCGCGCCATTTTTTGTGGACAAGATGCCTTTCAATTTCCAGCATGTCGGCCTGATCCGGATGATTTTGCCGGGGGCGCGTATCGTCAATGTCAGCCGTCATCCCATGGCCCTGGGATTCAGCATTTTCCGGCAGCTGTTCCGGTTTGGCCAGGACTGGGCTTTTGACCTCAGCCAGATCGCACGGTATTACCTCGCCTACTCCGACCTGGTTCACTTCTGGGAGAGGCAGATGCCGGGGAGCATGATCCAGGTCCGGTATGAGACGCTGGTGGGTTACCCCGAAGCCAGCATTGGGGCTTTGTTACAACAGCTGGAGTTGCCCGAGGAACCCGCCTGCTTTGCGCCGCATGAAAACCGCAGGCCGGTCCGCACTGCAAGTTCCGAACAGGTGCGCCGCCCCCTGCACACAGCAGCGGTGGAGTACTGGCGATTGTTTGAAAATCACCTGGAACCCTTGCGCCTCGCCCTGGGTCCGGCGGCAACAACTCCACCTGACACGAACGAACCAACCCGCAGCAGCTGACCTGCCGGCAGCATTGAGTTTCCCGGCATCTACGCCTATGCTCTGCATTCAGAATGCGATAACAGGGATTGTTATGCGTCGCAAGGGAGTGAGCAACAGATTCAATGTTCTGATTGCCGGCCTGCTGCTGGTGGGTTGGATAGCAGCCTATTTCCTGCTGCCCGGCGACGCCGCCGGGGACGGCCCTTTCTATACCGAAGCTTTTGAATTTGACTCGGAAGGCCTGCCCCTCATCTCCAAAGTCGATCTCGAGTTCCTGGGCATGCCGCTCTTCATACTGGAATCCCGTGAGAATCTGGGGCCGGCGCCCGGAACGGTGTTTGTACTCAAAACCCGCAGTGGCAGAATCCGCTGGACCCGGGTTGGCCCTCCCGATATCGGCCGTATCCGGCTGGAAAAGCACTCGGCGCGCTGGTTCATTCCAGGCGGCTGGGTGGTGGAAATCAAGCCCGAGTATACGGGATTCGGCAAACTGTATATTTCGCCCCTGGGTAACTTCCGGTTTTTTTACCACCGATGGTAAGCGATTTCACTCGGGCCATTTTCTGGCAATCGGGTGAAATCTCCCTATAATCGGGAAAGTGATCCGAACTCAGTGGGGCAAAGCCTGTGTACCGTACTGCTGTCATCGTATTCTTCCTGTCCGTCCTCCTGAACGCATCCGCGGCCACTGCCGATGAGCTGACCCAGATCATCCAGCAGGATCTCACCACACTTGGTTACGATGTGGGCAACATCGATGGCGAGCTGAGCACCAAAACGGTCATCGCCATTTCCCGCTTCCAGTCGGAACACCAGCTGGAAGTGACTGGAGAACCCAGCCCGCAGCTGGCCGGGGTCATCAAGGCACAACTCAGCGCTGCCAGCCCTGCGGCGGCCCAGCCTACCGTGGCGCAGGCCGCTCCGGCGGCCCGCACGGAAGAGGAATTGCACGCCGCCCAGCAGGCCTGCCTGCAGGAAAAAATTGCCGCCCAGCAGGAAGCCAACAAGAAAAAGAGCGGCTTCGGCAAACTGCTGCGGGCCGCCACCCGCACCATGTCCACCTTCGGCAACAGTGAACTGGCATCGGAAATCTCCCGCACCAGTTACGAGGTCTACTCGGCCAATGCGAGTTATGAGGACGTCAAAAGCGCCGCCAAGGACCTCGGCCTGACCGAAGACGATATCGAGGCCTGCCGCAATCCCTGAATTGTCGCAATCCCCGGGTGATTGACGCAGGCACGACCCGGAAGGCCAACTGTGCCTCCGCATTAACAACGCTCAAGCGAACCGCAAGGAATCACATGAACAAGAACCCATCCCACCGCACCAACAAGTTGATCCCGCAAGTGCTGGGTGCCGCCATCGCCCTGGCCTTGCAGCCCCTCTCGGCCAGCGCCCTGGATGGTGTGCGCATCACCGGCACCAACACGGACTTCGCGGAACAGAACCGCGGCACCGCGGCCATGAGTATCGCCAAAATGGAACTGTGCAGCATGGAAGGCATGGTGACGGTAGCCGCCGCACTCAGGTCCATCACTTCGCGCATGGACCCCCGGCTCGGTTCACTGGCCAGCCAGGCGGGCGCCAGCATACCCAGCGAACAGGACCTGTTTGATGCGATGAACGAGCTGTGCAAGGAAAAGGAGCCGTTCACCACCGCTCCGTTCAACATTACCTATGCCCAATGCCGCATGACCATGGATTCGGCCGGCCAGATGCTGGACATCGTCATTCCGCCCGGTGGCGCGGAAGGCAGGATGGATGTGGCCGACTTCGGCAGCAATGAAGCCATGCGCATCTTGCTCAAGCGCGACCTGGCCGCTACCGCAGAAGTGGTGGGCCACGGCTGGAGCAATACCGTGGACATGAAGTCCCTGGGTTCCGGCGGCGAGGTGGCGGGCTATCCAACCACCAAGTACCAGTTCACCTATTCCGGAGGCCTGGGTGGTGGCGTCGCGCCCGGCGCCGGCATGGTCTCAACCACCAGCAGCGGTTTTTCCTGGATTTCCGACAAGGTCGATGGGATCAACGTCGTGCAGGATTTCTACCGCACGTTCACCAGCGAGATCGACGCCACCCAGGGCTCGGGCTCGTTCATGAGCGGGCTGATCAGCAATCTGGTGGTGATGCTGGAAAACGGCATGCCGCTGAAAATGGACCAGACGGTGGAGTCCAAAGTAGCCGGCATGAGCATGGCGGGCGGGCGCAGCACCATGGAAGTGTATACGGTACGGCGGGTGAACCTGCCCAATGATTGGTGCGGCCAGGACTTCCTGCCGCCCGGCATGCCCATCACCGACGTCAATGAGCAGATCAACCAGGCCATGGGGCAATCCGGAGACAGCGAAACGGCAGCAGCCATGTCGGACATGCAGAAGCAGATGGACGAGGCATTCAAGAACCTGACTCCGGAACAGCGCAAGATGATGGAAGGCATGGGCCTCGACAAACTGATGGGTGGCCAGAAGGCTGCTCCTGCGGCAGCCCCGTCGGGAGCGGCAGCGGCAGGTTCTGCTGCCCAACCCAAGGCTGCCGCGAAAACCGCGGCGGATCCCTACTATTCGGACAACACCACCCAGATGGTGCAGCGGCAGCTGAAGGCGCTGGGCTACGACCCGGGCAATACTGATGGCAAGGAATCGTTACAAACCAGCATTGCGATTTCCCAGTTCCAGGCGGAAAACAACATGCCGGTGACCGGCAAGGCTACACCGCAGCTGGCTGGAGTGCTGTCGGCGCGGCTGGCAAAACCTTAGGGAAATGCCGCTCAACCCGGAACTGCAGCGGCAATCCGGGTTTCGGCTATGATAGCGTTGTCACCATTGAGGCTGGCCTCGGGCACCATTAATGAACAAGCGGCGACTTTCGATTCTTTTGGCAACGGGCAGCCTGGTAATGGGCTCCTGTTCGATGTTCGACAGCAGGAACAACTATCCGTATTGCGGTGAACCCATCGATGTAAGCCAGGTCCAGCTGGCGGACATGACTGCCTACAACCTGCAGGAAAGCCGCATCCAGGCAGCCTTGCAGGAACAGTTTGGCAATTATCGCCTGGTCACGGACAAGCCAGTCCAGGTACCGCGGGACTATGCTTACTGGAACCGCGACCAGGTCAATGGCATTGCCGGTGCCAAGGCGGAAGCCGCGGAATGGGGTTGTAACCTGCTGGTGCTGATGCAGGTGAAAGCGGCCCGCAGAGGCGTGGGTGGCCTGCAGGCACCCTCAGAAGACCGCGTATGGATGGTTCACGTGGGAACGGTGAGCCCATCTCCCTAGCAGTGGGCTGTAATGCCCAACTCTGTGGCGCCCGGTTTCAGGTCACTAGCCCTAAGAATGCCGGCCCCGGCTTTTCTTGGAGGGCATTCGGCTGTCGGGAACAGCCGAATAGCGCACATGGATGTCTTGAGCGTGCCCGACAGGGAAAGCCGGGGCAGGCGTTCTTAGGGGAGTGGGTACTTGGGGAAACCTTGAATAAATCAAGGCTTCCTTAAGGTTGCTAACGCAACTTGAACGGAATGGCGGCCTCGGGCGGCTTGTCAAAAACCTTGCGGGTTCCCACCAGCGCCGCCCAGCTGGCGATGCAGTAGCGCAAACCGGATTCCACTTTTTCCGCCTGGTGCTCGTAGCGGTTGTCGGATGGAAACACCAGCAGGTCGCCCACTTTCGGCCTGAAGTGATAATTGAAATTGATGAAGGTGAGTCCACCGCCTTCAAAATCCTCGTTCAGGTACAGCAGCAGGCTGAGGTCGCGATCCTGGATCTTGTACCAGGTCTGGTCCGCTTTCTCATAAACGCAACTGTCGGAATGCTTGCGGTAAAAGCCGCCGGGGCCGTAACGCAGGATGTTGGGAAACTCGAACCAGGCCAGGGTGTGCCCGCTGCCTGCTACCGCCTGCTGGTAACCCCGCTCGATCAGGTCGAAGATGCGCGCCCGCATGGTGCCGGGGTGCACGTTATCACACACCCTTGCCGAGCTCTCGGCGAATGTCAGCTTGCCCTCCCGCGTGGCTTGCAGGTCGGAGGTCGTGGCCCGGACCCGGGCCTGCTTTTCCAGCCGCTTCACCAGGGATTTGCAACTGGCCCGGTCGAGAAATCCGGGAAATACCTGCACACCCGCAGGTAACGCACGATGCTCAGCGCGTGAACCGCAGCAGATGATGAAGGGTTTGCCGCTACGGCAAAAACACGGGTCCGTGTCCTGGGGTGCAAATGGTGGTACTGGGAAACGCATGTCAACGGTTACCGGCGTGGATATTTTCCTGGCGCTGCAATGGTTCGAAATCGGTCTTGCGGCCACAATTGCCTGCCCTGGCAGTATCCTGCAAGGGCCTGGCCACGGATTGTATCAACACCCGGGTCCCTGATGCCCGGAAAACTTCCGCCACCCAGGGACATTGAACGGCTGATGATCCTGTTTCAGCCGGCAGCGCGCAGGGGAATGCTCTCCACGATACCCTGGCTTTGCAGGTACTCATCGTAGCTGCCCTTGAAATTATTCACGCCATTTGGCGTGATTTCGATGATGCGCGTGGCCAGCGAGGAAATGAATTCGCGGTCATGGCTGACGAAGAACAGCGTGCCCGGATAGTTCTCCAGCGCCAGGTTGAGCGACTCGATGGATTCCATGTCGAGGTGGTTGGTGGGCTCGTCCATCAGCATGATGTTGGGGTTCAGCAGCATCAGCTTGCCGAACAGCATGCGGCCCTGCTCGCCACCTGAGATCACTTTCACCGACTTGTTGATTTCGTCATTGGAGAACAGCATGCGCCCCAGGGTGCCGCGGATGACCTGCTCGTCATCCTGCTTTTTGGCCCATTGCGCGATCCATTCATACAGGCTCATGTCCTGGCTGAAATCGGCGCTGTGCTCCTGGGCAAAATAGCCGATGTGGGCATTCTCCGACCAGCGCAGCTTGCCGCTGCTGGGTTCCAGTTCCCCGAGAAGAGTGCGGAGCAGCGTGGTCTTGCCGATGCCGCTGGCGCCGATTATGGCCACGCGCTCGCCTACTTCCACCTGCAGGTTGAGATTTTCAAAAACAGCCTTGTCGCCGAACGATTTGCCCAGGCCTTCCACTTCCAGCGCCTGCCGGTACAGCTTCTTGTCCTGATTGAAGCGGATGTAAGGGCTGACCCGACTGGAAGGCTTGACCTCCTCCAGCACGATCTTGTCGATCTGGCGGGCGCGCGAAGTAGCCTGCTTGGCCTTGGAAGCGTTGGCGCTGAAGCGGCTGACAAACTGCTGCAGTTCGGCAATCTGGTTCTTCTTCTTGGCGTTGTCCGACAACAGGCGTTCACGCGCCTGGGTGGAGGCCGTCATGTAATCGTCGTAGTTGCCGGGATAGATACGCAGCTCGCCGTAGTCCAGGTCGGCCATGTGGGTGCACACGCTGTTGAGGAAATGGCGGTCATGCGAAATGATGATCATGGTGCTGTTGCGCTGGTTCAGCAGGTTTTCCAGCCAGCGGATGGTATTGATGTCGAGGTTGTTGGTGGGCTCGTCCAGCAACAGGATGTCCGGATCGGCAAACAGCGCCTGGGCCAGCAGCACGCGCAGCTTCCAGCCGGGCGCCACTTCACTCATCAGGCCGAAGTGCTGCGACTCGGGAATTTCCAGGCCCAGCAGCAATTCGCCGGCCCGCGCTTCGGCGCTGTACCCGTCCATCTCGGCGAACTCGACTTCCAGCTCGGCCACCTTCATGCCGTCTTCTTCGCTCATCTCCGGCAGCGCATAAATGCGGTCACGTTCCTGCTTGATGGCCCACAGTTCGGCATAACCCATGATCACCGTGTCGATGACGGTGTGGTTTTCAAAGGCGAACTGGTCCTGGCGCAGCTTGCCCAGGCGTTCATCCGCGTCCACCTTCACGTGGCCAGCCGAAGGCTCGAGGTCGCCACCGAGGATTTTCATCAGCGTGGATTTGCCGCAGCCATTGGCGCCAATCAGGCCATAGCGGTTGCCATTGCCGAATTTGGCGGAGACGTTTTCAAACAGCGGCCTGGCGCCGAACTGCATGGTGATATTTGAAGTCGTGATCACAGCGGTACAACCTTTTAATCGGTGACTGCTCGATCAAAGCCATTCGCCAGGCCGGCCTGGGCCGGGACGAATGAACCCCGGCTGAGCGCAGCCTTGCAAGAAGCCGGGGAATCGCGAAATTTTCCGGCGAAGGCGCAACCGAATGCGCCAAATGACCGGGACCCTGCACGAGGGCCGGCTATGGTAGTGAATTCGGCCCGGCAACACAAGCCCGGACCACCCTGTGCTTCAGCAAAATCAAGGGATTAGAAAATTCCGGCCGGTATCGTAGAATGCAGCCAACGGAACGGGTTCCTGGCGGGGGATTGGCAGCAGCATGTACGTTCGACCGGTATTCCTGGCTGGCATGGCGAAAACCGCCCTGTTCCTGGGCATCATCAGCCTGCTGGCGGTGATTGCCTTTCATTTTCCCGAGCACCTGACCACGCCCCGCCTGCGCGAGGTGTACCAGGAGTCGCAGGTTCGGACATTGCTCTTTGCCGGCATGCTGCTGTGCGGCCTGCTCGCTGTACCCGCCCTGTTGTTCTCCCGCTACAAGCTGGAATCCCTGACCGCGTTGGCTTGCCTGCTGCTGGCCTGGCTGGCCGGCGGACCGAACGTGCCGCTGGAAGATACCATCCGGCAACCACGTTTTTACCTGAGCCTGGATTGGGTGTTGCTGGACCTGGTGCTGATGGCCACGCTGTTCATCCATATCGAACTGTTTTTCCGTCTCAAGCCCGAGCAGGGCGTTTTGCGCCAAGGCTGGCAGGTCGATCTGGCGCACTACGTGGCCAATCATCTGTTCAATGGGCTGGTGGTGGTTCTGCTGTTCATACCGGCGCAAACCGTGGAGAAATACCTCGGCCTTGCAAGCCTGCAGTCCTGGGCCGGCAGCCTGCCGCTGTGGCTGCAGGTGACCCTGATCATGCTGGTGACTGACCTGGCGCAGTACTGGGTGCACCGCGCGTTCCATCACTTTCCGCTGCTGTGGCGCTTCCACCGCATTCACCACAGCGTGCAGGCCATGGACTGGCTGGCCGGCTCGCGGCTGCATATCGTCGATGTGCTGGCCACCCGCGCGCTGAGCCTGGTGCCCATGGTGCTGCTCGGGTTCAGCAACGAGGCCATCAACCTCTACCTGCCGATCCTGGCCCTGCAGGCGGTGTTCATCCACAGCAACCTCAGGTTTGAAATGGCCTGGCTGCAGAAAATCATCACCACGCCCAAGTTCCATCACTGGCATCACACCCGTGATCCCGGTTGTACTGACAAAAACTTCAGCATTTCCCTGCCGGTGCTGGATATCCTGTTTGGCACGTACTACAGCCCCAAAGGCCGCTGGCCCGAGCATTACGGTGTGAACGGAATGCCGATCGCTGAAACCTATCTGGCGCACCTGCTGGCGCCGTTCAAATCAACCCGTCCTTCACAATAGAAACTTCAATCGTAAAACCGATGTATCATCAACGAGCATTTTTCCTGCATGGGTAAATTGCAAAAGGGCACCTATTCTTGCACCATCCCTTGCAAGCAGGCCTGAAATTACCCCAATGCCCATAAAATCAAATGCAGCGCAGCGTTCAGTCCCATCGGAGAGAGACAGCACAGCCAGCACCTTCCTGTGTCACTTGTCCTTCTGGTTTGCCACTCTCTTCGCGACACCTGTTTTTGTAGCGGCGCACAACCCGGACGACCTGGCATTTCCATTTGGCCCTTTTACTTTGGGCGCCGCTGGCGTTTGTCTGTGTATTACCCTGCTCAGCGTTGGATTGAGTTCACTCGCCAGCCCGCGGCTTCAATGGTGGCTCAACAGGATCTTTCTCGCTTTGGCCATCCTGTTTGCAATCCAGGGAAACTTTATCCACAACCTGTTTGATTACGGAAATTTCAATGGCGAGCCAGTTGACTGGCGCCATTACGGTTGGATATTCCATGCCGAATGGATTCTGTATTTGACAATCCTTTGCGCGGCTCTTTTCGCTTTTGCACGCATGAAAGCCATCCCGTCCTGGTTGCCAATCCTGCCACTGATCTCTTTCCTGCTGCTGTTGAGTTCGGTAGCGGGTATTGATCGGGCAGCATTGGTTTCCCAGCCTGAGCCCGACGAAATCGATCCCTCGGTATTCAATTTCTCCAGCATTGGAAACCTGATCCATCTGCTGCCGGATGGTCTGCAGGGAGGTGTAGTGAGGGAGGTATTTGAAGACAATCCGGAACTGGCTCAACAGTTTGATGGCTTTACGCTCTACACCAATCACCTTGGTTTATATCAGGGAACAGCACCGGCCATGTACACCATATTCACCGGAGAGCCATTTGAACTGGAGAAAGGTCACGACGTTCAGCGCGTAAAGGCGGCTTTGGACGAGAAAACCTACCTGGCGCAACTTCGGGACCATGGATACCAAATGGACTTCGTTCCGATTTCCCCCTACGCCTGCCCGGATTATGCCTCTTCGTGCTATCCACGTTCTTTCAATGACATGAAACCAAGAGGGCTATTTCATTACAAGAATGAAAACTCCTTCAGTTCATTGCGGCTGATCGCCGACTTGTCGCTGTTTCGACTGGCGCCAATGCTGCTCAAGGAAAAAATCTACGACAACGGACTCTGGTTTCTGTCGGACAAACCCAATGACGGCACTTCTCCGTGGCCGGCTCCCGTGCTTCAGGAGTGGATAGATAACATGGCTGTGGTCGATGACCAGCCAGTTTACAAGTGGTATCACTTTATCGGCGGGCACATTCCGCCGCACTGGGACGCTGACTGTAGTTACCTGCGCGATCCGCCTGTAGTACGCGAAAGCTACAAAGCCCAGACGGTTTGCGTGCTCACGAGCATTGCTGCTTTGTTACAGCGCCTAAAAGCTGAAAAGATCTATGACCAGACTGCTGTCCTTATTTCCAGCGACCATGGTCACAATACTTTTCCCGATGATCTTGTAAGGCCTCCCCTGAACAGTGGCTTATACCCGGGCTTGCTGGGTTCAGGGAGACCAACTTTGCTCGTAAAGCCCCGGAACAATCGGCACCCGCTCGTATTCAACAATCCGCCAACGAGCCTTGTGGACGTCGCTCCGACAGCTTTGACCCTCGCGGAAATTGACGAGGGTCAGAAAGACGTCTATGCGTATGAAGGGCTGGAACGCCGGGAACGCTATTACACTCCCTATGACATTCCCACTCTTTCTCTTTGGTCAGAGCGTCCCATTCCATTTGTTGAATACCGGGTAGATGGTCCTGTCAATGACGGACGTGAATGGGTATTGAACGATATCAAAGCGTTCAGGCCTGCCCCTTCTGCCTACCCGAAAGTCAACTTCACAACAGCCAATGGCTTCGTGTATGGCGCAAGCCTCAACAAACAGGCGCCTGATACCGACGCCGCCTGGGTCACGGGTTACCAGCTGGCATTCCTGCTCAATATTCCTGATGAAAGCGAACCCGAGTACCTGCAGATAGAGCTGGAGTTACCCGATTGGGTGAAAGAGCAGAAACTGGAAATCCATGTCAACAGAAACTACCTCGGCACGAGTCCATTGTTGAAGGGCTCCAATAACGAGACACAAAAAGTGGAAGTGGCGCTCGATCCAACCATGCTCAAAGCAGGCAACAACTTTTTCTCTGTCCGCTTTGAGAACCTGTACGCCAAATCACCCGATGAAGACTGGCAAGCGGCAGCCTTGCTGCATTCGATAAAGCTGGTTTCCGGCCAGCCTCAATCCTGACCATTAATAGCACGGACATCGCGCAAGGGCGCCGCAAAACCCGCCGCGCTCAGCCGTGGGCCATTCCAAGCTGGCAGTAATACAGAGTACGCAAACCTTCGCGTAATTCCTGCTGCCGCACGATGGTGAAATGCCGGGCCAGGGCCTGTTCAAAGGATTGCGGGTTGTAATCCGGGAACTGCTCGCTGCGGTTGCGCAACAACTGCACCACCTTGTCATCCTCGCGGTCGACGAATTCGATCACCAGCGCGCTGCCCAGGCTGGCCAGCCAGGCAACGAACTGGCCCAGGGGAATATTGGCGCTGATCACCACGTGGTGAACCAGCGCCAGCGCCAGCACCAGGTCCGGACGGCCACGCTGTTCCAGTGTTTTGCGTTCGGCCTGGTTCCAGCCCCAGGCGGGGGATGGGTCGGCCAGGTGCTGCAGCAGCGGCAGGATGCGCCCACCCGCCATCGCCTCAGGGTTGCGGTACAGCCGTTCCACCGCCAGGTGGTCGATGTCCATGGCGATCACCTGCGGCGCATGTCGGGCGGCGATGGCTGAAAACTGGCCGGTATTGCAACCAAGGTCCCATACCAGGCGGGCCTCGCTGTCCGCCACCGCGCGTTCGACAAACCCGGCCTTGGCGGCGTGGTCCTCATCGCTGTAATTGTGGAATGCCGTGTAATCGGCCCATTCCGAGCCCTCGGGGTTCCACTCCAGGCGTTGCAGCAGTTTTTTGAGTTTGCGCACATTGCTGAGCAGCAATTCGCGGTTCAGGCCGGCATTCTTGAGTTCATTGCGCAGGTTGCGCTGCGAGTTGCCGTATTTGCGGTCCAGCAGGGCCTGCAGCCAGACGTGTGAGGTAACGCCTTTGCGCAGCCGGTCACGCACACTGAACAGCCTCGCCGCCGTCTGCACGTCGATGCCGTTGATGCGGCCGCGCAGGAAAGGCTGGAAATCCATGCCCCGGTAAGCCTGCAGCAACAGCGGAAACAGGTTCATTTCACAGAACTGGCGGTAGCCCTGCCAGGCGGCGCCGGGTGCCAGGGGCTCAAATGAGGGGATGTCGATGAACACCGGCTTGCCAGCCACGAACTGCACGTTGTAGGGCGTGGCGTCTTTCATGCTCCAGCCCTCCTGCAGCGCCGCTTCCAGCAGGCGCAATTGCAAGAGCGCGGCATCGCGCAGCATGGAGAAAGTCCACTCGTAGGGATAGCTGATGAACGGAATGGCCTGGTGTTGCAGCCAGCCGGCCCAGCCGGCCTCTTCTGCATCAGTCCAACCGGGAGCACTCAGTTCCTCAGTACCGACCAGTTCACCCGATTCGATGAACTTCCCGTAGAAACGGGTCTCACGCAGGGCACGGAAATTATCCAGCGCGGACTGGCTAAGGCCACGGAAAACTCCGCCCTGGTGAACATAGACTCGACCATTCGGATCGCGGAAGGAGCCTGGATCAGCAGCGGTGAAATACCCGGATCCGTAACCCACCGGATCAGGAATCGAACCGTTCATTCGTCAACAGGTGGCTTGGCTCCAAAACCCAGCGCTGCCTTGATCCGGTACCAGTACATCTTGCATACCACTCCGACAGCCGCCACACCCCCGAGAATCACCTGCAACAACATGCTGCCGCTGCCCGGATCCAGGTAGGCCCAGGCCGGTCCGGATGCGGTCAATATGAAGACCAGGACAATTATCTTTATATTTTTCATACACTTAAAATTTCATGTCACAATTCTGACACACATGATCACATGATACTTTGCGGATGAAAAGCATCAAAGCCGTGTCCGGGTTAAGCTGCAGGCTGCTTCAAGCCGGAGAAACCGCCAGCGTGCCCACCTTCACACAGGTCATTCTTGAAACCGCCGGCGATGGCCGGGCCAGGTTTCGCGAGGTAGCCACCCGCCTGGACCGAGGCGAACCTCCCACGTTCCTGTCCGCCATTTTTCCGGCCAGCGGCCTTCAGTTACGGGAGAGCACTCCCGGCTTTCGCAGTGAGGTGCATGTAACCACCCAGCCGCAGTGGGTTTTCATCCTGCGAGGCCAAATGGAAATCGGCCTGCCGGATGGCACCAGCCGGGTGTTCCGCGCGGGTGAGCATTTCTATTCGGCTGATACGCTGCCCGAGGGTGTTGAGTTCAACCCGGAAGTCCACGGGCACTGGAGCCGGCAGTTGGGAGATGAGCCGCTGGTGACGGCGTTTGTGAAAACATAGGTTGCAGCCATGTTGCCGCCATTCCACCGCCTGGTCGCGAGCCCCGGTCGCGAGCCCCGGTCGCGAGCGTGGCTCGCTCCTACAACATACCTGTAGGAGGCAGCCATGCTGCCGAAATTCCACCCTTAGGTCGCGAACGTGGCTCGCTCCTACGGGCCTTCCAGTTCCGCCCAGCGGGCAAAAACCGCTTCCAGCCTGGCGTCCACGGCTGCCAGTTCGTCGGTGACGCGTTGCACTTCGGCAAAGTCCTTCTTGAAGAAATCCGCGTCCGACATGATGGCGGCCAGCCGGGCCTGTTCTTTTTCCAGCTGCTCGATCTGCGCCGGCAGGCTGTCCAGTTCGCGCTGCTCCTTGTAGGAGCGTTTGGGCGGTTTGGCCTGGGCTTGTGCGCGGGTTTCCGCGGGAGCCGCGGGTTTGGCCACCGCACTGCCACTCGCCGGTTTGCCCGCCAGGGACTGTGACCCGGTCAGTTTGCCGCCGCGCCGCTCCCAGTCGCTGTAACCGCCGACGAACTCTTCAACCCCGCCATTCCCATTCAGCACCATCAGGCTGGTGACCACGTTATCCATGAAATCGCGGTCGTGGCTGACCAGCAGTACCGTGCCCTCAAAGGTCAGCAGGATTTCCTCCAGCAACTCCAGGGTTTCGATGTCTAGGTCATTGGTGGGCTCGTCCAGCACCAGCAGGTTGGCCGGCTTGCTGAACAGGCGGGCCAGCACCGCCCGGTTCTGCTCGCCACCGGACAGCGCCTTCACCGGCATGCGCACGCGATCGGGCGCGAACAGGAAATCCCCGAGGTAGGAAATGGCGTGCCGCTTGCGGCCATTGATCTCGATGAATTCCTGGCCGCCGCAGACGTTGTCGATCAGGTTCTTCTCCGGGTCCAGATGCCCGCGCAGCTGGTCGGAATAAGCCACGTCCAGCTTGGTACCCAGCGTGACCTTGCCTTCGGTTGGCGCCAGTTCACCCAGCAGTATTTTCACCAGGGTGGACTTGCCGGCGCCATTGGCGCCGACGATGCCGATGCGATCGCCGCGCCGGATCACCGTGGAGAAATTCCGTATGACGGTTTTGTCACCGAAGCGGTGCGTGACGTTTTCCAGCTCGGCCACCAGCTTGCCGGAACGGCCCGAGCTCTCCACCGCGAAGCTGGCGCTACCACTGCGCTCGCGTCGCTCGCCGCGTTCCCGGCGCATGGCTTCCAGCGCCCTCACGCGGCCCTCGTTGCGGGTGCGGCGGGCCTTGATGCCCTGGCGTATCCACACTTCCTCCTGGGCGAGCTTCTTGTCAAACAGCTCGTTGGCGCGCTCTTCCGCCGCCAGCTGCTGTTCGGCATGCTGCAGGAAACCCTGGTAATCGCCCTGCCACTGGATCAGTCGACCGCGGTCCAGCTCGGCAATGCTGGTGGCTACGTTCTGCAGGAAGCGCCGGTCGTGGGTGATCAGGATGATGGCGCCGGGATAGTCGCGCAATTGCTCTTCCAGCCAGCGGATGGCGGGAATGTCGAGGTGGTTGGTGGGTTCGTCCAGCAGCAGGATGTCGGGTTGGCTGACCAGCGCCTGGGCCAGCGCCACGCGCCGCCGCCAGCCGCCGGACAATTCCGCCATCAGTGCATCACCCGGCAATTGCAGCTGGCTGATGGTGGTTTCGACACGCAGCTGCAGGGTCCAGCCGTCACGCGCTTCAAGCTGGTGCTGCACTTCCGCCAGCTTGTCCAGGTCGGGATGCCCGTCCTGCAGCAAGTGATGGTACTGCGCCAGCAGGTGGCCGGTTTCGGCCAGGCCATCCGCCACCACGTCGTACACGGTTTGCTGGTCGGCATGCGGCAATTCCTGCTGCAACCAGGCGATGCGCGTGCCGGGGCGCACCCAGCGCTCACCCGCATCCAGCGCGTTTTCCCCCGCCAGCACCTTGAGAAAGCTGGTCTTGCCGGCGCCGTTGCGGCCCAGCAGGCCGATTTTCTCACCCCGGGAAATGCTGAAATCCACCGCCTCCAACAGGGTGAGCGTACCGTAGTGCAAACCGGCTTTATCAAGGCGTAACAGGGACATGGGTTCAGTCTGAGGGGAAATGAGGGGCGCATTCTACTGCAAAGCGGCAACGACAGCATCGCCCATGCCGGGAGCTGGCAGCCTGAAATCCTGCTGTTACGCCCGAATGGCCGCAACACGCCCTGAATCGCTCCTGCGACCAGTGAACTCGAAGCAAACGGGCCAAATAGGGTACGATTCCATATCCTTTCCTTTTCTGCCCTGCCTGAAATGCTGATTCAACTCTTCTGGTTTGTTACAGGTTTGCTGGCCCTGGTTGCCGGTGCCCATGTGCTGGTCAAAGGCGCGTCCAGCCTGGCAGCCGCCGCCGGAGTCTCACCGCTGGTGATCGGCCTCACGATTGTCGCGCTGGGTACCAGCTCACCCGAAATCGCGGTGTCGGTGGGTGCGGCCTTTTCCGGCATGGGCGACCTGGCCGTGGGCAATGTGGTGGGCAGCAACATCTTCAACGTTTTGCTCATCCTGGGCATGACGGCAGTGGTATCGCCGCTGGTGGTGCAAACCCAGCTAATCCGGCAGGAAGTGCCGTTGATGATTGTGTTCACCCTGCTGCTGATCCTGCTCAGCCGGGATGACCTGGTCAGCCGCGCCGATGGCGTGTTGCTGGTGCTGCTGATGATGGCCTATTCCGGTTTCCTCATTGTGCAATCACGCAAGAATGAGCAATTGGTCAAGGCGCAGTTCGCCAACGGGCCATCGAATACCGGGCAGCCCGATGCCGGCGGGAAACCTGCCGGGACGAGCGGCCAGCCGGCTCCAGTTCAACAGAAACCGGGCCTACCGGAGCCGGGCCAACCGGAGCCGGGCATTCCCGGCCACTGGCTGGTGCAACTGGCCCTGGTCGCCATTGGGCTGGTCCTGCTGGTGAAGGGTGCCGGCTGGCTGGTCGGCGCCGCGGTGGAGTTCGCCCGCGCCATTGGCATCAGCGAAGTGGTCATTGGCCTGACGGTGGTGGCGGTGGGAACTTCGATGCCGGAGTTGGCCACCTCAGTGGTTGCGGCCTTTCGCGGCGAGCGCGACATGGCAGTGGGTAACATCGTGGGCAGCAATATTTTCAACATCCTGGCCTGCCTGGGGCTGGCCAGCCTGGTTTCGCCACAAGGGCTGGCCGTACCACCCTCGATCCTGGCTTTTGACTATTGGGTAATGCTGGCCGTGGCGCTGGTCTGCCTGCCGGTATTTTTCAGCGGCAGGTCCATTGCCCGTTGGGAAGGAGCGGTTCTGCTGGCTTATTACCTGGCGTACTCGGCTTATCTGGTGCTGGCTGCGCAGGACCATGATGCCCTGCCGCTGTATTCTGATGTGATGCTGGCATTTGTCCTGCCGCTCACCGCAATCGCGTTGCTGACTTCCGTGTGGAAGGGGTTCAGCCAACCCCGAGGGTGAAGCAGGCTTGCCTGGCAGGCCTGGGCGGGGAACCGACTACCCGGCCTGCATTTCCCGCCGCGTTCGGGCTTTTTTCCGCACAAAAAAAAACGGGGCCCCGTTTGGGGCCCCGTTTATCTGCGCGAACAGTTTCTGATTACGGTTTGAATGGTATACCAATCCTGGGCAGAAATCACCTGTTAACTGCAATTATTTTTTCATCGCGCTGAAAACCGGCGAAACAGGAGCGCCGGCTGCGGTCAACAGCCCGGGTATCGCTGCACGCAACCGGGCTTCAGGCCTGTTTCAAGCTCTCAGTTCCGATAGCCGGATGGCCTCCGCCATGTGTTCGGCATTTCCCATGGTCATCAGGTTTATGCCCGATACTCCGGGTACACGGGCAATTTCCTGCATCAGCTCGGCGCAGATGCGGATGCCCTCCTGCTCCTGGTCCGCGGCGCCATCCAGCCGCTTCACCAGCGCCTCCGGAATGCGCGAATCGCTCATGTTCTGTTTCAGCCAGCGGGCGGTGGCAGCCGAGGGCAGTGCCGCCAGCGAAACCACCACGGAATACTTCCACGTGATGCGGTGCTCCACCAGGGCGCGCATGTACTCGCGCAGGATGGCGGTGTTGAAGCACAACTGGGTTTGCAGGAACTGCGCTCCCTTACCCGAGCGTTCCAGCAGCGACTCCGCTTTCCAGTTGCGCGCCGGCCGGAACGCCCGCGCACCCACGCCGATGAAAAAATCCTCGCCTGGCGGAACATCCTCGCCTTCGCCGAGCTGGGCAGCCAGCGCCACCAGTTCGCGGCCCGTGGTGTCAAACACCGGCGCTGCCTTTACCGGATGCGCAGCGGGCAACTTTTCACCCCGGGTCAGCAATACATTTTTCACGCCCAGCGCCCGCAACCCCAGCAACTCGGCGGTCAGCGCCAGCCGGTTGCGGTCACGGCAGTTGAGCACGGGAATGGCATCCGTGCCCTGCTGCTGCACCAGAACCGCGGCGGAAAGGGCCGACATCTGGGTCCAGGCGAACGGGTTGTCGCTGACCTGCAGCCCATCGACATTGGAACCGAAAAGTTCAACCTGGCGGGCAATGTCACCCGGCCCTGACGCGCTGGTCAGGGTCAGGTCAGCCGTAATCGCGATCCGCCCGGCGTTCAGCGCCTGCTGGAAGGTGCGCACCGGATGCGGCGGTCGTTTCAGCGTATCGCCTTCAGGTACCATTCCACCCAGCGCTGGGTCGCATCCTCGAAACTGGAAAACGGACCCGGCTCAAACAGGCGCGAACTCACCCCGGCCTGGTTGTGCTCGATGATGGCCTTGTCGGCATGGGTGGTGACATCCCACAGCCAGATCAGGTCTTCCTTGTTGTAATCCTTGCCCTCGACCGCGTCACCGCGCACCAGCCAGGTGATGTCGCAATCCGCGTAATCCTTGCTGATCGGCTTGAAGCTGTACAGCATGACGTGGTCGCAATAGGCCAGGCCGTAGAGTACCGGGCCGATCTTGAAGTCGTGCGCGCCACCGTCCCAGTCGGTGATGTCGCCCAGGAAGGGCGCCAGGGGCTTGCCGTCCTTGCTGCCGGTGACGTGGCCTTTGAGCAGCGGGTAGTGCTCGTAGGCCCGGTCGGCGCCGAACTCCTCGCCGGTGGTGTAGGAATGGTTCATTTCACCATAGTTCAGGCCGCAGGACGGCATTTTGGCGATCATGGCATCCAGCTCGGCCTGCCATTTCTCCTGCGGCAGGGCCAGGCTGTGGGCGCGGGCGTACTCCAGGTGCGCCGGTGCGCAGTGATAACACTCCTTGTAATTTTCCACCGCCAGTTTCCAGTTGGACTTCATCGGATACGACTGGCGATGCGCCACCTTGGCCTGGTCCAGGCGATAAGGCGTGAGGTAGGGGGTCAGGTCTTTCTCGATGGCATCAAATGATCCGGGCTGGTCGGCAAAATTGATGAAAATCATGCCGAAGTACACCTTGATGTGAATCTGCTTCAGGCCGTGCCGGGTCTTGTCAAAGCCTTCGCGCATGTGCGCCGCGGCCGCCAGTTCGCCATCCGTGTTGTAGGTCCAGCCATGATAGGGGCAGGTGAAGCGCTTGGCGTTACCCTTTTTCTCCCAGCATACATGCGAGCCGCGATGGCGGCAGACGTTCATCATGGCGCGGATTTCACCATCGGTGCCATGCGAAATGATCACGGATTCACCGGCCAGTTCGTACAGGAAGAAGTCACCGGGATTGGGAATCTCGCTTTGGTGCCCGGCATACAGCCACACTTTCATGAAGATGCGCTCGATGTCGCGCTCATAGATGTCCGCATTCTCATAAAACTCGTTCTCCAGCGCATAGCCTTTCTTCTGCCGGTCTATCAATTGGTTCAGTTCTTGCTGATTCATACTCATTACCTTTGCATAACATTTCGGAAAATTCGGGGCGCGGGACATTTTGCCTGAGATGGCAGCCCGCCTGGCTGACCCATGTCAGGCCCTGGCTGACCCATGTCAAGAATGATGCGGCTCAACAAGGTCGGAACAGTTGTGCGCTGTGGACAACGCCGCACACCGCCTTGTAGCCTTTCAGCCTTCTACGCATGATCTTCGCTCCTGCCCTGGCGCCGGGTAAGCAGCGCCGCGGTGATGACGCCGATGGATACCAGCAGGATGATCACGGTGGCCAGGGCGTTGATGTCCGGCGTCACGCCCAGCCGCACTTTGGAAAAAATCAGCATGGGCAGCGTGGTGGAGCCGGGACCGGAAACGAAGCTGGCAATCACCACATCATCCAGCGACAGCGTGAAGGCCAGCAGCCAGCCGGAAACCATGGCCGGCGCGATCATCGGCACGGTGATGTCAAAAAACACCCGCATCGGCCTGCCGCCAAGGTCCATGGCCGCCTCCTCCAGCGACTGGTCCAGCGAACCCAGCCGGGACCGCACCACCACGGCCACATAGGCCATGGAAAATGTGATGTGGGCAATGGTGATGGTGGTGGCGCCGCGGTGCGCCGGCCAGCCGATCCAGTCAGCCAGCGTGATGAACAGGAACAGCAGCGAGATACCGGTGATGATTTCCGGCATCACCAGCGGTGAGGTGACCATGCCGGTCAACAGCGTGCGGCCGCGGAAACGCCCCAGCCGGCTCAGCGCCAGCCCGGCCAGGGTGCCCATGATGGTGGCCACCGTGGCCGATATCACGGCAATCTGCAGGCTCAGCAGGGCCGCGCCAAGGATTTCGCCATCCTGCAGGAGGCTGCGATACCAGCGCAGCGAGAAACCACCCCAGAGGGTGACCAGCCGCGAATCGTTGAAGGAATACACCATCACCGAAACAATCGGCACGTACAGGAAAGCATAGCCAAAGGCCGCTATGCTCAGCAGCCCAATACCACGCCCTGAGCCCCGCCGTGGTTTGCCCGGGTTTTTCACGGACTGGCTCATTGGCGGCCCTGCACTTTCTGGAACCACATCATCGGCAGCACCAGGATCAGCAGCAGCACCACCGATACCGCGGAGGCCACCGGCCAGTCGCGATTGATGAAGAACTCATCCCACAGCGCGCGGCCTATCATCAGCGTGTCGGAACCGCCCAGCAGCGCGGGAATGATGAATTCGCCGATGGCCGGAATGAACACCAGCAGGCTGCCGGCGATGATGCCCGGCAAGGACAGCGGCAAGGTCACATCAACGAACACCTGCCAGCGTCTGGCACCCAGGTCGGCCGCGGCCTCTTCCAGGTCCGTATCCAGCTTCTCCAGGTTGGCATAAAGCGGCAGGATCATGAACGGCAGGTAGGAATAGACGATACCGAGATAAACCGCGAAATCGTTGTAGATCAGCGCCAGCGGCTGGTCGATCACACCCAGCCACTGCAATACCTGGTTGATGACGCCGTTGGTATTGAGCAGGCCGATCCAGGCATAAACCCGCAACAGGAAGGAAATCCAGAACGGCAGGATCACCGCCAGCAGCAGCATGCTGCGCACGCGCGGCGATTGCCGCGTGATGAAATACGCCATGGGGTAACCCAGCAGCAGGCACAGCAGTGCGCTGACGGCCGCCATCTTCACCGAGTTCAGGTAAATGGTGACGTAGTACGGATCCTGGAACAGGAACAGGTAGTTGTCGAAGCTGGCCTGGATTTTGTTCCAACCCGTAGCAGTCCAGTCGAAAAAATCTGTGAACGGCGGCAGCGCCACGATCGGGTCGGCCAGGCTGATTTTCAGGATGATGAAAAACGGCGCCAGGAAGAACAGCAGCAGCCAGGCATAGGGCCCGGCCACGGCCCAGCGCAGCCACTGCCTGCGCCCATCGGTACGGTTGGTATCAGTTGCCATTCCGCCCGTTCCTATTCATCCAGCAGGATGGCGCTGGCAATGTCCCAGGAAACAAAGACATCGTCGTCCCATTCCAGGGTTTTGGTGGCGCTGCGCTGGCGATTCTGGCCACTGACCTGCAATATGCTGCCGTTCTCCAGTTTCACCCGGTAGACCGACAAATTGCCGAAATAGCCCAGGTCATACACGAAGCCCTTCAACACAGTGAGGTTGTCCTGCGCCGGCGCCTCTTTGCTGATGAAGATTTTCTCCGGGCGCACCGCGATCCAGCGTTCATCACCCACGGCGACTTCGCGCGTGCACCGAACCTGCAAATCAGGGCCCAGGTCTTCGCTGTGCAGGCACACGCGGTCTTCCTTCACAGCCGTCACCCTGGCCTTGAAGAAGTTGATGTTGCCGACGAAATCAGCCACGAAGCGGTTGACCGGGAATTCATATACCTCGGCCGGAGTTCCCACCTGTTCGAAGCGGCCGTTGTTCATGACCGCGATGCGGGTGGAAAGCGTCATGGCTTCTTCCTGGTCATGCGTCACCACAATGAAGGTGATGCCCAGCTCATCCTGCAGGCCCATCAGCTCAAACTGCGTGTGTTCGCGCAGTTTTTTGTCCAGCGCGCCCATCGGCTCGTCGAGCAACAGCAATTTCGGA
>CAYYCX010000044.1:0-31311 GCA_964470455.1 uncultured Wenzhouxiangellaceae bacterium
GGTACCCTGCTGAAAACCCCTCAACCGTCGGGTTCACGACGTTGACAGAGTGTTGTATTCCTGCCATATTTCGTTCCTGTAGCGCGATTTACGAAGAGGAGTTCGTTTGAAAGTCCGTTCCAGGCTCGCCAGGTCGATACTTTTCGCCCTGGGCATGGCGCCAGCAATGGCGAGTGCCCAGGCAGGCGGAATGGGCATCGGCTTGCCTGCGGTCAGCTTCGCGGCGGGCGGAACCGGCCTGACTTCCTTCTATGTTCTCGGTTTTGAACTGGGCCCCTGGCAGGAGTACCTGGCGCAGGAACTGACGCCCAGCTACCTCCTGCCGGAGAATGTTGATCCCGTTCGCGTCAGCTGGCTGCGCAATACCGACGCCTGGCTGTTGCCCGATTTCGCGGCCGGCCTGGAGCAGGAATCCAACACATATTTCTACCTGAATTTCGAAACCCAGCAGGACATGAGCTGGCCCGGAACGAATTCCCTCGACTACGAACCCGGTTTCAGCACCTCGTTGTTTGAGCGGCAGTATTTCGCGCCCGGCTTCGAGCAGCACCTGAATGACAACAGCGTACTGGGCGTGGCTGCGGTGATTGCCTACCAGCGTTTCAGTACCGCCAGCCTGGGCATGGTTTCCGCCACTACGCCGGAAAACCTGTGGATGTCATCCAATGTTTACCGGCCGTATGAAGAATCCGGCTATGGCACCGGTGTGCGCCTGGCATTGCGGCAGGAAATCGTCGATGGCCTGGCGTTTGAAACGGGCTTCCAGTCGCGCATCGACATGGAGGAGTTTGCCCAGTATCGCGGTGTGTATTCCAATCCGGCCGACCTTGATATCCCGGCCCGCGCCAGCGTCGGCCTGGCCTTGCAGGCCAGTGAACGCTCCTGGGTCAACGTGGCGGTGGAAAGGGTGATGTACAGCGACATCAATGCGTTCCCCAGCCGTTACCTGCCGAACCGCTTCCTGGCCTTGCTGGGTGACTCCACCAGCCCCAGCTTTGAATGGGAAGACTTGACGGTGTATTCCGTGGGCTATGCGTGGTCCGATGGCGACAAGCAGGAATGGCGCGTTGACTTCCATACCCGGCAGCAGCCATCCCCTACTTCGGTATTGCTCAGCAAGGCGCTGGAAAGTGACCTCGCCGATCATGCCGTGACCCTTGGGTATGCGCTTTCCACTTCACCCAACAGCCGACTGAACCTGAACGCAGCCTACGCCCCCTCGGAGTATGCTTTCGGTGGCAGCGTGCTGGGTGTTACCACCGAAAACCTGGATCAACGCTTCGAACTTGAAGCGCTCTGGACACTCTACTACTGACCATCATTCCAGCCTTTAAAAGCCGGCAAGGGCTGGAAAAAGGTGACTCTTCAATTGTATGTTGGCTGCCAGGCCAGGCGCTTTCGTCAGCCGCGCCAGCGCCGCAGGTGAACAGGATCGTCTCGTGGAACTGCTGAAAAACTGGTTCAAACGCTACTTCAGTGATCCCCAGGTGGTCATACTCGGGGTTGTCCTGCTGATCGGCCTGTTCATTGTGATTGGCCTGGGCAAATGGCTTGCGCCTATGTTCACCGCAATCATCTTTGCCTACCTGCTGGAATCACTGGTGACGCGCCTGCAGCGAATCGGCATGTCGCGCTTGCCCGCGGTGATTTTGGTATTCCTGGGTTTCATGGCGCTTCTGGCATTCCTGCTGGTCGTAGTCATTCCGCGAATCTCCCGCCAGCTCACCCAACTGGTGCAGCAACTGCCGGATTACCTTGCCAAGGGACAAATCGCATTGACTGACCTGCCGGCCCGCTATCCGCGCCTGATCAGTGAGGAGCAGGTCCAGGCCATTACCACGGCGATCAGCCAGGAGCTGGGCACCGCCGGCCAGCAAATCCTCAGCTGGTCACTGGCTTCACTACCGGTATTGCTGGGCCTGACGATTTTCCTGGTGCTGGTACCCGTGCTGGTGTTTTTCCTGATGAAAGACAAGGACCAGATCATTCAGTGGTTTGTCAGCTTCCTGCCGCACGACCGCAGCCTGGTCAATACCGTCTGGGTGGAAGCCGAAACGCAAATTGCCAACTATGTGCGGGGCAAGGTGCTGGAGATTTTCATCGTTGGCTCCGTTACCTACGTCACCTTCATCCTGCTGGACCTTCAATACGCCGCCCTGTTGGCCGCCCTGACCGGTTTCTCGGTACTGATACCCTACATAGGCGCGGCCGTGGTGACGCTGCCGATCGCGCTGGTGGCATGGTTCCAGTTTGGCTGGGGCATTGATTTTGTGCAGATATTGATCGCCTACGGCATCATCCAGGCGCTGGATGGCAACGTATTGGTGCCGCTGTTGTTTTCCGAGGTGGTCAACCTGCATCCGGTAGCCATCATTCTGGCCATCCTGGTGTTTGGCGGGCTGTGGGGCTTCTGGGGGATTTTCTTCGCCATACCGCTGGCAACCCTGGTGCAGGCCGTGTTGCGCGCATGGCCGCGCCATCATCACAAACCCGATGCCGTAGCGGAAGTTGAGGATTCGCCCGCAGCCGCCGGACCGTAACCCAAACCGCGAAACTGGCGCAATGATCAGGTTACAGCGCTTCGGAGGCGAAGTCCGCCAGGCGCGATCGTTCACCGCGGCGCAGGGTGATATGCCCGGCATGGGCCCAGTTCTTGAACCGGTCCACCGCGAACGTCAGGCCTGATGTGGTTTCCGTCAGGTAAGGCGTATCGATCTGCTCCACATTGCCCAGGCACACCACCTTGGTGCCGGGGCCGGCACGGGTAACCAGTGCCTTCATCTGCTTGGGCGTGATGTTCTGCGCTTCATCGATGATCAGGTAGCGGTTGAGAAACGTGCGCCCGCGCATGAAGCTCAGTGAGCGGATTTTCACCCGGCTGGACAGCAGGTCATTGGTGGCGGCGCGGCCCCATTCACCGCCTTCCTGCTGGCCTGTCAGCACCTCCAGGTTATCGGTCAGGGCGCCCATCCAGGGTGTCATTTTTTCTTCTTCAGTGCCCGGCAGGAAACCGATTTCCTCGCCAATGGAAACCGTGGCGCGGGTTACGATGATCTCGGTGTAGCGCTTCTCATCCATGGTCTGGGCCAGGCCTGCAGCCAGCGCCAGCAGGGTCTTGCCCGTCCCCGCAGTGCCCATCAGGGTGACGAAATCGATGTCCGGGTCCATCAGCAGGTTGAGGGCAAAATTCTGCTCGCGGTTACGGGCATGAATGCCCCAGACGTTCTTGTTTCCGGTGTAGTAATCATCCACCAGCCTGAGTTTCGCGCTGTTGGCAGTGACATCCTTGATGATGGCTTCCACGCCACCGCCATCGCCATTTTCCCCGCCTATGGTCATGCACTGGTTGGGGTACCAGTCATTGCCCACCAGTGGCTCGAGCTTGTACCAGGTGCGGCCGCCTTCGCTCCAGGACTCGAGGTCGGGGTAAGACTCCCACAGGTCCGCGCTGTCATTGCGCAAGCCGCGGTAGAGCAGGGCGAGATCATCCAGCGCGCGGTCGTTGTAATAATCCTCGGCGGGCACGCCCAGGATGGCCGCCTTGATGCGCAGGTTGATATCTTTGGATACCAGGATCACATGGCGGGAGCTGTCCGCGCTCTGCAGCGCCAGCGCTGTGCTGAGGATTTCGTTGTCGGCGAATGAGCCGTCGCGCAGCAGGCTGGAATGGCTTTCCGGCATGCTGGTCTGGAAAAACAGCTTGCCGTTGCTGCGTGACAGTTCCAGCCCGTCCGGCACGATCAGGTCCAGGCCTTCACGAAGGTTGCTGATGTCCTGTTGTTGCATCATCTCGCCGATGAAGCGGCTGACCTGGCGCACATTGCGGGCCACTTCCGACAGGCCCTTCTTGGCGTTGTCCAGTTCCTCCAGCACCATCATGGGAATGAACAGGTCGTGTTCTTCAAACCGGAACAGCGCCGTCGGATCATGCATCAACACATTGGTGTCGAGTATGTACAGGCACTTTTCACTTCCCATGCGCTTGGGCTCCTTCAGCTCGGTGTTGCAAACAGGTTCGGCAATCAATGACGATCTGCCGTGTGAGCGGCTGCGGAAATGTGTGCAGCGAAAAGGTGGTGAACAGGATCAGAGTTCCCTGGCAGCAGCGAGCACTTCCTGTACATGGCCTTTGACCTTGACCTTGCGCCACTCGCGGCGCAGGACGCCTTTGCCATCGATCAGGAAAGTACTGCGTTCAATTCCCATCACCTTGCGGCCGTACATGTTCTTTTCCCGGATGACATCAAATTGCCGGCACAGTGTTTCATCGGCATCGGACAACAGGTCGAAAGGAAAGGACTGCTTCTGGCAGAAGCCTTCATGCATGCGCACGCTGTCCCGTGAAACGCCAAGGATCTCGGTGTTGGCTTTCTTGAAATCGGCGTAGGCGTCACGGAAGTCCTGGCCTTCCAGGGTACAGCCGGGCGTGTTGTCCTTGGGGTAAAAATACAGAACGAGGTTCTTGCCTTGGAAATCCTTAAGCGACAGGTTTTTGTCGCCAGTGGCGGGGAGTGTGAAGTTTGCAACCTTGCGATTCAGGCTTGTCATTGATCTCCGGTATCCGGCAGTTGAGAAACGGTTCAGTGTCAGAATTCAGGACTTGGGGCAGCATACTTGTCAGTGGGGGGAGCCGCAAGTACCATGCAGCCGTTTAGCCAGCCACGGAAATTCCATGTTCAAAGGCAGTATCGTTGCGCTCGTCACACCGTTTGAAAGTTCCGGTGAAATCGATTTCCGTGCCCTGCAGAAATTACTGACCCTGCACCTCGATGCCGGCACGGATGGATTCGTGATCGCGGGCTCGACGGGCGAATCCATCAACCTGCACGCCGGGGAAGTTGCCGCCCTGCTGGACGCCGCGGTCGGCCACGTAGCCGGACAGGTGCCGGTACTGGCGGGCACCGGCAATGCCTCGACCGAACGTGCGATAGCCGCCACCCAATTGGCGGAATCCCTGGGTGCATCAGGAGCGCTGGTCGTCACACCCTGTTACAACCGCCCTCCGCAACGGGGCCTGCTGGCGCATTTCAGGTCGGTTGCGGACAGTTCCGGGTTGCCCATCGTGCTGTACAACGTACCGAGCCGCACCGGCGTTGACCTGTTGCCGGAAACGGTCCGCGAACTGGCCGGGCATTCCAATATCGTCGCCATCAAGGAGGCTGTCGGCAGCGTGGAGCGCAACCAGCAACTGCTGGAATTCTGCAATGATGATTTCTGCCTCCTCAGTGGCGATGACCCGACCTGCCTGCGGGTCATGGAAATGGGTGCCAAAGGTGTTATTTCAGTCTCCGCCAATATTGCACCCCGGCAATTCAAGCAGTTATGCCAGGCTGTGGAAAAAGGCGATTTCGTGCTTGCGCGCCAGATCGACCGCGAGCTGGAAGAACTCAATGCGGTAACCGCGCTGGAATCCAATCCCATTCCGGTAAAATGGGCGTTGCACGAGATGGGCCTGTGCGGGCCTGGCCTCAGGCTGCCCCTGGTGGAGCTCAGCCCGCAGCACCACGCCACCGTGCGGCGCTGCCTGTCCAAACTGGGTGTGCTTGGCGATCAGTGATACGGCATAATAGCGCGTTGCCAGGCGGGGAACGTTACCCAAACGCGCCCCGTTCCCAGAACCTGAGAGATTTGCGATGAATTCTTCTGTAACTGCCCACCTGAAAGCGATGCCCTGGAAAACCATTTTCCTGGTCATGCTGGTGATGATGTTCACCGTTTCCTGTGGCATGTTCGGCATCGGCAAGAAAAAGAAGGAAAAAGAGCCAACCTACTACGCGGCCAGGGAAGTGCCGGCGTTGACCATACCCGAGGGCCTGGACCGTCCCAGCAATACCAACGCGCTGATGATCCAGACACCCCCGGCGCCATTACCCAGCCAGGAATTACAGGCGGTTCCGCCCAGAGTGACCAGCCAATCAGAGAACAAGGACGAAAATGCCTCAGTGCGTTGGGGCAATGAAGGCATTTACCTCCTGGTGCAGGACACGCAAAGCAGTGTCAACCGCCGGCTCAGCCATGCAGCAAAACGCAGTGGCATGACGTATCGCGAGGAACCGTCCAACAACAGCATGGTGGTTCGTTATGTCCATGTCCGCACCCAAAACCCGGATGAAGGGTGGTTCAGCAAACTGGCTTTCTGGCGCGATGACGGCCCGGACTACAGTGGCGAATACCTGATTACCACCGAAGCGGATGGTGAAAACACCCGCATTTACGTGCGCAACGCCGATGGCTCGGATGCCGACCAGAGCGCGGCTGAATACCTGCTGGTAAAACTGGACGAACGGCTCGGGTAGTAGCTGCAGAAAAGCCGGGCCAGACCTTAAACGGTTGCCCGGTGTTAGCGGGGCTGTGCGGCCGCTATCGCTCCAGCAGGCCGATTTTGTCCTTCACATCATCCCAGTCCGCCGCATCCGGTGGGGGATCCTTGCGAATGGATATCACCGGCCACTGCAAAGACAGTTCGGCGTTCAGCTTGATGAATGCTTCCTGGCCGGCCGGCAGGTCATCCTCCGGATAGATTGCCTCAACCGGGCATTCGGGTTCGCACAATGTGCAATCGATACATTCTTCCGGGTCGATGACGAGGAAATTGGGGCCTTCGTGAAAACAATCCACCGGACAGACTTCCACGCAGTCGGTATATTTGCACTTGATACAGCTTTCGGTGACAACAAACGTCATGGTTTCAGCCTGGGAGTTGTGAAATGAGTTCGAACCAACTGTGGCGCTCCCTACGAGAATCGAACTCGTGTTTCAGCCTTGAGAGGGCCGCGTCCTGACCGCTAGACGAAGGGAGCTTTACTTTCCGGTTAAACCGGTCTCACATGGTAAACTAGCCGCTGCTCGCGGTTCAACCTGAGCCCGCAATTATCGGACTTGAAATACTGGATCATTATCACCGGCCCTTGTGGCAAACAATAAACGAGCCTTCCGGCATCCCTGCGAGGCAACAAGAATACCAGTCCGTCTGGTCAGGATTTATTTATCAGCAAACTGAGAATCATTCCCGCGTCTGAACATGGCATCGCCAGCGCCGAGCTGTGCCCGCATGCCACTGAGGTCGTCAGGCAACTGCAAGAGGCCGGCTACGAGGCCTATATCGTCGGCGGGGGCGTACGGGACCTGCTGCTGGGCAGCGTTCCCAAGGATTTTGACGTGGCCACCAGCGCCACCCCGGAAGAAGTCCAGGCGGTATTTCCGCGGGCGCGCCTGATTGGCCGCCGGTTTCGCCTCGCGCATGTCCGGATACGCGGCGTTCTCACCGAGGTTGCCACTTTCCGGGGCCAGCACGATTCGAACGGAGAAGGTGAAAATGCCCAGGGTCGCATACTTCGCGACAATGTGTGGGGTGATGTCGAGGAAGATGCCGAACGGCGTGATTTCACCATCAATTCGATGTTTCTCGACCCGGTGAGCGGCGAAATCCGGGATTACCAGGGCGGTTACCGCGACCTGCAGGAGAAACGCCTGCGCCTGATTGGTGACCCGGAACAGCGCTACAAGGAAGATCCCGTTCGCCTGCTGCGAGCAGCCCGTTTTGTGGCCAAGCTGGGCGTGAAACTTGATCCCGCCACGGAGGCGCCCATTCGCCGCATGGCGCGCTTGCTCCAGGATGTGCCGCCGGCGCGCCTGTTCGAAGAAGTCCTGAAGCTGTTTCTTACCGGCCATGGCCGCGCCAGTTTCGATGCCCTGCAGGAATTCGGCCTGAGCAGCATCCTGTTCCCGGTGCTCAAGCCGGCCGGAAAAGATGGCGAGGTGGAAGCCGGCGAGCTGTTGCTGCGTGCGCTGGAAAATACCGATGCGCGCGTCCGCGAAGACAGGCCGGTCACCCCGGCATTCCTGTTTGCGGCACTGTTGTGGCAACCCGCCCGGGATCGCAGTGCCCAGCTCGTGGCGGATGGAATGAGTGAATACGATGCCATCCAGCTGGCAGCCGAGGAGATATTCCTTCAACAATCGCGGCGCATTGCCATACCCCGCCGCTTCAGCGCTGTAACGCGGTTGATCTGGTCGATGCAGCCGCGGCTGGCCAGGACCCGCGGACGACGCTGGAAAAAGCTCCTGAGTGAACCCCGTTTTCGCGCTGGCTACGACTTTCTGCTCTTGCGTGCGGTCGAAGACCCCTCGCTGCAGGATCTTTGTGAATTCTGGACGCAGGCACAAGCGGACAATCCCGAGACCGTGGGCAGCGGAGAACCGTTTGCTGAACCTGAAGGGCAGGGAAAACCGCCGGCCCGGGCAGGACGCCGTCGCCCGCGCCGGCGGCGCAGAAAGCCGGCCGGCAAAAGCTGAGATGGCCGCGCAACGGTGCTTTATCGGCATCGGCAGTAATATCGGTGATGGCCCGGCCGCCCTCCATCAAGCCCTCGAAATGTTGGTGCAGACAAAGTCCATAACCCTGGTGCGGGTATCGTCCCTGTACCGGACTGCCGCCTGGGGGCTCACCGACCAGGCGGATTTCACCAATGCCGTGGCCGAGCTGGTTACCACCTTACCGGCGGACGAACTCCTGGCAACGCTGCTGCGCGTGGAAGCGGGAATGGGCCGCCGCCGCGATGGCGAACACTGGGGTCCGCGTTTGATTGACCTCGACCTGCTCACATATGGGGAACAGGTGATCAACCAACCAGGCCTGGTTGTGCCGCATCCGTACATGCACGAGCGTGCATTTGTGCTGGTTCCATTGCTGGAGCTGGAGCCCGAATTCGAAATTCCGGGCAGGGGCCGGGCATCCGCATGGCAGAAAAAACTGCAGGACCAGTCGGTTCAGTCCCTGCGGTAAGAGTGCAATTCCGGCGTGTGGAATCGGTGAGAAATTCCACACGCCGTACCGTATCGGATGCAGTCAGATTCTGCGCCGCCGGTTCTTCAGGTTGCCGACAAGCGCCCAGAGCACCAACCCGATGGCCAGCCCACCGATCAGGCTCCCATAAGCAACGGTTAGCCAGAACATCGATACGCCTGGCAGGAACAAGGGCAAGACAAACAACAGTGTTCCCAACCCATAGAGCAGATGTGACAGCAGCGAGCCTTCGTGCTCAACCGCTTTTCTGCTGCTGGCCGGGCCGGCGTAGCCGGAACTCCTGGAGTTGGTATCGGCCGGCATGGTGCTCCGGGAGGCATCCTGTCCCGGCGCAGTATTGCTTTCTGTCATTTCAAACCTCCAATACCCATCGGACCGGGTCCGCATGGGCAAATGCGCCCGGCCCGCAAAGGCCCGGCGCGATTGATCGTAAAAAGTTGAATTACGTGGAGGGGTTTGTATCGGGTGGTGCGCGGATGGCCGGGAGCGCCAGTGCCTGGCGGTCGTTACGGGTACCCGCTGATTCGGCAAAAGCTGCGTGAGTGGCGCCCGGTTCGGATGACGTTGTGCCTGCAGCGGGCAGGGCCAATGGATCCGGCTTGCTCTCCAGTCGCGTGGCGTGGGAGCTTTCCGGCCAGGCAGTCCGGGGGGTGTGCGCTGGCTCGAATGCACTGGACTGGCTGAGCCCGATGTCGCTGTGCGGTTTGAACCAGCTTGCGGCGCCCTGCATGCTCCAGGCCAACAGGACCATCGCGCAAAGTGCCACAAACCAGCACGGCCCGGTCTTTCCAGTTCCCGGATGGGATGAATCGCGAGGGCCGGGACAGCCTGGCAGCTTGAAAACTGTGGGTGTTTCGGGGTGCTTCATTCAATGCCTGCTTCAGGCCGGGCCTTGGTCAGGGCCGATTGTCCAGGCCCGTCGGTGTGCCCTTTGGATCGGTTACCAGCGCGATACCAGGTGGGGGCGTGCAGCGACAAGTATATTCTTCGGGAGTAAATTAGTGAATCTCAACTAGCACTCACAGCACCGGGTGGATGGAAGAATCTGGCCAGGTACCAGGCGACTTTGGAGACGTACCCAAAACGATTTCTGGCGAGAAATGTGGCGAAAGTGCAGAAAGTCAATCAGGGTGTTGCATTCTTGCCCAAGAGTGGTATTATTACCACCAATCTTGGTAAAACTGCAACGTTGACCGAGATCGCAGGGCGCGAAAGACGGGTACATCACTCCAAAAGCCTACCTCTCCCTTAACCGGGAGAGGTTTTTTTTTTGGGCCAAGGAAAAGTTTTTGTCACCGCGGGCCTCCGCTTCTGAAAAACCCAGCCAGAATGCGGCTTCCGACGGTTCTGGCCGGCATCTCAGACACTGCTCGAAGCGGCCACACCCACTGGCTGGACGACAGGCCCACTTCAGGTAAACTGGCGAAAGTCGAGCAACCCTGGTACTCAAGCCTCATGCCCGCCGAGAAATTTCCGCATCAAAGCCTGATGATGTTGCAAAAAAGCAACAAATCAATGCCCCCGTTGCGCAAACTGTTCCTCGACGAACCTCATCGTTTCGAGATATTTTCGCGGAAATACAATGGCTTGGTGCTGGATTTTTCCCGGGTTGCAATCGATGCGGAGAGCTTTTCCATGCTGCTACAGCTTGCTGAACAGTCGGGCGTGGCTGAGCAGACGGAGCGCCTGTTCCGCGGCGATACCATCAACAACACCGAATCACGGCCGGTGCTGCATCATCTGTGGCGTAGCCGTTCGTTCGCGAACCTGTTGCCGGCGGTTGAAGCTGAATCCTGCCAGTCGTCGCTGCAAATGATGCAGCGGTTCGCCACCGATCTGCATTCAGGCCATCTGCCCGGGCATCCGGAACAACCGATCACCGATATCGTGCACGTCGGCATCGGAGGCTCGCTGATTGGGCCAAAACTGCTGTACGAAGCCTTGCCCCGTGGCCCGCATGCTCCGGCCGTTCATTTCCTCAGCTCGGTCGATGCGCTTGAACGGGAACGGCTGCTGCCTCGGCTGAACCCTGCCCGCACCGTGATCGTGCTGGTTTCCAAGAGCTTCACCACCAGCGAAGTGCTGGCGCATGGCCACCGGGTGCGCGACTGGATGCTGTCCAGCCTGGGTGAGAGCGCCACGCACAGCCGCCTGTTCGCGGTGACCTCGGTGCCGGCCAAAGCCATGGAATTTGGCGTGCCCCGCGAGCAGATCCTGGCCATGGGTGAATGGACTGGCGGGCGCTATTCGGTCTGGTCGCCGGTGGGCTTCAGCGTGGCCATTGCGGCCGGCACCGAAGCTTTTGATCAGTTCTGTGCCGGCGGTGCAGCGATGGACGGGCATTTCCGCTCGGCTGACCCGGCCGACAACCTGCCGCTGATTCACGGCTTGCTGTCCGTCTGGCACCGCAATGCCTGCGGCTATGCCGGCCGCGGCCTCATTCCCTACGACAGCCGCCTGCGCGGCCTGCCGGGCTGGTTGCAGCAGTTGCAGATGGAATCCAACGGCAAATCGGTGTGCACAGACGGCTCGCCAGTGGAGTGGGAAACCTCACCGCTGGTATTCGGTGATTGCGGCACCGATGCGCAGCATGCCCTGTTCCAGGCTTTCCACCAAGGGACCACCGTGGTGCCGCTGGATTTCATCGGTGTGATCCGGCCTGGCCATGACGACCGGGAGGCGCAACAGGAATTGCTGTCGCACCTGCTGGCCCAGGCGACGGCGTTGGCATTCGGGCGCAACACCGGCGAAACGCGGGCCATGATGCAGGCGGAAGGCAAGCCAGAAGAGTTGATTGACACTTTGCTGCCACACCGATTCATGCCGGGAAACCGGCCTTCGTCCATCCTGGTGCTGGATGAACTCACTCCCTACCAGCTGGGCCTGTTGCTGGCGCTGTATGAGCACAGTATTTTCGTGGAAAGCGTGATCTGGCAAGTCAATGCCTTTGACCAGTGGGGCGTGGAACTGGGCAAGGTGCTGGCCGCGCGGATTGCGCAGGCCATGGTTTCCGGATCGACGGACGGGGACCAGGAGCTCAGCAGCCTGAAGGGTATGCTGCAGCATATCGGGAATCAGGGTAGTGGCCTGTAACAGCCAAACCGAGCCAGGCGTTACTGATTTGGCTGTTCCAGGCCACTGGAGCCTGGTACCCGCAGGGTTGGCCAGGCAAAACCGATTCTCCGGCGCCGTCTGACGCCACGAAGTCAAATCATCCTGAAGCCCGGACGGGGCTGGCTATTTCTTGATCGCACCCAGAATGCCGCGTGTCAGCGCCCGACCCAACGAGGTGCCCATGCTGCGCAACATGCTCTTGAACGCGGCTTCCGTGGCAGATTCACGGGTGCTGCGGCGTGACCGGCTGGCCTCCTTCTCCTCCTGCTCCCGCGCTTTGGCTGCAGCCTCCTCCCTGGCCCTGGCTTCCGCCTGACGCGTGGCTTCCTCGGCCCGCTTCAATAACACTTCGGAGGCGGATTCGCGGTCCAGCGTCTGGTCGTATTGGGCGCCCACCGGGCTCCGCGAACGCACTTCATTGCGCTCGGCCTCGGTGGCGGGGCCGATGCGCGAGGTGGGCGGACGGATCAGGCACCGATCAACGATGGCGGGCACGCCCTTGGCTTCCAGCATGGAAACCAGCGCTTCGCCCACGCCCAGCTGGGTGATGACCTGCTCCACATCCAGTTTGGGGTTGGCGCGGAATGTGGTGGCCGCGGCGCGCACCGCTTTCTGGTCGCGCGGAGTGTAAGCGCGCAGGGCATGCTGGATGCGGTTGCCGAGCTGCCCCAGAACGGTATCCGGCACATCCAGCGGATTTTGCGTAACGAAGTAGACTCCCACGCCCTTGGAACGGATCAGCCTGACCACCTGCTCAATCTTTTCCAGCAACACCTTGGGTGCATCGTTGAATAGCAGGTGCGCCTCATCAAAGAAAAATACCAACTCAGGCTTTGCCGGGTCACCCAGCTCCGGCAGGTTTTCCCACAGTTCGGACAGCAGCCAGAGCAGCAGCGTGGAATACAGGCGGGGCCGGTGAATCAGCTGGTCAGCGGCCAGGATGTTGATTACGCCGCGGCCGTTGAGGTCGCGGCGCCGCAGGTCATTGAGCTGCAGCGCCGGTTCGCCGAAGAACTCCTCGGCCCCCTGTTCATCCAGCACCAGCAGGCGGCGCTGGATGGCGGCCACGGAAGACGGGCTGACATTGCCATACTGCGCGGAAAGCTCCCTGGAGTTTTCCGACACGAACTGCAGCAGGGCGCGCAGGTCCTTGAGGTCCAGCAGCAACAGGCCCTGTTCGTCGGCAACGCGGAAAGCGATATTCAGCACGCCTTCCTGGGTGTCGTTCAGTTCCAGCAGGTTGGCCAGCAGCAACGGGCCCATTTCGGACACGGTGGTGCGTACCGGGTGGCCGCTCTTGCCGAATACGTCCCAGAACACCACCGGCCAGCCGCCGGGCGTGAAATTGTCAATGCCGATGGCTGCTATCCGCTCGTCCACCTTGGGGTGGGGGCTGATGGGCTGGGTCAGTCCGGACAGGTCGCCTTTCACATCCGCCAGGAATACCGGCACGCCGATGCTGGAAAAGCCTTCGGCCAGGATTTGCAGCGTGACGGTCTTGCCGGTGCCGGTGGCGCCGGTGATGAGGCCGTGGCGGTTGCCAAAGGCCGGCAGCAGGAATTTTTGCTCAGCGCCCTTGCCAATGAGGATGGGTTGGATGTCGGTCATGGTTTATCCCTGCGGATTACTTGCAGCTGTTGCCACAAGACTACCCTATTTGTTGTCGAAAACGACAGGCTTGCCAGGGCCGGATGGCCATTATGGCCGCCGGCACCCCACCTGACGCTTTTTTCTGGACTTCGGAGCAGTTAAGCTTCCGCTTTTGTCCAAGCATGAGGTCCTGGGCGGGCATACAACCGGCCAGGCAGGTGTCTCGAATGTCGCAAACGCTTTACAACCCGGCCGAAATCGAACCATCCGTGCAACAGCAGTGGGATGAGATGGACGCTTTCGTTGCCGACGAATCCGCGCCCGGTGAAAAATACTACTGCTTGTCCATGTTGCCGTATCCCTCCGGATATTTGCACATGGGCCATGTGCGAAATTACACCATCGGTGATGTGATCAGCCGCTACCACCGCATGTGCGGCCGCAATGTGCTGCAACCCATGGGTTGGGATGCCTTTGGCCTGCCAGCTGAGAACGCAGCCATCAAGAACAATACCGCTCCGGCCAAGTGGACCTACGCCAATATCGAACACATGAAAGCGCAGCTCAAGCGGCTGGGCTTTGCCTACGACTGGACCCGCGAATTCGCCACCTGCACGCCGGAATACTATCGCTGGGAACAGCTGATGTTCACCCGCCTGATGCGTAAAGGGCTGGCGTACCGCAAGGATTCCGAGGTGAACTGGGACCCGGTGGACCAGACGGTGCTGGCCAACGAACAGGTGGTGGACGGCAAAGGCTGGCGCTCGGGCGCGCCGGTTGAGCGCAAATCCATTCCGCAATGGTTTTTGCGCATCACCGATTATGCCGACGAACTGCTGCGGGGGCTGGATGAGCTGGATGGCTGGCCCGATTCGGTCAAGACCATGCAGCGCAACTGGATCGGCCGTTCCGAAGGCGCAGAATTTTCCATGCAGGTCTGCGATGGAAATGGCCAGCCCGTGGCCGGCGATCACAGAGTAGCGGTGTTCACCACCCGGCCCGACACTGCTTTCGGCATGACTTACGCAGTATTGGCGCCAGAGCATCCGCTGGTGAATGACATTGTGACTGCCGATCATTCCGCCGAGGTGGCAGCCTTTGTAGCAACGGCCCGTGGCGCCAGCGAAGCGGACCGGACCGCAACGGAAGGCAGCCTGGCCAAGCGCGGGGTTTTCACCGGCGCTTACCTGCTCAACCCATTCACGGAAAGACCCGTGCCGGTTTACATCGCCGATTATGTGCTGATGGGCTATGGCACCGGCGCCATAATGGCCGTACCCGGGCAGGACCAGCGCGACTGGGATTTCGCCCAAAGCCACGACCTGCCCATTGTTCGAACCGTGCAGCCGCCGGACGATTTCGAAGGCGGGCCTTACCTCGGCGATGGCCCGGCCATCAACAGCAAGTGGCTGGATGGCCTGGGCGTGGCGGAAGCCAAGGCCAAAGCCATCGATTTCCTGGAGCAGAAAGGCATCGGCAAACGAACGGTGAATTTCCGCCTGCGCGACTGGGGCGTCAGCCGACAGCGTTACTGGGGCTGCCCCATTCCGGTGATTTACTGCGACATCTGCGGAGCAGTGCCGGTACCGGAAGATCAATTGCCGGTAAAGCTGCCGGAAGATGTGCAGTTCATGGGAGTGCAGTCGCCCATCAAGGCCGACCCGGAATGGCGCAAGACCACCTGCCCGGAATGTGGAGCGCCGGCCGAACGCGAAACCGACACCTTTGATACCTTCATGGAGTCGTCCTGGTATTACGCGCGCTACTGCTGCCCTGGTGCGCAGCCGCTGGATGAACGGGCGGATTACTGGTTGCCGGTGGACCAGTACATCGGCGGCATCGAGCACGCCATCCTGCACCTGATGTATTTCCGCTTCTATCACAAGCTGATGCGCGACGCCGGGTTGGTGAAGTCGGACGAGCCGGCTACCAACCTGCTGTGCCAGGGCATGGTGGTGGCGGAAACGTTCTACCAGGAGCGCGGCGAGGGCAAGGTCGACTGGATCAACCCGGCCGATGTGGAACTGGAGCGCGATGAGCGCGGCAAGATCACCGGCGGCAGGTTGCGCAGCGATAGCAGCGCGGTTCACTTGGGGCCGGTGGAAAAGATGTCCAAGTCCAAGAACAATGGCGTCGATCCGCAAGGTTTGGTGGATCGTTATGGTGCCGACACGGTGCGGCTGTTTTCGATGTTTGCCTCGCCACCCGACCAGTCTCTGGAGTGGTCGGACTCGGGTGTGGAAGGCGCTTTCCGCTTCATTCGGCGCCTGTGGAACCTGGTTACCACCCATGTGGAGCAGGGCCCGGTGGCTCAGCTCGATGCCAGCGCATTGAACGATGGCCAGAAGGAAATGCGCCGCTTGCTGCACGATGCAATCGCCAAGGTGTCGGATGACGTCAGCCGCCGCTATACCTTCAACACCGCCATTGCCGCGATCATGGAGCTGTGCAATCACCTGGCGCGATTTGAAGACCGCAGTGAGCAGGGCCGGGCCGTGCAGCAGGAAGCCTGGCTGGCAGTGGTGCGCATGCTCAATCCCATCATTCCGCATGCCTGCGAACGCCTGTGGGCAGCGCTTGGTGAAAGTGCGCCGCTGTTTTCAGCCGGCTGGCCGGTGGTGGATGAAAGCGCGCGTGAAAAATTGCAGATCGAGCTGGTGATACAGGTCAACGGCAAGGTGCGCGGCCGGCTGGAAACGGCACCCGGAATCGGTAAGGATGCGGCGCTGGAACAGGCTGTGCGAATCGACAATGTACAGCGCCATATTGAAGGCATGCAGGTGCGCAAAGTAATCCTGGTGCCCGACCGCCTGCTCAATATTGTTGTAGGCTGAGTCCATGTACGGCATGGCCTTCATCTCCACTGACATCGTCACCCCGGAAGCCCATAACGTCACCCCGGGCTTGATCCGGGGTCCACTGGAAAAACCGGTACGCATGATGTTGCGCCTCTTTACTGTTGCAACCCTGTGCCTGCTGCTTTCCGCCTGCGGTTTCCAGTTGCGTGAGAAAGCCGAGCTGCCGCCGGAGATGCAGCAAACACAGCTCCTCATCGGTGATGAGTACAGCGCTTTAGGGCGCCGTGTGCGCCTGCACCTGGAGCAGGCAGGTGTAAAAATAGTGGCGCAGGGGAGCGCAACCGCAGTGCTGGAAATCCCCAGGAATGAAGTGCTCACTGAGGTACTGTCCATCGGTGACAACGCCCGGGTGCGCGAGTACCGGATCACGCATACCGTGCAGTTCCGGCTGACCGATGCGCAGGGCAAGGAGCTGGTGCCGCTGCAGACCATTCGCCAAAGCCGCGATATCAGCTTTGACGAACAGCAGATCCTGGCGGTGTCGCGCGAGCAGGAATACGTCAAGGATGACCTGGCCAACACCCTGTCACGGCTGTTGATTTCCCGGCTGGAAATCGTTGGCAGCCAATCCTGAATTGCCCGCGCCTGATCTTTAGCCTGTGAACATACGCCTTGACAGCCTGGCCGGCGCCCTGGCAAGAAAACTCGAGCCACTGTACCTGCTGGCCGGCGCCGAGCCGCTGCTGGTGCAGGAATCCCGTGATCTCGTCATCCAGGCTGCTCGCAAACAGGGGTTCCTGGAACGGCAGATTTACCAGGTGGACAACAAGTTCGACTGGCAGGAACTGGGCATGGCGGGCATGGAGCAATCGCTGTTCGCCAGCCGGAAAATCATCGACCTTCGCATTCCGACCGGCAAACCCGGCATCGAAGGCGGCAAATATTTCGTTGACTATGCCTCACAGCCCGATCCCGATGTGCTGCTGGTGATCAGCTGTGGTGCCTGGGATGCCGCTACCCGCAAATCCAAATGGGCTTCTGAACTGGCCAAAGCCGGCGGCCTGGTGGAAATCTGGCCGGTCAAGCCCGGCCAGTTGCCCGATTGGATTGCTGAACGCATGCAGCAGGCTGGCCTGAAAGCCGACCCCGAAGCGGTGCGTTTGTTGGCCGAATTCGTCGAAGGCAACCTGCTGGCCGCGCAACAGGAAATCGACAAGATCAGCCTGCTGAACAGCGGCAAACCGGTAACGGTGGAAACCATCCGTGCGGCGGTCAGCAGCAGCGCGCGCTTTGACGCCTTTCGCCTCGGTGAATGCCTGATGCTGGGCCAGGCGGCGGATTGCCTGCGCGTGGTTGCCGGCTTGCAGCGCGCCGGCGCGGCCATCCAGGCAGTGATGGGAGCGCTGATCTTCCAGCTCAACCAGATTGAAGGCGTGCGTTCTGCCCTGGCCAGCGGTGATTCGGAGAACGCAGCGTTTGCGCGCAACCGCGTATTCGGGCCGGGGCAGGCGCAGATGCGACAGGCGGTTCGGCGCATTCCGGCCAAAACGTTGAATGGTGCTTTCAGCGCCATGAAACTGATCGACATGCAAAGCAAGGGACAGGCCGGCGGCGACCCGTGGCTGACCCTGGAGCGAATGCTGGCGGAGCTGGCCACAGCAGGCAAGCCGGCAGGCCGCAGCGGTCCCGGGGCTTCTGCGAGGGCCTATTCGCGTTGAACGGAATCCAGCCTGAAGTTCCGGCCCTGACGGCCATTTTCGGCGGAACTTTCGACCCGGTGCATTTTGGCCACCTGCGCGCAGCCGTGGAGGCCCGGGAGTGCCTTATGCTCGACCGGCTGAACCTCTTGCCGGCAGGTAATCCGCCGCATCGCGACGGCACGTTTGCCAGTGCGCGGCACCGGTTGGCGATGTTGCGCCTGGCGGTACAAGACGACCCGGATCTGCCGGTTGATCCGCGTGAAGTTTTGCGTGAAGGTTATTCCTGGATGGTCGACACGCTGTCCGAGATCCGCGCTGAATCAGGCCCTGGCCGGCCACTGGCGCTCTTGTTGGGGCAGGATGCCGTCAACCAGCTGGACAGCTGGAAAGACTGGCGCCGGCTGTTCGACCTGGCCCATATTGTCATCATGAGGCGCCCCGATTCCACCCACGCATATTCCCGGCAGCTGACCGCGGAAATCGAACCGAGGCTGGAATACGACCCTGCCGCGCTGCGGCGGCAACCCTGCGGCCTGGTGCTGCCGCTGGAAGTGACCCAGTTGGCCATTTCTTCAACCGATATCCGGCATCGGCTGCAGGCCGGAAAATCCTGCCGGTACCTGTTGCCGCAGGAGGTCATCCGCTACATCCGGCAGCACGGCTTATACGATGCCCTTGCAACCTGAACGCACAGGCGGAATATTCCTTTTGCGGGAACAGGCCCAATGGGTCTAGAATCCCATTAATCCCTTTACGGCGACCGGACTATTGACTAATCCATTGAAGCATTCCGAAAAACCTGCCATCAAATCTTCGGGTATTTCCTCGAGCAAAACCCAGGAAAAAATATCCGGCGAGCCTACGTTCCAGGAACTGCGCCAGATCGTGCTCAGCGCACTGGAAGATTTCAAAGCCATCGATATCCAGGAAATCGATGTTTCCTCACAGAATTCCCTCACCGACCTGTTTGTGCTGGCTTCAGGTAATTCCAGCCGGCATGTCCAGTCGATGGCTGAAAACCTGGTGATGAAAGCCAAGGCTGCCGGCTGCCAGCCGCTGGGAATCGAGGGTGAGAAGGAAGGTGAGTGGGTGCTGGTGGACCTGAACGATATCATCGTGCACCTCATGCAACCCAAGACGCGCGCCTTTTACAATCTTGAAAAACTCTGGGAAGCAGGTTCCAGCCGGCGCAGCAACGCCGCCACTCCCGTCTGACCGGGCTCGAGCCCGGGCATCCACATGCGCTTCAGCGTTGTAGCCATTGGACAGCGCATGCCCGACTGGGTGGAACGCGGCTGGAATGAATACGCCCGGCGCTTTCCGCGCGGCCTCGAGCTCGAATTGAAAGAGTTGCCGATGGCCCGCCGCACCCGGTCCAGCAACGCAGAGCAGCTGCGCAGCAGTGAATCCGCCACCTTGCTCGCCGCGGTGCCAAGCGGCAACCATGTCATCGCCATGGATGAACGGGGCAGGCAATGGTCTACCCTGGAACTGGCCGGGGAGATGCAGCAATGGATGCAGAACGGTCGCGATGTGTCCCTGCTGGTCGGTGGCCCGGATGGCCTGGACTCACGTTGCCTCCAGCGTGCCGATGCCAGTTGGTCGCTGGGTAAATTGACACTGCCACATATGCTGGTGCGCGTAATCCTGGCGGAACAGCTGTACCGCGCATGGTCAGTAACGCAGAACCATCCCTATCATCGCGAGTAACACATTGAGCAATCCATCCAACCCAGTGGTCGAAGAATTGCCGGTACAACTGATCCTGGCATCGGCTTCGCCACGTCGCCACGAATTGCTGAGGCAGCTGGGTGTAAGCTACCGCATCAAGGCCAGTGACGTTGATGAAAGCGTGCTGCCCGGTGAAGATCCGGCAGATTATGTGCGGCGGGTGGCGCAGGACAAGGCCCAGGCGGTTGCCGGCCGGGATGAAAGCGGGTTGCCGGTGCTGGGTGCGGATACCACCGTGGTAATCGAAGGCCGGATTCTCGGTAAGCCGGGCGATGCCGCGGAAGCTGCGGAAATGCTGCGTTTGCTGAGCGGCCAGGTGCACAAGGTGTATTCGGCTGTGGTCCTGGTTGAGGATGCAGGGACGATTCGCAGCCTCCTGAGTGTTACCGAAGTCCGGTTCGCCCAACTGGAGGAAGACTGGATAAAGGCTTACGTGGCGTCCGGAGAACCCATGGACAAGGCCGGAGCCTATGGCGTCCAGGGCTGCGCTGCCCACCGGATCAGCGAGATCCGGGGCAGTTATTCAGGGGTGATGGGGTTACCCTTGTACGAAACCATGGAGTTACTGCACGCCGCGGGCTTCAGCCTGCCGCCCATTCCACAATAGTCGCAGGTTGCTGTGTGAGCGAAGAAATCCTGATCAATGCCACGCCTTCGGAAACCCGGGTCGCCCTGGTTGAGGGCGGAATGTTGCAGGAGGTCTGGCTCGAAAGGGACGGACGATTTGGCCATATAGGCAACATCTTCAAGGGCACCGTCTCCCGCGTTTTGCCCGGGCTGCAGGCGGCATTCGTGGAAATCGGCCTGGAACGAACAGCATTCCTGCATGCCAGCGACATGACGCGCAGCGACCCTTCGCTGGAACAGCGCGAATCGCGAGTGCCGCTGATCGCAGAACTGCTGCGGGCCGGTGACCAGGTGATCGTTCAGGTGATCAAGGACCCCATGGGCAGCAAGGGCGCGCGCTTGACCACCAACATCAGCATTCCTTCGCGCTTCCTGGTGCTGTTGCCCGATTCTGACACCATCGGCGTATCCATTCGCATCGAGGATCCACAAGAGCGGGAGAGGCTCAAGCAACTGGTTGAAGCCCTGCGCCCGAAAGGCTGTGGGCAGGGTTATATCGTGCGCACCAATGCCGAAGGCGTGGACCAGTTCGCCCTGGCCGCGGACATGTCCTACCTGGCGAAAGTCTGGCAGACGATCCGCCAGCGTTGCCAGGAGGCATCCACGGGTGAGTGTGTCTATGAGGAGCTCTCGCTGCCTTTGCGGGCGTTGCGGGACATGATGCACGCCAATATCGACAGGGTCCGCATTGATTCACCGGCGGTCCTGGAGCAGGCGCGCAGGTTCGCAACGGCATTCATACCCGCCTGGCTGGACCGCATTGAAGCCTACGAAGGCGAACGGCCCATTTTCGATCTGTTTGGCATCGAAGACGAAATCCAGACTGCGTTGGGCCGGGAAGTGCCGCTGAAGTCGGGCGGCTACCTGGTGTTCGACCAGACCGAATCCATGACGACCATCGATGTAAATACGGGCGGCTACGTCGGTTCGCGTACCCAGGAAGAAACCATCTACAAGACCAACCTGGAAGCCAGCCAGGCAATCGCCCGGCAGCTTCGGCTGCGCAACCTGGGCGGTATCATCATCATCGATTTCATCGACATGAGTGATGAAGAGCACAAGCGCCAGGTGATGCGCTCCTTTACCCGGGCGCTGGAACGCGATTATGCCAAGACAGGCGTCAGTGAAATTTCCGCGCTTGGCCTGGTGGAAATGACCCGCAAGCGCACCACCGAAAGCCTGGAGCGACGATTGTGCGTCACCTGTCCGGCATGTGCAGGGCGAGGTACCGTCAAGAGTGCGGAAACCGTTGCGCTGGAGATTTTCCGTGAGATCCTGCGATCCGGCCGCCAGTTTGAAGCAACCAAGCTGATGGTGCTGGCTGCACCCGCGGTGGTGGCTGAAGTGCTCGACGAAAAATCGGGCGTGGTTGCCGAACTCGAGGAACTGATTGGCCGCACGATCCGCTTCCAGACCGAAGAACAGTACTCACAGGAACAGTTTGATGTGGTGCTGTTGTGACACGCCTGCCTGTTCGCGTCCAGCAGGCCTGAATTCATGACCAGCCTGGCCCAATGGTTGCGGCGGTTGCGGACGCTGTGCTGGACGGCATTTTCCATCGTCATCATCAGCGCGGCGATCCTGGTGGGTGTGGGCAAGTTACTGATGCCCTACAGCGATCGCTACCAGCCACAGCTGGAAAGCTGGTTGTCCGAAGAGTTTGGTTTTCCTGTGACGGTGGAAGCCTTTTCCGGGGACTGGCGTGCTTTCGGCCCGCGCCTGATGCTGCAGGGCCTGCGAATCCGGGACTCGGTTTCTTTTCCCGGCAATGACGACCTGCTTATTTCCGAAGCAGCCCTGGATATCAAGCCGCTCTGCCTGTTGTGGCCAGGCAAGCCACTCTACAGTTTCCTGGTCATTGGCGCCGAACTGCAGCTGGTCCGTGACAGCGCCGGTCATTTTCACCTGGCCGGCCTGGGTTTGAACCGGGACATCGTGCCGGGCAGTCCTTCAGCTGGCACAAAACAGGAAGCAAGCGGCCTGGGGCGGCTGGTGGGCGTGGGGGAATGGCGGCTGGAGAATTCGCGGCTGGACCTGCTGGATGAACAGGATGGCGGCCAACTGCATTTTTCGAACCTCAATGCCGAAGTGCAACTTTCTGAAAGCCAGCTGGCGGTGAAGCTGGAATCCAGCCTGGTGTTGCCTGAAAGTGGCCTGAATTTCGGTAGCGTGGACGCGGTCGCCCGCATTCAACTCGGGCCTGACGGAGGGATAAGCCAGGCATTCTGGCAAGTAGGCGCTGCTGACCTGTTGCTGGTCCACCTGAACGGGCAATTGCCCAGCCATCCACTGCTGCCCAGGCAAGGCCGCCTGAAGGCGGATGTCTGGGGTAGCTGGGCACCAGGCCAGCCACTGGAAAACCAGGGTTCGCTGGAGTTGAGCAATACCTGGCTGAGCAACGGGCGCAACGACCTGATGCTGGATCATGTTTCCGCCACTTTCGCATCGGCGTTCTCCAACGCGGACGACTGGCGACTGGACCTGCATGATGCGCGGCTGGAGCAGGGCGAGAATCGTGCGCAGCTGCCGGGCCTGACTGCGGCCAGGGATGTGGCCAATGACGTTGGCCTGTGGCTGGGCGCAGACTACCTGCCCCTGTACCAGACGACACCGGCTGCGCGGCAACTGCTTGAGGTGCTGGATTTGGCGCTGCCCGCCACATTGCCGCAGCAGGTGTCAGGCAGCCTGAGCGCCTTTGACCTGGTGCTGGGCGCCGACAGGAATGTGCGCTGGCTCAGCGGCGAAATCCGCGACCTGGGCCTGCAGGACTGGCCAGGCCGGCCGGGGCTTGAAGGGTTGAATGGCCAGATCAGCTTGCAATCGGGATCAGGTAGCTTGCGCCTGCATTCACCGACACTGGTTCTGGACTGGCCGGACATGTTTGCCTATCCGCTGCAATTCAGCCTGCCTGATTGTCGTGGGGAACTGCAGCTGGGTGCATCGTGGCAGCTGATGCTGCGATCCTGCCAGGTGTTCAACAGCGATGCCTCTGTCCAGGGGGACGCGCTCATCGTGGCCAGTCCGGGACGTCCGGCGGTCGACCTCAATGTGGATATCCTCAGGCTGGATGCCGCTCGGCTCGATCCGTACTGGCCGCAGGGCATCATGCCTGCAGCCGTAACACGCTGGTTGCGGGCCAATCTGCGCCATGGCGAGGTCAGCAGCGGCCGGCTGCAGATATTCGGCGACATGGACGACTGGCCTTTCCGGCATGGCGAAGGGCGCTTTGAGGCGAGGGCACGAGTCGAAAACGCCGAGTTGAGCTTCGCGCCCGGTTGGCCGGCATTGCGGCAGGTGAACGCCACAGCTGAATTCATCGGCGCTGGCATGCGCGTTGAAGGGCAGGCGGCTGATTTTGCCGGTGTGCCGGTTGAACAGGCCGTTGCCCGAATCGAACGTTTTGGCGCGCCGCTGTTGCAGGTGGACTTCAGCGGTGGCGCGCAGGCCGGCAAGGTGCTGGCCATGCTGCAGCAGACTCCGGTGCTGCCGGCAGGTGAATTCGACCTCAGCCGCTTCAGCATCGGCGGATCGGTGCAGGCAAAAGGCCGCCTGGATATCCCGTTCGGAAAAACACCGGGCAAATTGCGGCTGGATGGAACAGCCCGGGTGAGTAAAGGCAGCTTTGTTGACCAGGATTCCGGTGTGCGGCTGGATGGAATTGCGGGCCGCCTGGACTTTGACCAACAGCGCCTGTGGAGCGAAAGCCTGGATGCGGATTATAAAGGCAAGGCAGCCAAACTGGATTTGCAGGTGGGTGGCAATGAACGCTGGGCCCTGGTTGCCCGTCTGGATGGATTGTTTGCCGTTACCGACCTGTTGCAGGAATATTTCCTGAACCAACCGGGATTCGTAAGACAGTTCCGCGGCAGCAGCGACTGGCAGGCACGGGTAACGGTGCCGCGCCGGAATTCTGCTGGCAATGATCCGGTCATGCTGGAACTGGAGTCTGACCTGCACGGCACGCGAATTGGCCTGCCCGCACCGCTGGCCAAGAACCGCTTTGAACGCTGGCCGATTCGACTGCAGTACCCCTTGACCGGAGACAGCCGGCTGCTGCAGCTGGAGTTGAATGATGAGTTCAGGCTTGCAGCTGAGCTGGACACCAGTGCATCGGCCGCTGACGCGCTCCCCCGGGTTGCCAGGGCGGCCGTTTTGCTGGGCCACGGCCAGCCGGTTTTGCCGGCCCCGGGCTGGCTGTCCATGGAGGGTATGGCCGGCCGGATCGACCTGGATGGTTGGGTGGATATTGCCATCGACCATGCCGGCGGCAGCGGCAACCTGGCAGGGCTGCAACTCGAAAGGCTGGCCGTTCAGGCGGACGAGATGATATTCCTGGATCGGGCCTTCCGGCAGACCGGTTTGGCCGTGGCCCTTGGCGACACCACCCTGAGGGCTAATTTCGCCGGCGCAGATATTTCCGGCCACATGCAGTTCACCACCGGCGCAACGGGCCGCAATAGCCTGAATGCCGAGTTTGAGCGGCTGGCGCTGGGCAAGCCTTTGAGCAGCGGCATGGACACGGAAACCAACCCGGCCGACCTGCCGGAGTTGCACCTGTATGCCCGGTCATTCCGCTATGCCGGGCTGGAGATGGGTGAAACGCGAGTCGAAGCCTACCCCACCGCCGATGGATTTCATTTCGAGAAAGTGGAAGCGGACTCAAAGGATCTGTCTGTTCGGGCCAGTGGAGACTGGTCGCTTCTCGAGCAAAGCCAGCGATCTGAATTCGACATCATGATGACCGCCGAATCGCTGGGCGAGCTGCTGCAATCCCTGGACATCAGTTCTTCCCTGGTGGGTGGCCAGACAGTGCTTGAGTTCGACGCCTGGTGGCCAGGTTCACCGGCCGCTTTTGCCCTGGCCCGACTCAACGGTGAAATCGAATTCAGTGTCACGCGCGGCCAGATCACCAACGCCAATACCGGTACGGGAAAAGTGTTGGGCCTGCTGAGCATTCAGTCCCTGCCGCGGCGGCTGGCGCTGGATTTTCGCGATGTCTTTGATTCGGGATTCAGTTTCGAGACGGCCAATGGCACGTTTCAAATGGAAAATGGCACGGCGTCCACCAATGACGTGAAGCTGACGTCCTCCGCCGCCAATATTGAACTGAGCGGCAGCACCAACCTTGTAAAACAGCAATACGACCAGCAGATGACGGTAATGCCGGGCGTAGGTAATACGCTCCCGGTAATCGGTGCGATTGCCGCCGGGCCCGGAGGTGCGGCTGCCGGCCTGGCGCTGCAGGGCCTGTTGCATGAGCAATTGGGCAAGGCAACGCAGGTACAATACACCATCACGGGTAGCTGGGATGAGCCGGTTATCGAGCCGATTCTGAAAACGGGTGACAGAGATACCGAGCCGCAAGGGGACCAAGACTCCGGCTGAAGGCCTGGTATCCGGGAACAAGCGATGAACGAACTGATATCCATAGCGGAACAGCAACTGCTGCAGCCTGGAGGGCTGGACCAGTCCTCCTTGCAGCGCGTGTTGTCCGACCTGATGGGCCCCGCGGTCGATTCGGGTGATCTTTACTTCCAGGCGACCACCCATGAGTCATGGACGCTGGAAGATGGGCTGGTGCGCAGCGGCTCCCACGCGGTGGAGAAGGGTGTCGGCATCCGCGCCATCAGCGGCGACAAAACCGGTTTTGCCTATGCGGATGAAATCATACTGCCGTCGCTGCTGGAGGCGTCGCGGGCGGCCCGGGCCATTGCATCCCATGGCGATTCAGGCCGGGTGCAGGCCTGGAACAACCAGGCGGTGAGGCCGTTGTATTCATCCGCCGATCCCATGGCGGTGATGGGGGCGGCGGAAAAAGTCGACCTGTTGCGGCAGATTGATGCTTATACCCGTTCGCGTGACCCGCGCATCAACCAGGTGATCGTCAGCCTGGCCGCCACCCATGAAACCATCCTGGTGGCCAATACCGATGGCACTCTGGCGGCCGATGTGCGGCCACTGGTCCGGCTGAATGTTTCCGTGATTGCCGAGCAGGGCGGTCGCCGTGAACAGGGCAATGATGGCGGTGGCGGCCGTTTCAGTTACCGGGAGTTGCTGCAGGACAATGGGTGGCAGAAATTTGCCGATGAGGCGGTCCGCCAGGCGCTGGTCAACCTGGAAGCGGGTGCAGCGCCCGCCGGCACGATGACAGTGGTGCTTGGCCCTGGCTGGCCCGGCGTGCTGTTGCACGAGGCTGTCGGCCATGGCCTGGAGGGTGATTTCAACCGCAAGGGCAGTTCGGCATTTTCAGGCCGTATCGGTGAACAGGTCGCCGCCAGGGGGGTCACGGTGGTGGATGACGGCAGCCTGCAGCAGCGCCGCGGCTCATTGACCGTGGATGATGAAGGTACACCCACCGGGCAGACTGTCCTGATCGAGGATGGGGTATTGCGGGGTTACATGCAGGACAAGATGAACGCCGGACTGATGGACATGCCACTGACCGGCAACGGCCGGCGCGAATCCTTTGCCCACCTGCCGATGCCGCGCATGACCAATACCTTCATGTTGCCCGGAGAGTTGCCACCTGAAGAAATCATCGCCTCGGTGAAGAAAGGCCTGTACGCGGTGAACTTTGCCGGTGGGCAGGTGGATATCACTTCCGGCCGGTTCGTGTTTTCAGCCAGTGAAGCCTACCTGATTGAGAACGGCAAGGTCACCCGGCCGGTGCGCGGAGCCACGTTGATTGGCAACGGCCCGGATGCCATGACGCGCGTATCGATGGTAGGCAACGACCTTAAGCTGGACAAAGGTGTGGGTGTTTGCGGCAAGGAGGGCCAAAGCGTTCCGGTTGGAGTGGGCCAGCCCACTTTGCGCATCGATGGCCTTACCGTGGGCGGTACCGAAGCGTGAGCACGTTATTCGGAATATCGAAAGCGCACAAGCGCGAGGGAATCAGTTGCTTTGCGGCAATGGCGCGGTTTCGTCCAATTCGCGCAGCATCCGGAACAGGTTTCGTGCTGCCGCAGGCGGTTTTCCCGCCGCCTGCTCACGCCGGGCATTGCGAATCAACTGGCGCAAAGCCTGGCGGTCGGCGTCCGGCCTCAATTGCAGGAATTCCGCCAGTGCTGCGTCTCCATTCGAATGCTGGCTATCGTCAACACCGGCCAGGAAGCGATCCCGCCAGGATTCGGCGCGATGGTGCCGCAGCGTGACCTGGCTGGCGTCCTGTTGCAATGAAGCCAGGTATTGTTCGAGCTCGGCGGTATCGATGTTGCGCAGCTTTTTGGCGACAAACATGAGCTGGCGCTTGCGTGCCACATGGGCGGTGATGTTCCGGGCGGCGATGAATTCCTCCCGCAGGTCCTCATCCAGGGGTGCACCGGCAAACTGTTTTTTTCCCAGGGCTATGATTTCTGATGCCAGGGTTTTCTTCGACAGGGCTTCCCGTTTCCGCTGGCTTTTGCTGACTTCATCGAACTCCTCGAATTCGGCACCGGACTCCTCCAGCTCGAGGTCGTATTGGAATTTGGTCGTTCGTGCCATCAATCGTAGTTCCGCATACCAGGTAATTTCTTACATGCATCCAAGGGGAGAGGCAGCCCATGCCTGAAGCCATTATGTTAACCCAGGGCGGTTTGGACCGGGAAACTGAACTCGATCTGCTGCAGGATTGCGTAGCGGCTGCGTTGCGCCGGGCCGGGGAAATCGGCGCGACGCAGGCGGAAGTCGCCGCGCATACCAGCAAGGGGCTGTCGGTGAATGTCCGGCACGGCGAGGTGGAAACCCTTGAGCATATGCAGGACCGCTCGGTCAGCATCACGGTGTATGCGGGCAAGTGCAAGGCTCACGCCAGCAGCGCTGAGCTGGGCCGCGACTCCATCCTCGAGTGTGTAGACCGGGCCATGGAAATAGCCCGCTTTACCCAGCCCGACCCGCACAACGGCCTTGCGGATGAAGATCTGATGGCCCATGAGTTTCCCGACCTGGACCTCTGGCACCCCACCGTTCTCGATGCCAACCGGGCGATCGAACGCGCCAGGGAGTGTGAGGCTGCCGGGCTGGCGGAGAAAGGCATCAGCAATTCTGAGGGCGCCGGATTCGAGGCCAGCCTGGGCATGGGGGTGTACGGTAACAGCCATGGCTTCATGGGCCGCAGCGCCGGGACCCGCTACAGCCAGAGCTGCGTATTGATTGCCGGCAAGGGCAATGGCATGCAGCGGGATTACAGTTACGACACGCAGCGTGATCTCGTTGCCCTGGAAGCGCCGCAGAAAACCGGACTGGAAGCCGCACACAAGACACTGCGTCGATTGGGCGCGCGCCAGTTGAAAACCGGCCGGATGCCCGTGTTGTTTGCAGCCGAAGTGGCCAAAGGCCTGATCGGGCATATGCTGGGAGCCGTATCGGGCAGCGCCCTTTACCGCAACGCCTCCTTCCTCAAGGATGCTGCCGGTACCCGGATTTTTCCCGGCTGGATGCGGATCAGCGAACGGCCTCTTCTGCGGCGTGGAATGAACAGCTCGGCATTTGACAATGAAGGCGTGGCCACCCGCGAAAATGACCTGGTGGACCAGGGCGTGTTGCTGCGTTATGTGCTCTCCAGCTATTCAGGACGCCGCCTGGGCCTTCCCACAACCGCCAACGCGGGTGGCGTGCGCAACCTGCTGGTGCAACCAAACGCCGAAAACCTGCTGCAAAACCTGCCCAATGGTTTTTATGTCACCGAAGTCATGGGGCAGGGGGTGAGCACGGTGACCGGTGATTATTCCCGTGGCGCAACCGGGTTTCTTGTTGAAAACGGCGAGATCAGCCACCCGGTGGAAGAGGTGACGATCGCCGGAAACCTGGCCCAGATGTTTCTGGGCATCGAGGCCTGCGGCACAAATCTCGACACACGGGGCAACATTCATTGTGGCGATATTCTGATCAATAGCATGACCGTGGCAGGCGCGTGAGCCTGTTCAAGCTGCTGCGAATCGTCGCTCTGCTGAGCGTGCTGTTCGTCATCGTGGCGGGTACCTGGATGACCGAACGAAAGCTGGCTCGCTGGGACCAGCCGATCTGGGTGACCCTCTACCCCATCGTGGAGGAAGGCAAGACCGGCACTGAGCGTTTTGTCCGTTCGGTTGGGCTGGAAGATTTTTCCGGCATCAACCGGTTCCTGGCAGCGGAGCTGGCCCGTTACGGAGTGGTCATGGCAGAACCGTTGCAGTTCCAGCTGGCGCCTGTGAGTACGGAAAAGCCACCGGTGATTCCCGATCGTCACAACCCGGCTGCAATCGCATGGTGGAGCCTGAAGATGCGCTGGTGGGCCTGGCGGCGTGAAACACCGGGCGACCTGATTGCTCCGGACGTGCAGATGTTCCTGATCTATCACGAACCCGGTGAATTCAGTGAAATGCAGATGTCAGTGGGCATGCGCAAAGGCCGTTATGGGCTGGTGAAGGCATATGCCGGGGCTGAAAACCGCGGCTATAACAATGTCGTTATCACGCATGAATTGCTGCATGTTCTGGGAGCCACTGACAAATATTCACTGGCGACCGGCGATCCGAAATTTCCCGAAGGCTTTGCTGATCCCAACCGGCAACCGCTGTTTCCCCAGACCCGGGCGGAAATCATGGCGGGAGCCATCCCATTGAGCGCTACCCAACATGCGCTGCCCGGCTCCCTGGAACGATGCCGCATTGGCCAGACAACCGCGGAAGAAATCGGGCTATTGCAGAAATTGATTGACTATTGAGTGTGGCAATCGGGTTCTGGAGCCTTGCTGAAGCAGGACTTCGGCTTGCTTGCCGCCGGAGCCATGGTATTCTGGCGCCCGCTCAGGAGGACGAATGATGCGTCGAAAACTGGTTGCCGGAAACTGGAAGATGAACGGTTCCCTCGCCATGGCCAAAGATTTGTTGCAGAAAGTGGCCGCAGGCGCAGGAGATGAGAATACGGCTGAAATGGCCGTTTTTCCGCCCTTTCCCTACCTTGCAGGTACGCAGAAGATACTGCGGGGAAGCACGGTAAACTGGGGTGCACAAACGCTTCATCCGGCTCCCAAAGGCGCATTCACCGGCGAGGTGGCCGCAGCCATGCTGCTGGATTTCGGCTGTCGCTACGTTTTGGTGGGGCATTCCGAGCGGCGCACCCTGTTCGGCGAAAGCAACGAAGATGTGGCGATGCGTTTTGCCGCAGCGCTGGAGGCCGGGCTGGAACCTGTACTTTGCGTGGGCGAAACCCTGGAGCAGCGCGAGCGCGGAGAAACCGAAAACATTATTTCTGAGCAGATTGAAGCGGTGTTGCGGAAAACGGGCATTGACGGCTTTGCCTCGGCAACGATTGCCTACGAGCCGGTTTGGGCCATTGGCACCGGGAAAACGGCCAGTCCGGAACAGGCGCAGGAAATTCACGCCTTCATACGTGGCAAACTGTCGGGGCACGATGATATGATAGGCGGTCAAATACGTATTCTGTACGGCGGCAGCGTGAATCCATCCAATGCCGCCGATTTGTTTGCACGGAAGGATATTGATGGTGGATTGATTGGCGGGGCTTCATTGAAGGCGGAAGACTTTCTCGCCATTTATGCCGCAGCCAATTAGCCTTTTCATGCTGGAAGAGAATTTATGCAAGCCCTGAACATTTTTTATGTATTGATCGCCATTGCCATGGTGGCCCTGATCCTGGTGCAGAAGGGCGCCGGAGCCACAGCGGGCGCTGCCTTTGGAAGTGGAGCCTCGGGAACCGTTTTTGGCGCCCGTGGCGCCGGAAATTTTCTCACGCGCACCACCTGGGTTCTGGCCACCCTGTTCTGTACCATCAGCCTGCTGATGGCTGTGCTGGTATCGCGCATGTCGGCAGCTCCGGAAACGGATCTCGGTGTCATGGGTAGCGCTGCCGGAAACCCGTCGGCGGTAACCCAGCCGGTTGATTCCGAAGGCCCGGGGTTGGCGGAACTGGATGCAATCGATGAAGGCACGGCTGTCATCAGCGGTGCAGCAGAGCAGTCGGA
>CAYYCX010000045.1:0-29600 GCA_964470455.1 uncultured Wenzhouxiangellaceae bacterium
TTATACTGTACAAATATATACTATTATCTCGCAGAACTCCAAATAATATTTCTTAGATACATATATTTACGCACTCCATAAGGCCCACACTTCCGGGCTGCCGCAGGCCACTCTTCTCTCCATTCCAGGCCGGCGAAGTCGCGCCTTGAAACCGGAAAGATCCGGGCCACTGGATTCCCCGGATGGCTCGGCAACTCAGTACCATTGGTCACATCAGCCAACTTCGAATCATGGGGCGGGAGTGAAAGCCTGGATTCCCAATCTCCCCCTAAGATAGACTCCGCAGCAAAATGGGCGAAGGTCTTGAACCGTGAACACCATTCAGCAGGAAGCTGTTCCGAGAAAGGAATCCAACATGCAGCGAGCCACTGCGCTGGTATTCCCGACGCTGCTGTGCGCCTACCTGCTCGTCACCTCCACCACCCATCTCAGCGACACCCTCTGGCAATACGATGCCAAGCGCATGCTGCAGTTGTACCTGCTTCCTGCGTTATTCCTTTGGGTGCTGATCATTCCCGGCCTGCGCAGCTCTGCCTTTGAACAGGTGGCTCGCGTTCCTCGCTGGATGGGCATCGCGCTCACGATCATGTTCGCGCTTGGCGTGATTTCCGCCTGGCACAACAGCACATCCGGCATGGGACTGGCCTATTCCCTGGCCGATGTGGCACTGCTGCTCATGCTGGTTGCAGCCGCCCTTGCCATCGCGGCCTGCCGCAGCATGGCCGGCGAACTGTTCGACCGCATTATCATTGTGCTGATTGCCATGGTGGGCGTGGCAGTGGGGTTGCAGGAACTAATCGGCGTAATGGCTGCCTGGAGCCAGGGGCTGGAGTTCAACCCGCGCATCGCCCTGCCGCATTTTTCCTGGCCGCGGTTTTACAACCAGGTGCAAAGCTGGACCCTTCCCCTGATTGCCGCATTGCCGTCGGTCTTTCCGCGCAAGTGGTCCGTCTGGCTGCTTTGCCTGTTGTCGCTGGCACTGCACTGGTATGTGGTGCTGGCCACCGGCGGCCGGGGCACGATGGTGGCGGTTTCATCGGCGGTGATTTTCGCCGCGGTGTTGTGGCCGGTGGCCCGCAAGCAGTTCGCGCTCACCCATCTGGCAGGCCTGTTCATGGGCATCCTCATTTACGCACTGGTCGTGGCTGGACATGGCCAGATCCAGGAAAGCGATCCCGCTGCGCCACCCGCATCAGCAACCCAGCCACAGGCGGAGTCGCCCACAGCCAAGCATGGCAAGGACGAAAGCGGCGAATTCACCAGCACGCTCACCGGCAAGAGAATGAGTACGTCATCAGGACGAACCGCCATGTGGCGAGGCTCGCTCAAAGATACGCAGGCGCATCCATGGCTAGGCATCGGTCCGATGAACTATGCCTGCAAGGGGCCGGTGTTTCGCGCCGCGCACCCGCACAGTTTTCCCCTGCAGTTCGTCAGCGAATGGGGCATTCCCGCATTTGTGCTGCTGCTGATAACGGGCGGCATTATCGCATTTCGCCTGATTGGAATCGTGAGATCAGAAAGCAAGGGAGCATATAGCGCGGCATATTTGCACGCGGCCCTGGGCGCCGGGCTGATCGCCGCCGCCATTCACGCCTGTTTGAGCGGCGTGCTGATCATGCCGGCCAGCCAGGTTGCCGGCATGCTGGTGTGTGGCTGGCTGCTGGGCAGTTTTCCGGTAACCGGAAAGCCATCACCCGGCCTGGCGAGCAGGTCATTGCTGCCAGTTGCGCTGGCAATCGCCCTGGCATTTTTGTGGTTCGCGCACAATGAAATCAGCAGACACGAGCAGACCCTGGAGCAAACCCCAACCATGGACCGGCTGATACCGCGCCTGTGGCAGAACGGTAAAGTCTGCGCGATTTACCAGAATGCGAACCCATAGATGAAAGTGAGTGAAGCAAAATCTGGTGGCAACAGCATGAAGCTTGACGGCCCATTTATTCACAATTAAGCTACCTGTACGTTTTCACGTACAGATTATTATCAGGGTACTACTTTGGACGCCATAAGCTACACCGTTGCACGAGCCAACCTTTCCAAAACCATGGAAAAAGTTTGCAGTAACCACAATCCTGTAATCATCACTCGAAAAAGGGAATCCGCTGTGGTGATGATCTCTTTGGAGGATTTCCAGGCAATGCAGGAAACCACCTACCTGTTACGTTCTCCGGCCAATGCCCGGCGGCTTCTGGAGTCGATTGCTGAACTTGAAGGCGGCAAAGGCACCGAACACCCGATAATGGAATGAAACTCATTTTTTCCAGCCAGGCTTGGGAGGACTACTTGTACTGGCAAAAGACCGATAAGGCCATTCTTAAACGGATCAACACTTTAATCAGGGATATTCAACGTGAGCCCTTTGAGGGCATCGGGAAACCCGAAGCGCTTAAACACGGATTGTCCAGTTATTGGTCACGGCGCATCAACGACGAGCACCGGCTTGTCTATAAGGTTGCGGACGATGCGGTTTTGATTGCCCAGCTGCGCTATCACTATGAGTACTGACCACGACCCGGAGCGCAAGCAGGTTAACTGATAACGGATGTGCCGCTTGCAATTTCAACGTTAGTATCTGACACAATTTGTCACTTTGTGACGTTTATTTTCACGATTCGAAATTTCCATACCTGGCCTGTTGGCTTCAACTCATTGAATTTAAAAATAACCTGCCCAGTGGCACCATACTTGCATTACCGTACCGCATCCCGAATAAAAGGGACTAACCGATGGGGCGCAAATCCCGTCTTTCTTACCAGGAGGGTATAGTTGTGAAGAAATCTCAAGGTTTTACATTGATCGAACTCATGATCGTTATCGCGATCATCGCCATTCTGCTGGCTCTGGCTTTGCCGGCTTACCAGGACTACACCATTCGTGCCAAGGTGGGTGAAGGCTTGAGCGTTGCGGCTGCTGCCAAGCTCGCGGTATCAGAAACTTGCCAATCTGAACCACTGCTGTCCATTACTGATGCGGACGACGTAGGTTATCCGACTTCTGTTGTTTCGGAGTACGTTTCTTCGATTTCCATCAACGGAACCTGTGATGGAACGGCTACGATTGTCGTGAATACCGCAAATACTGGTGCAACAACCAATCCACAATTGACGCTGAACGGAAACGGTTCTTCAGCCGGCCGCTGGCAGTGGTTCTGCAACCAGACTGCTGGTGAGTCACGCCACGTTCCAAGTACTTGCCGGTCATAAGCTCAAGAAGGGTTTAAAATAACCAGGATTTTTTTCTGGTGAAAAACCCCCGCACAATGCGGGGGTTTTTTTAGGCAACAGAACGTTTGCCATAGGGGAAACTGGCATAATCAAGTCAGTTGATTTTTTATCAGGGGAAGTCATTACTGCCTCGAACAGGGAAGTAGCCACCGTTTGATTCCTAAAATCAACCCGGTGTAATCGAAAGTCCATACGGGTTTTCGAAGTAAGGCAGGTCGGGAGAAAATATCCAATGACCTACTGTTCGTTGTCGGTTAGCCGTCCAGAAGCACGTCATACCTATACTTGTTACCAGGGATTTACGCTCATCGAATTGATGATCGTTGTAGCCATCATTGCCATAATTCTGACGTTGGCATTACCTGTTTATACAAACTACTCCATACGCGCAAAGATTGGCGAAGCACTCTCGGTTGCTGCGGCTGCAAAAACCGCCGTTTCAGCTACTTGCATGGAAGACCCGACACTGACAGATTTGGATAACCACGCCGCAGGTTATTCTTATGTCGCCTCTACCTGGGTTGAGAGTATTGAAGTCAGCGAAGATTGTGTTGAGCCTCTCATCACCATCACCACACGCGATACCGGCGCTCCCGATCCTGCGCCAGAAATCACTCTGACCGGAACTCCTGACAATCCAGGTGGAAAGTTCAGCTGGACATGCGCTTCGCCAAATGCACCAAATTATCTGATACCGTCAACGTGCCGCAGTTAGGCACCACATTTGCGAATTAGGCTAAGCCAAACTTACAGGAACAGGGATGATGCTAGGCCCAAAATTGATCAGGAGATTGATGTATTTGACCTGAACAAATGTGAAGCAATTTCAACCTTTGCTTTTGGGATTTCTGTATATGCGAATATCCGGAAAACCGGCAGCTGGAAATTGAAATCGAGTCAATCCAACTGAAAAATTTAGAGGATTACTTTTTCTAAACTCAACAACACCAAGTTCCTCAAACCCTAACTCCTTGGCCAATTGGTCTGTTGTGAAATGGACAATGGGAGTTGCTCTTACGATTACGTAATCCATTTCGGTCAGAAAATCGCTATAGGCAATTCTGGACAACGGGGAACCAACCAAATAGTACTTCCACCCAAGCTCTCTTGCCGGATAATACGCGCTCCATTCTTCTATCAAGACTTTTTTGGGGCCGCGGCCTATCGTTTCTTCAAGCAGCTCTTTTACTTGAGCAATTTCGCGAGCTGGTCTTTGCTCTAAAGCAGCCATTGGCCGGAAAAGCAATACTGTTAAAGCACCAAAGGCAAGACTCGCAGCAATCATTCCACCAAGGTATTTCCTGAACTTGACTTTTCTTTGACTCCCAGCAGCTGATGAATACGCACAACCGATAATCGCAACCAAGTAGGGCAAAAGATAGATCACACGAGCAGGATAAATCATGGTCAGCTGAATCATGCAAATAGCGACAAGCAACGCAAGATATAAACCCCAATCCCTGCAGAAAAAGACAGAAATCAATCCAGATAAAAAGAGTACAGGGCTGTAAACCGCGAACAATTGAACAATCGGAGTTTGAGTTCCTGCAGCTCGATTTTGAATTGCTGCATTCGATATTATCCCTTGCCAATAAAGATCCAAGTGCTGTGATATTGGGAGCAAGAGAATAAGCAAAGTCATGAAGCAAGAAGCCATAAACCAAAGAATGATTTGACTTACCAATTTTTCTTGAACTTCAACCTGCTTCACAAGCCCGACTCTTAATAGCCTATAAAGTTCGAGCACAACTAATGGACCAAGGATCGGAGCACTGAACCAAAAAAATCCTGAAGCAGTAAAGCTAATTCCTGCTATAACAACTGGCGTTCTACAAGACCGCCCAGCCGATATCCTGCTTTTTGCAACCGCCAACTGCCAACAAGCAAAAAACACAGCAGCCATGGCAAAACCGTCAATTCTCGCCTGGCGATATGTATCTGCAAACAGGGGATCAAGAAGGAAAACAACGGCCAATAATATGGACAATCCTGGGTTAGCTGTTGATTTCGACAACCAGCCGAGAAGCATAGTCGCAGCCAGAATTGCTGAGAAAATTGCCATCAGACGAGAACCCGCGATTGACGGCGAAGTAGTTCTGTAAGCCAACTCCTGAATTGCAGGACCGATGTACGAAATGGGCAGGACAGGAGCATCCAGGGAAACGTTCCATGCCAGTGACCACTCAGTCGTTGGAGTTATCACAGTTCTGCCGAGATCAATAATTTGCACCTCATCCTGGTTCACCCGCCGATCTATGGTGAGAGTGAAAGAATGCACGAACGCAATTATCAGACAGCAGATCGTCCAAAGGGCCCAGTGCCGAGGTTCAAGCGATTGAATAGTTTTATCGATCATGGCCCAGTCAATTTGCTAATTGGAAAATCTCCGCAAAGTGCTTGTAATAATCAGAATTCAAGGCGTGTTCAGACAGAAGGTGTCTGCGTTCACCATTTGCTGACTATTGGCGGAAGAGAGTTGGTCGACCAATTGCGCTTCAAAGCTCTCAATGACATCGTTGTTTAAAAGTTTCAACTCATGTTGATCACGGATTTCCGTCAACAATCCATGCATGATCTTTAAGTCCACTAACTCCAGCTGAGGCCAATTTTTCTCTAAGGCACTTGCAAGAACCATTTCCGCGTCATGCGGGCGACCCAACTTCAATTCGGCAAGCGCGATTGCCAAGAGATCCTTTGCTTCATTGACAAGAACAGAACGAAAATACGATAGCGCAAGTTGATAATTTTCAAATCTTAGTGCTTGGTATCCAACAAACCGCTTTGACGCGTCAGGCCAGTAAATGGTGTCTCTGGGCTGCTGAAGAAAAAATCCTTTGTCTTCCGCAGCTCCGAAACTTGTCATCAACTGCAAGAACTGATTCAGCTGTGTGGCAGGCGTATAGTAAATAATTGCAGTTGCCGCTTCTTCAACCAAGGACTGCTGAACACTTTCCGACCAACAATACGGACGAGCCCATAAAGTTCCAGCAATTGGAGTGTTACCAACATCCCGTCGATACAAGAAGTAACGAACATCCGCATAATCAAGTTTAAAGTCGCCCGTCTGCTCCAATAACAACGCCTTGTCGACAGTATTTCTGACCATGACAAATTCGACATCAAATTTCCTTACTTCTTCGGATAGAGCGTCCGCTGAAGCAAACACTTCTTGCATATGCTGATAGTGACTCAATGGGTATAGGATGTTTGTTCTTCCATCTATGTATACCTGGCTTGCAGGTGCCAGGCCATAGATCAGAAACCCACCCATGTCATGATCGTTGATAATGTGTCCTGCAAGCCCTTCATCTTTCATGTACTGAACCAATCCAAAGGGATAATATCCACCGGAACTTGCGTTCTGCGAAATAAATACGCGAGCTGTTATCACATTGTGAAGCAGTGGAACTAGAAAAATGAATGCAATTGCTGCCAGCACTCCAAACTTCACTGATTTGCTGACGTCATGACCTTGTTCTTTCAAAATAAGGTTATTCACAACCAAGCCAAAAACGCAAAGGACTACTACCCCCATCGGCGCCACTAACCTGGCCATACTTGCCGCATTCGCAATCAGGAACAAACAGACAAAAAAGTACCCGGGAAGTCTTTGCCTCCAGCACAATCCAAGTGTAAGCGCAGAGACAAATATCAAAACATAAAGAGACGGGACATTTTTGTACATTAATGGTGAGTTGTATTCCTGAATAAGGGTTTTCCACTCATCAGGAAAAGTGATCGCAGCAATCAAGGGATGAGTAACACTCGGATTGGCGAACCCCAAACCGACAATCAGAGCCCCCCAACCTAGCCATTTCACCCAAGTTATCGGATTAGCATGCTCCCTCAAGTTTTTTAGCCCGAGATCGATGAACAAGCCAAGAAAAACTACGTACCCGAATATTGAGGAATGGTAGTTGTTCCAAACCAGCATGAGCAGGGCAACAGGAAACAGATTGCTAAAACTCTGCTTACAACGGGCTCTTTCGAACAGGATTACTGCCAAAATCAAAAATGAATACGAGATAAGCTCTGGGCGAACTGTGGCCCTGAATTGCAATAACGCCACCAACAGAGGCAGGACCAGCAAATACACCAGTACTCGTGCTTTGATTCGATGGAGCCACCAAAGCATCATTAATAGCACCAATGTCATGCTTAAGAATTTGTAGAGCTTGAATCCACCATTCAGACCAAGCTCTTTAACCAGCCAGTACAAGCCCACCTGGAAGGCCACTGGCGGTGAATCAATCTCTTCACCTTGGTAGGTAAAACTGTAGTGATCCAACCATGGACTCAAGCCATTTTCCACCCAGTCCTGGCCCATTTTGAGGTGCCAAAATCCATCAAATGTCCGTGGATCCCGGAGTGCAGTAACCGCGATCGTGGCCACCATGATGAGAATGAGAGGAAGCAGAGCAAAACGCCGCTTGCTTTCAAGTGCTATGAACCAATCCATGGATCAAGAACCCCTTGTGTTTAAGCGTTGACTGTCGATTAAGCTGAATGACACGCTTTGTTTACGGTGGTAATGACGTCGCCCAGGTGAGGCTCGATACCCAACCACATGGGCAGACGTAACAGTCGCTGACTAACTGAGTCTGTGACCTCCAGAGTACCGCTGACCCGCCCGACCTTTCTTCCCATAGGCGAACTGTGTAACGGTACATAATGAAACACGGCCATGATGTTCCGGTTCCGCAGTTTTTCAATAATACGAGTGCGATGCGCCAGGTCATGCGCCAACAGGTAATACATGTGCGCATTGTGTTTACAGTGGTACGGAACAAATGGCCTCGTGATCTGCTCCCGCTGCTCAAGATTCATGAATGCCGAATTGTATTCTTCCCAGATCTTCAGGCGTCTGTCAGTGATGCTTTCGGCTTCTTCCAGCTGCGCGAGCAGGAAGGCCGCGTTCAGCTCGCTGGGGAGAAATGATGAGCCAATGTCCACCCAGGTGTATTTGTCCACTTGCCCACGGAAGAATTGGCTGCGATTGGTGCCTTTCTCCCTGATGATTTCCGCACGCTCTGTGAAACTTTCTGAGTTGACCAGTAGTGCGCCGCCTTCTCCGGAGATTACATTCTTGGTTTCATGGAAGCTGACAGCAGCGAGGTCGCCTAATCCACCAAGAGGACGACCTTTGTAGGTAGAACCTACTCCCTGCGCATCATCTTCGATAACCAACAACCGGTGCTGACGGGCAAGTGCACAGATTTCGTCCATTTCACAGGCAACCCCTGCGTAATGGACGACTACGATCGCAACCGTGCGGCTGGTGATTGCTGCTTCGATCAACGTCTCGTCAATATTCAAGGTATCCGGTCGGATATCCACAAACACCGGCACCGCCCCCCTTAAAACAAAGGCGTTTGCTGTGGACACAAAAGTAAACGAAGGCATGATCACTTCATCACCCGGTTTGAGATCACTAAGAAGGGCCGCCATTTCCAGACCTGCCGTGCAGGAATGAGTAAGTAACGCCTTTTTACAGCCTGTGTGCTGCTCCAACCAGGATTGGCATCTCTTCGAGAACTGGCCGTCTCCTGCCAAATGACCGTTTGCATGAGCCTGGCTAATATAGTGAAGCTCTCGGCCCGTCATGTAGGGTTTGTTGAAGGGTATTTTCATACTGACATTCAGGTGTTGAAAACCCAAACTCTCTGCAAAATGAACAGGAAAATTGCGGTTACCAGAATCAAGGTTCCCTGAACAGGCTCGTGAGAAAATCCCATCACATTTACCAAAAAGTACAACGTGACGAGATTAAAAACGTATCCCAACGAATATGCCATCAAATAGCGAAGCAACGCGGGTGACCAACGTCCCTTGTGAGCAAATGTCCAAGCCCGATTTAGAATGAATCCCAAACCTACTCCCAAGACATAAGTAAAACTCATCGCTTGCAGATGATAAATACCCCAACTGGTCAAACTGAGGTACAAAATGAAAACAACCAAGTTTGAGAATATACCTATCAATGCAAACTTTAGAAATTGAATGTGAATCATTTTTAGAGAACGGCCTAAATCCTGTTTGTGCCTGCATTGATTCGGTGCCGCGGTTGGCTTGTCAATGTTTGAGAGTACGAATTCAACAAATCTGAAGCATTTACAACTGGCTCACCCTCGATTTGAACTTCCCTTAGCAAAAGGGTGCCATCACCAGTAGCAATTACCGTACCTATACCTTTGTTAACTTCGACAACCCTGCCCGAGACTCGAGCTACGTATTGTTTATTCACCGACTGTATCTCTGCAGACCACACTGTCAGCTTCTTGTTGTCCAAATAACAAAATGCACCCGGATATGGCTTTGTTGTCGCTCTAATCAGATTAAAAATGGAAGCGGATGACTGAGTCCAATCAATACAGAAATCGGATGGAATCCATTTGCATGTATAAGTGGCATTTCGATTTACCTGTGAAACTGCTTTAAGGGTACCTGACACAATACCATCAAAACTCACAGTGATGATATCCAAGTATGTATTTGTAACTTTTTCCAGAACATCCGCAATAGTGTCGGTGCTACTAATTGTAACTTTATGTTGGGATAGTATATCTCCCGCGTCTATTTCTTCTGTTGCTTCAAAAAGAGTTACTCCAGTTTCCCTTTCACCATTTCGTATTGCCCAGAGTGTTGGCGAAAAACCCCTGTACTTAGGAAGCAAAGAATCATGAAAAACATACGCCCCAACTTCTGCACGCTGATATATTCGTGGCATGACCAGATACCGCCAATTAACCATGAAAATAACATCAACCTTTGTGCTCTCCCAAAAATCTCGCCATTTTTCATCACCGACGTTTCGGGCTTCATAAAATTCCGCATTGAACCGCTTGGCAATTTCCGCAATATCTTCGAAATAAGGTGGCTCCCAAGGCTCCTCTCGAAAGCTGAAAACAGTAAATCTATGCTCGTAACCAATGTCGAATAATCGCTCAATGAAGCGAAATCCGCGATTTGTGGCGCAAAGCACGACTATGTGCATCTCTATATTCGTCCCATCTTTGAAGAATCAATCGAAAACCGTATTTACCAGTGCAACAACCGAAACTGACAAAAGGAATCTCTGGCTAGCGCTAACTGACTACAATTTGATTGATCAACGATTTCTTAATTGAGAATCCTGTCCATAAACATCTGGCCAAATCACTAAAAATAAGGCCAGCCATTAATCTCACGATTCAATCGTTAGTCCATCAATCATATTTGGGGCTACCTTCGCATCGTTTCGGCTTATGGACTCATTATTTGCCCGTTCGGCAATCACGTAAGTTGGCTTGTCCATCGTACGGAAGTGAATTCGGGCCAGATACTCACCAAAAACTCCCAAAGCAAACAATTGGACACCCGAGAATATTGCGATTATCGAAGCCAGAAATGGAAAACCTGGGATACTTCCACCAAGGAACAGATAGCGCCCCACCACCCAAACCAGGATTCCGATTCCAAACAAGGTAAATAGAAATCCCATCAAGCTCGCAATTTGCAACGGCACGGTGCTGAATCCCGTCAGCATATTGAATGCATGATTGAACAATTTACTAAAAGTGTAGTTTGACTTGCCGATTGCTCTGGCGTCATGGGCGACAGGTATTGCTTTGAATCGGGAGGTGGACCAGGTAAGCAAAACATCAATCGAGACAAACGGCCCATGGTACTGAGAAAATCCATCTCGCAAACCGGTCTTGAACACACGAAACGCACTGACGTTTCGTGCTGCCTCCACACCCATCCCTTTTTGCAGGGCAACCTTGGTCAGCACCGAAGCCACATCTCTCAAAATTCCGTGCTGTTCTTTTTGTGGCGTGCCGTAGACCACATCAGTCTGTTGATCAAGGCGATCAAGCAACTTGGGAATTTCTGACGGAGGGTTTTGCAGATCGTCATCCAGGGTGACGATAACTTCATACCGGGCTTCCCGGATCCCGCAAAGTAGGGCATTGTGCTGGCCGAAATTCCGGTTCAGGCGAATGCCCTTCACGTTTGCATTCTTCGAGCAGAGAGATTCAATTACCTGCCAAGAATGGTCGAAGCCGCAATCTTCAACAAAAATGATTTCGTAAACGTCAGTAATTGAACCAAGAACCCGCACAAGCTCGTTGAACAGATCATCCAAACTCTGTTCAGCGTTGAAAACGGGTACCACTGCGGAAATCGTGGGCATACGATGAAAATTCCTTTTTCTCGAGCCTTCTTTAAACCGAATTATGTATTTTCCAGCGAAAATAGTCCATAATTTTTATATATTTACAAAGCAAACTGCATGCAGTTAGTTGGCTTGTGGCGGCATTTGGCGCAAGATTCATAATTTGACCCGGCTCCGCAGTGGGTTGCAACGGTGCGAGACCCGGCGCAAGAGGTTGATGATATGGTATGAGAAAATCATCCCGATTAACTCTTGGCTACTCCACACGGGAGCTACAACAAATCAGGACTCCAACTCGCAGGTGAGAACAGGAAACAAAAGGCTCAAATGCTTCAATTACGAACTGCAACAACAACTTGCAGACACCAGCTTATAAATAGGTATAATGCCAGTCGGGGAAATGGAGTGACCCGTGGATGAATACTGAACTCAAGGTCAGCACGAATTTGCATGGCTTGGCCCGGCGGCTGGTTATCGAGAATATTCTCGACGAGGCTGCTGTTGAGGCAGCCAGTCGCGAAGCCAGCAAGAAGAACCGCTCGCTGCTGGGTTATCTGTTGACCAGCACCGACGTCCCGCCGCTCAAGCTGGCAACCGCGGCCTCTGAAGAGTATGGCATACCGCTGGTTGACATCCGGTCGTTTGATTTGTCCCAGGCGCCAATGAGCCTGGTCTCCGAAGCCCTGATCGAAAAACACCAGGCCCTGCCGTTGCACCTGCGCGGCAACCAGCTGTTCATTGCGCTGCGCGACCCCACCGATCACCAGGTGCTGGATGAAATCGCGTTCAGCTCCGGCTTTCATGTGGAACCCATCCTGGTTGCTGCTGACCAGATCAGCAAGGCCATCGAGCGCGCCCAGGAAGCGGCTCACACCGTGTTCGACGACCTGGAGGAAGAGGAAGGCCTGGAAGATGTAGCCTTTGCCACCGAGAAAGAGGCAGAAGATGCCAGCGACCCTTCCGTGGACGAAACCCCGGTGGTGCGCTTCATCAACAAGGTGCTGCTGGACGCCATCCGCAAGGGTGCATCTGACATTCACTTCGAGCCGTACGAAAGCCGCTACCGCATCCGCTACCGCCTGGACGGTGTGCTGAAAGCAGTTGCCGCGCCACCGGTGCAGATGTCACGCCGGCTGTCGTCACGCCTCAAGGTCATGGCCGGCCTGGACATTGCCGAAAAGCGCGTTCCGCAGGATGGCCGCATCATGCTGGCCATGAGCCGTAACAAGAGCATCGACTTCCGCGTCAGCACCTGCCCTACCCTGTTCGGTGAAAAAGTGGTGCTGCGTATCCTGGATTCTTCCGCCACCAAGCTGGGTATCGAGCAGCTGGGCTTCGAGGACGAGCAGCGGCAACTGTATGAGGCTGCGATCAAAAAGCCCTACGGCATGATCCTCGTAACAGGCCCAACCGGTAGCGGTAAGACCGTGACCTTGTACACCGCCCTGCAGATGCTCAATGACGAAGGCCGGAATATTTCCACGGTAGAAGATCCGGTGGAAATCCGCGTACCCGGCATTAACCAGGTGCAGCAGAATACCAAGCAGGGCATGACCTTCGCCCGCGCCTTGCGGGCTTTCCTTCGCCAGGATCCGGACGTGATCATGGTCGGCGAGATTCGTGACCTGGAAACCGCGGAAATTGCCATCAAGGCGGCGCAAACCGGTCACCTGGTGCTGTCCACGCTGCATACCAACGATGCGCCACAATCCATCACGCGCCTGATGAACATGGGCGTACCCACGTACAACATCACCTCGGCGGTGAACCTGGTGATTGCCCAGCGCCTGGTGCGTACGCTGCACACCTGCAAACAGCGCGATGAACTGCCGCGGGAGGCACTGCTGCAGGCGGGTTTCGACAAAGCCGACATCGATGACCTGAAACTGTTCAGGCCCACCGGCTGCTCCGACTGCAATGAGGGCTACCGGGGCCGTTCGGGTGTGTTTGAAGTGATGCCCATCACCGACGAAATTTCACGTATTATTCTGGAAGAAGGCAATGCCATGCGCATCGCCCAGCAAGCGCGCAAGGAAGGAATCAATGACCTGCGCACCTCCGCACTAAGGAAAGTGGCGGCGGGACTTACCGACATCATTGAGATCAACCGGGTAACCAAGGACTAGGTTATGGCGACAGTACAACAGGCAGAGCCCATTGTATTCATATGGCAGGGACGCGATAAGCGTGGGGTCAAGCTCAGGGGCCAGCAGATAGCATCGAGCCCGAACCTGGTGCGCGCGGAACTGCGCCGCCAGGGCATCAATCCCATTTCCGTCAAGCGCAAGCCCAAACCGCTGTTCGGTGGCGCCGGCTCGCGCATCACCTCCAAGGACATCACCTATTTCAGCCGGCAACTGGCCACCATGCTGAAATCGGGCGTGCCGTTGGTGACGGCCTTCCAGATCATTTCCGGTGGCCTGAAAAACCCGCGCATGCGCACCGTGGCCGACAAGATCCGGGCCGAGGTGGAATCCGGCGGCGCGCTGCACGAGGCGCTGGCGCAGTACCCGGTGCAGTTCGACGAACTCTATGTGAACCTGGTTGCGGCCGGCGAGAGCGCCGGTGTGCTCGACACCATCCTGGATGACATCGCTTCGCACAAAGAGCGCATTGAATCCATCAAGGGCAAAATCAAGAAGGCGCTGTATTACCCGGCGGCGGTTATCGCGGTGGCCATCATCGTCACCTCCATCCTGCTGATTTTCGTCATTCCGCAATTCGAGGCCATTTTCGTCTCCTTTGGTGCGGATCTGCCGGCCTTCACCAAAATGGTGGTGAATGCCTCCAAGTTCATGCAAAGCAAGGGCGTATACGTGCTGCTCCTGCTGGTGGCGGCCATCGTCGGCCTCATCATGGCGAAAAAGCGATCCAAGAAATTTTCACACTTCATCGACCGCATGTCGCTGAAATTGCCGATTGTCGGAACAATCCTGGAGCAGGCGGCAATAGCGCGCTTCTGTCGCACCCTGGCCATTACCTTTGCCGCCGGTGTGCCGCTGGTGGACGCGCTGAAGATTGTGGCCGGCGCCACCGGCAATGCGGTTTATGACGATGCCGCCATGCAGATTCGCAGTGATGTCTCCGTGGGCCACCAGTTGCAGCTGGCCATGCAGCAAACCGAAGTGTTCCCCAACATGGTGATCCAGATGGCGGCCATTGGCGAGGAAGCCGGCTCGCTGGACGCGATGCTGGTAAAAGTGGCAATAGCCTACGAGGAAGAAGTCAACAACGCCGTGGATGCATTGAGCAGCTTGCTGGAACCTGCGATTATCGTATTCGTGGGTGTGCTGGTTGGCGCGATGGTGATTGCCATGTACCTGCCCATCTTCAAGATGGCGGCGGTGATCTGATCGGCCCTGCGCTTCGTTTTGTAATTTATCGACTTTCAACTGAACCGGGCAAACAACAAAAAGAACAGACCTGATGCTGGAAACTTTGCTTGAAACCCCACCCCTGCTGTACGCAGGGGTGTTTTTTCTGGGTGCCATCATTGGCAGCTTTTTGAATGTGGTGATTCTTCGCCTGCCGCCCATCCTGGAGCACGACTGGCGGTGCCAGTGCCACGACCTGCTGGAGCTGCCGGCAGAGCCTCCTGCTAAACCTCCCGGGCTGGCCCTGGACCGTTCACGCTGCCCGCACTGCGAGCACAGTATCCGCGCCTTTGAAAACATCCCCATCCTCAGCTTCATACTTCTGGGCGGGAAGTGTTCCGCCTGCAAAGGCCCGATTTCCTGGCGGTATCCCCTGGTTGAGCTGGCTACAGCGCTGCTGTTTGTATTCACCATCTGGCATTTCGGGCCCACCACGCAGGGATTGCTGGCCCTGTTGTTGACTGCGGTGCTGGTTGCCCTTACCGGCATCGACGCCGACACCCAGCTTCTGCCTGACAACATCACCCTGCCGCTGCTCTGGGCCGGCCTGCTGGCCAACTATTTCGGCGTTTTCACCAGCCTGGAATCCAGCTTGCTGGGTGCGGTTTTCGGTTACCTCATCCTCTGGAGCATTTACCACCTGTTCAAGATCATGACGGGCAAGGAAGGCATGGGCTATGGCGATTTCAAGCTGCTGGGCGCCCTGGGCGCCTGGATGGGCTGGCAGTTCCTGCCATTGATCATCCTGATGTCTTCGGTGGTTGGCGCTGCAGTGGGCCTGGTGTTGATGGGCTCAGGCAAGATGCAGCGCGACAAACCCATGCCGTTTGGGCCATTCATTGCCGCGGCGGGCTGGATCACCCTGATCTGGGGTGAAAAAATCCTGGATTATTACACCCGCTCCAGCCAGTTTGGGTGAGTCCATCTCGGTTGCGCGGCAAGGTAACCTGGTGCAGAGGCCTGTGCCCACCAATTCCGTCATTCCATCGGCGAAGGAACGTCACCCCGGACTCCGATCCGGGGCCGGAATCCAGCGGATGTTGGACCCCGGCTCGGAGGCCGGGGTGACGGAGTGACAGGGCCATGCGGGATGAGGGTAGGAATACCAGATCGCGCTAGAATCCCGACCATGACCTCCCCCAATCACTCAACCTACATCGTAGCCCTCACCGGTGGCATTGCCTCCGGCAAAACCGCGGTTTCGGACCGGTTTGCCGCGCTGGGTGTGCCGGTGATCGACACTGACCTCATTGCGCGTGCTGTCGTTGAGCCCGGACAGCACGCATTGAACGAAATTGTTGCGGTTTTCGGTGACGGCATGCTTTCTCCCGACGGCACCCTGAACCGCCGTCTGCTGCGGGAGATCATCTTTTCTGATCCCGCTGCCAAACTGAAGCTGGAAAGTATTTTGCACCCGGCGATACGGGCGCAGGTTCAGCGCGACATCGCCGCGGTGGAGGCACCTTACTGTGTTGTGGTGATTCCGCTGTTCACCGAATCCAGCGCCCAGGCCAATTCCTACGATTGGGTGGACCGGGTGCTGGTGGTCGACACCAGCGAGGAAACCCAGGTGCAACGTGTGATGCAGCGGGATCAGGTCAGCCGGGAGCAGGCAGAAGCCGCCCTGGCGTCGCAAACCTCACGCCAGGCACGCCTGGCGCTGGCGGATGATGTGATCGAGAACAATGGCTCAATCACGGAACTGGATGCCGAAGTTGAGCGGCTTCACCGGCGCTACATTGAACTGGCTGAAAAGCCTAAAGAATGAAATTATGCGGCCGTAGCCGATCGATGATGTAGAACATGTAGGAGCGAGCCACGCTCGCGACTGAACCTTGAAGTGTCGGCAGCATGGCTGCCTCCTACATTCATGTTAGGTGCAATGTCGGCAGCATGGCTGCCTCCTACGCAAGCTTACCGTGGCACTGCTTGTACTTCAGGCCTGAACCGCAGGGGCATGGTTCGTTGCGGCCCACTTTGCGGCCTTCACGCACATAGGTATCGGGCACCGCGGGAGCTGCTCCGGCAGGCTGCGCGGGCGCGGCCGGCTGTTGCGCCTCGTCGTGGCGGTATTGCAGGTTCTGCTCGTTGCGCTTGGGCGCATTGACCGCCGCCACATCTTCTTCGGCCTTCACCTGCACACGTGCCAGAATGCGCACCACCTCGTGCTTCATGTTGTGCAGCAGCTCGGTGAACATTTCGAACGACTCGCGCTTGTATTCCTGCATGGGCTGCTTCTGCGCATAACCGCGCAGGCCAATACCCTGGCGCAGGTAATCCATGCGCGCCAGGTGGTCTTTCCACTGCTGGTCCAGCACATTCAGCATCAACGCCTTTTCAAAATGGCGCATCACCTCTGGCCCCGTCACGCTCTCCTTGGTGCGGTAGTGTTCCACCACGCGATCCATGATGCGCTCGCGCAATATGGCTTCATGCATCTCGGGGTCCTGCTCCAGCCATTGCCGGACGGGCAGGTCGATTCCGAATTCGCCTTCAACCACTTTCTCCAGCCCGGGCAGGTCCCACTGTTCATCTATACTGCCCGGTGGCACGTACTGGTCGATGATCTCGGTGAACACCTCGGTTTTCATTTCCGCGATTTCGTCGCCGATTTCTTCCGCTTCCATCAGTTCGTTGCGCTGGCGATACACCACGCGCCGCTGGTCATTGGCGACGTTGTCATAATCCAGCAGGTGCTTGCGCACATCGAAGTTGTGCGCCTCCACCTTGCGCTGGGCATTTTCAATGGCGCGGTTCAACATGCCGGCCTCGATGGCCTCGTCTTCCTTCATGCCGAAACGCTGCATCATGCTGGACATGCGGTCAGATGCGAAGATGCGCATCAGGTTGTCTTCCAGCGACAGGTAGAACCGCGAAGAGCCGGGGTCGCCCTGGCGCCCGGAGCGGCCACGCAGCTGGTTGTCGATACGCCGCGACTCATGCCGCTCGGTGCCTATGATGTGCAGCCCGCCCGCTGCCAGTACTTTCTCGCGCTCGGCATTGCATTGCTTGCGGAAACGCTCGAACGCCGCTTTGTATTCTTCGGTGGTGGTGTCGCAGGCGCCCGGAATGCAGGCTTGCTCTTCGCCGTAAACTTCTTCACGGGCGGCAAATTCGGGGTTGCCGCCCAGCACGATGTCGGTACCACGGCCGGCCATGTTGGTGGCGATGGTCACCGCGCCGGTCCTGCCGGCCTGGGCCACGATCGCCGCTTCTCGTGCATGCTGCTTGGCATTCAGCACTTCGTGCCGGATGCGCGCCTTTTTCAGCATTCCGGAAATCAGCTCGGAGGTTTCAATGGAAGTGGTGCCCACCAAAACCGGCTGGCCTTTTTCCGTGCATTCCTTGATGTTGTCGATGATGGCTTCCCACTTGGCTGAAGCCTTGAGGAATACCAGGTCATCCTTGTCATCACGAATCATCGGTTTGTGGGTGGGAATTACCACTACTTCCAGGCCGTAGATCGACTGGAATTCATAAGCCTCGGTATCCGCCGTACCGGTCATGCCCGCCAGCTTTTCATACAGGCGGAAATAATTCTGGAAGGTAATGGAAGCCAGCGTCTGGTTGTCGCGCTGGATCGGCACGCCTTCCTTGGCTTCGATGGCCTGGTGCAGGCCCTCAGACCAACGCCGGCCGGAAAGCGTGCGGCCGGTGAATTCGTCAACGATAACCACTTCGCCGTCTTTCACGATGTAATCCACATCGCGGTTGAACAGGTGGTGCGCGCGCAGCGCTGCGTTCAGGTGATGCACCAGGTTGAGATTCTGCGCGTTGTACAGGCTGTCATCTTCTTTCAGCAGCCCGGATTTCACCATCAGCTGCTCCACATGACCCATGCCATCTTCGGTCAGGTAAACCTGCTTCTGCTTCTCATCGATGGTGAAGTCACCAGGCCCCGGCTCGCTGTTCTCATCCGCCGCAGGTTCTGCCCGTGTGAGGTTGGGAATCAGCTGGTTGATGCGTACATACAACTGCGGCGACTCTTCGGCGGGGCCGGAGATGATGAGCGGTGTGCGGGCCTCGTCGATCAGGATGGAGTCTACTTCGTCGACGATGGCGAAATATCGGTCGCGCTGCACCTTCTGCTCGGTGGAGAAGGCCATGTTGTCGCGCAGGTAGTCAAAGCCCAGTTCATTGTTGGTGGCGTAAACCACATCACAGGCATAAGCCGCGCGCTTGTCGGCCGGGTTCATGCCCGGCACCACCACACCCACCTTCATGCCCAGCGCTTCATACACCGGCCGCATCCAGTCGGCATCGCGGCGGGCCAGGTAATCGTTCACGGTAACCACGTGCACGCCACGCCCGGTAAGGGAGTTCAGGTAAACGGCCAGAGTGGCCATCAGGGTTTTACCTTCACCGGTTTTCATCTCGGAGATCATGCCGCGATGCAGCACCATGCCACCGATCATCTGTACATCGTAATGCCGCAACCCCAGCGTTCTCTTCGAAGCTTCGCGCACGGCGGCGAATGCTTCCGGCAACAACTGGTCCAGCTTTTCACCCTGGTTCAGGCGCTCGCGCAATTTGGCGGTGAGATTCTCGAGGTCCCCGTCGGAAAGCGCCTGCATGGCCGGCTCCAGATCATTGATCTGCTGCACGGTTTTCTGCATTTTTTTGATCAGCCGGTCGTTCCGGCTGCCAATGAATTTGGTAAACAGCGAATTGAGCATGAGGCGAATGTTCTGGTTATGGGTTCAGGTTACGGCTTCTGGTTAAAGGCCAGCAGGCGGTTGTGCTTATGCGACATGTGGGGGCTTTAACCGCCTGATGCAAGCGGATTCCGGAATCTTTCAGGCCATCCCCGCAAGGCTGTCCGCAGTAACCGATCAGCGCAGATTGCTGACGAACCTCGATGGGTTGACGGTCCTGCCATTCTGCAGCACTTCGAAATGCACGTGTGGCGCCTGTGCGCGGCCACTGCTGCCCAGCCTGGCGATCACTTGCCCGGCTTTCACGGAATCGCCCGGTTTTACGTCCAGGCTGTCATTGTGCGCGTAGCGCGTCTGGTAACCATTGCCATGGTCGATTTCGACGGTTTTTCCGTAGCCGCTGCGATTGCCGGCCCAAACCACCACGCCATTCGCGACGCTCAGCACCTCTGAGCCCATTTTCCCAACGAAATCAAGACCATCATGATGTGTTCGCTTGCCGGTGAAGGGGTCGGTACGCTCGCCGTAACGTGACGAGATCCAGCCCTTTTGCACCGGCCAGCCGGCGGGTGTGATATCGCTTTCAAACTGCCGGTTCATCATCAGGTACTGCAGCGCATCCATCTGTGAAGACTGGTGCCGGAGTTTTTCCGCCAGCGAATTCACCGCCAGCAACAAATCGGATTCAGTATTCTGCGTCACGTCACTCGAACCGGCTTCAGGGCCGCCGACGGGCGGGGGCTGGTTGAAGTCGAACTCATCCAGTGAAAGCTGGCCCATCTGCGCCAGCCGCTCACCCAGCGCATCAATGCGCGTGGATGCGGCCTGCAACTCGGCCAGGCGTGCTGAAAGGGCGTTGGTATTGCTGCGATTGTCGCGTAACAGGCGGTCAATGTCGCCCTGTTGCTGCAAAATCACCAAATGCAGCTCGGCTTGGGCCTGGGCAAATTCGGGGGGTGTGGTAACGGATTTACGGCCTGCCACGAAACTGAGCGACAGGGCAATCACAAGATTGATGCTGAGCAGGCAAACGAGAAAATTCTGGTTGCTGCGCCATCGGACGTATCCGCCCCGACTGGCGCCAGATGCTGGGACTGCAGTACCCTTCATATATGTCTCAATCTCCGCATTCGCGTGGAACTCCTTTCAGGGTGGGAGAGTTGCTCTCCGACGCTGGAAACTCCCCTGGCCAGAACGCCACACAACGGCTGGGGGCTTTCTATGACCATGCCAGAAAACTGGCACGGCTGGATTCCCTTTTATCCGGTTTTTTCGATCCGGAACTGGCAACCCGGTTTCAGGTGGCCAACTTGCGCCAGGGTCTCTTGATCCTGATCACCCCCAGCGCTTCCCTGGCCACCCGGTTGAAACTGCAGGCGCCAGAAATGCTGGAATTCCTGCATGCCGCCGGTATACACCGGGTGCATGACGTGGAAATCCGTGTCGCGCCGCTGCAGAAACCTGAGCCTGAAGCCAGGCATCGCCGCGAAGCTTCTCCCGCGGCAGCCGAGGCGGCCAAGTTCATTGAACAGCTCACCAAGCCCCGTAAAACCTGACCCCTGGCTGAACAGGAGCTGAATTGCAGCGACACAGGCGCCGAAGCATAACAGAATCATGTAGGAGCGGCGATAGCCGCGAACATTCGGGGTCGGGGATGAATCCCCTCCTACGTCTCCCGGAGCGGCGATAGCCGCGATTTACCGGGTCGGCGCTGTCGCGCCTCCTACAATAATCGGATCAGGCTGCCACTTCCGCCGGGTGCGCGTACGACACCGGCATGCTTTCCTGCTCATCAAACGTTACTTCTTCCCAGGCCGCAGGGCGCTCCAGCATTTCGCGCAGCAACAGGTTATTGAGCTCATGGCCGGACTTGTACCCGGCAAATGAACCGATCAGGCCATGGCCCAGAAGATACAGGTCGCCAATGGCATCCAGCACCTTGTGCTTGACGAATTCATCTTCGTAGCGCAGGCCGTCTTCGTTAAGTACGCGGTAATCATCCAGCACCACGGCGTTGTCCATGCTGCCACCCAACACCAGGTTGCGCTCGCGCAGCATCTCGATATCGCGCATGAACCCGAAAGTGCGGGCCCGGGCAATTTCCTTCAGGTAAGAGGTGGTGGAGAAATCAACGGCTGCGAAAGACTGGTGGGATTTGAACACCGGGTGGTTGAAGTCGATCTTGAATGAAACCCGGAAACCGTCATGCGGATCAAAGCGCGCCCACTTGTCATCCTTGCGAACTTCGACAGGCTGCAGGATACGGATGAACCGCTTGGCGGCGCTCTGCTCTTCGATGCCGGCCGACTGGATCAGGAACACGAACGGACCGGCACTGCCATCCATGATGGGTACTTCGGCGTTGCTGAGATCCACGTAGGCGTTATCGATGCCCAGGCCGGCAAAGGCGGACATCAGATGTTCCACGGTTGACACCCGGACACCGTTGCTCTCCAGCGTAGTGTTCATGCTGGTGTCGCCGACGTAAGTGGCGAAAGCAGGAACCTCAACCACCGGATCGAGATCGGTGCGGCGAAAAACAATGCCGGTGTTTACCGCTGCCGGCCGCAGCGTCATGAAAACTTTTTGCCCCGTGTGGATACCCACACCAGTGGCACGAATAACATTCTTGAGGGTACGTTGTTTTATCATTATGGGAACTCCTCGTGCCCGAAAATGCAGCGGCATACTAGCACAGGGTAGAAACAGCACAAAGCAGAAATTAGGGGTTTAAACCACATTTTGTTGCGTTTTAACAACAAATTAACGTCCTTGTAACAATGCATCCACATTTACCGCATGTGTAACTGTGTCGATATCGCGACAGTTAAGTAGCTATATCGAGACCAGCCGCCATACATGGAGAAGGTGCGGCGGGCGAGATGCTGGCCTGGGCCATGTATCGCCATTTTCAATGAACCCTTTCATTGACCACGCTTTTTGCTTTCCGCGCTCTGGGCAACCCAGGATGGGTTGATCCAGAGCCAAACCCAGAGCCAGAAGCTATGCAGCGCGGTAACCGATCGCACAGGTGGCGAGCGAGGAACGATCGGTTACCGCAGCCTTTATTGTTATTCCTTTCTTATCATTTTCTCCCGCACGGGTACTGCACCTTGCCCATTAAATCCCGGAGGGTTGATGGAAATACCATCAGTCCGCCTGCCGTCAGTCTGCTTGCCATCAGTCCGCCTGATTGCGCAGGAACGACGGAATATCCAGGTAATCGATATCCCGCTGGCGCGCGAACAGGTCCTTGTTCTCCGCCGCGGCCAGGCGGCGATCCCGGTCAGACTGGATCGTTTCCAGCACCGACAGGTCAGGCATTTCCAGCTCAGCCCGGCCTTCATAGCGTCCTGTCGTACCATTAGCCACCAGGCGAACCGGTTTTTCCCTGACTTCCTTGACTTTCATGGAATTGCCCAGGCCGGTGGCGACCACGGTGACCCGCAGGTCATCGCCCATATCCGGGTCAATCACCGTGCCGATCACCACGGTGGCATCATCCGAAGCAAGATCGGCCACCGTGCCGCCCACTTCCTCGAATTCACGCATGGTCAAGCCCGGGCCCGCGGTGATGTTCACCAGGATGCCGCAGGCGCCTGCCAGGTTGATGTCCTCCAGCAATGGGCTGCCGATGGCTGCCTGCGCCGCCATCATGGCGCGGTCATCGCCGGAAGCCTGGCCGGCACCCATCATGGCCATGCCCATTTCCGACATGACGGTGCGCACGTCGGCGAAGTCGACGTTGATCAGTCCTGGCCGGGTGATCAGTTCAGCAATGCCCTGCACGGCGCCCTGCAGCACATCGTTGGCGGATTTGAAGGCATTCAACAATAGGGTTTCACCACCCAGCACGGCAGCCAGCTTGGAATTGGGAATGGTGATCAGCGAATCGACATGCTGGCTGAGTTCCTCAATTCCTTTCTCGGCAATGGCCATCCGTCGCCGCGCCTCAAAATGAAACGGCTTGGTAACCACGGCCACAGTGAGAATGCCCATTTCCTTGGCGGCCTGGGCAATGACCGGTGCGGCGCCGGTGCCCGTGCCGCCACCCATGCCGGCGGTGATGAACACCATGTCCGCACCCGCCAGCGTTTCCATGATGTGGTCGCGGTCTTCCAGAGCAGCCTGGCGCCCGACTTCCGGGTTGGCGCCTGCTCCCAGGCCCTTGGTGACGCTGCTGCCGATCTGCAGGATGGTCTTGCCCTTGAACTGCCGCAGGGCCTGGGCATCGGTGTTGGCCGCAATGAATTCCACGCCCTCGATATTGGCGTCAATCATCTGGGCCACGGCGTTGCCGCCGCCACCGCCCACGCCGATGACCTTGATCATCGCGTTGGGTGTGTAGTTTTCTACCATTTCAAACATTTTTACTTCTCCTCTCGCTCGCCGTTATTGTTTCCGCTGCCCGGAGTTTATTGACCTTTGCTCACCGCTATTCATGCGGTTTGTGTGAACATCGGCCACTCCTGTGAGCAGCGGCTCCTTTCCACTTATCAAGCTCTGACCAACCTGCGAAAAGGTTGGTCAGAGCCAAATCCTTGGCACATGGATGTGCCAACATTTTCAATGAGGCACTCATTGAAAATGAAGGAAACTGAAAACCACGCTTTTCAGCTTCCGTGCTCTGGGCAACCCATGGATGGGTTGATCCAGAGCCAAACTAGAACTCGCCACGAAACCAGCTCCGCACGCGATCCAGAATGGTGTCACCCGGGCTGTTGGTCAGCAGGGTGCGGCTGTAATCCGCCCGGCTGCCATACAACAGCAGGCCCACGCCGGTGGCGTGGGTGGCATTGGAGACGACATCCGACAGGCCGTTCACGCCCTGTGGCGTGGCCAGCCTGACGGGCATGTGAAATACCTCTTCGGCCAGCTCCCCGGCGCCTTCAATCCGGGATGCCCCGCCGGTCAGCACCAGCCCTGCCGCCACCATGCTTTCCAGCCCACTGCGCCGCAGCTCGGCCAGCACCAGCGAATAGAGCTCGCGGTATCTCGCTTCCACCACCTGCGCCAGGGTCTGCCGCGCCAGGCGCCGTGACGTGCGATCACCCACGCTGGGCACCTGGATGGTTTCATCATTGCGCGCCAACTGTTCCAGTGCGCAGGCGTACTTGATCTTGATGTCCTCGGCATGCTGTGTGGGCGTGCGCAGGGCCACGGCGATGTCGTTGGTCACCTGGTCGCCGGCAATCGGGATGCAGGCTGTGTGGCGGATCGCGCCGTCCGTAAAGACAGCGATGTCGGTGGTGCCTGCGCCGATATCCACCAGGCAGACTCCCAGGTCTTTTTCGTCCTCCGTCAGCACCGCATAACTGGCGGCAAGCGGCTGCATGATCAGTTCATCCACCACCAGGCCGCAGCGCGCTACGCACTTGCTGATGTTCTGGGTGGCGCTCAGCGCCGCGGTAACCACGTGCACATGGGCTTCGAGGCGTACACCCGACATGCCGATGGGCTGGCGGATGCCATCCTGGTTGTCGATCACATATTCCTGCGGCAATACGTGCAGCACTTTCTGGTCGGCGGCCACCGGCACGGCGCGGGCCGCGTCCAGCACGCGCTCCACATCGCCTTCGGATACCTCCTTGTCCTTGATGGCCACCGTGCCGTCGGAGTTCAGGCTGCGGATATGGTTGCCGGAAATGCCCGCGAACACGGAGTGGATTTCGCATCCCGCCATCAGTTCCGCTTCTTCCACCGCGCGCTGGATTGCCTGCTCGGTGGATGCCATGTCCACGATCACGCCTCGCTTCAGGCCGCGCGAAGGGTGCGAGCCCAACCCGATCACTTCCACTGAACCATCGGACTGCATTTCCCCGACGATGGCCACGATCTTGGATGTACCCACATCCAGGCCGACCACCAGCGATTTTTCCGGCTTTCTTACCATTATCCCGCCATTACCTTTGTTGAATTCCGGCCACAGACTTGCTTTCATCCGGCCAGCGAACGGCAAAGCCATTGGTGTAACGCAAATCGATACGCGCAGGCGGCAGGCTGCGCTCCGCCATCAGTCCACGCCAGCTGTCCATCAGGCGCTGCAACCGTTCCACCGGCTTGTCACGCCCCAGTTGCAGCTGCGTGCCATTGTTGATCTGCATGGCCCAGGATCCCCGTTCATGCAGCTCAAGCGTCTCGATTTCCAGGCCGGCCTGGGCCAACTGGGAATTGAACTGTTCCCACTTTTCCAGCACCTCATCCAGGCGTGACTCCGGCCCGTTCAGCCACGGAAGGCCCTGGATGCCCGCGGCATCGGGCGCCTGGAATACGGACCGTCGCGTGGATACCAGTCCATCGTGGTTCCAGTGCGCCAGCGGCTGGAATTCTTCGACGGTGACGACTACGGTATCCGGCCACTTTTTCTGTACCTGTGCGGCTGCCACCCAGGGTTTGCGCAAGGCCGCTTCCTGCAGCTTCTGCAAATCCACCGTGAAAAAGCTGGCGCTGACCAGCGGAGCGAGGCTGGAACGGAGCTGCTCCGCACTGATCCGCTGGAACGAGCCATTCACTTCCAGCCAACGGATCGGCCAGCGTTCGCTGGCCACGATCCCGGTGCTCACCCAGGTGGTTCCACCGATCGCGATGGCAAACAGCGCCAGCACCAGCCAGATGCCATGGCTGAAACCGCGGCTGGTTTCCCAACGGGTGGCATGCCGGGGCACATAGCGGCTGGCATATCGAGCCGCATGGCCTCGTGCACCCCACCTGGCTCTGCCGAAGTTCATAGGCTGGTCTCCAGGATGCGCCAAACCAGTTCATCAAAACCCACGCCGATGGCTGCGGCAGCCTGCGGCACCAGGCTGTGGTCAGTCATCCCCGGCGTGGTGTTCACTTCCAGGAACCAGGGCTGGCCGGAGTCATCCAGCAGGAAGTCCACGCGCCCCCAGCCGGAAGCTCCCAGCAGGTTGAATGCCCGGATGGATTGTTCCCGCAGCGCCTGTTCGATGGACTCATCCAGTCCGCAGGGGCAGAAATACTGTGTTTCGTCCGATTCATACTTGGCGGTGTAATCGTAGAATTCGCGTGGCGTGGCAACCCGGATTAACGGCAGTCCCACGCCATCCAGCACACCAGCGAAGTACTCGGCGCCGCGGATTTCCTTTTCGATGATGGTAGTAGCCCCGTACCGGCGCGCCAGGGCTACGGCCTCGTCCAGGTCCTCAGCACGCTTGACGCGAGTGATGCCGATGCTGGAACCCAGGCCCGATGGTTTGACGAACAACGGCAGTCCGAACTCTTCAATCACTTCGTGGTAGTTGTTTTCATCGTGAGCAAAGCAACGGAACGGCGGCGTGTTGATGCCGTTGCGTTCCCACAGCCACTTGGAGCGGACCTTGTCCATGGTGAGAGCGGACGATGCCAGGTCGGAACCGGTGACCGGTACTCTCATCAGCTGCAACGCACCCTGCAAAGAACCATCCTCGCCACCCGGGCCGTGCAGGATGTTGAACACCCGGTCCACGCGGCCTGCGCGGATACCCTCGAACAGCGCCATGGGGCCATCAAATACCTCGTGCGCAATACCGTTACGCTGCAGGGCTGCCGCCACTGCCCGGCCGCCATTGAGCGATACTTCGCGCTCTGCGCTGTCGCCACCCACCACCAGGCCAACGCGGCCAAAGTCCTCGGGCCGGGTGACTTTCATGGATGGCAGTTTGATGTTCATCATGGCTCAGGCAACCTCCATCTCGCGCAAGCCGTTCTCTCGGATGGTCTGGGCCAGTTGGCCGATATTGCCCGCACCCAGCAGCAACACCAGGTCATTGGGCTGCAGCATGGCCGGCAAGTCGGTCAGCACACGATCCACATCGGCAATCAGAACCGGTTCAACCCGGCCGCGTGCACGTATGGACTGGCACAGGGCACGGCTGTCGATCCCGTCAATGGGTGGTTCCCCGGCGGAGTAGATTTCGGTCAGGACCACGGCATCGGCGGCGGACAGCACTTCCGCGAAATCGTCGAACAGGTCGCGCGTGCGGGTATAGCGATGCGGCTGGAAAACCGCCACCAGGCGCCGGTCCGGCCAACCACCCCGGGCGGCGGCCAGGGTTGCTTTCAGTTCCGAGGGGTGGTGCCCATAATCCTCAACCACGGAAATCCTCCCATTGCCCCAGGGGTAGTTCCCGACTTCCGCAAAGCGACGGCCGATACCTTTGAATTCAGTCAGTCCGGGCAACACGCGCTTGATGTCGATACCGAGTTCCCAGGCGACCGCGATGGCGCCCAGCGCGTTCTGCACGTTGTGCGCGCCCGGCAGGTTCAGCACCACGGCATGGCTTGCCGTTTCATTCGGCAGGTGCAGGTCAAACTCCATGGTGCGGCCTACCTGGCGCAGGTTGCTGGCGCGGATATCGGCCTGCCCGGACAATCCGTAGGTCACCACGGCGCGGGTAACTTCGGGCAGCAATTCCCGCACGCAACCGTCATCGATGCACAGCACGGCAACACCATAAAAGGGCAGGTGATGGAGGAATTCCAGGAACGCTTTCTTCAGGTTGTCAAAACTGCCGTCGTAGTTTTCCAGGTGGTCCCGGTCGATGTTCGTGACCAGGGCCACCACCGGCTGCAGCAGCAGGAAGGAACCGTCGCTTTCGTCGGCTTCCGCCACCAGGTATTCGCCGGTGCCCAGGCGGGCATTGCTGCCCCAGGCATTGAGCAGGCCACCGATCACGAATGTAGGATCCAGCCCGGCTTCGGCCAGCAGGCTGGCAGTGAGGCTGGTGGTGGTGGTTTTTCCGTGCGTGCCGGCCACCGCGATGCCGCGGCGGAAGCGCATCAATTCCGCCAGCATTTCAGCTCGTGGCACCACCGGTATGCGCAGCTCACGCGCCGCGGCCACTTCGGGGTTATCCGCCTTCACCGCGCTGGAAACCACCAGCACATCAGCGCCTTCGATATGGGCGGCATCGTGCCCACTGAAGATTTTCGCGCCGAGCTCCTGCAAGTGCCGTGTGGTACTGCTGGCGGCGAGATCGGAGCCACTCACCGCAAAGCCCTGGTTGACCAGCACTTCGGCAATCCCGCTCATGCCGGCGCCACCCACTCCGACAAAGTGAACCCGCTTGATACGCCGCATCGGCTGCAGGTGCGGGCCCGCCAATGCCCGTTGCAGGATGTGGGTGTCCACGGTGCTGTTCCCGGTGCTGTTCCCGGTGCTATTCACGATGCTGTTGTCACCTCTATTCCTGTTGGCCGCTGCCATCATGCCGCCATGCTCCGCACACAGATGTCCGCCACCCGCTCGGCAGAATCCGGCACCGCCAAAGCCCGCGCGGCACAGGCCATGCTCAACAACCCGGCGCGATCGGACAACAGCTCGGTGAGGTGGCTGGTCATGCTGTCGATGGTGCAGCCAGCCTCGTCCTGAAGCCGGGCAGCCCCGGCGCTGACCAACCATTCCGCGTTGCGCGTCTGGTGGTCATCCACAGCAAACGGAAAGGGTACGAGGATGGCGGGCAGTCCGACGGCAGCGAGTTCAGAAACCGTCAGGGCTCCGGACCGGCAGACCACCAAGTCCGCCCAGGCGTAAGCACTGGCCATGTCGTCGATGAACTCCACCACGTCGGCCTGCACCCCGGCCTGTTCATAAGCCTGCGCGGTTTCTGCCGCGCGGCCTTTTCCTGCCTGGTGCCGTACCTCTACGGCCAGGCTCGAAGGCAGGCGCGCAACCGCGGAGGGAAGAAATTCATTCAGTGCCCGTGCCCCCTGGCTGCCGCCGGTGATCAACAGGCGCAACCTGCCTTCGCGTCCGGAGAAGCGCTGCTCAGGCGGCAGGATGGCAACCAGGTCATTGCGTACCGGGTTGCCACAGGTGATTGCCTTCATCTTTTCCGGCCAGGTGCCCGGAAACGCCTGCAGCACATGGCTGGAAAATTTCGCCAGCACACGGTTGGTCAGGCCGGGTATGCGGTTCTGTTCATGGATGATCAGCGGTACGCCGCTGAATCGCGCTGCCAGGCCGCCAGGGCCTGCCGCATAACCGCCAAAACTCACCGCGCAACCCGGCTGCAGGCGCCGCATGACCGAACGTGCCTGCCGTACGGCGCGCAGCAGGTGCCAGGGCAGAGCCAGCCAGCGTTTCAGGCCCTTGCCGCGCAAGCCGCTGATAGTCACCGTATCGATGGGAATGTTGGCCGCCGGAACTTTCTGGCATTCCATGCCACCCTGGGCGCCCAGCCAGTGCACG
>CAYYCX010000046.1:0-29594 GCA_964470455.1 uncultured Wenzhouxiangellaceae bacterium
CCGACAGGTAAAGGTTCGGCGCTAAAGCGCCTCCTACGGCTTGTGATGGTAGGAGGGGCTTCAGCCCCGACAGGTAAAGGTTCGGCGCTAAAGCGCCTCCTACGGCTTGTGATGGTAGGAGGGGCTTCAGCCCCGACTATGGCCCGACCATGCCCCGACTCTGGTCCCTGTCGGGGCTGAAGCCCCTCCTACAGGCTGGCATAGAGTGCGCGATAACGCCTTGCGATTTCGCTCCAGTCCAGCATCGTCGCCAGTTCATGCCCGGCTGCGGCCAGGGCTTCGCGTTTCCCAGCATTGCGGTGTAATTCCGCGATGGCTTCGGCCATTTCCTGCCAATCGTCAATCACCAGCGCCTGCCTGCCGGGTTCGATGGGAATGGCTTCGATGCCTTTGGAAGTGCTGATTACGGGCAATTGCGCGGCAAAACAGTCGATGATCTTCATGCGCGTGCCGCCACCCTCTACCAGTGGAATCACCGCCAGGTCGGCGGCCTTCAGCCAGGGCGCCACATCGGCGACGCTGCCGGTGAAGTGAATGCGCTCGTGCGGGCTGCTGGCCGGCGCTTCCTTGCCCACCGCCAGAACATGTGCTTGCAAGCCCAGCTTCTCCAGGCGCGGCAGCAATTCCTCCGCAAAGATTCGAATGGCCTGGCGATTGGGCGGATAGGAAAACGTGCCGTGGTAAACCAGCACAAGGTCGGTGGCGCCGATGTCGTATTGAAGGCGGAGCGATGCATCGGGCGGAGCGGCGTAACGCTCCAGGTGCACGCCATGCGGAATGGTGCTGAACTGCTGCGCGGGAACGCCGGCATCCTGCAGAATCTGCCGGTCAGCATCGGAGACGCACACCACGGCGTCCGCGCGCCGGCACAGATCCAGTTCAATGGCCTTGAAGCGCTGGTACTGTTCCGTGGTGACTTCCGCCAGTTGTTCGCGCAACCGGCGGTATTCGACGTTGTGTTCCACCAGCACCACGCCGGCATCCAGCACCGGCGCTGCGCGCAAACAGGGCGCGGCATAGGCCGGGAACTCGGCCTGCAACACTCCGGCCTTGATGCGTTTGCCGGCCGCGATGATACGCCAGTAAAACCCGCCGTCTGTCAGTGGCAGGTACAGAAAGGCATTGCTCTCGGGCAGGTCCTTGGAATAATGCAGCAGCTTGGCCAGCGGCATCGGCAGGGTGCAGAATCGCAACCAGGCCGGGTAAGCCCGTTGCCTGAATTCACCCTGTTCGTATTCGTACCAATGTCGCGGGTTGTCCGTGACGATACCCACGGGCACGCCCTGTTCGCCGAGTGCGCGGGCGGTTTCCACCGTGCGCACCGCTGCGCCGTGGTCGGGCGGGAACAGGTCGCTGCGGGTAACGAACAGCACGCCTTCGCCGCCCGCTTTCTGGCCGAGCATTTTCGCTGTGGCCACCCGCTTCGCCAGCCGCCACTGGCGCTGCAATCGCTTCCCCAATGGCGGGACGCCCAATACTGGTGGAATGGTGTCCGCCGCTGGCGGCTGGGGCAGTCGTGGTGACCGGGTGGGACTTCGCAGCCATTCCAGCAGGCTGGCAGTGGTGGCCTCGATGCTCAGCCCTTCGCTGGCCAGCCGCAACGCATTGGCGGATTTTTGCTGCCAGGTGGACGTATCCGCAATCCCGCGCAAGGCGGTGGCAATCTCTTCCGGCCGGTCCAGCAGCCAGCCGGCGTCATAGCGCTCCACCTGCTGCGCCAGTGGCAGGTAGCGGTTGCACACCAGCGGCAACCCGTGACGCAGGAAATCCAGTGAACGGAATGACTGGCTGAACGCGCGTTCGATGTTCCAGTCGGCCAGCTCGATACCGGCATGGGCCTGCTGCGTGAGAAATTCGCTGTATTGGCGGTAGGGCAGAAGTGGCGAGCTTTGTATGAGGCCTTTGCCGCCGGGTGCGTTCCCGCTGCGGCTTCCGGCACGCGCGGGGTAACTCCCTTCGAATCGCACCACCCGCAGTGGCGCGGATATCTCCGGAGCTGCTTTCTGCAATGCTTCCAGCCAGTCCTTTTCCTCGCGCCAGGGCCAGCTGACGCCACCCATCACCAGCGTGGCTCCGCCTGGGCCCGGCTGGCTGGCCGGTGGGCCAACTGTTTCGGCGCCCAATGGCACCACCAGCAGGGTTTGCTCACGTTGCCTGTCGCGCCGCAAATCATGTCCGGCTTCGATCAGCAACGGCACCAGCAGGTCGGCCTGCCGCTGGTTGCCGCAGAGTACACGGTCACAGCGCGCCAGCGCGTTGCGCAGCCGTGCCAGGTTGGCCTGCACTTTCCCTGGCGCTTCGTAGAGGTCTTCCAGCGGCCGGGGCGCGACGAAATCCAGCGCTACCGGCTGCTGCAGATCAAACGGCAGCAGCGCCAGCAACTCCCAGTAGGCGGCCAGGATGACGTCGGGTTGCTCCCTCAGGATCAGGCCCTGCAGTTCATCACGGTTGCGGAAACTGCCCGGCACGACGGGCTGCCCCGGGCCGCGCAGGCTGGCATGCACCACCGTGTGTCCGGCGGATTCCATGGCCCGGTCCAGCTGCCGGGTGCGCAGGTCGTTGCCGCTGAACACACCGCTTTCGTGCCGCAGCGGTTGCTGCAGGATATTCAGCACTCGACCCATCAGGTACTCAGCAACAGCAGGGTGGCCAGGCCGACAAAAGAGAAAATTCCAACCACATCGGTGATCGCGGTCAGCACCACGCCTCCAGCCAGGGCCGGATCGATGGACATGCGTTTCAGCACGCGTGGAACCAGCGATCCCGCCAAAGCACCGGCCAACAGGTTGACAATGATGGCGATACCGATCACCAGCCCCAGTTTGACCTGGCCATACCAGAGTCCCGCTATGCTGCCGACAACCACCGAGAACACCACACCATTGAGCAACCCAACTGCAAGTTCCTTGCGCAGCAGGGCCTGGGAGTTTGCATCACTGACCTGCCCTGTAGCGGTGCCGCGTATCATCAGAGTCAGGGTTTGTGTTCCGGCAACGCCGCCCATGCTCATCACAATCGGAAACAGCACGGCAGTGGCGACGATCTGCTCCAGCGTCGGTTCAAACAGGTAAAGCACACCGGCAGCAGTCATGGCGGTGAACATGTTTACACCCAGCCAGATCCAGCGCTTGCGGGCCGATTTCAGGGCGGGAGCGAACATGTCGTGTTCTTCGTCCAGGCCGGCGCGGGTGAGCACCGAATGCTCAGCTTCGTCGCGAATCACGTCCACCACGTCATCGATGGTGACCGTGCCCAGCACCAGGCCGTTCTCGTCCACCACCGGCGCGGTGATCAGGTCGTGGTGCTCGAATTCCACCGCCACCTGGCTGGCGGGCATGTCCACCGGAATGGTGCGCAGGTCCAGGTTCATCAGGCTGGCCACGGTGGACTGCGGGTCCCGGGTCAGCAGGTCGGACAGGCGCAGCCCGCCCAGGTAACGGCCATTGCGGTCCACCACGAACAGGATGTCGATGACTTCCGGCAGTTCGCCGCGGCTGCGCAGGTAACGCAACACTACTTCCAGCGTGACATCCGCGCGGATAGTCAGCGCGTCCGGGTCCATCAGGCCGCCGGCCGAATCCTCGGGGTAGGACAGGACGCGGTTCAGGCGCTCGCGGTCCTGCCGGTCCATGCTTTGCAGCACGCGGCTGGTCACCGCCTCCGGCAGGTCGTCGAAAATGTCCGCCAGGTCGTCCAGGTCGAGTTCATCAACCGCCGCGACCAGTTCCTCCTGGGTCATGTCGCGGATCAGGCTGGCGCGAACCTCGTCATTGACCTCAACCAGGACATCACCGTCCTGCTCGGGGTCGACCAGCTCCCACAGGGCCAGGCGCTTGGCCAGCGGCATGGATTCCAGCAAATCGCCGATTTCGGCCGCCGACAGCCCGCTGAGCATGCGGCTGGCGCGGTACTTGACGCCGGAGTCCAGTGCTTCAGACAGGCGCTGCAACTGGCGCGCGGTTTTCTCCTGCTGAAGCTGCTCTGCCATGTTCTACTCCTCGATAGCCGCGGGCATTATAAAGGAGGCAGGATGGGATAGGCAGGCTGCAGGAGGCGCTGTAGCGCCGAACCTTTACCTGTCGGGGCTGAAGTTGTCGGGGCTGGAGCCCCTCCTACGGCTTATCTTTTAGGTTTGTCGGCCACGTTGTCCCGCAGGTATACCGCTTGCGCCATGGCGGCCGGCAATGGCGGGTTGTCCTGCAACCACTCCTGAGCGAGGCGGAGCAAAGCGGTCGCCGAAGGCATGAGTCCGGCATGCACGGCAGCCGCTTTCGCAACCAGCGAATCCAGTATTTCAAACCGGCCAAAAGCCGTGCCCGCCATCACGGTATTTTCCGCATCCGGCACTTCAACCTGCTCCGGCGGGCTGACCGCTTCACCTGACAAGGCCTGCAGCCTGCCCTGCCGGTCACGGTTAAACAGGCCATGGAACACCTCGCCCATGCGCGCATCCATGGCCACGAGGATGGACTGGCCGGGTCGCGTTTCCACCTGTTCGGCCACCGCAGCCAGCGAGGACAGCGGAATCACCGGCCGTTCCGCGCCCCATGCCAGGCCCTGCACGGCGCCGATGCCGATGCGCAGGCTGGTGAAACTGCCGGGGCCGCGGCCAAAGGCGATGGCGTCCAGTCCCTTCAGGCCGGCGCCGGCTTCTTCCAGCAACTCCCGCACCCAGGGCAACAAACGCTCCGCGTGTAGCATGGGCGCAGGTTCGTGGCGCGAATGAACTTCGCCCTTCCACAGCAGGGCCAGCGAACAGGTTTCACTGGAAGTCTCGACCGCCAACAGGTTGCCAGGAAGATTTTCTGGCCAGGTTTCAGGCAAGCGATTCACGTAAAAATTGCTCCACTTCAGACTGGCTGCCAGCCTCGCGCATCGGCGGCAGGCTGGAGCGGAATATCGCGCCATATGATCGCGTGCTCAGGCGCGGATCACAAATCACCAGCACACCTGTGTCGTTCACGTCACGGATCAGGCGGCCGGCGCCCTGCTTCAGGGCAATCACCGCCGCCGGCAAATACAGCTGCATGAAGGGGTTGCCGCCGGCGCGCCGCAACTGCTCGCTGCGCGCTTCCATCACCGGATCATCCGGCGCGGCGAACGGCAGCTTGTCGATCACCACCAGCGACAGGGCTTCGCCGATCACATCCACGCCCTCCCAGAAACTGGCCGAACCCAGCAACACGCCGTTACCGGACTGGCGAAAGTTTTCCAGCAACAGGCTGCGCGGTAGCTCGCCCTGCACGAACAGCGGAAACTCCACCCGATCCGCCAGGATACCGGCCGCCTCGCGCAAGGCCCGGTGCGAGGTGAACAGCAGGAACGCGCGGCCACGGCTGGCTTCCAGCAGCGGTACGACGATGTCCAGCAACCGCGGCACGAACTGCGCATCGCGCGGCTCCGGCAATTCCGTGGGCAGCCACATCATGGCATGGTTGGGGTAATCAAACGGCGAATCGAGCAGCAGGGTGTCCGCATGCTCGAGGCCGAGCTGGCGGGTGAAGTGGCCGAAATCCCCGCCCACGGCGAGCGTGGCGGAAGTGAACAACCAGCGTGCCGCGCTGCTGTCGCGGTAAGCACCGAATTCGCTGGCCACATCCAGCGGCGTGATGTGCAGGGCAAAACCCTTGCCGCGGCGCTCAAACCAGCGCACCTCGGATTTCCGGCTGTCGCTGTCAAACCGGTCCAGCGTGGCCAGAACCTGCTGCAAACGCTCGATGGTATTGTCCATGCCCCGCGAACTGCCCTGGAGGGCCTCGCTGGCCCGGGCCAGGTTGGCGATGGCAAGGTCCAGGTCCTGCAACGCGCCGCGAATGGATTCATCGCGCAATAATTCCTGCCACGAGCCACGATCCTCGCGCCGCACCGCCATGGCCACGGCCAGCTCTTTCAGTTTCTGCTGGCAGGCATTCAGGGGTTCATGAATCACCGCCAGCGCGCCGGTCAGCTCGCCGCATTCCGCCAGGAAGTCCCGGCAGAGGTCTTCCAGCGCCCGGCTGGACAGTGTCTGGCTGAAAAAGCGCGAAGCGGTTTCCGGCGCCAGGTGCGCCTCGTCGATAATGAAGGCCTCGGCGCCCGGCAGCACTTCGCCAAAGCCGCTTTGCTTGATGGCCATATCGGCAAACAGCAGGTGATGGTTCACCACAACCACATCGGCATCCTGCGCTTCGCGCCGCGCGCGGGCCACGAAACACTCGTCAAAGCGCGGGCATTCCGATCCCAGGCAATTGTCCGGAGTTGAAGTCACCAGCGGCAGCAGTCCGCTTGCATCGGAGATCACCGGGGTGATCGTCAGGTCGCCATCGATGGTCCGGCTGGCCCAGTCGCGCACGGCAGCCAGCTCCGTCACCGCTTCGCGGCTGGGCAGGCGGCCGTCGCTGACGGCCAGGTCCATGCGGTGCAGGCACAGGTAGTTGGCCCGTCCCTTCAACAGGGCGGTTTTCACCTTTACCTCCAGCGCTTGCACCACCATCGGCAGGTCGCGGAAATACAGCTGGTCCTGCAAGGTTTTGGTGCCGGTGGAAACAATGCAGCGTTGCCCGCTCAGCAACGCAGGAACCAGGTAAGCCAGGGTTTTGCCGATGCCGGTTCCTGCCTCGATCACCAGGCAGTCGGCCGCGTCGCCTTCACCACCCAGCAACTGGTCAACGGCCTGGGCCATCCTGATCTGCTGTTCGCGCGGGGCAAAGCCGGCCAGCAGGCGGGTAAATGGACCGTCCGGACCCAGGCAACGGGCACTGGGGCTGTTCAATTCAGGCTGCGGAGCACTCGCCATAAGCGTGGAAGTCAGGCCGCCCCTGCCGCTCGAAGCCGCCATGCGTTGCGATCAACCCGCAGTGGCACGGGCGACGTCAAAAGCTTTGCGGCCGCTGGTTATTGCAGTCATCGGCGCGTGCCTCGGACAGGTTGGCGCTGCGCCGGTCGCCCAGCTCAGCCTGGGCCACGCTCATGGTGCGCCAGTTGCGGTGGCACAACTCACCCACCCTTGGCCCCGCATCATAGGAACGGGAGGCGAAATTCAGGGCCTGCTGGTAATCCTTTTTCAGCAGCTGTATTTCTGCCATCTGCTGCAACAGTTCAGGGTCGCGCGGCTGGATGCGCAGTGCCCGTTCGATGGCGACTGCGGCTGCATCATAGTCACCGGCCGCCTCGGCTTCCTGCGCCTGCCGGAGCAGTTCCTTCACCGCCGGATTCTGCAGGGGATGCACCTGCACCCCGCCACGCTGCTGCTGCGCCGGCTCGCGGACTTTTTCCTGCACGGTCCGGTCTTCCTGCCCCGCCGGCGTTTGCGACGCCCCCGGAGGAGGCGGAGGCTGGCGCGTGGCGCAGGCGCTCAGTAACAAAAGGGCGGACAAAAGGAAAACCTGCCGCGCGCCGTGGCTTGGGGTTGCTGTGATGGTTCTCTTCGATCGGTTCAATTCTTTTTCCCGGTCAGTCGTTTCCAGAATGAGCGTTCATTCTCTTCGTTCATCGAGGCCATGCAGGTGCTGATGCGTTCCGGTTCAGAGCCACTGACAAATGGCACCTGCACCGCTCCCGGGCATTTTTCATCGGTCAGCGCCGATTCCGCGCGATCCACCCACAGCCAATAGGCGCCATCGGGCATGCGCAGGTCGATGGCCTCCAGCGGCAGTTCGCGGAACAGGCGGGCCCACACCCGCATGGCGGCATTGCTGCCGGTAACCCGTGCCGGCTGGTTGTCATCGCGCCCCACCCAGGCCACGCCGACCCGGTCGCGGGTAAAGCCAACGAACCAGCTGTCGCGCTTGTCATTGGTGGTGCCGGTTTTGCCCGCGATGGCCGCGCTGCTGCCCAGCAGGCCCGGCAAGGCCTTGGCCGTGCCCTGTTCGACGACCTGCGTGAGCGCATAGTTCAACACGCTGATGGCCTCGCGGTTGGGTTGTTGCATCAGCCGCAAAGGATACCTCACCAGTTCCCCGCCTTCCTGGGTTTGCACCACGGTAACCGACCGCAGCGGCACGCTGTAGCCACCGGCGGCCAGCGACTGGTAAATCTGCGTCACTTCCAGCGGCGTGAGTTCCACCGCGCCCAGGAAAACCGAAGGCACCGCGTCTACATCGGCATTGATGCCCAACTGCTCCAGCTTCAGCAGCAACTGCTTTACGCCCAGCTGCAGGCCCAGCTGCACGGTGGCCTGGTTGTAGGAATTGGCCAGCGCATCCAGCAGGCTGATGGTGCCGTGGGAAAGATTGTCGTAATTCTGCGGCGTCCAGTCGCTGCCGTCCGCCTGGCGCAACACCACCGGCTCATCTTCAACCAGGCTCAACAGGTTGTAGTTGGCCGGGTGCTCCAGCGCCAGCAGGTACACCAGCGGCTTGATGACTGAACCCACCTGGCGACGCGCGCTCAAGGCGCGGTTGAACCCTTCGCGGCCGGGGTAACGGTCGCCCACCAGCGCGCGGATCTCGCCGCTGGTGACATCGGCCAGCACCATGGAGCCCTGCAGTTCAGCCGGCAGACCGTTTTCCTGCAATTGCTTCAGGCCATCGGTGACCGCGCGCTGGGCCTTTTCCTGTTCCGACGGCGACAGCGTGGTGAAAATGCGCAGGCCTTCGGTTTTCAGGTCCTCCTCGCGGTACACCTGCGCCAGGTGATCCTGCACGAGCTCGATGAAGGCGCTGTAGCGCGCATGGCCGGATTGCGGCACTGCCGTCACATCCAGCGGCTGGCTGGCCGCCTGTTTGGCTTCCTCGGCCGACAACAGCCCGGTTTCCGCGAACATGTCCAGTACCCGGTTGCGGCGCTGCAGCGCGCGTTCCGGGTTGCGCCGCGGGTTGTAGTAGGAAGCCCCGCGCACCATGCCGATGAGCAGCGCGATATGCTGCGGCTCCAGGCGATCCAGCGGCTGGCCGAAGTAGAAGGTGCTGGCGCGGCCGAAACCATGAATCGCCAGGGCGCCCTGCTGCCCCAGGTAGACTTCGTTGAGATAGGCCTCGAGAATTTCCGCCTTGTCGTAATGCCATTCCAGCAGCACCGCCATGATGGCTTCATTGACCTTGCGGATCAGTGTGCGGTCATCATTCAGGAAATAGTTTTTCACCAGCTGCTGGGTCAGCGTACTGCCGCCCTGCACGGCCTTGCCGGCACGCAGGTTGGCGAATGCGGCGCGGGCGATACCGCGCAGGTCCAGCCCGGGATGGTGCTTGAAATTGCGGTCTTCCACCGCCTGCAGGCCGGTGACCAGCAGGGTGGGCGCATCGGCCAGCTTCACCAGGCTGCGGTCTTCCTTGTGCAGCGGGTAGATCGAGGCGATTTCGGCCGGCTCCATGCGCAGCAGGTCGATACCTGCTCCGCTGGCGGCGTCACTCAGGCCGTTGACCACGCCGCCATCCAGCCTGAGCCGGACACGCCGGGCCGGTTCCTCACCCTCCGCGAAACGGAACGCGCGCCGGTGAATCTCGAACTGGCGGCCGGATGCCCGGTAATTGCCGGGCTTGCCCAGCTGGTCCGATTTCCGGTAGCCGGCAGCCTTCAATTCAGTTTCCAGGTCCACCGGCGAGAGCTGCAGGCCCTGGTAAAGCTCCAGCGGCCGGGCATAGACGCGGCTGGGCAAATCCCACTTCCGCCCCTCGAATTCGTGTGTCACCTGGTAGTTGAGATACAGGCTCCAGGGCAACAGCAGGCCCAGCCCGATACCCGCCAGCAGCAGGAACAGGCGCAGGAAAAGCCCGAACCAGCCGCGCCTGGAAGAGCCGCCGTAATTGCCGCCCGAACCTTTCCGGGAACCACCACGGGAGGCTTTTACCGGCTTTTTCGCGACCGTTCGCCGCTCTGCTGTGAGTTTTGCCATGGTTTCTGCTTGTTTGCCCTAAGTGTTAGTCCTGGGTGGTAGCTCCAAATGGTAGCCCTAAGTCGCAATCCTGAATGGCAGCACAAGTCGCAACCCTGAGTGGCACGCCCGAGTGACATCACTTCGGCCTTTGACCATAATGGCGTGGTTTTTGCCCAAAGCCGCCATGTTCGGCCGGGCATATTTTATCGACCCTGGCTGCGGATTTGCCACCATCCCCAAACGACCCTGCTCATGACTTCAAGCACACCTGACCCATGCAGCGACCAGGCCGGCGGCCACGATGTTGCGCTGCGTAGCGACCACAACGGCCTTGCAATGCCCGCAAAGCCGCTGGTATGGCTGCTTGGCGGGAACAGCCGCGCCTCCGCGCAAGAGCGGGAGGCCCGGGCCGAAGCGCTGGACGCGCAGTCATGGGTTCCGGAAGCTGGCCATGATTTCGCCCGAATTGGCCAGAATCTGCTGGAGTTCGCGCAGCAGTTTCCCGGGCGGGAGTTGGTAATCCTGCGGCGGGACTGCCCGCTGCAAGCATCGCAACTGCAACAGCTGCTGGGCTGGTTGCGTGAATTGGATGACGGCGGGCAGCAGGCGGTGGCCCTCACGGCCCTGTGCAACCGGTCCAGCCGGTTCAATCCCTTCCACAACCTTGAAACCGGCGCCGCGACAGAACCTGCCGACCCGGCCGCGCTGGTGGGCCTGCTGGCCAGCCGGCGGTTTTTCCCCGCCAATGACTGGCCGGACCACCTGGTTTGCCTGAGCGAAGCGGCTGTAAGGCTGCTGGCCGACGCGGACCTGGCCGTTGACCAGGCCGCGGCGCGTTTGCAGGACGGCGGTGGCGCCGTGCTGCTGTGCGACAGCCTGTTTGTTCATGACCCTTCCAGCCGGCTGCTTACGCGCGCCCGGCTGGAAAACCACGAGCAGGCCCAAATGCCGCCCTGGGCCGAACTCAGCGCGCGCCTCTGCGATTGGCTGCGCCATGAAGATCTGTCGGCCGCCCCGCCCGGCCCTGTGCAGCCGGGCGCCACCCTGCATATCACGCACAGCTGGGGCGGCGGCGTGGCGCGCTGGGTCAGCAGCCTGATCGAGGCGGATTCCGCCGGCCTGCACTTCCAGCTGCGTTCCGAAAGCGCCGAATCGGGCCGCGGCGCGGGGCAGAAGCTGGCGCTTTACGCGGGCAATGAAACCACAGTGCCACTGGCCAGCTGGTGGCTGCAACCGGCCATTCGCTCGACCGTGGACCGGCATCCCGATTACCCGCGAATCCTGCAGCACATCCGGCAACGTTACCCGATCGGCCGTGTCATCGTTTCCTCGCTGGTGGGGCACAGCCTGGATGCGCTGCGCAGCGGATTGCCCTGTGTCCAGGTGCTGCACGATTACTATCCGCTGTGGCCGTTGCTGGGCGTGAATCCCCTGCCCTATCTCGAAACCGGGGCAATCTCCGGCGCCACACCGCTGTCCCGGGCCATGGGCGAGCATGCCCTGCTGGCAGATTTCGGCAACCGCGATGTCCATGGCTGGCACAGCCTGGCGCAAAGCTGGCTGCAAACCCTGCGAAAGGAGCAGGTGAAGCTGGCCGCGCCCAGCCAGTCGGTGCTGAACCTGTTGCAGCAACTTGATCCGGACTGGAAGTCAGTGCCGATCGAAGTGATTCCCCACGGCCTGCAGGCTTTTGCCGACACCGCTCCGGTGTTGCCCAGGCCCCGCAGCGACGGGCGGTTGCGGCTGGTCATTCCGGGCCGCATGCAGGCGCTGAAAGGCCAGTCGCTGCTGCTGCGGGCCCTGCCCGAATTGACCAGAATCGCGCAGGTGTACCTGCTGGGCACCGGCAAGGACGGAGAAGCCTTTTTCGGCCAGTCCGGCGTCAATGTGATCCTGCAGTATGAGCGCGAAGAACTGCCGGCGATTTTGCGCGAGATCGGCCCATCCGCCGCCGCGCTGCTGTCGGTGGTGCCGGAAACGTTCAGCTATACGCTGTCGGAAATGCGCCTGCTGGGCATACCGGTGATCGCCACGCGGGTCGGCAGCCTGGCGGAACGGATCACCGACGGGCAGGATGGCTGGCTGATCGACCCGGATGCCGCGGCCCTGGTCGAAAAGGTGCGGCATCTGGCGCAACAACCCGCCATGCTGGATGAAATGCGGCACAGGCTGGTCCAGTTGCCGGGTTACACCACCGTGGACATGCTGCAGCGTTACCAGCAACTCTGCCCGCCGGCGAAGGTTGCGGGCGCAGGCCTGGCCGAAGCGCCGGCCATGGCGAATTGGGAACAGCGGCAACTGGGCGCCGCTGCGTTGCAGGCAGCCAACCTGGCCGGCAGGAACTTCGACTTGCAGCAGCAGGCGGACCAACTGCAGGCGGAAGTTGAAAAGCGGACTGAGTGGGCGCGCGAACGCGAGGCTGCGCTGCAGGCGGAACAGCGCGCCCGGGACGCCTGGGTGAACAGCCTGAAACAGGAAATCGCCAGCCGGGATGATGCACTCGCCCATGAACGGGCCAACCTGGCTCGCCTGGAAAGCACCCACGAAGCGCTGCAGTCACTGCACGAAACCGTGCTTGCCAGTTCATCCTGGCGGCTGACACGGCCGTTGCGGGCCGGGCGCCGGGTACTGGCCAACCTGGGCCGGGTGCGCGCCTGGGATCCGCGGCGCTGGCCGCTGTTGCTGTCGCAGGCGGTTCGCACCATCAGCACCTCCGGCCTGCGCGGCGCCCTGGTGCGCGCGCAGCTGTCGCCGCAACAGTTCAGTGAGCCTGAATCCGGCGCCGGTTTCACCCTGGAAGGCATCGGTGACCCAGCGCCACCCGCCCGCCTGCCGTTCAGCGCGGAACCGCGTGTTTCAATCATCATTCCGGTGTTCAACAAGTGGACCTACACCGCCGCCTGCCTGCGCTCGCTGGCCGGCAGCAAGGGCCTGCCCGAGGTGGAAGTCATCCTGGTGGACGATGGTTCAACCGATGAAACCGCCGCGCGGGCAGGGAATGTGCGGGGCCTGAAATACCTGCGCAACAGCCGGAACCTGGGCTTTGTTGGCAGCTGCAACCGCGGCCTGGAGCAGGCACAAGGTGAATTTACCGTGCTGCTGAACAACGACACCCAGGTGCTGGATGGGTGGCTGGATGCGCTGCTGGATACTTTTGAATGGTTTCCCGATACCGGCCTGGCCGGAGCACAGTTGCTGTACCCGGATGGCAGCCTGCAGGAAGCCGGCGGTATCATTTTCAAGGATGGTTCCGGCTGGAACTATGGTAAACACGACGATGCCGCGAAACCGGAATACCAATACGCGCGCGAAGTGGACTACTGTTCCGGCGCCTGCATCATGTTGCGCACGGAACTGTTCCGCACGCTTGGCGGCTTTGACGCCCGCTATGCACCGGCCTATTACGAGGACACCGACCTGGCATTCCGCGTGCGGGAGGCCGGCCTGAAGGTTCGCTACCAGCCTGCGGCGCGCATCATCCATCACGAGGGCATCACCTCGGGCACAGACCTGAACAGTGGCGCCAAGCGTTACCAGGAGGTCAACCGCGGCAAGTTCCTGCAGCGCTGGCAGGAGGAACTGAAGGCTTACCCCGAACCGATCGTCAACCCGGACGACCGGCGCGAGATTCGCCGCGCCCGCGACCACCGGCTCAAAGGCCGGGTACTGGTGATCGACGCCTACACGCCGGAGCCGGACCAGGATTCCGGCAGCCTGCGGCTTCGCCATGTGTTTGATTGCCTGCAGCAAATGGGCTACGGCGTGACATTCTTCGCCGACAACCGCGGTTTTGCCGGCCGCTATTCCGAGGCCCTGCAGGCAGCCGGCGTGGAGGTGCTGTACAACCCCTGGATCGCCTCGTTGCAGGACTTTTTCCGCGAACGCGGTCCGGAATTCAATCACGTGATGGTCAGCCGGCATTATGTCGCCGCGAACTACCTGGCGCTGGTGCGCAAGTACTGCCCAAAGGCCAGGTTCATCTTCGACACGGTGGACCTGCACTACCTGCGTGAAGAACGCCTGGCGGAGCTGGAAAACAGCCTGCCGCTGCGCCGCGTGGCCGCGCAGACCAGGCGCTCGGAGCTATCGGTGATCCGCCAGTCCGATGTCACGCTGGTGGTTTCACCCGTGGAGCAGGCAGTGCTGCGCACGGAAGTACCCGATGCCCGCATCGAAATCCTCTCCAACATTCACCACGTGGCCGGCAGCCAGGCGGGCTTTGCCGATCGCAAGGACCTGTTTTTCGTCGGCGGATACCAGCACCCACCCAACATCGACGCGGCGCTGTGGTTTGTGAACAGCATCTGGCCACTGGTACGGGAAAGACTGCCGGGCGTGCAGTTTCACCTGATCGGCAGCAAGGCGCCGGAGCGGATCAGAAGCCTGCAGGGCGATGGCGTGGTGTTCCACGGCTTTGTTGAGGAGCTGGAACCTTGGCTGGACGGCTGCCGCCTGGCTGTGGCGCCATTGCGCTATGGCGCGGGCGTGAAGGGCAAGGTGAACATGAGCATGAGCCGCGGCCAACCGGTGGTGGCCACGCCTACCGCGGTGGAGGGCCTGCACGCGGTTGATGGCGAGGATGTGCTGGTGGCCGAAAGCCCGAAGGATTTTGCCGCGGCGGTAGTTCGTTTGTACCAGGACCAGGCGCTGTGGGAAAAGTTGTCGCAGGGCGGGCTGCGGAATGTGCAGCAGCATTTCTCGCTGGACGCCGCCAAAACCCAGCTGGCCGCGTTGCTCGAATCCCCGTAGGAGGGGCGCCAGCCCCGACGAGGCGGTGTGGTCGGGGCTGGCGCCCCTCCTACACTTCCGCCACACGCCGGGCTTCGATCACGTTGGGCACGCTGTTGATGCGGGTCAGCAACTCGCTGAGCTGCTCGTAATCCCGCACCCTCAGGTTCAGCCGGATGGTGACTTCATCGGTGGCATCATCCAGCCGGCTGGATGAATCGGTCACCACCGCGTCCGAGCCGGCAAACACATTGGATACATCGCGCAGCAACTCGCGCCGGCTGTAAGCCCGTATCAACACCTGCACCGGGTAGCGCGTGGCCGGTTTGCGGCCCCAGTTCACCTTCAGAAGGCGCGGGTTGTTTTCCTCGCTCCAGCGCAATGCCTGGCGGCAATCCTCGCGGTGGATGGTGACGCCGCGACCACGCGTGATGTAGCCCACCACGGGGTCGCCGGGCACCGGCTGGCAGCATTTGGCCATCGTCGTCACCAGGTTGCCCACGCCTTCGATGGTGAGGTCATCGGGCGACCGCGGAGCCGGTGTGCGCTGGCGCGCCGGTGTGCGGGTCAGGGCATCCAGGCCGGTGGGAGCCTCCTGGTCGGCTCGCAACCGCTCCATCGCGCCGACCACCTGCCCCACAGTCAGGTCGCCGCTACCCACCGCCACGTACAGGTCATCAACGAGGTTGTGGCCAAAACGCTGCGCCACTGGCAACAGGTTGCGGCTGTCCAGCCCAAGCCGTTTGGCCTCGCTTTCAACCGACTCACGGCCCGCGGCCAGGTTGTCATCACGGCTCTCTTTCTTGAACCATTGCCGCACCTTGCTGCGGGCCCGCGCGCCACGGATATAGCCCAGCCGCGGATTCAGCCAGTCGCGGCTGGGGCCGGGATTCTTGCCGGTCAGGATTTCAATCCGGTCGCCGGTGCTGACCACGTGCGTCAGGTTGACGATGCGACCATTGACCTTGGCGCCGCGGCAGCGATGACCCACTTCGGTGTGCACGTGGTAGGCAAAATCCAGCACGGTGGCGCCGGCCACCAGGTCCACCACCTGGCCTTTGGGTGTGAGCACGTACACGCGCTCCTCGCTGGTGGCGGAATGGAAACTTTCCAGCAGGCTTTCATCATCCAGTTCGTCGCTTGAGGCTTCCAGCAACTGCCGCATCACGGCGATTTTCTTTTCAAAGCCCGGGTCGGCCGGGCCGCCTTCCTTGTAGCGCCAGTGCGCCGCCACGCCCAGCTCGGCATGTTCATGCATGGCTTGCGTGCGGATCTGCACCTCCACCGCGCGGCCTTCCTCGTCGGAAACCGCGGTATGCAGGGACTGGTAATTGTTACCCTTGGGAGTGGTGATGTAGTCGTCAAACTCGCCCGGGATCGGCTGCCACAGGGTGTGCACCAGCCCCAGCACGCTGTAGCAGGCGGGCACGTCGTCCACCAGCACGCGCACGGCGCGCACGTCGAACAGCTCGTGGAAGTCCAGGCCCTTGCGCTGCATTTTCCGCCAGATGCTGTAGATGTGCTTGGGCCGGCCCTTGACGCGCGCGTGAATGCCCGCCTCGTCCAGGGCTTTCACCAGCCGGGCCATGAAGCCGTTGATGAACGCTTCGCGCTCGGTGCGCTGCTCGGCCACCAGGCTGGAAATTTTCTGGTACTGATCTGGATGCTCGATGCGGAAGGCCAGGTCTTCCAGTTCCCATTTAAGCTGCCACACGCCCAGCCGGTTGGCCAGCGGCGCATGGATCAGCATGGTTTCCTGCGCCAGCGCCAGCGCGCTTTCCGGATTTTCCCTGGCACGCCGCAACAACACCAGTTGCCAGGCCAGGTCGACCAGCACCACGCGCACATCCTGCACCAGCGCCAGCAGCAAACGCCGCAGACCTTCGGCATTTTTGTGGCTGACGTTGGTGTGGTCGGGCGATTCGTAACGCTTGAGCTGGTCGAGATCGGCCAGCTGCCGCGCCACCGACGCGGGAAGGCTGGCCGCCAGGGTACTGCTGTCCAGCCCATGGCTGCGCGCCGCCAGGATCATGGCGCAGCACACAGTATCGGGGTCGGGCGACAATGCCTGCAGCACTTCCAGCAATTCCAGCATCAGGCCTTCATCCTGGCCCGGTTGCCAGCCGTTCGCGGGCAGGTCAGCGAACAGTTGCCGGCAGATTACGGCGGCGTTGCCCACCGAGGCCTGGTAACCGTCCAGCCACTCAGCCACCGATGCCGCCCGCGAGTGTCGCCGCGAAGCAGCCTTGGGCGCTGCAGTGGAGTTGATGATAGCTTCAGGCAGATTCATTGAAAGGGTGAGCCATTCCGAAAGACAGAACACCAGGGACCGAGTGCCATTATAGGAAAGCGGGGTGGAAAATGTTGTGACAGGGCTGAAGGAGATGATGTAGGAGGCGCTTTAGCGCCGAATCTGCACCTGTCGGGGCTGAAGCCCCTCCTACAACACTTCCTGCCAGGCGTGCTGCAGGCGTTTGGCCGACACCTTGCCATCCGTGCCGAGGCGCTGCGCAAACACTGAAACCCGGAACTCGGCCAGCAGCCAGCGGAATGTGTCCAGGGCCTCATCGTAATCCGCTCCCGATTCCAGCCTTTCACGATACAGGCGCTGGAACGGCGCAACTTCATTTAGCCGCTGCAGTTCACGTTGCGGGTTCAGCGCCGCCTGCTGCAGACGCTCCTCGATGGCCGCCAGGTAGCGCGGGAAATGCGGAAGATGCCCGGGTTCCAGTTCCGCCAGGAAGCCGGGATACACCAGGTCGGAAAGCTGTTCCTGCACATCCAGCAGGCTCTCCTGCGGCAGCTTCATGCCGCCCTTGCCGATATCCCGTTGCAGGCGGGTGACACGGGGAATGATGTCATTCAGGATGTCCGCTTGTTGCCGGCTGATGCCGCCGACCTTGCTGCGCACTTGGACTGCCAGCTGTTCAAAAGCCCGGGTATCGCGAATGACCCAGGTATCACCCGCGGCCAGCGCCAGGCTGCTGTCCACCAGGTCCCCTACCAGCGATTCCACTTTGCCCAACGCTGACCACGCCAGCTGGCATTCCCGGCTGAGCCCTGGGTGTTTGTGCAGCCACGCGAGTTTGTCACTGAGCTGGATGCGCAACAGGCGCAACACCCCGGCCTGGTGCGAAAGCCAGGCATCGCCAAAGGTATCGAACAGCCGCAGGCCCACGGCATGCTGCTGGTCCACCAGGGCCGGCCAGGCCAGCGCACCGCTTCTGGTTTGCTGTTGTTGGGGCAGCTGGCCGAACTCCCAGCTTTGCGCATCATCACGGTTCACGCCCTTGCCCTGGCGGTCCATGAACTGGCGCTGGGCTTTTTCACCGTGCTGTTCCTGCAGGGCTTCAAGCTCACGCCCCGCCGCCAATTCCTTACCCTTTTCGTCCACCACGCGAATCCGCATGCGCAAATGTGGCTCCAGTGCAGCTTCGTTGAAGTCCGCCGCCTGCAACTCCAGCCCGGTCATGCGCCGCAATTCCCGCGCACAGGCAGCCAGCAGGGATTCGCTTTCATGCCCTGACAGCGCCTGCTGCAGCGCATCGGCAAACCGTGGAACCGGCGTCAATGCTCGACGCAGGGGTTTGGGCAGAGCCCGGATCAAAGCCACCAGCTTCTCGCGCAACAAACCGGGCACCAGCCACTGCAGGCGATTGGCATCCAGCGTGTTCAGGCGCTCCAGCGGCACCACCAGGGTCACCCCATCGGCTTCGTGGCCGGGCTCGAAGTGATACTCCAGGGCAAATTCATGGCCGGCCAGGACCAGATGATCGGGGAACTGTTCCTCGGGTACGGCTGCCGCATCGTCACGCAACAACACATCGTGGCCGAGATACAGCTGCTCGCGGCCCTTGGGCCCGATCCGTTCCAGCCATTTCGAGAATGACCGCGCATCATGCACGTTTTCCGGCACCCGCGCGGCGAAGAAATCAAACACCGTGTGCTCATCGGCCAGCAGGTCATGGCGGCGGCGCTTGTCTTCGAGTGCGGCGACTTCTTCGCGCACCGCTGCATTGTGCCTGAGGAAGCCGGACCGCAGGTCCAGCTCGCCGCGCACCAGCGCCTCCATGACAAAAATTTCGCGGGCTTCGGCAGGCGCAATACGGCCATAGTCCACGCGGCGCTTTTCCACCACCACCAGGCCGAACATGCTGACCTGCTCCCAGGCCTGCACCCGGCCGGATTTACGCGACCAGTGCGGATCGAAATAATGCCGCTTTAAGAGATGCTCACCCTGTTGTTCTATCCAGTCCGGTTCTATCTGGGCATTGATGCGACCCCAGGCGCGCGTGGTTTCCACCACTTCGGCAGCCATGATCCATTTCGGTGTCTTTCCGAACAGGCCAGAGCCGGGAAATATCCGGAAACTGCGCTGCCGCGCGCCGGTGTAACTGCCGTCTTCAGGGTGCCTCAGCCCCACGTGGCTGAGCATGCCAGACAGCAGGGCCTGATGCACCTGCTCATAGCTGCCGTGCCCGCCACTCAGCCTGAGCCTCTCCTCGCGGGCCTGGTCACGCAACTGCTGGTAGAGATCGAACCATTCCAGCACCCGTTGCCAGTTCAGGAACTCACGTTTGCAGAGTTTGCGGAACTGGTTACCGGTAAGCTGTTTGCGTTGCTGCCGAAGGTGCAGCCACAGCTTCAGCAATCCGGCGAAATCGCTTTTTTCGTCCTGGTAAGGCTGGTGTGCCTGGTCGGCCGCCTGTTGCCGGTCCAGCGGCCGCTCGCGCGGATCCTGGATGCTCAGTGCCGCCACCAGCACCAGCACGTCCTCCAGGCAGCCCCGTCGTGCGCCTTCGGCCACCATTCGCCCCAGGCGCGGGTCCAGCGGCCAGCGATCCAGTTGGCGCCCGAGTTCCGTCGGGCGGCGCTCCCGATCGATGGCCTGCAGCTCCACCAGCAGGTCGTAAGCCTCGTTGATCATGCGCGGGGCGGGCGAGTCGATGAACGGGAAGTCTTCCACTTCCCCAAGACCCATGACCAGCATGCGCAGGATCACCGACCCCAGCGAGGTGCGCAGGATTTCCGGTTCGGTGAATTCCGGCCTCAGCCTGAAATCCTCTTCCTCGTAGAGGCGTATGCAGGTGCCGGGGCCGAGGCGTCCGCAACGGCCGGCACGCTGGTTGGCGCTGGCCTGTGAAATCGGCTCGATGGGCAGGCGCTGGATGCGTGCGCGGTGGGCATAGCGGCTGATACGCGCCAGGCCGCTGTCGATCACGAAGCGGATGCGCGGCACGGTCAACGACGTTTCCGCCACGTTGGTGCTTAGGATGATGCGGCGCTGCGGCCCGGGATGAAATACCCGCTGCTGCTCCGCTGATGACAGCCGCGCGTACAGCGGCAGCACTTCGGTATGCGGCAGGGCTTCACGTTGCAGGTAATCTCCCGCTTCGCGGATTTCGCGCTCACCCGACAGGAACACCAAGATATCGCCGCGCGGGTCAATACGGGTCAGGCGCTTCACCGCGTCGGCGATGCCGCGGTAAAGGTCTTTGTCGCCGGGTTCTTTTTCATCTCCCGCCTCAGAGCTGCCACCTGAACCGGCCAGCGGTTGGTACTCGATCTCCACCGGGTAACCGCGGCCGGATACCGTGATGACGGGCGCCTGATCAAAGTGCTTGCTGAATTTCTCCGTGTCGATGGTGGCGGAGGTAATGACGACTTTCAGGTCCGGCCGTTTGGGCAACAGGGTTTTCAGGTAACCCAGCAGGAAGTCGATATTGAGGCTGCGTTCGTGCGCTTCATCGATAAGGATGGCGTCATAGGCCAGCAATAGCGGGTCGCGAATCGTCTCCGCCAGCAGCACGCCATCAGTCATGAACTTGATGTAACTGTCCTTGCTGACGCGTTCGCGAAAGCGCACCTGGTAACCCACCGCGCTGCCCAGCTCCGTTTGCAGCTCCTCGGAAACCCGCGCGGCCATCGCGGTGGCCGCAATCCGGCGCGGCTGCGTGCAGCCGATCTGGCCACGGCAGCCGAAGCCGGCCTGTAACAGCATTTTCGGCAGCTGGGTAGTTTTACCCGAACCGGTTTCTCCGGCCACGACCAGCACCTGGTGTGTATCCAGGGCTGCGAGGATCTCCCCGCTGGCTGCCGAAATCGGCAGGGCCGGGTCGTGGCTGACGGCAGGCCGTGCTGAGCGGCGCTGCTCAACCCGCTCCCAGGACTGCTGGATGCGCTCACTCAAGCGGGCCAATGCCTTGTCCACCGGCTTGCTGGCTTCAAGCCGGCGGCTGATTTCCTGCAGTTGCGAGCGACACCAGGCGGCATCTGCAACCTGGATACGGCCCAGGGCCTGCTCGAACGTCGCCACGTCCTGCTGCGGTGTTGCCGGCCCCTTCCTGTTCAATGATTCCATGGCGGCGCATTATCCCAGCGCGGCATACCGGCTGCCAGCATCGGGCCGATGGATGCCGGCCCAAGCGCCAGTCCGAACGCCAGTCCGAACGCCAGTCCGAACGCCAATCCGCACACCGACCCCAACGCCGCCCCCGAACGCCGACCCGAACACCGACCCGATCGCGGCATGACAGACCAGGCATCCAGCAGGACAACTCCCTGACGCTTGCCTATAATCCTGTGCTTCATGCCCTGCAGTTGATCCTGCGCCAGGGCCACAATCAACCCCCAACGATGATGACACCCCCATGGAACTGAATTTCCGCAGTGACAACGAAACCCCGGCCGCGCCGGAAATCCAGGCCGCCCTGATGGCCGCCAACCGGGGCACTGCCTGGTCCTACGCCGAAGACAAATGGAGCAACCAGCTCGATCGCGCATTCAGCGAGCTGTTCGGCACCGATGTTGCAGTGCTGCCGGTCAGCACCGGCACGGCAGCCAACAGCATTGCCCTCAGTTGCATGGCGCCGGCCTGGGGCTCGGTGTATTGCCACAGCGGCGCGCACATCCTGAACGACGAAGGCGGCGCGCCGGAATTTTTTGGCCATGGCCTGCGCCTTGTGGCAGTGGATGGCGATCACGGCAAGTTGCAGGCAGGCCGGTTACAGGCTGCCGTCAAAACCAATGAAGGCCATGGCGTGCACAGCTATCTGCCTTCAGCGCTCAGCCTGACGCAAAGCACCGAAGCCGGCACCGTCTACCAGCCCGCCGAAATCGCCGAACTCTGCGGTGCGGCCGCCATGTTCGGCATGCCGGTGCACATGGACGGCGCGCGTTTTGGCAATGCCGTGGCCACCCTGGGCTGCAGTCCCGGTGAAACCACCTGGCAGGCGGGCGTGAGCATGTTGTCATTCGGCGCCAGCAAAAACGGCTGCTTCGCCGCCGAAGCCCTGCTGATGTTTGGCGACAAGTCCACGAATGGGGCTGCGATGGATCACGCTGAACGCATGCGCAAGCGTTCCGGCCACCTGCTCAGCAAGATGCGTTTTGTCTCGGCACAGCTGTTGGCCTATATCGAAGACGGCCTGTGGCTGCGCCTGGCCGGCCATGCCAATGCGCGGGCAGCAGAGTTTGCCGCTGCGGTGGAACAACACCCGACCGCGGAACTCGCATTCCCGGTTGAAGCCAACGAAGTGTTTGTGCGCTGGTCAGCGGCCGGCTTCAAAGCGCTGGAAGAAGCCGGTGCCGAGTTTTTCATGTGGCCCGGCCATGACGACATGGCGCGCTTTGTTTTCGCCCATTGCACCCCGGAAGAAGCCACTGCCGGGCTGTGCGAACGGCTGGCGGCAATTGACGGTTGACGACCCTCGCGCGCCACCTGCTGCCGTTCCTCCTGTTCCTGCTCTGGTCGGGAGTGAACCAGGCGGATGAACGCTTCATGGGCAGCCAGGTGTGCCAGGGCTGCCACCAGCCGGAGTTCCGGGACTGGACCGAATCCCACCATTTCAAGGCCATGCAGGCTGCCACCGCACAAACGGTGCTGGGCGATTTCAACAACGCCACCTTCGAGTACGGCGGGCTCACCCACCGCTTCTTTCGTGAAGGCGGAAAGTTCATGGTGGAGACTGACAATGCAGCCGGTGAACTGGAAACTTTTGAGATCAGCCATACCTTCGGTTTTGAGCCGCTGCAGCAGTACCTGATCGCGTTCCCGGACGGCCGCTACCAGGCCCTGAACATTGTGTGGGACACGCGCCCCGAGGACGAGGGCGGGCAGCGCTGGTTTCACCTGTATCCGGAGAGCGATCCTGGCGGCGCCATCGCCCACGAGGACGCGCTGCACTGGACCGGCAGCTTCCAGAACTGGAACAGCCGCTGCGCCAATTGCCATTCCACCCGCCTGGAAAAAAATTATGACCCGGGCAAGAACACCTACAACACCACCTGGGCCGAAATGACGGTCGGCTGCGAAGCCTGCCACGGACCTGGCAAGCCGCACTTTGACTGGGCCATCAGCAATCGTGCCGCGCCCAATCCGGGATTCAGCAATGACCTCGGCACCTCCGGGCCCTTTGTTGCCGATGGTGACAAGCCGACGTTCAGGAACCAGGGCCAGGGCAATGCCCACGGCCAACTCGGAACCTGTGCCGCCTGCCATTCACGCCGCGCCGAGATGGACGAGGACCATGCCGGGAAGGATTACAACGACCTGTTCCAGCTGCGGCTGATCGAGGAGCCGCTGTACTACGCCGATGGCCAGGTGCTGGACGAGGTGTACGTGTATGGTTCATTCCTGCAAAGCCGCATGTACCAGCAAGGCGTGAGCTGCACCAACTGCCACCAGCCCCACAGCGGCCAGCTGGTGGCCGAAGGCAATGCGGTGTGCGCGCAATGTCACCGGCCGGAAGTGTTTGACCAGCCCTCGCACCACCATCATCCAGCCGGCACTGAAGGCGCTGAATGTGTGAGCTGCCATATGCCGGCCACCACCTACATGGGGGTGGATGCGCGGCGGGATCACAGCTTCCGTGTGCCGCAGCCGGAACTGACCGGCGAACTCGATATTCCCAATGCCTGCAACCGCTGTCACAGCGATCAGGATCCCGAATGGGCCGCGGCCGCGATCAAGGGCTGGTATCCCGATGCCGAACCTCGCTACCAGCACACGCAGGTGTTCACCGCTGCTCGGGCCAATCACTCGAGCGCCATACCGGGACTGGCGGCGATTGCCAACGATTCCAAGCAACCGGAGATCCTGCGCGCCACAGCCATCCAGGAAAGCGGCCGCTTTCCGGGCGAGGAAGCCATTCCGTTCCTGCAATCCCAGCTGGCGGCCGACAGCCCGCTGATGCGCGCGGCAGCCGTTTATGCGCTGGAATTCCTGCCCGGCCCGAACCGCTACGCCATGCTGCAACCGCTGATTGCCGATCCGAGCAAACTGGTGCGCATGAATGTGGCTGCGCGGCTGGCCGATATCAGCCCGCAACAGCTCCCGGCCAATGGCCAGGGCAAATTGAGGACTTTGCAGCAGGAGTACCTGGACTGGCTGAAACTGAACGGCGACACACCTGAGAGCCTGCTCAACCTGGGTGTGTTCCTGGGCAGCCAAGGCCAGCCGGAAAACGCCGAGCGGGCTTATCGGCAGGCCTTGCGAATTTCATCCGGATTCATTCCCGCGCTGCTCAACCTGGCCGATCTCTACCGGCAGAGCGGCATGGATGCGCAGGCAGCAACGCTGCTGCAGCAAGCTGTCACCCTGGCACCGGAAAGCGCCACCGCACAGCACGCCATGGGCCTGTTGCTGGTCCGGCAGCAACACCTGCCGGATTCACTGGCTTACCTGGCAGAGGCTGCCCGGCTGGACCCGGCGCAATCGCGCTATGCCTACGTGTATGGCGTTGCCCTGTGGGAGAGCGGCCAGCGGGATGAAGCCATCAAGGTGCTGGAAACCGCTTTGCAGCGGCAGCCCGACAATCCAGACCTGCAATCAGCCTTGCAGGCCTACTACCAGCAACTCGGCAAACCCTGGCCGTAGGAGGCGCTTGAGCGCCGACACGTTGGGTTTTCGGGGCTGGCGCCCCTCCTACGCCAACCACACCAGGCTCGCCATGCGGCCGGTGATGCGGTCGCGGCGATAGGAATAGAAGCGTTCGGCATCACTGAAGGTGCAGAAGCCGCCGCCGCTGATGTGGCCGACCCCGGCTTGCCGCAGGCGAATGCGCGCCATGGCATACAGGTCAAACAGCCAGCGGTCTCCGTCCGGCTGGAATGCTCTCGCCGCTTCCAGCAGTTCGGTCTCGCTGGCGCCGGTCTCACGGTCTGCCGCAAGAAATGCCGCGCGGACTTCATCTCCCACCTGGTAAACCGCCGGTCCGATGGCCGGACCCAGCCAGGCCAGTAACTCCGGTGGAGGAACGCCCATGGCCGCCACGGTATTTTCCAGCACACCGGCGGCCAGGCCGCGCCAGCCGGCATGGGCCGCCGCCACGCGGGTGCCTCGACGGTCACAGAACAGCACCGGCAGGCAATCGGCCGTCAGCACCGCGCAGACCGCAAATCTGGAATCACTCCACTGCGCGTCCGCTTCAGGTGGCATGGGATCCAAGGTGGCGCGCTCCGGCGCAACTTCCTGATCTCCGGCGCCTGCATCGTTGCCCGCGTTTCCCGGCGATGAGGCGTTGCTCGGGCTTCCCCGCCGTGTGGTGTTGCCAGGGCTTGCCGGCGATGTTGCGGTCCCCAGGTGGCGTAATACCCTGGTGCCATGCACCTGCTGCAGCCAGCGTGGTTCCGCCGGCAGGTGCTCCGCGAGCAACGTGCGGTTGCGCGCCACGGCAGCAGGATCGTCACCGCTGTTGGTTCCCAGGTTCAGGCTGTGCCATGGCTCTTTGCTGAACCCGCCCGAACGGGTTGTGGAAAGCGCCCGCACTGAAGCGGGCGCCGGCCAGTCTGGAATGATCCAGTCTGTCACGCCGTTGCCCGCTCTCGAAGCACTTTCAGCAAACCGAGAAAATCCTCCGGCAACGGCGCTTCGAAACGCAATTCGCGCTGGTCGGCCGGATGCTGAAGGCTGAGGTACCGCGCATGCAGTGCCTGCCGTGGAAATGCCTTGATGGCCGCCACCAGTTCCGGGCTCATACCCTTGACCGAGCGCGGTTTGCGGCCATAAGTGGAATCCCCTACCAGCGGATGCCCCAGATGGGCCATGTGCACCCGGATCTGGTGGGTGCGGCCGGTTTCCAGCGCGACTTCGATATGGGTGAAGCCGTTGAAAGACTGCAGCACGCGATAATGGCTGACTGCGTTCTTGCCGCCCTTCACCACCGCCATGCGCTTGCGGTCGCGTGTATGGCGGGCGATGGGTTCATCCACGGTGCCGCGGCGGCGGATCTCGCCCACTGCCACCGCTTCGTACACCCGGCTCATGCTGCGCGATTGCAGCTGCGCCACCAGGCTGTGGTGGGCGCGCAGCGAACGGGCCACCACCATCACGCCGCTGGTGTCCTTGTCGAGACGGTGCACCAGCCCCGAGCGCGGCAACACCGCCAGGTTGGCATCGAAATGCAGCAATGCATTCTGCAGCGTGCCATCGCGGTTACCAGCGGCCGGGTGCACCACGATGCCGGCGGGTTTGTTCAGTACCAGCAGGTCTTGGTCGCTGAACAGCACATCGAGAGGAATATCCTGGGGAACGGCCTCATCCCGCGCTTCCGGCTGGGCCTGGAGCAGCAATTTATCGCCGGTTTGTACCTTGTAGGTGGGCTTCTCATGACGGCCATTGACGGTGAGCTCGCCACCGCGAATCCATTTCTGCAACTGGCCACGCGAATAGTCGGCAAACCGGGCTGCGGCCACCTGGTCGAGACGCTTGCCGTGGTCGGTTGCAGCAGCGGTGGCCTGCAACCGGATATCGGCCTGGCCGGCAATGGCGGCCGGCGGTGTGGTATGGAGCGTGGTTGATTCAGACATGGCTGGTTTCGGGAAACGGGCGCGGCGGGTCGGCTGTCAATGGGTGGTCACACTGTATCATGCCGGCCGATTCGGCTATGATGCCCGCACTTGCGTTTCAGTGGTTCGACTATGTCAATGAATTCCCGCTATTCCGTACCGTCCCGCAGCATGCGGCTGCTGGCCCTGGCCATGGTAGGGCTGTTGCTGGTAACCACGGGTTGCCGCAAGGACCGGGCATTTGAAGAGGAACGCACCGCCCAGGAGCTGTATGACGATGCCAAGAAGTATCTCGACAACCAGTCCTGGGACCGCGCCATCCTGACTTACAAGCAGCTGCAGACCCGCTACCCCTTCGGCCGTTATACCGAGCAATCGATGCTGGACCTGTCCTATGCCTACTTCAAGGCGCGCGAGCCGGAAAATGCGTTGTCATCATTGAACCGCTTCATCCGCACCTATCCCACGCATCCGAACGTGGACTATGCCTACTACCTGAAAGGCCTGGTGAATTTCGAAGAAAACATGGGCTTCCTGGAACGGCTGATGCCGAATCGCGTGCATGACCGTGACCAGTCGGCGGCACGTGATGCCTTCAACGATTTCAACGAACTGATCCGCCGCTATCCCGACAGCCGCTACGTAGCCGATGCCCGCCAGCGCATGGTGTTCCTGCGCAACAACCTGGCGGCCTATGAAGTGGAAGTAGCCAATTACTACATGCGCCGCAAGGCTTACGTGGCCGCCGCCAACCGGGCCCGCTTCGCGCTGGAGAATTACCCCGGCACACCGCAGAACGCCGACGCGCTGGTGGTGATGCACAAGGCCTATACCGAACTGTCACTGCCGGATCTGGCGGATGGCGCCATGCAGGTACTGGAACTCAATTATCCCGATAACTACTACGTGCAGGGCCGCAAGAAGAAGCGCAGTTGGGCCGATCGACTTTGGCCGTTTGACTAGTCGCTTGAGCGCTGCACGTCGCGAGCGTGGCTCGCTCCTACAGACAGCATGGCCGGATATTTCAAGTGGGAGGAAGCCATGCTGCCGACATTCCACACCCGGGTCGCGAGCGTGGCTCGCTCCTGCAGATTACTCCCGCCAACCCGAACTGATGGGATAACGCCGGTCGCGGCCGAAGGCGCGGTGGGTGATGCGGGTTCCCGGCGCAGCCTGCCGGCGTTTGTATTCGTTCAGCAGCACCAGCCGCGCCACCCGCCGCACCATGTCCGCATCAAAACCCTCCGCGACAATTTGCGCTATCGACCAATCCTGCTCCACGTAATGCCGCAGCACCTGGTCCAACACCTCGTAGGGCGGCAATGAATCCTGGTCGGCCTGGTTGGGCCGCAGTTCGGCTGAGGGCGGGCGGGTAATGACGGCTTCCGGAATCACTTCACCCTGCCGGTTGCGCCAGCGGCTGAGGTCATACACGCGGGTTTTCAGGCAGTCCATCAGCGGCGCGAAACCGCCGCACATGTCACCGTAAATGGTGCAATAGCCCACCGCCGTCTCGCTCTTGTTGCTGGTAGCGAGCGGCAGCCAGCCAAACTTGTTCGACAAGGCCATCACCAGGTTGCCGCGCACCCGCGCCTGCAGGTTTTCTTCCGCCAGGCCCTCTTCCTGGCCCTGGAAGGATGGCTGCAACACCGTCAGCAGCGCTTCAAACGCCGGCTCGATGCTGATGACGCGGTGATCCACGCCCAGCTGTACTGCCTGTTGCTGGGCCATTTCAATGCTCAGGCCGGAGGTATGCCGCGAAGGCATCATCACCGTGTGCACGTGATCAGCGCCGAGCGCGTCCACCGCCAGGGCCAGCACCAGCGATGAATCGATGCCACCCGACAGGCCAAACACCACATCGGTGAAACCGTTCTTGGCCACGTAGTCGCGCAGCCCGACTTTCAGCACGCGGTAAATTTCCTCCAGCGGATCGGACGGCGCCGCAGCCCAATCGAGCGCCTGCAGGCAACCACCGGCCGGTTCATACTCCGCCAGCAACAAGGCTTCTTCGCACAGCGGCCCGGTGGCGGCGCATTGCCCGTCACGGCCAAACAGCATGCTGCGGCCGTCGAACACCAGTTCGTCCTGGCCACCCACCAGATTGCAATAGACCATCGGCAAACCGGTATCGGCATAGCGCTGCGCCAGCAGTTGTTCGCGGGCTGCCAGCTTGTCGTCGCGATAAGGCGAGGCATTGGGAATCAGCAGCAGCTCAGCGCCGGCCTCGCGGGCCTGCAGGGCCGGTTCACGCTCCCAGGCGTCTTCGCAGATGATGACGCCCATGCGGCAACCCTTGAGCTCGATCACCAGCGGCTCGAGGCCGGGGCTGAAATAGCGCCGTTCGTCAAACACGGCGTAATTGGGCAGGCAATGCTTGTGGTACTGGCCGATGATGCGGCCATCGCGGATCCAGCTGGCGGAATTGAACCGCTGCCCGCCTTCGGTCCAGGGATGGCCGACCAGTACGTCGATGCCGTGTACGCCAGCCGCCAGTTCCTGCAGCACTTCCTTGCAGCGGCGCTGGAAACCGGGACGCAGCAGCAGGTCTTCCGCCGGATAGCCCGAGAGAGCCATCTCCGGAAACACGATGAGATCAGCGGAATGTTCGCGGGCCTGCCGGACCAGCGATTGGGCTTTGGCCAGGTTGCCGTCCACATCGCCGACCAGGAAATCATGTTGTGCCAGCGCCAGGCGGATCATGGGTATTTCTGCCTCAAGGGCGCAGGAGCGGTTTCAGCCGCGAAGGTGGAACCAGGTCGGGGCTAAAGCCCCTCCTACAGTTTTGCGGAAATGGCCGCACCGAGATCCGCCGGTGATTTCACTGTGGTCACCCCCGCGGCCTCAAGCGCTTCGAACTTGGCTTCAGCGGTACCCTTGCCTCCGGCGATGATGGCGCCGGCATGGCCCATGCGTTTGCCGGGAGGCGCCGTGACGCCGGCGATGTAGGCCACTACCGGCTTGGTAACGTGAGCCTGGATATAAGCCGCTGCATCTTCCTCCGCGGACCCGCCGATTTCACCCACCATGATGATGCCATCGGTGTCGTCATCGGCCTGGAACAGCTCCAGCACGTCCACGAAGTTCATGCCCTGGATCGGGTCGCCACCGATGCCGATACAAGTGGATTGTCCCAGGCCGGCTTGGGTGGTCTGGTAAACCGCTTCGTAGGTGAGCGTGCCGGAACGCGACACCACGCCTACCCGGCCCGGGCTGTGGATCTGCCCTGGCATGATGCCGATCTTGCATTGGCCCGGGGTGATGATGCCGGGGCAGTTGGGGCCGA
>CAYYCX010000047.1:0-29399 GCA_964470455.1 uncultured Wenzhouxiangellaceae bacterium
CTTGTCGCTGCACCAGGGAAAAATCCTGCATTTTGGCCACAGCCAGTTGCTGTTTCATCCGCGTGGCAGCACCGTGGCGCCGGCACTGCGCGATACCACCCGGCTGGGATTGTTGTCGCTGCTGGCCAGCCCGTGGGTGCTGGTGGGTCTTGCGCTCCTGGCCATGCTGGTTTTGTATGCCGATGAATTGCTGGACAATCCCGCGCACGCGGAATGGCTGGCCATAGCCGAGAACATCAGTTATCCGGTGATCGGCATCTTCACCTGGGCGGGCTTCTGGTCGCTGATGAACCGGATACTCAGCCACCGGGCGCATTTCGTGGCGCATCTGTCGATTGCGTTTGCCGGAGTGGTGGCGCTGTTTGCCGCAGCGCAGCTGTTGTCCGTGGTGGGTTTTGGCCTGGACCTGGGCGCGCTGGTGTGGTGGTTGCGCTGGCTGGCACGAATGCTGATTCTCGGGCTGGTGGTTTATGCGCACCTGCGCTACTTCGGGCAATTGAGCCAGCGCCGGCAGGTTGGCATTGCCGGCTTTGTGGCCCTGCTGGTATTTGGCTCGACCGCGGCGGGAAGTTTCATCGAGAAAACCCAGTTCAGCAGCCTGCCATGGCTGGATCCGCTGTTGCTGCCGCCGGCGTTTCAGTTACGGCCGGGGACCTCGGTGGAAGATTTCATGGAGCGCGCCGAGGATTTGCGCCGCAAAGCGGATGCGGATGCCAGGCACTGATCCAGCTCCAGGCCCAACTTCACACACTCAGCGTGCTGCGGGCAGCCCAACACATGATCGTTTACCAGCCCGGCAGCCTGCAGGAAGGCGTAGCAGGTGGTGTCGCCCACAAAGCGAAAACCCAGCTTTTTCAGGCGCTTGCTGAGCTGCGCCGAAACGGCGGTGCTGCCGGGCACATCCGCCATGCTGCGCCTTTCACCCTGCAGTGGCCGGCCGTCCACCAGTTCCCAGCAAACTTCGGAGAGGGTCTGGCCTGAGTTCCACAAGGACAGGATGCGCCGGGCGTTATTGATGGTGGATTCAATCTTGCCGCGGTGGCGCACAATCGAAGGGTCCAGCAGAAGCTGTTCCACCCGCTTGCTGTCGAAGCCGGCCACCCGTTGCGGATCGAAACCGGCGAATGCCTTGCGATAGCCCTCGCGCTTGCGCAGGATGGTTTGCCAGCTCAGGCCGGCCTGAGCGCCTTCCAGCGTGATGAACTCAAACAGGGCTGTTTCCTCGAACACCGGGCGGCCCCATTCCTGGTCGTGGTAAGCGATCATCAGCGGGTCGCTTCCCGCCCAGGAGCAGCGCGACATCTCTTCGCCACTCATGATTCCGCCTGCCAACGGCTCGTTTCCAGCCAGTTGTCCGGAGTGATGTTGCCGCCGCTGAGAATGGCCCCGACGTTCAGGCCCCTGAAGGCTTCGGGCTGTTGCTGAATGGCCGCCACCACCACGGCTGAAGAGGGCTCGATCAACAGCCTGAAGTATTGCCACATCAGCACCATGGCAGCGCGGATTTCATCGTCCGAAACGGTGATCACCCGGTCCACCCGCTCATGGATCAGGGCAAAGTTGCGCACACCCACCAGCGCACGCAGGCCATCGGCAATGGTATCCGCATCCACGCTGTCCACCCGTTCGCCCCGTGCCAGGCTGGTGGCGGTATCGGCAGCGCCGCTGGGTTCGGCTCCGATGGTGGTGATGCCGTGGTGGCTGGCGACCAGCGCAGTGCCGCCCACCAGCCCGCCGCCACCCACCGGTGTAATCACCACTTCCGTATCCGGCGCCTGCTGCAACAACTCCAGGCAGGCGGTGCCCTGGCCGGCGATGATGTCCACGTGGTCGTAAGGCGGAATGGCGGTATGCCCTTGTTGCAGCAGGGCGTCGAGCCCGGCTTCGCGTCCCGCCTGGCTGGCCGGGCAGAAGTACACGAGGCCGCCCTGCTGCCGCACGTTGGCAATTTTGAACGGCGATGCGTTCTCGGGCATCACCACGTGCGCACGGCGCCCGTCCAGGCGTGCGGCCAACGCCAGCGCTGCGCCGTGGTTGCCGGAGGAGTGGGTGGCCACATCGCCCTCGATGCCCTGTTCGCGCAGCCGGGCCACGGCGTTGCTGGCGCCGCGCAGTTTGAACGAGCCGCTGCCCTGCAGGTTCTCGCACTTGAGCTGCAACTGGCAGCCCAGCACTTCATCCAGCGCGCGATCCCGCAGCAGCGGCGTTTGCCGGACAAACGGTCGGATTCTCGCCGCGGCTTTCACAACATCCTGAAAATCAGGCAAAAAACCTGCTTCTGGTTCAACGGGCATGCGACAACCTCAGGCGTGTAGGTAAATCCCCCGGATTTGGCCCGAAGCCTGTCCGGCGGGGAACTTCTGCCTATAATACGGGCCTACCGCGATCATTGGCTATCGCCAACCACATTACAGGCAACAACATGCGAGAAGGTACGCCGCGCCCGCTGATCCGACGCAAAGACTACACGCCCTATCCCTGGAAACTGCAAAAACTGGCTCTGGATTTCAGCATTGGCCCGCAGGTGACCACCGTGACCTCCGAAATGCGTTTCCGGTCGGCGGTTACCGGCAGGGGCCCCCACGAAATCAGCCTGGATGGCCAGCAACTGGAATTGGTCAGCATCAGCCTGGATGGCCGGAAACTGCAGGACGAGGAATTCAGCTGTGATGAAAACCACCTGAAAATTCACGCAGCGCCGGAAGAGTGCGTGGTCCGGACCGAGGTGCGCATCCGCCCACAGGAGAATACCGCGCTGGAAGGCCTGTACGGTTCCGGCAATTTCCTGCTCACGCAGTGCGAGGCAGAGGGTTTTCGCAAGATCACTTATTTCCCGGACCGCCCGGATGTCATGACCCGTTATACGGTTCGGATTGAAGCCGACCGGGCGCAATACCCGGTACTGCTCTCCAATGGCAATGCCGTCGATTCAGGCGAAGCAGGGAATGGCCGGCACTGGGTGGTCTGGGAAGATCCATTCCACAAACCTTCCTACCTGTTTGCCCTCGTGGCTGGCGACCTGGCGTTCATCGAAGACCATTTTGTCACCCGCTCGGGCCGCAATGTGCTGCTGCGCGTGTATACCGAACACCGCAATATCGACAAGTGCGACTACGCCATGGAGTCGCTGGTCCGCGCGATGCGCTGGGACGAGGACCGGTTCGATCTCGAGTACGACCTCGATATCTACAACATCGTCGCCACCGATGATTTCAACATGGGCGCCATGGAAAACAAGTCGCTCAACATTTTCAACAGCAAGTATGTGCTGGCGCGGCCGGATACGGCCACCGACTTCGATTACCAGGGCATCGAAGCGGTGATAGGCCATGAGTATTTCCACAACTGGACCGGTAACCGCGTCACCTGCCGCGACTGGTTCCAGCTCACCCTCAAGGAAGGCCTGACGGTATTCCGCGACCAGGAATTTTCTTCCGACATGCAGTCGCGGGCCGTGAAGCGCATTCGCGATGCGCGGGAGCTGCGCAATCGCCAGTTTCCCGAGGATGCGGGCTCCATGTCGCATCCCATAAGGCCGGAGCAGTATTCGGAAATCAACAATTTCTACACCATGACGGTGTACCAGAAGGGCGCTGCGATCATCCGCATGTACCACACGTTGCTGGGAGAAGAGGGTTTCCAGCGTGGCATGAAGCTGTACTTCGAACGGCATGACGGCCAGGCAGTCACTTGCGACGACTTCCTGGCAGCCATGGCCGATGCCAACGATACGGACCTGGATTTTTTCAGCCGCTGGTACAGCCAGTCGGGCACTCCGGAAGTTCGTGTAACCGGCGAATACGATGCGCAGCAACATACCTACCAGCTGCATTTTCGGCAGCAAACGCCGCCCACCCACGACCAGGCGGAGAAACTTCCGCTGCTGATTCCGATGGCAATGGGCCTGTTGGGGCCGGCGGGAGAGTCATTGCCCCTGCAACTTGAAGGTGAAACCCGCGCAATGACGGAAACCCGGGTGCTCCAGCTGGACCGGGGGGAACAGAGCTTCCGCTTTGTCAACGTGCCTGTGGCTCCGGTGCCGGCCCTGCTGCGTGAATTTTCCGCCCCGGTGAAGTTGCATTTTGATTATTCCGCCGCCGACCTGGCGGTGCTGATGCAGCATGACCCGGATTCTTTCGTGCGCTGGCAGGCCGCGCAGCAGCTGGGGGAAATTGCCATCCTGGAAAACGTCAGCCGCCTCGCCGCGGGCCAGGCCATGCAGCTGGATGCCAACCTTTCGGCCGCTTTCCGCACCCTGCTGGAAGACCACGACACCGACCCGGCGCTGCTGGCTGAAGCCTTGCACCTGCCGGCGGAGGATTACCTCGGTGAGCAGATGCGAGTGGTGGATGTGGATGGCATCCATGCCGCTCGGCAATTCACGCGCCGGGCCCTGGCGGAAGCGCACCACGATCGTCTGCGTGCCATTTATGAACAGTTCAACGACGGCGTTGCCTATGAGAATTCCGCGGCCGCCATGGCCAAACGCAGCCTCAAGAATACCTGCCTGTCCTACCTGGCTGAAGTCCCCGCCAGCGCCGGACTGGCCATGGCGCAGTTCCGGAGTTGCGACAACATGACGGATTCCATGGCGGCGCTGGCATCCATGGTCTATGCCAATGCGCCCGAGGCCGATGAAGCATTGCAGCTGTTTGAACAGCGCTGGGCTGATGAAGCGCTGGTGATGGACAAGTGGTTTTCACTGCAGGCGACCCGGCCGGGCAGTGATGCCAGTGAACGGGTTGAAAGCCTGCGGCAACATCCCGCATTCAGCCTCACCAACCCCAACCGGGTGCGTTCGCTGGTGGGTGCTTTTTCGTTCTCCAATCCCACCGGCTTTCACGCGCAGGATGGCTCCGGTTATCGCTGGCTGGCCGACCGTGTGATCGAGCTGAATCGCATCAATCCCCAGGTGGCGTCACGCATGGCAACCGCCTGCAACCAGCTGCGCCGTTATGATGCGGGCCGGCAGGCCTTGATGACCCGCGAACTGCAGCGGATTGCCGCCATTCCGGGACTGTCGGGAGATGTGGCCGAAATCGTCAATAACGCCATGGGCCAGAACGGAGCTTAGCCTGGACGCACGGTCATCTGTTTGCAAAACGTTGCTGCTGGTATTAACCGGTGTCGCACTGGCCGGGTGCGCGGTACGGGGTGAACACGCCAAAACTTCACCCGGGCCGGCGCTGCAGATCACCGGTGTGGAAATTCACAACAGCCTGGTTTACCCGGTGCAGGACGTCACTATCCTGGTGCCGGCCACGGGGGAGTATGTGAGTTGCGGCCAGATTTTCCCGAGAACGTCCTGTTCAACCACATTTCCGGCGCGCGACTACCGCGAGAACCCGGTTCAGCTGAGCTGGAAGGAATACGGCCAGCCGCGGAGCACGAAGCCCTTCACGCTGAAAGCACCGACTGGTGCGCAGGAAGGACAGGCGGCGTATATCCGTGTCGAGGTTTTTGCCGCCGGACAGGCCGGCGCGAACCTTTTGCTGGTGGATCCGGAACAACCGTGATCCGGAGCATGGACAAGGGCTTTTTCGCAGCGTCGTTCAGGCAAGGTTCACTGCTTCGTGCTAGCCTTCAGGCCGTATGAAGCACACATCCCGCTCAATCCTGAGATCGCCCGGGTTCGTCGGCCTGATCCCGATTCTGGCGCTGGCGTTGTTGCTGCTTTCGGCCTGTGCCAGCCACAGCCCCAATCCTCACTATTCAACCCATGGCTACTACTCCGTGGCCAGTGGCGGCTACTACCATCGCCCCTACACGTATTACGGCCGTTACCAGCCCGGCTGGTTTGTTGCCGGTCCCTATTTTCCTGGGAATTACTGGGGATTGGGCGCCATGGTTTATTGGCCAACCTATTCATCTTCCTATTACTACAGCAACCACTATTACGGTGGTGGTTACTATCAGGGACGTTACTACCCGTACTCTGACCCCTGGTACTACCCCTATGGTGGACATTACCGCAACGTATACGGCCATTATTACGGTCCGTGGAACGGCCCTTATTACGGCCCTTATTACGGAATGGGATACTCCTATGGTCGGCCTCATTACGGGAATTCCCACTCCTACCGTCCTCCGGGACGGCAGGATTACCAGCGGCCGGACCCGGTAGTCATTCCGGTGAACCAGCGCGGGCCATACGGCGCTGCGGGCGGCTACAGTGATGAGATCGATGAGCGGCAACGCCGTCTCGAAAGCCGCCAACCCGACCGGCGGTCGGCAACGGTAGTGACGGAGCGGCAAGGGATGGCCAATACCATCAGTATTGCGCCCGGAGGAAGCACCAACAGGGGCATGGCGGTGAGCAGCCGCAATGAGCGCAAAACCCAACCCAGTCGCTTGCATCCCGTCGCGCCGGTTACGCCTCAAGTGCGTGTTGGCGCCAGCCTTGGAACCGCCAACCCTGGAAGCATCGTAGCGCCCACGCGCCCGCTTAACCCGGTCGAAGTAAGTCCTGGGCCTCGCAGCTTCGATACCGGCCGGAGAAGTTTTCGTGCTCCGGCTTCAGTTGCCGCGCCTGGTGCATCGTCCAGGCCCGAACCCGCCTACCAGCACCGGCTGGATTCAAACAGCGTTCGATCGCGGGATGAGTTTCGGCCAACCGGGAATGGTCCGTCGGGCCGTGACCAGGTTCGAGAGCGCGAGCGGGACCCAAGCCAGCGCCGGCAGTAAGCTGCAAAGCTGCACTATCCGATTGATTTCTGTACAATACCGGCCCGTTTCAAGCGCCGGACAAAAGCATGGCCTCGCCCCAACTTGCATCCCGATTCACCGAGCAATTTGACGTCATCGTCATTGGCGGCGGACATGCCGGTACCGAAGCGGCCCTGGCGGCGGCGCGCAGTGGCGCGCACACGTTGTTGCTCACCCACAGTGTTGAAACGGTCGGGCAGATGAGTTGCAACCCAGCCATCGGCGGCATCGGCAAAGGGCACCTGGTGCGGGAAATCGATGCCCTGGGCGGTGTCATGGCACGTGCTGCGGACGCTGCCGGAATCCAGTTCCGCACCCTCAATGCCAGCAAGGGGCCGGCGGTGCGGGCCACCCGCGCTCAGTGTGACCGGTCGCTCTACCGGGCCTTCATCCGCAAAACCGTCGAACAACAGCCCAACCTGCGGCTGTTCCAGGCTGCCGTGGATGACCTGTTGCTGTCAGGCGAGCGCGTCATCGGCTGCCGCACAGCCAGCGGGGTTGAATTCCACGCCCGCGCGGTGGTGCTGACAGCGGGTACCTTCCTGGCCGGAAAAATCCATATCGGCGAAAACTCCCATGCCGGCGGCCGCGCCGGAGACCCGCCGGCTTTGACCCTGGCCGAGCGCCTGCGCCAGCTGCCTTTTACCGTTGGCCGGCTGAAAACCGGCACACCGCCGCGGATCGATGGCAAGACGGTCGATTTCACCGGTTTGCAGGAACAGCCTGGCGATGACCCGCGGCCGGTGTTTTCCTTCGGCGGCAGCCCCGCGGATCATCCCGAACAGGTCTGTTGCTGGATTACCCATACGTCGGAACGCACCCACGACATCATTCGCGCGGCCTTGCACCGCTCGCCCATGTACAGCGGTGAAATCGAAGGGATCGGCCCGCGTTATTGTCCATCCATCGAAGACAAGGTGGTGCGTTTCGCCGAGCGCCAAAGCCACCAGATTTTCATCGAGCCGGAAGGGTTGCAAACGCATGAGCTCTACCCCAACGGCATATCCACCAGCCTGCCGTTTGATGTGCAGCTGGACCTGGTGCATTCGATCAAAGGCTTTGAAAATGCCTTTGTCACCCGGCCGGGCTATGCCATCGAGTACGATTTTTTCGACCCGCGTGAACTGCACCCGCACCTGGAAACCCGGCAGGTCAAAGGCCTGTTCTTTGCGGGCCAGATCAACGGCACCACCGGTTATGAAGAGGCAGCCGCCCAGGGCCTGCTGGCGGGCATCAACGCGGCACGGCAGAGCCGTGAACAGCAGCCCGTGGTGTTGAGGCGCGACCAGGCATATATCGGCGTGATGGTGGATGACCTGGTAACGTTGGGCACGCTGGAACCCTACCGCATGTTCACCAGCCGGGCCGAATACCGTTTGCAGTTGCGGGAAGACAATGCCGACCTGCGGTTGACCCGTCTCGGCCGCGATATCGGGCTGGTGGAAGATGCCCAGTGGCAGCGATTCTGCGACAAGCAGGAAGCCATCAGTGCTGAACAGTCCCGGCTGCGGGATATCTGGTTTACGCCGCAGAATGAACTCGGCCGGCAGTTGCAGCAGCAGTTCGATATCCAGCTCAGCAAAGAGTCCCGGGCACTGGACCTGCTCAAGCGCCCGGAACTGGATTACCACAAGCTGGCCAGCCTGCCCGGCATCGGCCACGGCACGGCAGACCCGCAGGTGGCTGAACAGGTGGAAATCCAGGTGCGATATGCGGGGTACCTGGACCGCCAAGCCGAGGAAATCGCTCACCGCGCCCGCCACGAAGAAACGGCCATCAGCGCCGATTTCGACTTCAGCGCGGTACGCGGATTGTCTTCGGAAGTGATGGAAAAACTGTCCCGTATCCGGCCTTCCAATGTGGGCCAGGCTTCCCGTATCCCGGGAGTTACGCCAGCCGCGATTTCCCTTCTGCTGGTGCACCTGAAAAAGCACCGCCAAAAGGTGGCCTGAACGGGCCCAATCTGGCCTTAACACGTTAAATGGTTGGCCAAATTACGATAACAAAACGCGCCGTTCACAGTTTCTTAACGGGCTGTATCTACAATAGGCATCGTAAGTTGACTGTGCCTAGCGCGTTACGCCTCTACACAGGCAGTCCCCACACTTCTATGCCTTATGTAACGCGCTTTGAAGCCCCGATTCATCGGGGCTTTTTTTTGTCTGGAGATTGGCGGGCTTGCCGGCCCGATGGGTTGGCAAGCCGGAAGATTCAGGCCATTTCAATACCGAACAGCAGGCGCAACGAATAACCGGCCAGCAGGGCCAGCAATGCCGCGGTTCCGCCGATGATGAACGTTCGCGTTCCGGCGCGCAGGATCGGTTGCTTCAACACCATGCTTTTGAGGCTGCCGATGGTAAAAAACATGACGCCGGCAATTGCGGTACTGAGAATGAATTGCTGGTGTGTATCGAGGCCGGGAATCAACAGCGGCAACAGTGGCATCGCTCCAACCACAACAAAGGAAGCGAATGTCACCATTGCGGACTGGATGGGTGAGTCAGTTGACTCCTGCAAGCCATATTCTTCCCGCAGCATGGTCTCCACCCACAGGTGATCGTCCTTGCTGATCGTGTCCACGATCTCGTCAAGCACTGGCGGCCTGAAACCCTTGGCGGCGAAAATCTGCCGGATTTCCTCACGCTCACCTTCGGGAAATTCGCGTATATGCTCCCGTTCGGTTTGCCGGATGCTGTCGACCTGCTCCTGTTGCGCCGCCATGGCTTCATGGTCGCTTACCGCCATGCTGAATCCGTCCGCCAGCAAATTGGCGAAACCCAGCACCAGAGCCACGGTGTTGGAGAAGCCGGCGCCATAAGCCCCCGCGACCACCGCGAATGTAGTAACGCAACCGTCGATTCCACCCAGCACTCCTGACGATATGAGTTGGGAAGGGCCGGGTTTGGCCAGGCGGCGGGATATGGCCTCCGGACGGTGATCGCGGTCGAGGCTGGAATGTTGCTCATTGCTGGACACAGGTGGAATTTATCACAGGTGCTGACCGAGGCACCCAAGCGTTCAAGGCCGCGCCAGCACCGGCGCTACCCCGATCATGCGATCAGGGTCAGCTCCAGGCGAACCTGGGCTGGGCAAAGTGAGCCACACGAGTCATGTTTCCCAGCAGGGCAACCTCGCGAAACTGGTAGGCCAGGGCCGCGGTGGGTGCGGCGATCCAGTCATTGCCCAGCGGCATTTTCAACACCGGCCCGGTGCTGTGCTTTTTCTGTTGCAGGATGGGCGCATCGTGGCGCAGCAATTCGCCCAGCGGTATGCGGTGGATGGATGCAACCTCGTCCGGGTTGGCCTGCAGGGCAGGCACGTTTCCGCCCCAGATCACCACCGGTGTGATGACAAATCCCGAGCGGGTGGCATAGTCGTCCAGCCGGCCGAGGATATTGGCAGAGGGTAATTCCAGGCCCACTTCCTCCTGCAGCTCGCGCAAGGCAGCGTCTTCGGGGGTTTCACCGGCATCGATACGCCCACCCGGAAAAGCCCGTTGGCCGGCATGGTTTTTCAGGCGGGACGAGCGAATGGTGAGAATGACCGCTGCCTGTCCGCGCTCCTTCGGATCAAAGGGAATTCCGCCAAACGCGGCGTCCTCGCGGCGGTCAACCACCACCAGCGCGACTGCGGCATGCCTGGTTTCTTCCGCCACCATGGGCTGGATGTCCAGCCGCGCCAGGTTCCGGGCCATGCGCTCCCGCAGCTTCAGGCTCAGCTCAAGATCAGACATCGGCCGGTTTGGACTCGCCCGGATTGGGGGCTTTATCAATCAATTTTTGCAGCATGTCATGCAGGTCGGCAAATTCATTCACAGTGCGTGCTTTCTGCTTGCCGCTGCGGCTGTTCAGCACCCCTGTGATCGCCGCGGCAACCACTCGCTGGTTGTGCTCAACAATGGACCGGTACTCCTGGCTGCGGGCATGCTCCCGCGCGGCGTAGGCCGATTTCACCCGTTCCTGCCAGCCTGGCTCGCGTTGCAACAGCGATTGCAACTGGTCCAGCCACCGGCGGCGGTCTTCCAGCCAGACCCCGTCGTAACGCTTCATGGAGCGGGCGACCTGCGCAAGCCGCTGCTTCTGCGCGCGATCCAGCCGGCCGATGATGCGCTCCATCAGGTCTTTGAGGTGTCCGGTGTGTTCCTCGGCATAGTCTGCATCCGAGCGCGAGAGCAGCTCCTTCTCCAGGTCTTCCTGGCGCGAGTACAGACTTTCCAGGAACTCCTCCATCTGCCCGTCGCTGATGGTGGCGCCAAAGTCCACCGCCACTTGCAGCATCGATTGCTCGACGCGAGTGGCGGCCTGCGCCAGGTCCCCGATCCAGGCTTCCACCTGCGCCGTCCGCACCGGAGCCTGCAGTTGCCCTTCAATGCCATCGAGCAATCGCTGGTAGCGCGCCAGTTCTTCCTGGCGGTGTTGTTGAAGCAATGGCGCCAGCTGTTCCTGCAGTGACTGGCGTTGTTCGCGCGACAGGTCGACGTAGCTGTTCACATACCAGGGAATCAACCAGTCCAGGCGGTCGTAAACCAACGAACTGCCGCAGGAAACCAGCAACAGGCAGCACAACAGGCCAGCAAGGGCTCTTCGCACCATACCCATGGCTCAGGGTTTGCGCCTGTCCCGCACCGGCTGGCAGCGGAATACGGTCTGGTGTTCCTGCGCTGAATCTTCTGCTCCCGAGCCCCTGGCGTACTGGCGGTTCCACAGCGCGTCCAGGTCGGGTTTGCTTTCAGTGCTGCCGGATTGTGCTTTCTGCGCCCGTTGCTGGTAGTTTTGACGACGGACTTCGCCCCAGGCCCTGAATTTTGCGGCGAATTCAGGATCGTCCTCCAGGTCACGCAATTCGATTTGCGTTTCATCCAGCAAAGCCAGGGGATAGGGAAAAATCCGCGCAATCGGCTCGCCCTCCTCGAACCGGAGCGTCATGTCCGGCGTGGTGATGCGCCAGTTCATGGTGAAGGGAAACGGCAGCCAGTCGCTGCGGATGAAGCCATCCAGTGGCGTGATATGCGGCCGGTCGTGGTTGGCAGGGCCGGTGACTACCAGCCCATACTCGGGTGGCGTCCGGAACAGGAACGGCAGGTCCCAGGTGACAACCCCGGTGCCAAAGTGGGATTTGGGGCCGAATCTGAGCTCACGTTCCCGATACACAAACACCTGACTGTGCGGTGTCAGTCCATTCCAGCGGAATTCACAGTTCACCGGGTTGAGGATCTCCCAGCCCATGGTATTGGCCGCGGACAATGGAACGCACCGGTAGGCATAATTTTCCGGAGTGCGGTCCATCCATTCGCGCCTGGGCCTGGCCGGGCGGATCAGCTTGTCGACCCCGGCGGGCGCGCCCGGCAGGACAAAGGCGGAAATGAGATTGTTGGTGGAGTTCATGGTTGCATCAGGCTGCTGGTTCAACTGGCGGTTTTCACAGGGGCAAGGGAATCATAGTGGTTGGCAGGCTTCATGCGTTAGAATTTAGCGCTTTAGCCAGCGACATGGCCAACTGGCCCAAGTGACCCCAACTGATATTATCCTGAGTGAACCGCCGGCACGCGGCAAACAACAGGCAGGCACCCGGGATAAAGCCGGCGCAAAGCATTGCCTGAACAAAACCCGGGCCTGGCCCATTGAGATTTTGAATGAACATCGAAGAGCCCAACAAGCCCACTCATTTCATCCGCAACATTGTGGTGGCGGACCTGGAATCGGGCAAGCACACCTCTATCCTGACCCGGTTCCCGCCCGAGCCCAACGGCCACCTGCACATTGGCCACGCCAAGTCGATTTGCCTGAATTTCGGGCTGGCTGCCGAATTCGGCGGTGGCACCAACCTGCGATTCGACGATACCAATCCGCTGGCCGAGAATGAAGATTTCGAACGCGCCATCAAGGACGACGTGCGCTGGCTGGGTTTTGAATGGACGGAGTTGCGCCACGCTTCAGATTATTTTGAACAGCTGTACGAATTTGCCGTGCACCTGATCAAGAACGGCAAGGCCTACGTGGAAGAGCTGAGCGCGGATCAGATCCGCGAGTACCGGGGGACGTTGACCGAGCCGGGGCGGGAAAGTCCTTTCCGCAACCGCCCGGCCGAGGAAAGCCTGGAACTGTTCGAACGCATGAAAGCCGGCGAGTTTGCCGACGGCCAGTACGTGCTGCGCGCCCGCATCGACATGGCGTCGCCCAACATCAACCTGCGTGACCCGGTGATTTACCGCATTCGTAATGCTTCGCATCACCGTACCGGCGACACGTGGCATATCTATCCGATGTATGACTGGGCGCACGGCATTTCCGATGCCATCGAAGGCATTACGCATTCGCTCTGCACGCTGGAATTCGAGGACCACCGGCCGCTGTACGACTGGTTCCTGGAAAACATCCCAATCTCCTGCCATCCGCGGCAGATCGAGTTTGCCCGCGGCAACCTCGACTACACCGTGATGAGCAAGCGCCGCCTGAAGCAGCTGGTGGAAGAAGGCCACGTCAGCGGCTGGGATGACCCGCGCATGCCCACCATCGCCGGGCTGCGTCGCCGTGGTTACAGCGCCTCGTCGATCCGGGCTTTCTGGGAAGAGATGGGTATCTCCAAATCGGAAAGCATCATTTCCATGGGCGTGCTGGAAAACGCGCTGCGCAATGACCTGAATGTCACCGCGCCGCGCACCATGGCCGTGCTGGAGCCGCTCAAGGTGGTGCTCACCAATTACCCGAAAGGTGAGACCGAGTGGCTGGAAGCGGCCGTGCACCCGCAGGACGAATCCATGGGAACGCGCCAGGTTCCGCTCACGCGCGAGCTGTGGATCGAGCAGTCCGACTTCATGGAGAATCCGCCCGGCAAGTTCTTCCGCCTCAAGCCCGGTGGCGAAGTGCGCCTGCGCAATGCCTTCATCATTCGCTGCGTGGAGGTGATCAGGAACGACCAGGGCGAAGTGATCGAGCTGCGTTGCGAATTCGACCCGGAATCACGTTCCGGCATGCCCGGCGCATCGCGCAAGGTGAAGGGCACCATTCACTGGGTGTCCGCCGTGCATGGTGTAAAGGCTGAAGTGCGGCTCTACGACCGGTTGTTTTCCGTGCCCAATCCGCTGGCCGACAAGTCCCGTGATTTCCTCGAATTCATCAACCCGCACTCGCTGGACATCATCAGCAACGCCATCGTTGAGCCTGCGGTGGCCGATGGCAAAGCCGGCGATGTCTACCAGTTTGAGCGCACCGGTTACTTCGTGCACGATTCAAAGGATTCACAGCCCGGCAAGCCGGTGCTGAACCGTGCGGTATCGTTGCGGGACTCCTGGGAAAAAGTGTCCTGACCGGAATCAACGCGGCTTCCGGCCGGGAGTGACCGGCCGCTTTTACCATGACCTCAGGCACCCTTGCGGCCGCCCGAGTTTTGCTACACTGGCCATGGCAATCAATCAGGCCATCAATTGGGGAGAAGGATCATGGGGTGGACATTCCTGGCAATCATCGCTGCGCTGGTTTTATTCGCGGTTACCATTTACAACCGCCTTGTTGCCAGCCGCAACCGCTACAAGAACGCATTCGCGCAAATCGATGTGCAGCTGACGCGCAGGCACGACCTGATTCCCAACCTCGTGGAAACCGCCAAGGGCTACATGGCCCACGAGCGGGAAACACTGGAGGCGGTGATCACGGCACGCAATGCCGCGGTAACCGGCCTGAAGCAGGCTGCCAAGGATCCATCCAACCCGGAAGCCATGAAGCAGTTGTCCGAGGCCGAGCAGGGCCTGTCCGGTGCGTTGGGCCGTTTGTTTGCGCTCTCAGAAGCGTATCCTGATCTCAAAGCAAATGAGAACATGATGCAGCTGTCGGAAGAGCTTACCACCACCGAAAACAAGGTGGCGTTTGCCCGCCAGGCTTACAACGACGCCGTGATGGACTACAACACATTGCGTGAGTCCTTCCCCAACAACTTTTTCGCCGGCTGGTTCAACTTCCAGGCCGCTGAGTTGTTGCAGATCGAGGATGAGGCAAAACGCGAAGTTCCGCGGGTTTCGTTCTGAACTTTTTTGAGCTTCAGGCCCGGGCCAAAAGCCGTTCGCGCTGGCTGCTGCTGATTTTCCTGCTGGCGGTGGTGGCCGTCATCGTTTCGATCGACCTGGTGTTGCTGCTGGCCTTGGGCTTTGCCCCGGAGCAGCAGCACGTACCCCTGTTCAGCGCGCAGCACCTGCAGCAGAACATGGCCCTGCTGACCGGCGGGGCCATTGCCTGCGCCGCGGTGATCGGCCTGGCCAGCCTGTACCGCATTACCAGCCTGCGCTCCGGGGGCGGGCAGGTCGCCCGCGAACTCGGCGGCACGCTGGTCGATATCGAACCGGCTGACCCGCTGCGCCGGCGGTTGCGTAACGTGGTCGAGGAAATCGCCCTGGCATCGGGCGTGGCCGTGCCGGAAATCTACGTGCTGGAAAAGGAAGCCGGCATCAATGCCTTTGCGGCCGGCTTCAGCCCATCCGATGCCGCCATAGCGGTGACGCGCGGCGCGCTGGAAAAACTCAGCCGTGACGAATTGCAGGGCGTGATCGCGCACGAATTCAGCCATATTCTCAACGGCGACATGCGCCTGAACATTCGCCTGATGGGTGCGCTGTTTGGCATACTCCTGCTGGCAATCATCGGCCGCCGCGTGCTGATGCATACCCGCCACCTGGGCGGCAGCCGCAACAAGAACGGCGGCGCCATCATCCTGATCGCCATAGGCCTGCTGCTGGTGGGCTATGTAGGCCAGTTTTTCGGCCGCTGGATCAAGGCCGCCGTGTCACGCCAGCGGGAATACCTGGCTGACGCCTCCGCCGTGCAATTCACCCGCAATAACCTGGGCATCGGCGGCGCACTGAAAAAAATCGCGGTGTACAGCGAAGGCTCCCTGCTGGCGGCGGACAGTGAAGAGATCGACCACATGCTCTTTGGCAGCGGGCGCAAAATGATGCTGTTCGCCACCCACCCGCCCATCGAGCAGCGCATCAGGGCGGTGGACCCCGGGTTCCAGCCGGAAGAGCTGGCGCGCCTTCGTGCAAAGCTGGTGCAGCAGGAGGTGAAACGGGCCGAAGAGCAGGAAGCCGAGCGGGCCAGGGCCGCAGCGGCAGCGGAAGCCCGGCCGGCCGCCGGCGCGAACGTTTTTCTCAACCCCGCCAACCTGATTGAACAGATCGGCAAACCCGGTTGGGAGCATATCGTGATGGCGGCAGCATTAACCGCCTCCATTCCATTGAATATCCGCCGCGCCGCGCAGTCCACCGAATGGGCGGTTGCAGTTCTGTTCTATACGCTGCTCGATTCAAACCGTGAAACCCGTGAGCGCCAGCTGTTGCTGGTTGCGCAGCGCCTCGGAAGCCATACCGAATCGCAGGTGCGTTCGCTGCTGGATGCCGGTGGTGACCCTGCCGCTGAGCAGCGCTTGCCCCTGCTGGAGCTGGCCTTTCCCGCCCTGAAGCGCCATCCGCTGGAGCAGACCCGGAAAGTGATGGCAACAATGCAGGACCTGGTTGAAATTGATGGCCGCACCGACATCTTTGAGTTCCTGCTTTCACGGGTCACCCGCCAGCACCTGTGGGAGTCGCAAAGTCCCTCCTCGGTACGCGTGTCGGGCCACAAGTCTCTCGCGGCCTGCAAGCCCCAGGCGTTGCGGCTGCTGGCTATCCTGGCCATCCACGGCAACCCGCCGGAGTCGGCGGCTTCCTCATTCAGTGCCGGCGCAACCGTGTTGGAGGAGGGGCAGGCCAGCCTTGAAGCCCATGCAGTGGGCGACAGCGATTGGCCCCGTGTGCTGGACCAGGACCTGCCGGCGCTGGATCGTCTCCAGCCCGCCGCCAAGCAACAACTGATAGCAGCGCTGGTGGCTACGGTGATGCGCGACGGCAAGGCGGTGCCTGCCGAAATGGAGCTGTTGAGAGTGACCTGCGACCTGTTGCATGTGCCCCTGCCCATGCTGACAGGCCGGCGCCCGTCCTGAAGCCGGGAGGCCTATTCAGCGGCAAGTTCGGCGGCAAATTTCTCCGCAATCATGATGGTCGGCGCGTTGGTGTTGCCGCTTACCAGTGCGGGCATGATGGACGCATCCACTACCGCCAGGCCTTGCAGGCCATGCACGCGCAACCGGTGATCCACAACCGCCATGGGATCGTGGCCCATCTTGCAGCTGCCAATCGGGTGATAGATGCTCTCGGCCTTGCGCCGGATGTATTCCAGCAGGGCGCTGTCCGACTGCGCGCTGCTTCCCGGCAGGATTTCCTCACCCACGTACTTCGCGAATGCCGGTTGTGAAAATATCTGCCGCGGCAGCCGGGCGCATTCCAGCATCATGGTGCGGTCGTATTCCGTGCTCATGTAATTGGCCACCATGGCGGGCGCAGCCGTCGGGTCGGCGGATTTGAGACGGATTTCGCCGCGGCTTTCAGGGCGCAGCGGGCAGGCGTGAATGGTCATGCCGTGGCCGGGCAGGATGTTGCGGCCGTGATCATCCAGCATGACGGGCGCGAAGTGCATCTGGATGTCCGGCCGGTCATCCGGAGCGTGCCGTGAAACGATAAAGCCGCCCGCTTCGGCGATGTTGGAGCTGCCCGGACCTTTGCGGTCAAACAGGTAACGTAGACCAACCGCAATGTCGCTGAGCTGGTCATAGGTAATCGCTTGTTTGCTGTTCACCAGGGTGCAGATGTCCAGGTGGTCCTGCAGGTTCTGGCCCACGCCCGGCAGTTCATGTTGCAACGGGATGCCGTGTTGGCGCAGGTGTTCCGCAGGCCCGATACCGCTCAGCATCAGCATGTGGGGCGAGCCGATTGCGCCACCCGCCAGAATGACTTGCCCGGCAGCCGATCGCACGGCCTTGCCCTTCCAGCGATAGTGCACGGCCTCGGCCCGTTGCCGGACCAGTTCGATTTTTTCCACCAGCGCATGCGTGCGTACTTCCAGGTTCGGACGGTCCATGGCTGGCCGCAGGTAGGCCACGGCGCTGCTGCACCGGCGGCCGTTGCGCTGGGTGACCTGATAGTAGCCGAATCCGCGCTGGTGGGCGCCGTTGAAGTCGTCGTTGCGCGAATATCCGGCTTCGACCGCGGCGTCAATGAATACACCGCTCAGGAGGTTGGTGTGGCGCAGGTTCTGCACCGAAAGAGGCCCGCCCGTTCCGTGAAACTCCGAAGCGCCGTTCTGCTGGTCTTCCGACCTGATGAAATAGGGTAAAACACCCGCAAACCCCCAGCCCGGGTTGCCTGCGGCCTGCCAGTTGTCGTAGTCCTTGCGGTGGCCACGGCAGTAACACATGGCGTTGATGGAACTGGAGCCGCCCAGCACGCGCCCCCTTGGCCAATACAGGCGCCGGTTGCGGAGTTCCGGTTCGGGCTCGGTCTCAAAAGACCAGTTGACGGTATCAACGCCCACCAGTTTGGCCAGTCCCGCCGGCATGTGGATAAAGGGATGCCAGTCGCGGCTGCCGGCTTCCAGCAACAACACCCGCGTGTTCGGGTTTTCAGTCAGGCGGCCAGCGAGGGCACAACCTGCCGAGCCGGCACCGGCAATGATGTAGTCGAATTCCATACGATGGCGTACTGTGGAGTGCGGTTATCTTACCCTTTCGAGCCGGGCAAGCAAGCCAGTGGCTTGCGATTGCTCGACCTGCAGCAAATGCCGCGGGTTGGTTCAAAACAGGGCAGGTTGCGGCATTGAGGCCACACAAATGGTAACCTTTCGGCCTGCCAAATTCAGTATTCAATCGCCGCCAGCGCTTTTGCCTGCGGGAAATCAAGAGGTTCTGGCTGGCGTGACCCTGACACGAATATCCCTGTCGAATCCGGTTGCCGTGGTGGTGGCCTGCCTGCTGCTGGGCATTTTCGGCATCATTTCACTGAGCCGCCTGCCCATCCAGCTGGCTCCGGAAATCGAGCGGCCGGAAATCACCATCGCGACCGTCTGGCGTGCTTCGGCGCCGAACGAAATCGAATCCGAGATTGTCGAGCCGCAGGAGGACGTCCTGCGCAGCATTCCAGGGCTGCTGAAACTGCAATCCACGGCCAATTTCGGCAGCAGTTACGTCAACCTGCAGTTTGCCATCGGCACCGATATGAACCGCGCCCTGATCGAGGTGATGAACCGCCTGAACCAGGTGCCACGCTATCCTGTCGATGCGGAAGAACCGGTCATCAGCGTGGGCGGCGACGGTTTCGACAAGATCATGGCCTGGTGGGCGATTTTGCCGTTGGAAGGCAACACGCGCCCGATTGAAAGCTACCAGGACTTCATCGAGGACACGGTGATTACCCGGCTGGAACGCGTTCCCGGCGTCTCGCGCATCGATTCCTTCGGTGGCCGCCAGCATGAAGTGAGGATCTCCTTCGACCCCTATAAGGCCGCCAATATCGGCCTGGATCTCACGGCCGTTTCCGACGAGCTGGGCAGCAACTCCGATGTTTCGGCCGGCATCAATGAAATGGGCCGCCGCCAGTTCACCATCCGGTTCAGCGGTAAATACGACGTGCAGTCACTGGGCGACCTGGTGTTGCAATGGCGCGACGGCCGGCCCATCAAGCTGCGCGACATCGCGCACATTGAAATGGCCATGGTCGATGTATCTGGCATCCTGCACCAGAATGGCGGCCCATCCATTGCCATCAATGCCACGCCCGAATCGGGTGTGAACGTGCTGGAAGTGATGGATGGTCTGCGCGAAGTGGTTGCCGACCTCGGCCAGAATGAACTGAAGCGTGCCGGGCTGTATATTTACGGCGATTACGATGAGACCCAGTACATCATGGAATCCATATCCATGGTGCGCAACAACCTGCTGCTGGGCATGTTTCTGGCCGTGGTGGTGCTGTGGTGGTTCCTGCGCCGTTTCAAGGCCACGCTGGTAGTGGCCTTGTCCATACCGCTGTGCATGTTTTCGTCATTCATGGTGCTGGACTTCGGCAGTTACACCCTGAACATCATATCGCTGGCCGGGCTTGCTTTCGCTTCGGGCATGGTGCTCGATGCCGCCATCGTGGTGCTGGAGAACATTTTCCGCCAGCGGGAAGCCGGTCGCCATGGTGATGAAGCCTCCATGCGGGGCACCTCGCAGGTCTGGGGTGCGCTGCTGGCGTCCAGCGCCACGACCGTGGCGATATTCATGCCCGTGGTATTCCTGGAAGATGAGGCCGGGCAGCTGTTCGGTGACCTGGCGGTAACCATTTCCGCGGCGGTGGTCGCATCCCTGCTGGTGGCGGTGACCGTGTTGCCGACAGCGGCTGCCAACTGGGTCAAGGGCCACGCCATCGAGGATATCCACCACCACTGGTGGGAGTGGATTTCCGACCACATCATGAGCTGGACCAACACGCCGCGGCAGCGCTGGAGCTGGGTGGCCCTGCTGACAGTCGTTCCCCTGCTGCTGGCATTGTTTCTGCTGCCACCCGCGGATTACCTGCCTGAAGGGCGCAAGAACTTCATCATGGGTTTCATCATTTCTCCCCCGGGCGTGGGCATCGAGAATGCTGAAAACGAAATGATCAGCGTGATCGACCAGCGCCTGGCGCCTTACCTGAACCGCGAGAAGCAGCCTTACCTGGAAAACTATTTCCTGGGTATGGCGCGGGGTTGGGGTACGTTCATCGGTGGCAGCCCGGCTGACCCGAAGCGCACCGATGAAATGATCGATGTATTCAACCAGGAGATCATCACGGGTTTTCCGGATACCTTCGGCTTTGCCAGCCGTGACCCGCTGTTTGGCGGCTCGCGCGGTGGCCGGAAGATTGAAATCGACTTGTCGGCGGACACCTTTGATTCATTGCTGGACGCCGGCCGCGCGGGTTTTGGCGCCATCATGCAGGCCCTGCCGGAAGCGAGCGTGCTGCCGGAACCCGGCCTGGAGCTGGCCGAACCCGAATTGCGGCTGATTCCGGATGACCGGAAGATTGCCGAAGTCGGCTGGAACCGTTCACGCATGGCGACGGTGATACGTGCCATGGGTGATGGCGCATTCCTGGGTGAATACTTTGACGGCACGCGACGCTACAACGTGGTGATGCGCGCCGAGAACTGGGTGACACCCGAGGAACTGTCCGCCATGCCGGTGGCCACCGCCAGCGGGGCGGTGCAGACCATCGGCGAATTGACCACGGTGACCCAGACAGCCGGCCCCAGCCAGATTCGCCGCATCGACCGCAAGCGCACACTGACGCTGACGGTTACACCACCGGCGAGCATGGCCATGGAAGAAGCGCTGGCGATCATCAAGGAGCAGGTGGCGCCGGTCATACTGGAGCGCCTGCCAGAGAACGCTTCCATCACCTACCGGGGCACGGCTGAAGCGCTGGACGATGCCTTGCAGAGCATGTCGGGCAGTTTCCTGCTGGCCGTAGTAATTCTCTACCTGCTGATCTCGGCGCTGTTCCGTTCCTTTACCGACTCACTTCTGGTGGTGCTGACACTGCCGATGGCCACCGTGGGCGGTATCCTGTCACTGCGGCTGATGGACCTGTTGCTGGCCGGCAGCGGCGGCCAGCAGATGGACCTGCTCACCATGATAGGCTTCGTCATCCTGCTGGGTCTGGTGGTGAACAACGCCATCCTGCTGGTGTACCGTGCGCGCGATGCCGAACGCGAAGGGATGAGCCGGCGCGAAGCCGTGAACAGCGCAGTACACGTGCGCTTGCGGCCCATCCTGATGAGTACCATGACCAGTATTTTCGGCATGCTGCCGCTGATGCTGATGCCCGGTTCGGGCACCGAACTGTATCGCGGGCTGGCCGCGGTCATCGTGGGCGGTATGCTGGTGAGCACGCTGTTTACCCTGCTGTTGCTGCCCAGCCTGTTGCGCATGAATGAAGATGCGGTACCCGAAGCGGTGCCGGATCCTGTTTGATGGAAATCAACGACAAAAAAGAATGATGCACCCATGTTCAAATATCTGAAAGCAACAGTCCGCATGGCGCCGGTTTTGCTGCTGTGTCCCGCCCTGGGACTGGCGCAGGATTTCGGCCCGACGCTGGTCAAGGTTGGCGAAGCCAGCATGCAGGAGCTGTCCTCGGTGGTGATGGTGCCGGGCACGGTAGTGAGCCGCGATGATGCGCGGCTGTCGGCGGAGGTCGACGGCCGGCTGCTGGAAGTTGCGGAGGTGGGCACAAGCGTTCGGGCCGGCGAGCCGGTGGCGCGCGTGGAGGATGAAACCCTGCGGCTGCTGAACCAGGAACTGCTGGCAGAAATCCGCCGCGCCGAGGCGCGGCTGGAATTCCTCGCCAACGAGGTGAAGCGGTTTGCCACGCTGGCCGAAACCAACCTGGCCAGCGCCAACCAGTTGGAACAGGCGCGCTCTGAGCAAGCCGTGGCCCAGGGCGACCTGGATGTGGCGCGGGCACGCCTGGCGCAGAACAATGACCAGCTAGCCCGCACACGGGTCCTGGCGCCGTTTGATGGCGTGGTGGTCGAACGCATGATGCACCCCGGTGAGCGCGTGGCTGATGGCGGGGTTGTGGTCAGGCTGGTGAACCAGGAGCGCCTGGAAGTGGTGGCGCGCGCGCCGCTGGAATACTTCGCGTTCAGCAAACCGGGCAATGTCCTGGAACTGAGCGCTGCCGACCGGCAGCTGTCCGCCAGCATTCGAACCGTAGTGGCGGTTGGCGATGAGCAAACCCATCAGTTTGAATTGCGGCTTGATTTGCCGGGCCGTCCGTTTGAAGTAGGACAAACAGTCCGCGTTGCCGTGCCGAGTTCTCCTGCGCAGCGGGTATTGACCGTACCGCGTGATGCCGTAGTACTGCGCCCTGAAGGGGCCACGGTGTTCGTGATCGACGCGCAGCAACAGGCGCGGCAGGTGACGGTTCGCATCGGGCTGGGAAATGGCGACCGGGTGGAAGTGCACGGCGAAGTGAAGGCTGGTGACCGGGTGGTGATTCGCGGCAATGAGCGGTTGCAGCCGGGTCAAACCGTGCAGGTAATGGACGAATAGTCCATCAACGGGAGAATGGTGATATTGAAGCTGCATTGCGTCCCTGACGATTCACAGCCTTGAACGCCCGCTCGCTGGTCAACCGCCTGGTGCTGGTGGAGGAGGGGGAGTGGCCCAGACTGGCCATCGCATTTGCCTATTTCTTTTTCCTGCTGGGCGGCTACTTCATGCTGCGGCCGTTGCGGGGAACGGTAGCTGCCTACAACAGCGATGTGCTCCACTGGCTGTATACGGCCACTTTCATCACCATGCTGCTGATCGTGCCGGTATTCGGATTTCTGGTGGCGAGATTTCGGCGTGGCCAGTTCATTCCCGCCATTTACCTGTTTTTCAGCGCCAACCTGGTGTTCTTCATCTTCAGTTTTGATGGCGCCAATACGCCAGTAACGATCCAGCGTGGTTTTTATGTGTGGCTGAGCGTGTTCAACCTGTTCGTGGTATCGGTTTTCTGGAGCTTCATGGCCGACATTTTCCGGCCTGGCCAGGCGCAACGGTTGTTCGGTTTCATCATGGCGGGTGGCAGCATCGGCGCCATCATCGGCCCCCGCGTCACCGCGGGGCTGGCTGAAACCAGCGGTGAACAGGGTGTGATGAGCATCTCGCTGGCCTGCCTGCTGGTGGCCACGCTGCTGGCGGTTGTGCTGGGACGATTCCAGCAGGGTGTCACGCATGCGCACAGCGACAAGATCGGTGGCAGCGTGTGGGAAGGGGCGATCCGGGTGTTCAAATCCAGGTACCTGCTGTTCGCCTGCCTGATGATGCTGCTGCACAACCTCACTTCGACTTTTCTCTACAACGGGCTGGCGGTACTGGTGGATGAACGGATCACCGGCTTCAACGAGCGGACGGTGTTTTTCGCCTGGATCGATTATTCCGTGCAGATCATCGCCTTCTGCCTGCAGTTCTTCATTACTTCGAGGCTGATCAAGACACTGGGCATGCCGCGCACTTTGCTGGGGGTTCCCCTGATCCTGGCGGCCGGCTTCGTGCTGCTGGGTAGTACCCTGGGACTGGTGCTCTTTGCGGCGGTCCAGGTGCTGCAGCGCTCGATGAATTACGGCATTCTCGGGCCGTCCAAGGAGATGCTGTTCACTGTGGTGGACCGCGAAACGAAGTACAAGAGCAAGAATTTCATTGACACCGCGATCTACCGCGGCAGCGATGTCGCCGCTTCATGGCTGTTCAAGGGCCTGACCGCGAAGGAGTTGGGCCTGGGCCTGAGCCTGGGCCAGGCCGCATTCGCCTACCTGCCCGTCATGGGCCTGTGGACCTGGGGCGCCTGGCGGTTGGGCAACCTGTACCAACAGTCACTGCAATCCAGAGAAGGCGATACGCCCACGTAGGAGCGGCTTCAGCCGCGACAGGACGAGGTTGGCGAATTCGCGCAGCCTGCGGCCGTGGACTCCAGCAGCATCGCATCATCCCGGCCTGACCAGCGGGTAGAACCTCACGCCTTCCTTGCCCCGCACGGTATCGATGGGGCAGGAAAACGTCTGTTCCAGGCTGGCCGCCGTCAGTATTTCGCCCACCGGGCCCGCGCGCCAGTCGCCCTGTCCCAGCAACAACATGACATGGCTGCAGAACGCCATGGCAAGGTTGATGTCATGCGTGGCGGCCAGGGCGATTCCACCTCGCTGTATGCTGTGCTGGTGCACCATCCGCATGATGCTCACCTGGTGCCTGAGATCCAGGTGGTTGCTGGGTTCATCCAGGAGCATCACCGGGGTTTGTTGCACCAGCAGGCTGGCGAAAGCCAGTCGCCTGGACTCGCCGCCCGACAGGTTGGTGACGGCACGTTGGTCAAACCCTTCCAGGTCAACCTTGCGCAATGCCTCCATGGCCAGCTCATAATCGGCAGGACTTTCGTGGCTCCACATACCCAGGTGCGGGTGCCGGCCAGTGAGAGCCGCCTGAATGACGCTGGAGTCAAAGTAGTAACTGGAATGCTGCTGCAGCATCCCCAGTTGCCGGGCGAGTTGGCGGCGCGGCAAGGTGTGGATATCCGCGCCATCCAGTTCCACCCGCCCTGCATCGAGTGGCCGCAGGGCTGCCAGGCTGTTCAGCAGGGTCGTCTTGCCCGAGCCATTCGGTCCCAGCAGGGCCCAGAACTCACCGGACCGAAGCTCCACGTTCAGGTTCTTCACCACGGAAATGGATGCGATCGATACGTCGACCTGGCGGCAGGCCAGCATTGTACAAGCGGGTTTATTCAACGAAGCGGGCATTTTCATTTCAACCTGGCGCGGTGCAGCAGCAGCAGGAAAAGGGGTACGCCCAGCAGGGCAGTGATGACGCCTACCGGCAACTGCCGTGGCGCCAGCACCGTGCGGGCCAGGGTGTCGGCCACCACCAGGAACAGGCCGCCAAACAGGGTGGCGGCGGGCAGCAGCCGCCGGTGGTCGGTGCCCACCAGCAAGCGGACCAGGTGCGGCACGATCAGGCCCACGAAACCCACGCTGCCGGCGATCGAAACCGCGGTTGCCGTCAGCACCGAGGCCAGCAGGTAAAGCAGCCACAGCAAACGTTCGGTGGATTCGCCCAGCAGGCGTGCGGTGGATTCACCCATGGCCAGGACATTCAGGCTGCGCGCCAGCGCCAGACAAACGCCAAAGGCCAGCGCCAGCGTTACAAAGGTCCAGAGCGGTGCCTTCGCATAGCCCAGGTCGCCGATCAGCCAGAACAGCATTCCGCGCAGGCTGCTGTCCGAGCCCAGTGCGAGGATGAGGCTGATCAACGCCGCCCAACCCGACGCCGTGACCACGCCGGTGAGCAACAGGCGGGTGCTGCTCCACGGCCCGTCGCCCCGGGCCAGGCCAAATACCAGCAAAACAGAAAACAGAGCGCCCAGCAGCGCCAGCCCGGGAACGAAATTGGCCGTAACGCCCAGCGACATGCCGAACAGGGCAGCAAAGGCGGCACCACCCGAAACACCCAGCACATAGGGGTCAGCCAGCGGATTGCGCAGCAGCACCTGCATCAGGCAACCCGAGAGGGACAACAGGGCGCCCACGGACCAGGCCGCCGCCAGCCGCGGCAATCGCAATCGCCACACCACATCGCCATGTTCCGCCGCCGGGTTGCCCAATGCTGCCCACCACTCCGGCCATCCGAATGAAACGGAGCCCAGCCGCGTGGACAGCAGTACCGCGACCACTGTGGCCACCAGCAATGCAGGTATCAGCAGACGTTGTATCGCTGTTGGCAACATTGGGAATAAACGATTAACATTCGAAAAAAGGAGCCAGCAAACTAACACCCTGTTTTCTGGCAAGCAAGCAATGCCTTTGGGGTATCCGGACTGAACGACAACCCATGATTGATCCTGATGGCTACAGGCCGAATGTCGGCATCATTCTGCTCAACCAGGAACGCCGGGTTTTCTGGGCGCAACGCGCCAACAGCGATGGCTGGCAGTTCCCGCAGGGCGGCATGAATACCGATGAAACGCCGCTGGAAGCGATGTATCGCGAGTTGCGTGAGGAAACCGGCTTGTTGCCCAGCCATGTGGATTTGCTGGGCAGCACTCCGGGATGGCTGCGCTACCGCCTGCCCAGGCGTTACCAGCGCAGTTACAGCAAGCCCCTGTGCATAGGCCAGAAGCAGGTCTGGTTCCTGTTGCGTTTCCTTGGCGATGACGCATCCATCCGTTTCGACTGTACCGAAAACCCGGAATTCAGCAGTTATCGCTGGGTGGATTTCTGGTACCCGGCAGACAATGTCATCACCTTCAAACGCCGTGTTTACCGCAAAGCGCTGTCCCTGCTGGAACCGCTGGCGGTGCAGGATGGCTCCCCTTCCTGATTCCAGCGTTTTCCTAATTGACAATCATTCTCATTTGCATTTATGCTGTAACTGCCGTAGCAACCCGGCTTTGTTCAAGCAGCGAAAATGTATATCTGCATCTGTCATGGCGTTAACGAAACCACCATCCGCAATGCGGTGAAGCAGGGTTCGAGGACGCTGCGTGAACTGAGTTTCCAGACCGGTTGTGGCACGCAATGCGGCAGCTGCGTAACCCAGGTTCAAACCCTGCTGCGTGAATGCGTCCGCGAAGAACAAACCGCCGGGGATACATCTTTCCTGCAGGTGATTGCGGTTTCCTGACCCTGTACTGTTCCTGCGATTCCGCCCCTGAATTCGCGGCGGCTGCTGTGGGTGGCACAATGATTCTCATTCCTGCAAACCAGTCTTTCGCCGGTTACAATCACTCCGAATATATGAATCGTGTCAATTTGGAGAGTCAGTAATGAAGGGTGACAAGAAAGTCATAGAATTCCTCAATGGCGTGCTGCGCAATGAGCTCACCGCCATCAACCAGTATTTCCTGCATTCGCGCATGTTCCGTGACTGGGGTTTGAAAGCCTTGGGTGATTATGAATATCACGAGTCCATCGACGAGATGAAACATGCGGACAAGCTGATCGAGCGCATCCTGTTCCTCGAAGGCCTGCCCAACCTGCAGGATTTGGGCAAACTGATGATAGGCGAGAACACCCAGGAAATGCTTGAGTGTGACCTGAAACTCGAAATGCAGGCCATTCCGCTGCTGCGCGAGGCCATTGCCTATTGTGAGTCCGTCAAGGATTACGTGAGCCGCGATGTGTTCGACAGCATTCTGGACTCCGAGGAGGAGCATGTGGACTGGCTGGAAACCCAGCTGGGGCTGATCGAGAAAGTCGGCCTGCAGAATTACCAGCAATCACAGATGCGGGACTGATTTTTCCGCTTTCGCCCCGCTTCACGCCGGGTATTTGACCAGGCATTGAGATAAGATGCGGGAAACCGCATCTTTGAATCAATCATGTTCAGTCACACCAGCCAACCCTGTACTTTTGAGCGCGATTGCGAAGTCGTGATGATACCCGCCGGTGATGAAGTCACCATTCCGGCCGGAACCGTTGGCTACATCACCCAGGCGCTGGGTGGCAGCTTTACTGTTTTCATTGACGGCAACCTGTTTCGCGTGGCCGGCGTGGATGCCGATGCCATCGGCAAGGAGCCGGTATTGCCGCCGGAGCTGCCGGAAAATGCCACCGAGGATGACGTTGAACAATTGATCTGGGAACAGCTGAAAACCTGCTACGACCCGGAAATTCCGGTCAACATCGTGGACCTTGGGCTGGTGTACCGCTGCGACATGGAGAACAACGAGCGGGGTGAGCGCGTTGTGTCGGTGCAGATGACCCTGACGGCACCCGGCTGCGGCATGGGCGACATCCTGGTGGATGATGTACGCTCCAAGCTGGAGCTGGTGCCCACCATCAGCCAGGTGGATGTGGAGCTCACCTTTGATCCGCCCTGGAACCAGAGCATGATGTCGGAAGTCGCCCGTCTCGAAACCGGAATGTTCTGACAGCGCCGGCAGGCGGTTGCATCCACTTCAGTCCAGCAATACGAATTCCTTTCGGGTATCGGCGGTTGCCTGCATGCGTGCATCGAGGGTGCGCGTGAGGTAGATCGTTCCATCCTCCGCGGTCAGCAACAGCTGTTCGATACCCATGCCGCGAGCAACGTCGCGCCACTCTTTCCGGCCGGCAACCACCAGCGCCGTGGCGGCGGCATCAGCACGGGTGCCGTTGGCCATCACGACTGTGGCGGACAACACATCCACCACCGGCCGGCCGGAGCGAGGGTCGAGAATGTGCGCATAGCGAAAGCCGTTTTCATCCTCACCGAAGCGCTGGTAATTCCCCGAAGTAAACACGGCTTCGTCGGTATCGATCTCAAGAATGCCGACAACACCGCCCAGCGGGTTCTCGATGGCCACACGCCAGCTCCTGCCCGCGTTGCTGCCGATGGCGCGCAGGTCGCCGCCGGCATTGACAATGGCATGCTCGATTCCCTGTCGACGCAGCAAGTCGATGGCCTGGTCCACGGCATAACCCTTGGCGATGCCGCCGAAATCAAGTTGCACTGCCCGGTTGCCGGTACTGGCTTGCCACAGCCCATCGCCCAACGGCTGCAAGCCGATGTCCAGCGAAGAGGGGTGCATTTCCAGCAGTGAGGCAATTGCCGCTTCATCCGGAATCGGCTGCCGGATGGGGTAGTCGGAGGTGTGGAACCCCCACAGGCCGATCAGCCTGCCGATGGCGGGATTGAAGCGGCCACCACTGGCGGTTTCCAAATGCCGGGATTGAATCACCAGATTGGCGATATGCTGGTCCGCCTCGCCGCTGCGCCCCTGTGCGAAGGCTTGGTTCAGCGTGCCGAGTTTTCCCGGTTCCCAGGCGTGCAGGTCGCGATGCATGGCCTGGAACATCTGCTGCAGGTCCTGAAAGGCTGACTGCGCGGTCGCAGTTTCGGTATCAGCAAGGCTGACTTCAACCAGGGTGCCAAAGACATAAAAGGTTTCAGTTCGAGGCCTGGCATCGGTACAGGCCACAACCCCAAGGCTGATGGAAATCAAGGCCAGCAGCTGGCCTAACGAGATCGGTGCACCCGCCATGGCAGCCGCCCTGTTGGCGAGCGCCATGCTGAGAATCAATCCTGCTGCAGGGCGGTAGCGACCCGCTGGCACTCCTGTTTCAGCGCATCCGGGGTACGGGATCCAAACGTCTCCAGGTATTCGGCAATGGCCGCGAGCTCCGCCTGCCAGGCTTCGCGGTCAACGTCCAGCAGGGCCTGCATGGTTTCCGGCGCCACGTCGATGCCTTCGAGGTTCAGGTCGCCGGCGCGGGGCAACAGGCCGATGGGTGACCGTGAGGCACCTGCCTCGCCGCTGCAACGGGCGATGATCCAGTCCAGCACCCGCATGTTTTCGC
>CAYYCX010000048.1:0-10862 GCA_964470455.1 uncultured Wenzhouxiangellaceae bacterium
CCGGTGACGGCATGACACAGCCTTTGACGATCGGCTATGCGCGCTTGAAGGATGTGGTTGAGGCCGAAAACCCGCTTGCCGAAAACCCGCTTGATTGACCATTTTCAGAAGATTCCCGGAAGTCCGCAAAAGTACCGGGGCGCTTGACCATTCCCGCCCTGAAAGGATTCAGCTCGATGTAGCGCAAGCAGCCATATCCGCATCGCAGGTGAAAATGGCCTGGCGGTTGTTGCCTCTTTGAATGTGGACACCCACAATTTGAATGTGGACACCCACAAACTCAGCATAATCCTACAGAGATTCGGGTGATTTTCCGATGAAGCTGACGGCCTGCTATGCCATCCTGACTGCATGCCCAAGCCCCGAAAACGCCTGGTATCTCTCAGCGACACGCCCTATTACCACTGCATCAGCCGTTGTGTGCGCAGAGCGTTTCTGTGTGGCATTGATCGTCAGTCCGGTTACAATTTCGAGCACCGCCGCCAGTGGATCGTGGAGCGCATCCTTTTGTTGTCGTCGGTATTCACCATGGATGTCTGTGCCTATGCGGTGATGAGTAACCACTACCACGTGGTGTTGCACGTCAATTCTGCAGAATCCACGCAGCTTTCTGCACGGGAAGTGGCGCTGCGCTGGCTACGCCTGTTTTCCGGCCCGCCCATCGTACGGACCTGGCTGGAGGGCGGCTGTTTAGGACCTGAAGAGCGGCTTCGGGTAGAGCAATGGTGTGCCATGGTGCAGAAACGGCTCGTGGACATTTCGTGGTTCATGCGCTGCCTGAATGAGCCCATCGCTCGTCTGGCCAATGCGGAAGACGGTTGTACGGGAAGGTTTTGGGAAGGACGTTTCAAATCCCAGGCTTTGCTGGATGAAACGGCCCTGCTGCAATGCATGACCTATGTTGACCTGAATCCGATTCGGGCCGGAATGGCCGACAAGCCTGAAGCGTCTGACTACACAGCCATTCAACGGCGCATCGCCGAACCTCAAAACCACGGCCTGATGCCTTTCTCGAATGAGTCTCGGGACGAACCGGCTATTCCCTTTGATCTCAAGAGTTACCTGGAGCTGGTCGACTGGAGTGGCCGGGTGGTGCACCCCAATAAGAAGGGTGCCATCCCGGCAACTGCTCCGCCGATATTGCAACGATTGCACCTTGATGCAAATCAGTTCGCAGCCTACCTGCGCAAGAAACCCGACAAGCTACCCAATGCGCTGGGGTCCGCTGCTGCACTGCTCAAACTGGCACAGACCTTCGGGCTGAAGTTTGTTCGCGGAATGATGGATCGTAAGACACTACTGACGGCGGATTAGCCTGCTATCAGCGAATCTTCAATGCAGGGCATTGCCAGATGTGACGGCCCACGTGAGCCAGTTCCTGGACTAGAGCTTTTCTTGCCTGCGGATTTTCTACTCAAACAATACCGTTGAGCTGTTCCGGTGGGCTGGATGGTGGCTCTTGAGGAAAGTTGAACCCTTTGCGGGAATATGTGGGTGTCCACGAGGAGGGTCTGAGGGTTCAGGGAATATGTGGGTGTCCACGAGGGGGTTGGGAATATGTGGGTGTCCACGAGGGGGTCTATTGTGGGTGTCCACGAGGAGGGATGTGGGTGTCCACGAGGGTCTGAGGGTTCAGGGAATATGTGGGTGTCCACGAGGGTGCACGAGGGTGGGTGTCCACGAGGAGATGGGCTCACTTTCAATTCTTCCAGGCGGTCTTGCTGCTGTTGCACTTGCAATTTGAATCCAGGTTGGCGCCAAATGTTCAGGGTGGAAGTGACTCAAAGCCATCTTTGTGAACCAGCTCAGGCCTCGGGTTGATGAATGTACAGGTAATTTCCTCGAATGCCTGAACGTTGGAAACTGAAATTCCCAGGCCATTGTTATTCGGGTCCGCTGATAGCCCGGGAAATACGCGGTTGGTATCACTGGAACTGCACTGGATATCGGGCAGGTTCCACCCCTCTTTTCCGGCTTCACTGAACCCATACTGGCGGTTGGGTGGCAGCTCGATCACAAACGTGTTGCTCAAGGAGTTGGAATTATCGCCATCGTCGTCCAGGCTGAACTGCTGTAGCAATTCGAACGGGTTGTAGCCATAGAAGTTGAAGCTGAAATCCTCGCTGCTAAAACCTCCGGTCACGTCCTTGATGATGGTAATATTCGCGGCATCACTGAAGCTGTTGGTGAACGTACAAAGCACCTGGTCACCCTCGCCAAGCATGACATCCAGAGTTGTATCCCCCGGTGTGAAATCACCGAAGCTTGAATTACCATCTCGTGAAGTGCATGAAATATTGTCAAGCGTCCAGCCCTGCGCCAGATTGTCTTCTCTCACACCATAGTTGCCGGGCGTAAGGCTCAACCCTACCGGGCTCGCATTCGCCTCAACGGCAGCGCTCCCTATACCAATACCGTTCTCATTCAATATAGCCAATTCAAATGTCTGATTCGGGTTAACGGGATCTCCTTCACCATCCAATACCGCCTTTTGGACCAGAAGCGTGCCATCTGCTTGCACACCCGCCCAAACAGCAGTAGCGCTTAATCCACTTACTAGCGCAACTATCAGCAAACAGAGGAGTGCCAACAGCAGATTACTGAATTTACGTCTGTGCTTTGGGTTGGCTGCCATACAGTATTTGTCCGTACGGAGAACTTGTCCCGGTGTTCCTGGATGAATGTGTACCTTACCCGGGCTGCCTGGCAAAGTACACTGCGGCCCTTTTTTAGGATATCCCGCTCCTCTTCAGCACGCTTGAGTTCGGCTTTGAGACGTCGGATCTCTTTCTGCTGACCGGAAATCTGATGATGCTGTGCTGCTTCATCACCGTAGCGACTGATCCAGTCGTAAAGGCTCTTGGTGGTCACCCCAAGCCGACTGGCGACCTGACGCATCGGATGATTGCGTTCCGTAACCTGCTTTACCGCTTCAATCTTGAACACTTCGCTGTACCGCTTCCCACTCATAAACACCTCCGCTACAGTTACATTGTAACGCTCGGTGGTGTCTACAAAACTCAGGGCGATTCAGGATCGAAGCTGATCGTTTTCAGTGACGATATGGATTTTTCCAAGGAGATGCTAAGGAAGGTCGATGCTGAACTTATGTTCATGCGCGGAGTTTCCACTCCTGTTGAGGTCAGCAAGCGGACCAGTGAGCCACAGGACCAGTGGGATTTATTTCTGATGACGTTCTGTCAGCAGCACATCATCGCAAATTCAACTTACTCTTGGTGGGGTGCTTTCCTGTCGAAGTCTGATGCTGTTTACTACCCGCGTCGCTGGTGGGGTCCAGAGATCAAGGCCACTGATTCCAGAGGAATTGATATCAGGCAGTCATGGGTTGACGCAATGCCTGAAGACTGGAATTGTGTGCCTTGTTGATTGAGCCTGAAGTGAAATGATCCGTAACCTGTTGGCCCGTACCCGTCGCAGCCTTTTGGGGCCGCGGCCCTATGTGCCCTCACTCCCGGCGGTCGGTGCCGCGGAGATCTGTCCGTCGTTTGTCGGGGGCCGCATCCAACTGGAGCGCGTTGCGGAATGCGAAGCCGGGGTGTCCATCCGGGAACTCACCCTCCTGGCCCACCTTGCCCGGTCACGTTTCGATGCGCGGATCTTCGAAATCGGCACGAGCCGCGGACGCACCACCCTGAACCTCGCCCTCAACGTCGGCCCGGGCGGTCACGTGTTCTCCCTCGACCTGCCCCAGGATGCTGACGTCGACCCCGGACAATACGCCCCAACCCAGGAGGCGGAGGTGCGGGTGCTGCGTCGGGCGGAGTATCTCATCGGGCGCCAGGACCGCCTGCCGGTGACGCTGCTGCAGGGGGATTCCACGCGGTTCGATTTCTCGCCGTGGTACGGTGGGATCGACCTCGTTTTCATTGACGGCGGTCATGTCCGGACCGTCCTCGAATCCGACACCGTCAACGCTTTCAGGATGATCCGCGACGGCGGAATGATTCTCTGGCACGACTACCTGCAACCCAACTGTCCGGAGGTCACTGAGTTTCTGGAGGACATCGGGCATCGGGCGGATGTTTGCTACGTCCGGGACACGAACCTTGCGGTGTGGTCGGGAGGCCGCCGGTTGTGAACCAGTAACAATAAGGGATCAGAGCAAAAGTTTGGGACAAGTGGAGGTTTTTGGTTTGGGGCCCGGCTTGAGGTGATGCTGGCGTTGGCCGGCCAGCTGTTCCGCTTCTGCTCGAACCCGGTCGTCACCAGGCACCAGTCCGGTGTTGAAGGCGAGACGGAATTCTGCAAGGTGTGGTGTTCCTTGCTCAGGTGATCGGTGTACCGCTTTCGCCAGGCAGACTGCCGCGACCGGCGGGTTTGTCCCGATGCGAGGAATTCGGGGTGTGCCTTGCCACATTCCGGGGCAAGAAAACGGAACTCCCAGGGACTACAGGCTTTCCATGAGCTCCAGTATCCTTCCCGTTATGGATTGAATGTCATAAATGTCAGTAACTTCGTTGACATTGTTCAATCCGCTGATTCCGCCCGAAGCGCTGTTCGCCATGGCAACAAGCACCAAGGGACGTTCGCCATTGCGTTCCACCATCCACGCGTGGGTGTACACATTGTATTGATTGGTTGCCTGTGCAAGGCTGCCGCCTTTGTACCAGACGCGGTCCCAATCGCCACGGACATTGGGTTGCGCCACGCTTGCCCCAAGCGCTTCGTTAACGAGAATTTTGGCGTCACCATTGAAGCCCCGCAATGCGGCAAAGTTGGCGCAGACATCCATTGGGCTTGCACGCCAGGTGCCATCAACCAGAAGATCGGTCCACAGGTACGGCCCCGAAACCAGGGGACCTAGCGCCTCCAGCGTTGGGACGAAGCCGTACTGGTAAGGCTCCGTGCCATCGACGTAGGCATCTGCGTCTACCCTGGGAAGCGAGCTGAAAACATGGAACTGCTCATTGATCTTCAACAATGGCCGCAGCACATCCGGATTCGCGACCCCCGACAAGCTCACCCACTCATCGATTACCGGTCGACCAACGCGCTCATGCAGCAAGTCGGTGGCAGTATTGTCGCTGATGCCCAGCATCAGGCGGGCGAGGTCAATCACGGAAAAGGGCGTGCCCGAAGGCTCGATATTGATGCTGCCCCCTGGCGCAACTTCTCCGGCTACCAGATTCACCGTCTCATTCAGGGTCACCTGCCCGTTGCTCATCGCCCTTGCCACGCCGCCCAATACCCAGGTCTTGAACACTGAAGCTGTGGCCCGCAGAGTATTCTCATTCCGGGCCTCTATGGGTATGCAGGTATCAGTCTCGTCTATCTGTGCCACCAGCAAACCTGAGGTGCCGGAAATCATCATGAACTTGTCCGCCATTTGCGACATTGTGGCCGTCTGGTCCTCGATAAAGACAGTCGAGTTATGATTGAAATTGTTGACACCCAGGCTGTTGATCCGCTTTGTGCCCGTAAATCGGGCCTTTAACACGAAGAAGCCTACAGACGCGTTCGCTGGACTGCGGATGGTTGCGACCATATCAATCGGCGTGACGGTTATCAGGTCCGCAATATAGGCATCAGGATAACTGTCGCGGATTGCATTGATGAACGACACCGTGGCGGCGGCATTGATGCTGCCGAGCCAGGCCGCATCAAAGTGCTCGTTTACTTCAGCCTCGCTGGTGGTTTGACCCACAGCAAGTTCATCCAGCAACCAGTTAAGCTGGGTTTTGATCGGGCTGTCGGGTAGCTGGAAGCGACCAGCGACAACTGGAAATAGTGGCTGTATCACTTCAGCCTCAAATCCATCCTTGAATATCATGGGATCGGCAACTTCCGCCGCCGTTGCGGAGGCAGTCGACAATAGCGTTAGAAAGAGTAACCGATACATGAGTGCTCCTGATCGGGCGTTATTCAAGTAATCCTGAGGTTCGATAAATTGTTGCGGCGGCAATTGATAGCTGGCCGGATAAGAATGTCCCTCACAAGAATCAGATCCAGATATGCCATTCCGGCCTGATCATACTGGAATGACAGCGTGACTCTTCAGGACATTTCATGTCTTGTAGGGGTTTATGCAGCGTTTCCGCGGACATTTGATGTCATATGGCCCTCTGCCAGTGCAGAAGTCTTCAGGTCACGAATGTTTATGCTCACGACAGCGTAGGCATTTCCGGGTGGTCCGTCAAACTGGGGGAAGATCAATCCGACCCCTTTTTCCCCAGAATCAGATATATTCCGCTTTCCCCTGGCAGCAGACCTGAAACAACCCTGAAACAACCCTGAGACAACTTGGTACCCGCAATCTTGGCGCATTCCCCTAGGTTCAAAAATCTCCGGTCAACCATGCTGGTTGCGGTTCTGGCAGGCTTCCTGATCAGCATTCCCGGTGCTTACGCGCGCAAGACCAATGGCATCGAGCCTGTCATCACGCTGGGCGTTCTGATTACCCGTGATGCGGCGGGCGACCCGGACACACAGGCGGCCATTCGCTTTGCGCTCAAGGATGTAAATGCCTTTCTGGCGAGTGGCGAAGGGCCGCAAGCCAGTATCCTGCTGAACGTGCGCGGCACCGGCCTGAGTGCGGAGCGGGCGGCGGAAAAAATCGGAATACTGGCTGCACGCGGCCTGAAGGTGATCATCGGGCCGGAGAGCAGCGCCGAGGTTGAGGCCATCAAGCCCTACACCGACGCCAACGGCATGGTTCTGCTGAGCCATTGCAGCACAGCGCCTTCGCTGGCACAGGAAAACGACAGCGTATTCCGGTTGGTACCCAGCGACCTGAGCCAGGCCGAAGCCATCGCGCAGTTGATCCACTCAGCCGGCTTCCAGGCCATCATTCCGATGTGGCGTGAAGGGGTGTGGGGTGACGATATTTCCAGCGCAACCGCGGTGCAGTTTTCAAAAACCGGAGGCCTGGTGTACGAAGGGGTCCGGTTCGATCCGGAGCAGGCCGATTTCACCACAGAACTGGCCAGCCTGGGCGACCAGGTGCGGGACGCGCGCGCCGAATATGGTGACCACGCAGCGGTGGCCTATTTCAGCTTTGGCCCTGAAGGGGAGAGCGTGCTGTCACAGGCAGCGGAAATTCCCGGGCTGGATGAAGTCACCTGGTTTGGCAGCGATGGCACAGCCCTCAGCCGCGAAATTCTGGATAACCCCCTTGCGGCGGGGTTTGCGGTGCGGACCGGCTTCTTCAACACGCTTTTTGCTGACCCCGATTCCGCCGCCGCCGACGCATTGCGCGCCCGCATCAGCTCCGTCATTGGCGGTGGAGGGGTGCATTTCTGTGCCCTGGCAGCCTACGATGCCGTATGGATTGCAGCATCGGCAGCTGCCATTGCCGGTATGGAGGACATCGAAGCTTTCAAGCTGGCTTTGATGGAAGTGGCCAATGCCCATGAGGGCGCTTCAGGTCGAACGGCGCTCAATGCGGCGGGCGACCGGGAAGATGCCACCTATAACGTGTGGGTAATCGAGGAAGTGGCTGGCCAGCACCAGTGGGTGCCCTGGCGGCCTGAATGAGGGGCCGGATTGATCTTTCCCCTCATGTGAGTGAACAGCTGGCGACACCTGCAGCTCGCGCTGGCGGCCCGATTTTCAAAGGCAAGACTGTCTGTGATAAAACCACTTGATGCCAGAATGTCTCTGGCCTTACGCTATCGCTGCCGGGCGAATGGAAGAAGCGATTCAGGCGGAACGACCCGTAACTCCTGAGTTCCGCAGAACCAGACTCCTGAACGTTTGCTTCATCCAGAGGACAGGCCCATCAAAATCGTACCAGCAGGTCTCGCGACAATCGTTTTCCCGCTTGCAATCTTCATGTCCCCGGCATTGTCGGCAGCAACCATCACCGTGAATACCACGGCGAATGACATTGCCGATGACGGATTTTGCAGTGTTCGGGAGGCTTTCCAATCCGCCAACACCAATGCGGGTTCCGGCGCATCTGCGGGGGAGTGCGCAGCAGGGTCCGGAGCGGATACGATTGATATTCCAGCCGGCACCTACGTGCTCTCACCAGGGCCGGATTTAACGGTTGACTTGGATGAACCGCTGGTAATCAAAGGCGCTGGCTCCACTGCAACCATACTGGATGGTGCAGACCTGATGGGTATCAGTCCGCAGGCCGATTTCACGGTTCATTCAATCTGGATCACCCGGATGCTGGCGGGCGGAGACATATCAAACAGTTCCATTTACACGCTCTTCAGCCCTGGGAATCTGTCCATTTTGCGCAGCAGGGTTTCACACAGTCCCGGCGGTGGCATTCTGTATTTTGGTTTCGGCACACTCACCATCACGGACTCGGAATGTGACCATCAAATTAACCCGATAAGGGGCTGTTTGAACACCAGCGCGAATGTTTTGATTCGCCGCAGCAGTTTCCATTCCAATTCGGGTTATGGAATCACGATTCAGGGCACTGCCACGTCGCGGCTGGTAGAGAATACTACGGTTGCCGGCAATGCCGGCACCGGCATTACGCTTATTACGGGTGCCGCGGTTACATTCAACCACATTACCGTTACCAACAACGCGCTTCCGAGCTCAAACGTGGTTGGTGGCTTATATCTTCGGTCGGGCGCTGGCGAATCCAGAATTTCCAACAGCATCATTCAGGGTAACGGTTTATACGACATCAGTGTGGACGAAGGCAGTTTGATTTCTGATGGCTACAATTTCTTCGGAATTCTGGATGAATTCAGCCTGGCTTCGAATGACAGTGATTCCCCCGTCCAGCCATGCGCCCTGGCAAACTACGGCGGCTATGCCCCCAGCATTGCGCTGCAGAGCCTCAGCCCTGCAATCGACTACATTCCAACCACGACATTAGCCCATGACCAGAGAGGCGTTCCCCGTCCTCAGGGCCAGGCCACGGACGCGGGCGCCTGGGAAGGCTCCAGAGCAGTATTCAAGGACGGATTTGAGGGCATCCCGGGGTGCGTTTTGAATCCTTGACTTTCCTTGCAAGACTCCCGGCAACCGACCGCTGGATACGGACACCCTTGATTGGATGACGGTTGTCCGATTCAGATTCTGCAGGTCCAATGCCACACCTGCGCGGGCGACTTCAGACACCTTTTTCAGCTATCCGCCGGCACTTCCACCTCGCCGGACACATCCGTGTGGCTGACGTCGCCGCTGCCGTCGTTGTGCACGCGGAAGTCCCCGCCCACGGTCCTGGCCACGATGTCACCGGAGGAATCGCGCTCGACCACGTAGTCGCCCCGCACATCTTCAAAACGGATATCGCCGGAGCTGTCGTGCTCGATCTGCACTGAGCCACGGATGTCATTGCCATAAATATCGCCGGAACTGTCCTGGCGTACGGTGACGTCGCCGGCAATGAGGCGCAGGTCGATGTCGCCGGAGGAGTCCTTGAGGACCACGCTGCCATTCACTTCTTCGAGCACGATGTCGCCGCTGCTGTCACGCAGGTTGACCGGGCCGGTGCCGCGTACGGTAACATTGCCGCTGCTGTCCTGGATGTCCAGTGCCAGGGCGCCGGGCACGTCGATTTCCAGGTCCACATACACGTAACGGGAGTTGAACAGGGTCCAGCCGCTCTCCATGGCGGGAGTCTCCACGGTGATGGTGGCCTGGCGTCCGCCTTCGGTCAGCACACGGGTCTCATCCAGCCATTCCGCTTTCGAGGCACAGATTTTCCCCCGGATGCGCACCTCGCTGAGGTCGGCGTTTCCGGAAACCTCGAGGTCACCGGCATTGGCGGCAATGCTGAGTTCTTCGGTGCCAGACAGATCCAGTGTCAGCTCGATGGTCTTTTCGAACTTGCAGTTCGTGGCCCATTCCGTGGCCTTTGCGCTGCCGGAGGCCAGCGTGGCCACCAGTGCCGAAACCAATGCGACAGCCCAGGCGAGGGCCATGGTGCGATGTTGTCTCATATTCTCCGCTCCTGATGTTGATTCAAATTCTCAGCTATTGGATGCAAGGAGCGGGCCAAAGGTTACAGCGGCGGGCAAAATGCTGATTCCAAAGGGCTCCGGTTTGGTGTGGCGTGGGCAGAGCTGAGTGTCACTCCCGCAGTAAAGGTGGCGAGAATGGCCGATCACTCGCGGTTTGCGCCTCGCAGGAATGGGGCTTTGATACCCCTTGCTGTATTTATCATGGCCCTTGTTTTGGCCCTTTACTCCGGCCCCATACCTTGCAAGACTGGGCTTCCTGGATCCCAATCCACTTCTGGCCCCCATGCACATGAAAACACTTGAAGTCGGTTCAGGCCCGCAATCAGGGAATTCAGTCGATTCGCTGCCCTGGGTGACCGTGGTAATACCGGCTTTCAATGCGGGTCATTACCTTGACCGCTGCCTGGCTGCTGTGAATTGTTCCGATTGGCCCAACATTGAATGCATCGTGGTGGATGATGCGTCCACCGATGGCATGACTGCTGCAACGGCTCAAAGGCACGGCGCACGCCTGATAACGCTGGAGTCCAGGGGAGGGCCCGGCATAGCCCGGAGCAGGGGCGTTTCTGCCGCACGCAGCGAGATCGTGTTTTTCACGGATGCGGATGTGGTGCTGCATCCGGACGCCATCTCTATCGGCATGAATGCCTTGATGGCCAACCCGGAAACCGCTGCTGTTTTTGGCAGCTATGACGCCGAACCCGCCGACCCACGATTCCTGTCCCAGTACCGGAACCTGTTGCACCACTGGACTCACCAAACAGGGCCGGAGCACGCATCGACGTTCTGGACCGGCTGTGGGGCCATTCGCCGCGATGTGTTCCTGAAAATGAATGCGTTCAGTGCTGAATTCAAACGGCCCAGCGTCGAAGACATTGAATTTGGCTATCGAATGACCGAAGCCGGTTACCGGATCAAGCTGCTGAGGAACATGCAGGGAACCCATCTCAAATCCTGGCGGTTCGG
>CAYYCX010000048.1:10962-28989 GCA_964470455.1 uncultured Wenzhouxiangellaceae bacterium
TTCTACCGGTTCCTGAAGGATCGCAGGGGCTGGGCTTTTGCGCTGGGAGCGGTGTCGGCGCAGGTGATTTTCTACCTGGGTTGCGTCATCGCGGTTCCGTTGGGTGGTTTGGCGTACCTGCGCTCGCAGCTCCAGCGGAATGACAGGGTTCAGGGTTCCGGATTATCGTCCGGAAAATGACGGCATTGTCTGCAGAGGCCAGCGGTTTGAATCGAACTGATGCCCCATCAACACCTGCGGAGCGCCTGCACCTGGATATTTACGGATGTACCTTTGCCATCACCGGCAATGCAGCGGCAACCATCCACAATCTCGCCAACGATTTCCGTTTTTTTACATCCGAAGGCGTGGCAAGTCCCATTCGCATGGAGGTTCTGGACGAAGATCCACCCTATGCAGAGGTCCCGGAGGGCGTGGCCAGCACCTACACGCCGCGCAACATCTCGTTTACATCCGGCGGTTGCAAGTACATTGATTACAACGGCAGGGCGCTGGCAACCTGGGACCGGAATCAGCGGATATTTCGCATCTGGACGCGCGATGAGCATATCCGCTATGAGGCCTCGTTTCTGTTTCTGCTCAGCCGAACCGGCGAGGTTCTCGACGCGCAGCGAATGCATCGCGTGCATGCGATGGCGCTGGGCTTCAATGGCCGGGCGGTACTGGCGATACTGCCGATGGGCGGAGGCAAGAGCACTTTGTGTTCAGCCCTGCTGAGGTACCCCGAATTTCACCTGCTTTCGGATGATTCGCCTTACGTCTCACGCGATGGCGTGGTTCACGCCTATCCGCTGCGGCTCGGCTTGCTTCCCGGACACCGGGCGGATATTCCCGAGCGTTACCAGCGTACGATCGAGCGCATGGAGTTTGGCCCCAAAGTCCTGGTCAACTATGAGTATTTTGCGGATCGCGTCATACCTTCAGCCAGGCCGGGCATCGTGTTTCTCGGGCAACGATCCATGAGCGCAGTGTGCGACATCAAGCCGGCCGGCTCCTGGGCCCAATTCAAATCCATGATGGTCAATTGCGTGGTGGGGCTTGGACTGTACCAGGGCCTGGAATTCGTGCTGACCCACAGTCCGGCTGAGCTACTGAGGAAACTGCCGGTTGCCTGGTCCAGGCTGCGAAATGCCCGGCGACTGTTTGCGGCTTCACAGGTTTACCATCTGACCCTGGGCCGGGACCAGGAACTCAACGCTTCAACCGTCAGGGAATTCGTCAGCCAAAACCTGGGCAAGAACCTGTGATAGCCGCGCGCTGCCCGCCAGCGGGTTTTTCACTTGTGCTCGGGCACTTCCCAGAGTTTACCCCTCGAGTCGAATGGTTCCGATGCCTCTGATTCCGGCAGGCTTGCAGCGCAGCCTGGTTGCAAAGGCCAAGGATCTGCTGATTATCAGCAGCCGCTGGTCTTTGCCTCGCCTGGCCGGGCAACGCATTTACGACCTGATGCTCATCATCATCAGGCAGCGCATTTCTTCGGTGGAAGGCGTACGCGCACTCTACCTGTGCCATTCCATGGTGGCGGACGAGTGCTATCCCGGCCTGAGTGATTTTGACCTGGTGGTGGTTTTTGATACCGACAATGTCGCTGACTTCCACGCGCGCATGCGTGCCCGCTGGGGTTCGCTCAAGCGCTACTTTCCCATCAATGACCTGTCCATCCTGACCACGGCGGAATTCCGCGCCTGGCAGGCTGTCGGTGGCGGCTGGGATCCGCTGGATGAGATGGCGCGCTGGAAGCTCATGGCCGGTGATGAACTGCGACAGCGCGATCCGGATCTCACCACAGAATGGGCGGAGCTCGACCGGTTGGGCTGGGCGCTCGGGCACTTCCAGAACCTCCTTGGGGTGGTATTGAAGCAGGAGCAGCGGTCAAAATTCATGGCGCTTGTCGCGCGCCGGCAGTTGCACAAATCCTACTGGCACACGTTGCTGGCGCTGGACCCTCGCTACCGGTCAGAAAGGTCCTTTCAAGGACGAATCACAGCCTGGCTGCGGGACCAGGGTCAACCACCCGTTGCGTCCGCCGTCCAGGATCTGCATCAGCGCAGGTTCATCAGCGGGCCGGTAACCCGGCTGCGCTTTGAAGCTGCGGCCTCGGCTTACCTGGAACTTGACCAGGCCTTGCGCAGCAATCCCCTGTTGCACCGACCTCTCATCAGGCCCCTGAACAGGCCCGGTGAACGACCCAATGCAGGACCTTGCGTGGGGTTGACGCCGGTCCCGATCGAAAACCAGCAGGAAGTCGAGGAGCGGGCGCGCTCGATTTCCGCCAGCTTGCGCGAGGTGATCGGTGACGCCATCGAGAGCGTCATGCTGGGTTCTAACGGCAGCGCACGGGGCTATTCCCTGTATGTGGTTTTGCGCGATGGGCTCGATGCCGGCGCGCTTGCGACCGTCCTGCGCGACACCCGCGCCATCTGCCGGGTCTACGACGACCTGTGGCTGAACGAGCATGTGCCGGGAGGCATTCCCACGGTGTGTTCGCGAGCCATGTTCGTGGCCCGCCTGCAGACAGGCCGTTCCGGCCTGCAGTTCCTGGAGAAGTACCGCGTCGTATTGCTGGGCACGGATCTTTATGCCGCGGTAACCACACCTCCGAATGAGAGTGAGGATGACGCCGCTGCTTCGCCCGACACGCTTGACCGGAGGCGGGAGCATCTGGCTTATTCACTGCATCTGCACCAGGTCTTCCTGGCCCGCTCCCGACCGGCGCTGTACGAGCTGATTACGCTTTACCTGCCGCGCATCATGCTGCAGCAGCGGGCCGGCATCACGCCGGCAACGGTTACCGAGGCCGTTCAGGCCTATGCCGACCAGAGGGATGCCGGCCAGAGGGATGCCAGCCAGAGCGATGCCGAGCTGAGCGATATTGTCCAGCCCGACCTGCCGCTGCGGATGCACGAGCGCTATGCAGGCCGCGATCTCGACTTCCTGGTTCAAAACCTCGAGTGGAGTGTTTTTGATGAGGCCTGGCCCTTGCTGAGCCAGGGTTTGGTCAGCGAGGACGTGCATTGGGGGGAAGCGGGTACGTGACCACCTTTATTGATTTCCGCTTTCTGCGGGCGCTGGCCGAAGCGCTATTTTCCGGCCGCGAAAAAGAGGAAGCCGAAGTATTCCTCGCCGCCGACCGGGACAACTATTTTGTGCTGGACCTGAAAGACAACCTGCAACACGACCCGCAACACGACTCGCGACACGCGCCGCGCGACGGATTGTTGGCCGAGTTCACCCGCGACGACGGTTCGTGTCAAGCACGTCTGGTGCGTGACCCTGCCGGGCTGCTGCGGATTCTCGACCACAATGACGAAACCCTTGTCAGCGCGCACTGCAATCCCGTTGGCGGCTCAGCTGCCAGCACGCTGGTGGGAGTGAGGCTGGGGCCGAATGTGAGCGGCCTGAAATTCGCCGGCAAAAGCTTCGGCATGGGGCACGAGGCGGAATGCAGCATATTCGGGCCGGACGGCCAGTCGCCTGCCGGCCTCTTGCGGCTTGTGGTCCAGGACGCTGTCCACATCATGGGCCGCGGCAGCGGCCGCCTCGGGCGCTGGGGCGAGCTCTGGTACCGGCGTGCGGAGCCGCCAGGGCCGTGCGTGGAACTGACCATGGACTGGCACCACCTGCGGGCGGGTATCCCCCTGTTCGGCACCATGACGGCGGAAGAACTGATCGAAGCCGGCTGGTTCAAGCTGCGCTTCCGTTCCTATGCCTACGACCGGCCGCAATCCGATACAACGGATTTTGTCCGCCTGTTCGCCAGTCCGGCACCGGCCGATGTGGCGCTGCACCTCACACCTTCGCTGTATACGCCGCTCACTCCGGGAATTCCCAATGTCGCGTTTGCGGTGGTCGAGTCCGAAGAGATCAACGCGCATATCATCGAGCGCTGCAACGCCATGGACCATGTGATGGTACCCACCCACTTCGTTCGCGACGCGCTGCAAAAAGCCGGAACGACCACTCCGATCGAAGTGGTGTCGCACGGCGTCGACGCCGGTTATTTCAGGCCGCCGGCAGTGCCCGGCACGCTGCCCGGCGGCAAATCCTTCAACTTCCTGGCGGTGGGCACGCATGTCGAGCGCAAGAACTTCCGCCACCTCGTGCGCGCCTTCCTTGAAGAGTTCCGGGAAAGCGAAGACGTCGCGCTCTACCTGTTGCTGCGTCCGGAATACATGACCACACAGCATAACGTGGTGCTCGAATTTACCGACTGGGAGCGCCAGTGGGCCGAGGACAGCGCGCCCATCTACATCTGGACGGGCTACCTCACGCGCGATCATCTGCGGGACTTCTACGCCAACGCCAACGCCTATGTCATGCCGAGCAACGAAGGGTTCGGGTTGACGCTGCTCGAAGCCATGGCCTGCGGCACGCCTGTGATTGCGCTCGATTACGGGGGCGTAACCGATTTTGTCCATTCCGGAAATGGCATCCTGGTGAAGCGGGGCAGGGCGTTCGTGGCGCAGGATATCGACACACTGCCTTATGTGGGCGATGTGTTTCATGCTCCGGATATCGGTGATCTCCGCCGTGCCATGCGCCGCCTGTTCGAGTCGCCTGGGGAAGTCAATCGCCTGGGTGAACAAGCGCGGCGGGATGCCCTGGCCATGTCCTGGCGGGTTGTCGGCGAGCGGGTCGGCGCCCTGCTCGAGCGGGCGTACCGTGAAGCAGGCACGGACCAGCCGCTCGCATACACTGCAGGACACCTGGGCGAGCCAGCCAGCCTGGCTTCGGCCAAACTCACGCTCGTACTCTGTGTCATGGACGACGAATCGGCTCGTTCTACCTTGAAGCATCTGGCGGCCATCGGTGATGTCGGAATTCGCGTCATGTGCCTGTTTACGCGGTACGCGCGGATCAAGGACGTACTGCAGTCGCGTCGTCACGGCTTCATCAACTATCGCTGGGATGGCACAACGGCCAACGCGATCAGCATCTGCCGCAGCGTGCTGGGACCGGGATGGCTGCTCCTGCTGAAGCCGGGTGAAAGGCTTCGCGGCGACCTGTCAAAACTGCATCAAGCTCTGGGCACTATTCCGCCCGAAGTGAGTGAGATGACGGTGCAATGCGCCGGTGGCGCCCACGAACCACGAATTGTCCATACCCGGTCCACTCACGATTCGAACGAAACGCGTGAGGCAGATAAAGTAGCTCACTGCCAGGAAGTGGATATCTGCTGACCACGGCCGCCAAGGTCGTGAGTGGGGGTGCGGTTAGCGGTATGAACAGGGCTCAGGCCGCGCTTGAGGGAAAGACCGTGGCTTCGCCGGCAGCTATCTTGCGCTGCAGGTCACGCGCGAACCGGTAGCCCCGCCAGGCCACCTCGAAGTTGTCCGCCAGGCGTGGATTCTGCTCGACCCGGTGCAACAATTCCTGCACGCTCGCCACTGCAGTAAAAGTGCCGGCAGGCTGCAGCAGGTGGTGAAACATTTCGTTGGGTCCGGCGGGGCGGATCACCTGCATCAGCCGCAGGTGTTTCCTGAGCCCACCCCAGGCGCTGGCGTTGCCGTCGAGATCGACGGTTGCCTGGAAGCCGGCAAAGGCGGTTTCGGCCACTTCCGGTGCCATGACCCCGGCTGCTTGCAGTGTCCTGAAGGCGGCAACATTGCTGGCGCACTGCACAACGCTGGTTATTTTCGCGTCAATGGACTCGGGAAATCGCAGGGAATCGATACAGAACCTGGCGCGGACGTTATTCTCGACCCGGCGTGACAGCTGGACACCGGTGGTGGCGCCCCGCCAGTAAATGACCGGCTTGCGCCCGCGGTAATCCTCGAATGCTTCCGCCTCATCATCGTAGCGCGGAAATTCAACCTGGTTGGCGAGGTCGCCCAGGTTGTACGGGTCCGGAAACAGGCCAACGGCTGGAAATCGCTTCTGGCGGGCGAAGGCATAGAAGCTGTCGCTGAGGGTTACCCGCGAATGATCGTCCGTGCAACCGTCATCGAGGTCGAGGCGGATCCGCGCCGTGCCGGTGCTGCTCTCAGCATGTGCCAGCGCTTTTGCGATACCGGTATCGTAAACATGCAGCACCTGGAAGAGCCGCCCCAGTCGCGTCATGAAACGGCGGTTCGCCACCAGCGCAGTGTGCAACCGCACTTCGAGCGAACCGCCCTTACGCTGGATCGTTACCACCGACTCGCGCAGGAAGCGTTCGCCGCAAACCACGAAGTTGGGCCGAAGGTGATGCGGGTTTTGTTCGGATTCATCCGGAGCGGCAAGCACTACCCGCACCGGGTCAAACCCGCCCCATCCGCTGCGAATCCGGGCGAGCGGGTGCATGATGTATTGCCTTGTTAACTGAACCAGCCAGCGCATGGGCAAGCCTGCGAATGGAAACCTCTATTCTAATATCAGCCGCCTGGTCATCGCTGGCTTGCTGCTGTGGCAGTTACCGTTACAGCAAATCAGGTTTCATTCACTGGGCTCAAAACGGTCCTCGAAGTTAACGCCGGGTGGGGCAGTGATGCTTGCAACCGCCTGGCTTTTGACCGAATAAGAGGGTGGAGCCGCTTCTCCTTGGGGTGCAATGCGGTGGGTTCGAAAAGGGCCCAGGAAAGGGCTGAGCCCTTTTCCCATCAATCCGCTGACAGCACCTCCCGCTCCAGCCGCGCATAGCTGGCTTCCATGCCTTCCACCATGCCGGTGGCGAGTACCTGGTCACGCATCTCCGCGCTGGCGTAGGTCACCACCAGGCTCAACAGGGTGCCGCCCGCGACCCGCGTGAGCGTCAGTTCGTTGGTGGTGCTGGAACCTTCCATGCCGATCAGGGCTTCGGTGAACACCTCGCGGTGGGGTGGTTCCGATTCGAGCAGTTGGCCGGTGAAACCGAACTGCTCGCCGTCACTGACCTGTTCCCATTCATAGCGAAAGGCATCACCGACGCGGGTGGCGACTTCGCACACCTTCATTGCCCAGCCATCGGGGCCCAGCAGCCAGCGCTGCAGCAGGGCCGGCTCGTGGTGCGCCCGCCACACCTGCTCCACGCTGCCGCGGATGACGCGGCTGATGCGCACCTGGGTGTCCGACAGGTACTGCGCCAGGGTGGCGCGGTCCGCGGCGAACGAGGTGAGGTCGGCCAGCACCTCATCGATCTGCCCCATGGCTTCGCGCATGCCGGTCTCCATGCCCATTTCCAGCAGCTGTGCGAGTTCCTCGGCAGTGCGGAAGTAAGTGGTCGTGACGAGCCGCGCCCCGGTTTTGGTCTCCATGAAGTTAAAACTTATGTGCATCGAGGGCATGTCCTCATTGCTGCTGCCGTCCTCGTTGGCGAAGCCATCCATGACCTCGAAGGCGTGCGGCGCATTGACGCTCAACCACTCCCAGTAACCTCGTGAGGCCTGGCCGTCGGGACCGCGCATGACGTATTCCGTGCGGCCGCCCGGGCGGGCGTCGTGGCGGGTGAAGGTGGCGGGCCAGCTGGGTGGTCCCCAGAATTTCTCGATCTGGCGAGGGTCGGTGTAGGCGTCCCACAACCGCCACAGGGGGGCGGCGAAGTCGGCGGTGACGGTCATGGTCAGGGCTTCGGGATCGCGGGTAACGGATGTGATGGGCATGTCGGTTCCTCTTTCTCGAACTTTCAGGGATGATCAATTTTCGGGGTCTTCGGCGAGCAGGGCATCTAGCCGCTCGATGCGGCCGCGCCAGATCGCCTCGTACCGGTCCAGCAGGGCCTGGGCCTGTTGGATCGCCTCGGGATTGCCACGCACCAGCCGCTCCCGGCCGTGTGCCTGCTTGGTGACCAGGCCGGCGGATTCCAGCACGGCCACGTGCTTTTGCACCGCCGCAAAGGACATGTCGTAAGCCTCGGCCAGCTGCGAGACGGATGCCGCCTGTGCAAGGGTGCGGCGCACGATGTCGCGGCGGGTCGCGTCGGCGAGGGCGTGGAATACCCGGTTAACGGCGTCGTCTGCGGGGTGTGAATGTACAACCATATGGTTGTACGTTACGCGCACCGATCCCGGCTGTCAATCCCCGAGGCACGTCCTGTGGGAGCCACCCTTTGAAAACCTGGGTTTCACCTAATAGTCAGAAGTTCTGCGCCGGCATGCAGGGGTTAGCGCTGCGGGCCGCAGCGTGATAGTTTATCGCCCGGTCTGGTAAAGCCTGGATAACCTTGTTCCAAGAACACCCCCAAGAACACCCCCAAGAACAGCCACAAGAACGGCTCACTATTCGCCGTCCCGATGACTGGCATGTGCATTTACGCGATGGCGGGATGCTGGCCGGCGTGGCCAATTACACCGCCCGCCAGTTCGGCCGGGCCATCGTCATGCCCAATCTCAAGCCGCCGGTGACGACGGTGGAGCAGGCCCGTGCCTACCGGGCGCGCATCCTGGCCGCTTTGCCGCCCGATGCGCAGTTTGAGCCCCTCATGACGGCGTACCTCACGGATAACATTGACCCGGCCGAGATCGAGTTGGGCTTTGCCGAGGGCGTCCTGACCGCCTGCAAGCTCTATCCGGCGAACGCCACCACCAATTCCGAACACGGCGTCACTTCGGTCAAACTAATTGCGCCGGTGCTTGAGACCATGCAGCGCATCGACATGCCGTTGCTGATCCACGGGGAGGTAACGTCTCCGGACGTGGATGTGTTCGACCGGGAGGCCGTGTTCATCGAATCGATCCTGCAGCCCCTACTGGCCGATTTTCCCCAGCTGCGAGTGGTGCTCGAGCACGTAACGACGCAGGACGCGGTGGAGTTTGTCCAGAGCCTGGGCCCTAATGTGGCCGCTACCATCACGCCCCACCATCTCGAGATCAATCGCAATGCGATGTTCGAGGGTGGCCTGCGCCCGCACATGTATTGCCTGCCCACGCCCAAGCGCGAACGGCATCGGCTGGCGCTGCGAGCCGCTGCCATCTCCGGCAATCCGAAGTTTTTCCTGGGCACCGATTCGGCGCCTCATCCGGTTGCCGCCAAGGAGTCGGATTGCGGTTGTGCCGGCATCTTCAACGCGCCGTATGCGCTCGAGAGTTATGCCAAGGTTTTCGATGAGGAGAATGCACTGCACCGGCTCGAGGCCTTTGCCTCGGAGTTTGGCCCGGCTTTTTACCGATTACCGCTGAATGAAGGCCGGGTAGCGCTGGAGCGTCAGCCGGTGAACGTGCCGATGAACCTTGCCGTAAATGACGAAGTCCTTCGGCCATTCCACGCCGGTGCGACCTTGCCCTGGCGCTTTGTCGGCACGGTATGACCCCGGCGCCTGTTGTTCCGGAGGATGCGGCAGTCTGCGGTTCCGAAAGCCATTGAATGTCAGTCGCCTGTGGAACTGGGGGAGGATCGAAGCCCAGTTTCCCCGCTGAAACTCACTCAGGCGGATAGCCCGTCATTTCAAGGTAACCACGACCGCGGGTTCCGGGTGTGGAGCCCATGACTTCTATGGCGCCCTCCCAGTAAGCAAAATCCACATTCATCCACTGGTCTTCAACCAGCGGCCTGATTCGAAGCTCACGGCCGATTTCAGGCATGTGAATGCGCCATTCGGCGGGCAATTGCCGGCCATGCAGGCGCATGGTGTGGGTTACTTCAAAGTCAATCCGCTGGCTGGCTAGCGGTGTTTTCACTCCCGTTGGCGAAAGCAACACGCCATGCCTGAATTCGCCATCCTCAAATTTGCCTGCTGAGCCGCTTGCCGAGGCTTCCCTGAGGCGGAACAGCATGAGTTTTTCACCCGAATCCAGGTGCAGCGCAAACCAGTCCCAGCCCACCTGGCCCGGCTGCAGGAACTGGCTGCTCCACTCCCGGTCCAGCCAGGCCTGGCCGGAAACCGGGATCTCCTCACCGTTAATCATCAGCGTGCCATCCGCGCGCAGGAAAGGCTGGCTGTAGTAATACGAGCCGCTGCCGCTGGGGTGTTTCTGCGAAAAGCCGGCATCGCCCTGCAATACCAGAGGCTGGTCGCTGTCCAGACGCAGGTCAAAACCCATGTCGCCTTCCTCGAACACGGCTCGCAGGGGCAGCCAGCCAGGTCCCGTGCTGCGCAATGACCAGTTATCCAGCCAGGCGGCAAAGGGTTCCGCCCGCACTCCGGACTGCGCCACTCCATCGTGATCGCCACTGCGGGCATACCGCTGAAAGCCGGCATGTCCTCGCGGCCAGGTCACGGCTGCATGCGCCATGAACACCTGGCCCTGCAGCCAGGGATTGCCGGCGTGGGCCAATGGATCCACGCTATCGGGCGTCGAGGGGTCGCGGCCAGGCAGCATGGCGATCCGGAACAGGGTCCATTGCGCGCCGTAGTGCTGGCCGGCTGCATCCTGCAGGTTGGCGGTCAGGTACCACCATTCAATCCGAAAGTCTGGATGAGAACCATGATCCCGGGGAAATGAGAACTCATAACCCGGCTCCGCCTGGCTGAACCCCTCAACACCCTGCGCCAACATGGCGAAGTCAACGCGGGTTGATGGATCCGGTGCTGGCGAGCAGGCGAACAGCGTGGCCGCCAGGCAGGTGCTTATCCATGCAGCAGTTGCAGCCCTCCTCATACCGACTGCTCACGCAAAAGCTGCCCCGGGGTGGCCCGCAACAACCGGATCGAGGGCAACAGCACCGCCAGCAACAGCGAACCGAGGGCCAGCAGCACCAGTGAGGGCAGGTAACTCCATTCCGGTTGCAGGGCAAAACTCCAGCCAAAGGCCACGGGAGTAACCACTGCCGCCAGCACCCATGCCAGCAAAGTTCCAAAGGGCCAGACCAGCACGATACAGAACAGCCCCAGCAGGCCCCATTGAAGTAACAACAGCACGGCGCGTTCACGCCGGCTCAGCCCCAGGGCGGTCAGCAGGGCCTGTTGCGGCATGCGGTGGTGGTGGATGGCGCTGACTGCGCAGAAGATGCCAATACCGGCGACCAGCAGGGTCAGGGCATTGAGGGCCAGGGTGGCGGAGAACGTGCGGTCAAACACTGACAGACCCACTGCCGTCAATTCCTGTTGGTTTATGACTTCGCCATCCGCCAGGCCAAACTCAGTGGCGAGGCGGGCACGCAGGTCATCCCAATCAGTATTGGATGGCCCCATCAAGCCAAAACCACCGGGACGGATTTCCGGCCAGCAACTGCGGAACAGCGCTTCGGATACCATCCACTGCGATTGCGGGTTGCCGTAATCACGATAAACCCCCAGCACCGGCAGTGCTTCACGCTGCGGGCAAAGCCGCACCCGCTGTCCCGGTTGCCACTCATCGAGGCGCCAGGCCCGTTCACTGGCATACAGGCCCGCGCCTTCAGCAAAGACCACCTTCGCACTATTCACTTCCTGCATCAGTGCCACGCTGTCGCGGAATCGCGGGTGATCGGGAAGGGCGTGGATTTCGATGAGGGTGTTCACGCCCGCCGGATTCTTCACTCGCACACGGGTTGTGTAGCGGTTGGCCACCGTGACATCGGGCGCATTCGTACTGAGCCAATCACGCAAACGCGTTTCCGGCAATTCGCGCGTGAGATAGATTTGCGCCGCCAGGCGCTGTTGCAGCCAGCTGTCGGTGGCCTGGCGAAAACTGCTGATCATGGTATTGAGCCCGCTGTTGGATACCAGCGCCAGCGTGATGGCCATCAGGGCCAGGGCAGCCGGGCCCAGCAGCCAGCGACTGTCCGCCAGCAGCCAGCCGGTGCGCGCCCAGTTGCCGGGCACCAGCCGGGACAGCATGCTGAGCAGGCCGCGCAACAGCACGGGCAGGCACAAGGCGGCGCCCAGCAACAGGGACGCCATGCAGCCGAGGGCCAGCCACAGCGTGTTCGCGGTCACGGCCAGGACCGCCGACGTACCCAGCAACGCCAGCCCCAGCAGGAACAGGCCGCGGTCACGGCGGGCTGCGGATGCGTGCTGCCAGGCGGAAGACTGGCGTTCCAGCACTGGCATGTTCAAGGCCTCGCGCAGCGGAAAAAGTACACACAGTCCAGTGGCGGCCGCCGTCATGACCAGGGGCAGCCAGAGTCCGCCGGTGAGCAGGCTATCGGGGTAGGCAATGTAAACGCCGTACAGCTGGGCCAGGGTTTGTCCAACCCCCGGCAACAGCGTGACCGCCAGCCAGCTACCGAGCACGAAGCCCAGCAGGCTGCCCAGCGCAACAAACACCAGCAATTCCAGCAACAGCACTCGTGCGAGTTCTGTCCGGGCAACGCCCGCGAGACGAAGTTTCCGCAACAACTCATGGCGGTCGGTATAGCTGAAGGCGAGGGCGTTGTAGATCAGGAAGACACCCACCACGAACGCCAGCAGCCCCATGGCTGCCAGGTTCAGGTGAAAGCTGCGGGTCAATTGCGCCGGGTCGAGCTCCGATTCAGGCTCAACCCATTCCAGGCCCGGTGGCAGGTTGGCCCGCAGGTGCTGCAAGACCCTGTCGTTGTCCTCAAAGACCAGGATTTCGCTGATCTCACCCGGGCTGGAAGTGATCACCTGCAACACACCCAGGTCGATGACCAGCCGGTGACCGAGTCCCTCGTCTGCCACGGGTACCACGGGCGGCAGAAGGTCTCCGTTACTGAGTTGCTGCTGGCTGCCGGGCGGCCAGCCGAGCTGGTCCAGGCGGGCCGGCGATGCCCAAATCGCATAAGGCGGCGTGGCGAAGCCCGCAAAGCCAGGTTGTGCCGTATCCCCGTCGTGGTCGTTCCCGGCGGATGGCCCGCTGGATGAGAAGTTGCCGGTTCGAGCCTGCCCAGTCTGTGTTTGCCCGCTCCGGGGTTGCCCGGTGCCGGGCATGGCTCGGGGCATCGCCAGCAAGTCGATGCCCAGCAACTCGATGGATTCACCCGTTCCGGTGCGAACAAATCGCCGCAACAATGGCGCGATCCGGGCAAAACCCTGTAGCCGTAATTCCACGTATTGCCGCTCCGGAATGCTGCGTGCACCTTCGATGGAGACGATGCTGGCAACCGGTTGTGCGCGAAGTACCTGCTCACCCTCGGAATAACTGGCCCGGGCCTGGGCATTGATCAGCAGGGTGCCCACCAGCAAAACGTTGGCGATGACAATCCCGGCCAGCAGGAACAGGCCCTGCACCGGGTGCCGCCGGTAGTGGCTAAACAGGGTTGGCAGCAATACCATGCAAATGTCCTTCTCTCAGCATCAGTTGCCGCTGCGTGAACGAAGCCATCTCGCGGTTGTGCGTGACCATCAGCAGCGCCGAACCCGATTCCTCCACCAGCCGCGCGAACATCCGCATGACCTGGCGGCTGAGGGTATCGTGCAGGTTGCCGGTAGGTTCGTCGGCAAATACCAGGTCAGGCGCGTGTGCCAGCGCACGGGCGATGGCAACCCGTTGCTGCTGGCCGCCGGAAAGCACTTCGACGCGACGTTGCAGGATGTCATCCAGTTCCAGGCCCGCAACCAGGTCGTCCACCCAGGGGGCCCGGTCCGGCATCCGGTTCAGGCGGCGCTGGAACAGCAGGTTGTCCCGCACATCCAGGCCCGGCAGCAAATTGAATTGCTGGAACACAAAGCCCAGGTGCTGGCGGCGAAACATGGACAGCTGGCGCTCCGGCATGGATTGCAGCCGCTGCCCGAGCATGCGCACTTCACCTTCATCCGGCTCATCCAGGCCGGCCGCGACCTGCAGCAGGGTGCTTTTGCCGCTGCCGCTGGCGCCCAGCAAAGCCAGGCTGTGGCCCGCCTGCAGCTCCAGGTCGATACCCCGCAGCACCTGCAGCTCGGCTTCGCCGTCATGGAACGACTTGCTGACGTTTTTCAATTCAAGCATGGGAGTGGATCTGTCCTTTGGTGGCAGGTACGCAGTACCGGTTTGCCGAAGCCGGATGGCAGGTTTTCCGGCCTCTCGAGAAATCCTCGTGCAAGGCAAGCATAAGTCTGTCAGTTGTACCAGTCGTATTGCGCCAGGCCAGCGCGAATACTCTACCAGTGCCGGCAAACCGGCGGTTATCAGCCATCAACAACAATCAGGATCCACTATGAGCCAGGTCAAGGCAGTTCATCCATTTTGCGCTGGAAATATTTCGTTACTGGCTCGTGGCTGCCTGGCCTCGGCGTTGGCGCTGTGCCTGTGGTTGCTGCCAGCGCCGCAGGCATCGGCTTTTGGGGTTGATGTGTGCTACAACGCGCCCGATTCGGGCCTGGAAATCGTTCGCAACTGCATTGGTGTCGAGGAATTCTGCCGAACCAGCAACCTGTCGCCCGGAGATCAGTTGACATGCCGCATTGTAGCAACAGCGGACAGCCTGAGCGGCCTGACCGGAGGCAACAGCATTGTTGGCGGACGCAGCCTGTTGCACAGCGACTCGACCTATCTGATGGCACAGTTGATCGGCTACTCGCCCTGGCAGGCGTACCAGGTCATGATTTACAACGAGGCCACGGACCAGTCGGAGTACACCCCGTTCGACCAGGATGGCTTCCAGATGCTGGCTGATGCCGAGATCGCGCACTGCCGCGCCGAGTGGGGCCAAACGATGCCCAGGTACTGCCTTGCCCTCACCCCGGTGATGAACGGTGTGTACAAGTTCAATGATGAGTCGGGTGGCATGTTGTTGCACCTGCATGCGCGATTCTCACCCACTGGCGAAGCACCCCCGGCCGTGGCGTTTCCCGCTGATTATCTGGCTCCAGCCAATGCGAACTACGAACCTCTGGTGAACAACCTGAGGGACTGGGCGCTCGATCGCAGGGCGGATGCCTGTGTGGCGGGTCTGCTGGTGACCAATTCCGCCGCGAAGCATGCAACCAGGCGCTGTGAAGTGCGTGATCTCGTCCTCAAAAGCCCGCAAAGCTTTTTTGCCGCCGGAATCACCCGCCTGCAGATACCGTTCTCATCTTCGCTGGGACGGCTGGTTGTGAACCAGGATGCCCGAGGCACGGTCGTGGCCTCGGATCGCAGTTTCCAGGATTACGTGGCTCCCCACCAGGTTGGCTTTGCCAAGCTGGGTGTGTTCTTGCATTCCTACGCCGACAGGATTTCCCATCACTCCTGTTCGGATACCTCCTGGTTTTTCCAGCAGCCCGGTGGTGACTATGACAGTGTGTATGATCGGGTAACCTGCGCGCAGGGCAGCCATTTTCTCTGGCACGCCTGGGAACAGGGCACCCGGCAGGGCGACGACAATCTGGACCCACTCCACCAGACTCTCAGGCCAGCATTGGAGGCTGTTTATGACCAGCTCCTTGCCGCAGCGAGTGTGCGTGGTATCCCGGTAAGCAGCGGCCTGGACCGGCGAATGATTGTGGACAGGCTGGTGGAGGTACTTGGCCTGTACGAACCGAAAGACCGTCTCGATGCCATGGTGGCGCTGATGGAGCAATTTTCAGCGCTTCCCCTGCCGGGTCATGGCAGCACGTCTGATCTCACGATTGAAGGTTGGCTGGACGCGGCGGGCGCCCCCAGGTGACTATTACAGGCCACTGGTGCACATGTCATTCAATCCGCCGTGGAGTAGTGGGATGTCTTACGCTGAACGCGTAATTTCCTGTTGCATGATGCTCCTGCATTCGTCGCCGTGCATCCACGATGCGCGCAGGTAGAACACCAGGCCCAGCAGGGCCCAGGCCAGCACAATGGCCCATTCGTAGGGCCACAGCAGCGCGGACGGGCTGCCGGGCAAATACAGGACGGTGATCCCTAACGCCAGCACCAGGGCACCCCATCCCACGGCGCGTCCATGCGTAATGCGGAACGGGCGAGGCATGTCGGGTTCCCGGTGACGCAATACCAGGAACGTCAGCGCCACGGTGGCATAGGCAACCACGATACCCAGGCCGCCCGCATTCACCAGCCACACCAGCGCCTGGCGGCCAAACCAGGGCGCCACCAGCGAGAGCGAACCGATGAGCAGGATTGCGTTCACCGGGGTATGGTGGCGCGGATGCAGTTTGGCCAGGAAATCGGGCAGCATCCTGGCGCGGGCCATGGCGTAGACAGCGCGACTGCCGCCGATCAGGAAGGCATTCCAACTGGTGATGATGCCGCCGATGCCGGCAATCACCAGCAGTTTTCCGGCCCAGGTGCCGCCAAAGGCAGCGCTCATGGCGTCGGCTGTGGCCAGGCTGGAAGCAGCAGACTGCGCCGGGGTCAGCAGCAGGGAAACCGCCAGCACCATGCAGGCGTACCAGCACACAGCCATCACCACCGAGATCACCAGCAGGCGCCCGATCTGCCTGAACGGCAGGTTGATTTCCTCGGCTGCCTGCGGGATAACATCAAAGCCGACGAACATGAACGGCGTCATGATGAGTACTGCCAGCAGGCCCTTGCCGCCATCGACAAACCACGGCTGCATGTCAGCAACCTGGCCATTGACCAGGGAGCCGGTGAACAACATGAGGCCCACCAGCAGGATCAGCAGGATCACCAGTTTCTGCATCAACGCGGAGGCCTGGATACCGCGTATGTTGAGCCAGGTCATCACCACCGCGCCCACCACACCTACCATGGCCCAGGTGAAGTAAACATCCCAGCCCGCCACCGTCCACAACAGCCCGGCTTTGTAATGGGGAAACAGGTGTTCGATGACCGTGGGCAATGCCACTGCCTCAAACGCTACTACCGACACGTAGCCCAGGATGATGGCCCAGGTGCAGAAAAAGGAACCGCCAAGGCCCAGCGCGCGGAAGCTGTAAACATGTTCACCGCCGGTGAGGGGCATGGCGGACGCGAGTTCGGAGTAGGTCAATCCGATCAGCACCACGGCGAATCCGCCCAGCAGGAAGGCCATTACGGCGCCCAGTGATCCGGCAGTCTGGATCCAGCCTCCGGTCAGCACCACCCATCCCCAGCCGATCATGGCGCCGAATGCCAACGCCAGCACGTCCTTGTTTTTCAGTACGCGTTTGAACACTTCACTGCACCCTGCGATCGGATTGTGCGAGTCTACCCACCGCTGCAATGCGCTGCCAGCGTTCCGGATGGAAGCAGGTCCGGCGGGGAACCGGGGGAAGGCCAGACTCCGTTTCCAGGTGCCTGGTTGACCGGGGGTGTCCAGTCTGCTGCTTTTTCGCGAGCAGAGATTTCCCCGGCCGTTTTACTCTCCAGGTGGCCTCGATGGCCTGGTGAGCATCCAGGCTGCTACTGAGGTCATGAGCACTGAAGCAAGGGCAATGGCACGCTTGTCAACCGTTGACAATGTGATCATGTACAGCAGGCTCAAAGACATGAAAGTGATCGCTATGACTTTTGCGTACCGAGGGATAACACCGTACTGATGCCATTGCTGAAGCGGGGGACCAAACAATGGGTGTTGATAAAGCCACTGATGAAACTTTTTCGAGCTGTTCGAAAAAGCCCACAACGCGAGGAGCATGAACGGGGTTGTTGGCAGGACCGGCACAAATGCGCCAACCAGGCCTGCGGTGAAAAATATCCAGCCCAGCAAAAAGTAAACTGGTCTCATGGTGCGGGCTCCGGATTAACAGGCACACCGGCCAGGCGTTCGGACAGAACCAGGCCTAAGGCACATGCGCTGAAAATGAATCCTGTCATTTCATGCGGTGACCTACAGTAACAGCCCCCAACGGTTTACTTCCAGGCTGCCAGGTCGCGCAGCCGTGCGGAACAGCTGTGGCGCCTGGACCCACCTGTGAGAAGTTTAACAAGCCTGGCGGTTTTCAAGTGACGCTACACGAAAACAGTTTTCTAATTGATAATGATTCTCATTTGCGTTAAACTGGATGCAATTCAAGAACCGCTGAAATGCAGGAGCATGCGATGAAATATGATGACTATTCTGGCGCGGTTGATTTCGATGGCCTGGCCAGGCGATTGCAGCGATGTGCCGAAATTGATGCGGCGCATCCTGGTGAACTGGACCGTTGTGTCAGCACTACCATAAAAGGAAGCATCTGCCCCTGCATTGCTTCTGAAGAAGCGATTTGCTCTTCCATGGGCTCCTATATCAGTGAAGCGATGCACAGCGGTGGCTACGGAGCGTATTCAGGCTAAGGTTTCAGGGGTCGGACCTGTGCAACTGCCTGAAAACGCACTACTTATTGTCGAAAAACGCTTCTGGCCCTGTGTTTACAGGGCCAGAATGGCATACACAATTTGAATTCTAGCTGCGTGTTTTGCCAGTCAATTTACCGCG
>CAYYCX010000049.1:0-28905 GCA_964470455.1 uncultured Wenzhouxiangellaceae bacterium
CCTACCTGGACGCCCTGGCGCACCGGCTCAACCTGCCGGGCGAGCTGGTCGCCCATCTGGATCACCAGGTCGAAGCCTGACCATTCGAGGCCAGCTCGCGGGGCCAGCCGGGCCTCGCTGCCGCCAACGGGCATCAAGGCAAGCTCGCAAGCCCTTTCGGCCGGCTCGATGAAAAAAAAGGGACTCCGGCCGGAGTCCCTTGTGCTGTGTCGCTGAAGATGTTTTGTCGTTGAGCCTGGTTCGTCGATCAGTTTCTGGAGTTGCGTTCACGCCCACCTGCACCCCGGCTCTGGCCGCGCCTTTCGCTCCGGCCTCCGCCCTGGCGAGATTCCGCTTGCATGTTCTTGGCCCCGGCATCGGGCCTTGATGCTGGAGCGGGCCGCGCCGCACGGGCCTGGCTTTGGCGCGGCGCCTGCTGCCGGGAAGGTGGTGCCGCACGCTGCGTTTCAACCTGGCGTCGGGGTTCGGTCCGAAGTTGTGGGGCTGCCGGCCGCCCAGCGGCTTCAGCTCGCGACTGACGTTGCGGCGCTGCCGCCAGGAATTGGGACTGGCGCTGCGGGCCGGCTTCCCTTCCCGGCCTGTTCGCCGGCCGTTCACGGGATTCTGAACCCGCGCGGGATACGCGTGCCGCGCTGCTGTCTGGTCTGCTGCCGGATCTGCTGCCTGGCCTGCTACTTGACCCGCTGTTCGGCGTGGCGGCCGGGCCAGTGTTAGGGCCAGTGTTAGGGCCAGTGCCAGGGCTTGTGTCCTGGCCCCTTCCCCGGTCGCTCAAACGGACCTCCGGCTGGCCGGGGGCAGGCAGCACAGATCGGTTCGATCCGGGACCCTTGGAACGCGGAGGATTTTGCGCCGTGGCCCTTTCCGCAGCCCTTTCCGCAGCCCTTTCCGCAGCCCTTTCCGCGGCCCTTTCCGTGGCGCGACCGGGGCGCGTCCGGGAATCGTCACGCGTGATTCGGCGGGTGTTTGCGTCACGAGGATTGCCTTCAGCCTGCCTGCCTGCGTTGAAACTGCGGTTGCCGCCACGTCCGGAATCGGGCGACCTGTCTCGGCCGGATGAATTTACAGGCCGTTCGCGCCGCAGGGGGCTCTCGGCCTTGCCGCCCGCGTTATCCACGAACCGGCTCCGCTGCCGGTCGGCCCAGTCCCGCTGCATGCTGCGGGTTTGCGGCGCCTGGCCGCGTGCAACATGATCGCGACCGCGGCCACTGTCGTGCCGGCTGAAGCGTTCACGGTTGACGTCACCACGGTAGCTCACGCCGCGACGATGTTGCTGGCTGTGTTTCCAGCGATGCGCGCCGTCGTAATGCGCCATGCTGTAACCCGGCCGGTAGTGGCCATGGCCTTTTCGATAGCCGTAATTCGGGTAGCGCTTGTGGTAGTGATGATCCACCACCACCACATGCCGGCTCGGCCAGTAGAACGAGCTGAAAAAGAAGGATGACTGAACATGGAAGCCCACGCCCCAGTGGAAGCCGAGGCTCAGTGAGAAACCGGGCGGATGGTGCCAGTAAACCGGCGGGTAAGCCGCCCAGCGCCACGGGCCATAAACCACGCGCGGGTCGTAATAGGGTACGTACACCACCTGCGGCCGGGCGGGTTCAATGTAGATGTAGCGGGTTTCGCGCACCACGTTCACCTGCTGGTTGCTTTGCAGCTGGCCATTGTCATACGCCTGGTTGCGCAGGTACTGGATCGAGTCCGTGACCTCGCCTTCCTGGGCCAGGAAGGCGTCTCCCAGGCTCTGGGTCCAGGCGATGTCCTGGTCCATGCGTTGCAGCAGTTCCGGAAACGCTACCAGCGCCTTGACGCTGGGATCCCAGTCCTGGTTTTCCACCCGGTCCACCGCGTCCTGGCCGCTGAGACCGGGATTGTTGCGGGACCAGCGCGCAGCCTGCACCACCTCCAGCGGATAGGTGGCGGCGATCAGGACATGGGAAAGCACGGTATCCGGGTACAAGGCAATGGGCGCCAGCATCTGGTCGAGTTCGGCCTGGCTGTAGGGTTGGGCTTCCTGCGCTTGTGTGGATACGGAAACCAGCCCGGCGAGGGCCATGAATGCTGCCAGCATCAGTGTTTTGAAGCGTTTCATTGTGTCCACCTCCAGGGGCTGCCTGTAAACGGCCAGGTGGCCGCGACAGTGCCTTTGTACACCAGGGTAGCTGTGCGGGAGCTGAACGGAGGTGACCGGGTTTCTTGCAGCTTGCGTTTTGAATTGGCCCTGATAAGATGCGCCATCCCAACTGCCTGCCCTTGTATGCAACTGGTTTCCTTCGATATTTTTCGAACCCTTGGCCTGCCTGGTCTCATCAACCTCAAGGCCGAATCCTTTTTGCAACACCGCGCGGAACTCCAACAGTCCGACTGGGTGCTTTTTCCCGAGTACTGGCAGCTGAATGCACTGGTCTATGGTTTGGGTTGCCGCATTTTCCCCAGCCAGTCGAGTTATCTCATCGGCCACAACAAAACCGAAATGGTGCGCACTTTTTCCGCCTGCGTTCCCAGGCACACGCCGCACACCCTGATCAGGCCCAACGACGAATCCAATCGCGAATGGATCTGGCGGGAAATGGACACGCCATTTGTGGCCAAACTCACCAAGGCCAGCATGGGCGAGGGGGTGTGGCTGATTGAATCTTCGGCCGACTGGCAGCGCTTTTGCGCCAGAACCGACGTCTTGTACGTACAGGAATACCTGCCTATCGATCGCGACCTGCGCATTGTCGTGGTGGGAAAAGAGGTGGTGGACGCCTACTGGCGGGTCCAGGCATCACAGGGTTTCTACAACAACATCGCCCGCGGTGGAGCCATTGACCGGTCCACGCCCGTTCCGGAAACGGCACTGCAACTGGTGCAGCAGGTGGCGTCAACCCTGGGCGTCAACTATGCCGGTTTTGATATCGCCATGGTGGGCAACCACCCCTACCTGCTGGAATTCAACCGCCTGTTCGGTACGCAAGGTGTGACGGGAGGCCAGCGGGCGATCAACCGGTTCGTGTGGAATTACCTGCAGGCAGAAGTGGCACCTCCAAAACCGCATCTTCCCCGGGTTGGGCCCCGCGCTGGCCGCAGGCTGAGGCGAGCCGCCTGAACCGGGCACCGGGCACACGGGCACAGCCAGACCGTTCACTCCCCCTTCTCCCGCCAGACAAGCTGAAGCCCGCAAGATTGCGGGCTTCGTGTTCCTGATTGCGCCACAGGCGCTTCAGGCGATGCTTATTCAGGGATCAGCACCGTGTCGATGACGTGAATCACGCCATTGCTGGCCTTGATGTCGGTTGAAGTAACCTTGGCATCATTGACGTACACCGTGCCATCCTTCACCTCGATGCTCACATCCGCACCGTTTACCGTGGCGGCGGAGGAAAGCTTGACCACATCAGCGGCCATCACTTTTCCGGCCACCACGTGGTAGGTCAGGATGCCCACCAGCTGGTCCTTGTTTTCGGGTTTGAGCAGGGATTCAACGGTACCTGCGGGCAGTTTGGCAAACGCTTCGTCGGTGGGCGCGAACACCGTGAAAGGTCCTTCCGACTTCAAGGTGTCGATCAGACCTCCGGCGGTCAGCGCAGCGGCCAGGGTTTCAAAGCCACCGGCGGCAACTGCCGTATCAACGATGTCTTTCTTGTCGCCATGGTTACCTGCAAAGGCATTGGTGCCAAAGACCACTGCTGCCGATGCGATCAGTGAAAGGGAAAGGGTTTTCAGGTTCATGTAACAAGCTCCGGTTTGGGTTAAGTTGGAGCTCGCAATGTACAGATCATGTAATGAAATAATCGTGATTTTCGCGTTTATTTTTATACATAATTTGTACAGTATTTCGTCAAAATGACCGGATTGAACCCAGGCCGGGAACTCACGCTCTTGGTCCGGCCTCCCAGGCCAGCAACAGTTCACCCTGCTCCGCAGCCCGGCGCGCCAGGTCAAACGCGGCTTCGCCGAAACCGGCTTCAACCTGCTCGCGGCGCAACTTGAGGGTTGGCGTGAGCATGCCGTTTTCGATGGTCCAGGCCTGGTCGGTAACAATCAGCCCGCCGATGCGCGCGTGCCGCTCGACTTGCTGGTTCAGGCCCTCGACCAGCGCCTGCAGGTCGGCGGTGATGCGCTCACGCTGCTGCTCCGCAGCCATCGGCGACAGCACGCAAACCATCACTGTTTTGGAATAGCCGCGGCCCAGCAGGCACTGCTGGTCCACCCAGCGGCAGCGGGCAAATTCCGTTTCAATCGGAACCGGTGAGACAAACTTGCCCCGGATGGTCTTGAAATAATCCTTCACCCGGCCCGTGATGTAGAAAAAGCCATCCGCATCCACGCGCGCACGGTCACCGGTATGCACCCAGCCATCGACAAAGGTTTCGGCCGTCTTCCCAGGCAGCTGGTAATACCCTTCCGCCAATCCCTCGGCGCGCACCAGAAGTTCACCCGAATCACTGATGCGCGCTTCAACGCCGGCCACCGTCCTGCCGATGGAGCCCAGCCTGAAGTCCTCACTGTTATTGGCAATCAGGCCCATTGCTTCGGTTTGGCCATAACCTTCCATCAGGGCGATGCCCAGGCGGTGGTACCACTCGATCAAAGCGGTGGGCGTGGGCGCCGCGGCAGTGAGCAGGTAGTCAGCCTCGTGCAAACCCAGGCCTTCGCGGATTTTTGCGGCAACCACTTCCCCGCCGGACTCGAGCGCGGCATCGAGCTGCTCCTGCGACCCGAACCTGGCAATGATCCCCAGCTGCAGCTGCTCCCAGACCCGTGGCGGACCAAAGAAGTAGTTGGGCCGCGTGGCTGCCATGTCACGGACCAGCGTCGCCAGTGATTCATTGAAAGTTACTTCCCCACCGTAGATCAGGCTCTGGATCCAAACCAGTTGCCGCTCGGCCACATGCGATAGTGGCAGGTAGGACAGGAATCGCGGATTCGCCCGCAAGGAAAAAGCGTGTTTGCAGCGCAGCATCGGCACCAGCATGGAATCGTGCGACTGCATCACGCCCTTGGGATTGCCGGTGGTGCCGGAGGTGAAGATGATGGACATCAATTCGTCGTGGCGACAGTGGTGGCGCGGCTTGCTGCCGGCAAACTCCACGACCGCATCGTTCCAGCGATAGCCATCGCTCATGCCGTCGCAACCCGGCAGCGTCAGTATCCGCAGCGTTGGCGGCAACACTTCCCGAACCGCCTGCCAGTTCTCCGCTTCACCCAGCACCAGCAGTTCACAGCCGGAAAACTCCAGGATGTAGCGCGCGACATCCGGCGTAAGCGTGGTGAACATGGGCACGCTGACCTGCCCCGCGGCGCAAATCGCCATGTCGGCCAGCATCCAGTGGGCGCGATTGCGTGACAGGATGGCCACGCGGTGGCCGGCATCCTGGAAATGATGTTCCAGCCAGGCGGCAATCGCATTGGATTCATCGCGTGCTTCAGCCCAGGTCCAGGTCCGCAATTCGTCGCCCTGGCGCTCCCTGAGCCACACATCACCCGGCGAGGCGTGACACCACAAATCAAGCCAATCCGGGATGGTCGCTGGCTCGTCGGCTGAATGATCGGACATGTGGTGGGCTCCTCCGCAGTTCGGTTGAAAGTTCAATGCAACATCCTGGTTCCGGGAAACCTTGCTGTTCGTTCTGACCAGCGCTACCGCACCTGCTCATCCCGCGAAACCATCGTGGAAGACTTCGCAGGAATCGCCTTCCCCGTCTCCTCCTGAATGCTCCAATCCGGCATTCGCGAATATCGGACAGTTCCTCGATTGCTCATCAAATCGGTCGGCAATACCATCAGCTATGGCTGACCTGGCGAATCATGAAAATGCCGCCAGCGGCGCGTCATTTCCCGCGCATCGTCCAGGCTCATGGTGCGGATTTCCGCAAAAGTTGTGGGCGTGCCGTGCATGGCGATGTGATCCAATGCCCTGACCCACATCAACCTCCACGCCTCGGGATCGCGTAATTCCGCGCCAGGCGCCGCTCTGCTTCGCGCTATAAACTGGGGCAGGTAGGGACGTCCGGTAGGCTGGCCTGTCGGCAGGTAACGGAAGTTGAATGCCCAGCGAAAATCATCAGCAGAGGTATTGGCTACCGAGCAGTGCATGACCTTGTTGTGAAGAAAAATCACGTCCCCCGGCTGCGCCGGTATCTTCACGCCTTTTTCATCCAGGTCAGGCGGATGGGGGCCATACCTGACGCCATATTTGTGACTGCCGGGAATCACCATAAGGCAGCCATTCGTTTCGGTGGCGGCCGTCATCGGAATCCAGGCATTGACGATACGACTGTCATGCGAATCGGGCAAACCCGCAATGGCATCCATGTGCCAGGTTGTCCGGCCGATCTGGAAGTTGAAGAACAACTCCTGCGCTATGTCAATGCCGTTTGCCCTGGCCAGATTGCGGGCGATCTGCAGGTGCTTCGCGGCCGGCTTTTGATTTGCATGGTAAATGGGCGAAGCGGTGATTTCTGGTCCGATCAAATTTTCGACATGGTCCAGTAACCGGGGGTGAGTCTGGAGCTGGAACATTTCAGGTACGCGTGAATCCGGCAGGTCCGGCCGCCATTGGTATCCGTCAGCAAAAATGTTGAGCGCAGGGTCAAGATGATGCAACGCGGCACCCTGGCTGGCGCCCACCATTACACAAAACTGTTCGGCAGGCGCCAACCCGCCAATTTCAATTTCGATACCCGCTTCTTCAACATAAATGCGTGCAAGTTCAGCTACCAGGCTGGAGAATTTTTGCCGCAAGGGATGGATGTCAGCCGCAGGATTCAAAACCGCACGCTGAACCAGATAGCCCTGTTCTTCAAATTGTTCGCGAACAGATTTCATGCCTGCAACAGATGCTAATCAATTGATCCGCTCCAGGCCATAGCCTGTTAGCACTTCCCTCCAGATCCACCCAAACCCTGGCTGAGTCCAATCGCTGGCCTGACGCGCCTACAGCACGCTCCTGATCCAGTCGGCGATCAATGGCAGCAGTTCCGGGACAAAGGCTTTTTCCAGCGAAGCATATTCCGCGGGGCTGCCGGTGGTGGCCTTCTGGAACAGGTGATTGGCGCCCTGAAGAGTGACTATCCTGTATTCCTCTAGCCCACTCTTCCTGAACGCCTGTTCCATTGGCGGCCGGTTGACATCGGGTGGCACCTGCAAGTCCAGCTCTCCAAAAACCGCCAACGTGGGCACCTTCAGGGCCTCCAATGCCGGCACCGGATCATAGTCCACGAAATAGCGAAACCAGGCTGATTGTAACTGGCCGGCCTGTGCCTGGACCTGCGCATTGACATAGTCATCCACGTTGGCGATTGCCGCGCGCTGCTCGTCAGGCAGTTTGTCCACCGAGGCGCGGACCTGGCTGGCAATACTGGCTTTCACCGCATCCCAGCCATCATCGCTGCGAATGGCCGCGAACATTTGTTCCTGGAGCGCTCTCTGCTGTTTCAACTCTGCTTCAGTTGCGCCATTGGCGCTCAGCACCCTGGCGCCCTGGTCAAGCAGGGTGTCCGCTCCCGACAGCGCCGGCCCCGCCAGCATCACAACAAAGGCCAGTTCGCCGCTTTGCGCTGCGATGGGGCCAACCATGCCACCCTCGCTGTGACCGATCACTCCGATTCGTCCGGTGTCGATATCATCCCTTTGCTTGAGCAGACCAACCGCGGCCAGAACGTCCCTGGCGAACTCCGCCGAAGTGGCCGTGGCGATATTTCCGGAGGATCCTCCCACGCCGCGATCGTCATAACGCAGCACCGCGAGGCCCGCGCGTGCCAGGTGGTCGGCAATGATGCGGAACGGTTTGAAGCCAAACAATTCCTCATCGCGGTTTTGCGGCCCGCTGCCGGTGATCATCACCGCTGCCGGGAACGGGCCGGCGCCTGCCGGAACCGTCAGCGTTCCTGCCAGCTGAATGTCGCCGTTGGTGAATACCACCTCCTCTTCCGCATAGGGTGCAGGTTCGGACACGGCTTCTTTCGCCGCTCCAGCGGCTGCCGATTCAGTGAAACTTTCCTTCTCAAGGCTGAACGAACCCTTCAGGCCCGACTGCAGGTAATCACCACTGATCCGGTCGCCATCGACCGCACCGTCAAACACCGCAACCGCGGCGCCGGGTATTTCAAAATGCACTTTGGGGTGCTGGTAACTCACGTTCTGCATCGGCAAACCCATGGCATTTTGCGCCGGTATGTCCAGCGTGACGGCCAACGCCGGCCCTTCGCCGCTAAAATGCGCGGCAATGCCCAACTCCTGGCCCATGATTCGGATGGCGCCTTTCCAGGTACCCTCCAGGCTCTCATTCGCCGGCACGGGCGACACTCCCGACACCAGCAACATAGCGGCTAAAAATCCCGGATTGAAACGCATGGCAATCACTCCTTATCCATTGGATGCATGATGGTTTGCTATTGATACACTCAAGCCAGCGGTTTATTCGCGTCAATCGAACGCATCCTGTTTTACACTGGCTGCCGCGGAACGTAAGCCAGGAACCAGCAACCGAACACTGCACGAGGGCCAGCGGTGCAGCGGGCAACACTGGCCGCGGAAGAGCTCGGACTGAGTCAACACAGAGTGCTCAGGCCCGTTGGCCATATCAGCCTTTACGACTGGAACAAGCCCGGGGTTCCTCACCGAAATTGCGCAGCAATTATCCGTGAAAGTCAGCGTCGATGAAGGGCTGTTCGTATTCCCGGTACTTGAAGCTGAGTGCGCCAACCAGGTGGCCCACTGCGTAGCACAGTTCGCGAATGGATAAAATGGCCGGCAGCTGCCCCCGAACCATTGCCTGAACCAGCCCCCACGGCAGTTTCAGGATAGCCACGAGCAGCATCAGCACTGAAAATAGCAACAACAGGGTGTTGCTGCCCCACGATCCGGACAACCGCCTGCTGATCAGACCATAGGTATTGCCTGATCGAAAGCCGCGGCGAAAGATCCAGCGGCGGGTCATGCGGTCGGGAGCGATCCACTCATGCACAACCGCATCCGGCCACCAGACGATGGAAAAGCCATAGCGGGACGCACGCAGGGTGAATTCCGTGTCGTCCCCGCCCTGGGTTCCCCACCATTCGTCAAATCCCCCAACCGTGCCCACCACATCGGCGCGCACCAGCAGGTTGTTGGTTGCTGCATAGGTCAAAGCCTGGCCCCTGGCCAGTTTGAGTTCATCGCGGCCACCATCGAACAACCCGGAATTCACCACCCAGGCAGGTGGCGTGCTGATGAACTTCGGTATTACCCTGCCCTGCACCAGTGCCGCGTCATGCAGTCGGGCGGCCTTGATCAACTGCTCCAGCCAATCAGGGTCAGGCCATTCATCGTCGTCCAGGAAAGCCAGGTAGTCCGCTCCCAGCGACAATGATTTCCGAAGGGCCCGGTTGCGGGATTGGGGAATTCCACGCCGGGGTTCTTCCTGGCCGTGCAGGCGATCACCGAGCTTCGCTCGGGCCTGATCCAGCACCGGCTCCACGGAGGTCTCCGGATCATTGTTGACCACGACGACATCGACCCGCGGCACTGGCGAGGTTTCAAATTCCAGTGCTGCAAGGGCGTCGAGCAGGTTGGCCAGTTGTTCCGGCCGGCGAAAGGTGCTGACACAGATGCCTATGCGCAAGTCTATGGCTCGTTGGGCAGGGCGTTCCGGTCATGCGCCGGCTCGAAGTTCAGCATGCCGTGGCGCAAACCTCCGAGCAGGCCACCCAGCACGAACGACCAGTTCATGAGGTAGCGCAAGCCCAGGAACATCGCCCACTCCGCGAATTTTTTCCGCGGAAACGGGACCAGGAAATGCCGGATTCCGGCCATTGCGGCAACGACGGCGCAGATGGCCGCCAACACGGAATACCCGCCGTACCAGGCCAGCAGCGCGGCGGCCAGGAACACATGCAACACGTGGAACAGCGTCAACGGCAGGAATACGCGGATGGGAAATGGAAACCGGTAGCCCATCATGCCGCGGTTGGCCCCGGTTCGCGCAAACAGTTCCAGGCCGGGTTTGGTGTGCTTGCGCAGCACGTAAGCGTGGTCCAGGCCATAACGGAACCATTGCCGGCAAAGCTCGCCGACCCCGGCCCGGAACACATGCTGCACCGTGGCCCGCTCATCGAAAAATATCAGCCAGCGGGTATTGGCAACCTTGAGCGTCAGGTCGGCGTCTTCACGCGTTCCGCAGGCGTTGTCAAAACCCCCAACCTCTTCAAGCACCTCGCGGCGCAGCGCGATGTTGGCGCCGGCGAAAACCGGCTGGATGGCGGCGCTGCTCAATTTGGGCACGTAGCCGTTGTTGAACCCGCCCGTAACCAGGAAGTCCCGGGTAATCATGCCGCGTTGCCTTCACTGACGAGATGGTTGGCGGCGGCAAAACGTTCGGCCCAGGTCTTTCCATCCCGCTGCGGCGTAACCCTTCCGGCCACCATGCCGATATTCGGATCGCGCAGAAAACTCAGCTCGATGAAGTGCAGCCAGTTCTCATCCGGAATGCAGTCGTCGTCGGTGAAAGCGAGCACATCGCTGGTGGCGTGTCTGATTCCGGCATTGCGGGCCTGCCCGGCACCGGGGGTCGGTTCAAACAGGTAGCGAAGGGGCAGTCGGCCGGAAAACTGCCCGGCCACCTGGCGGGTATGGTCGGTAGAGCCGTTGTCCACCACGATGACCTCATCGGGCACGCGCGTCTGGCGGGACAACGCCTCAAGGGCGCCGCGCAGCAGTTCGGCGCGATTGCGTGTTGGGATGATGACACCCACGGTCAGCCGGTCCTGAAGGGATTCAACCTTCATCGTTGTGGTCCTCCATCAACTGGCGAATCAGGGCAACCCCATGTTGTGTGAATCGCTCACTGTGGGACGGGCGGCCATCCAGGTCCGCGGGATAGTTTTCGTGCAAGGCTGCCAGCCACTCACAGCCCGCCTGCTCACGCCACAGGCGGCAAGTCTGGTGGCTGGTCAGCGGGAACTGGTCCTGGCGAATGATACTGACCGCCTGCAAGGCTTGCCAGACCAGTTCCTGCAAGGCCAGCGGCGTGAGTCGTGAAAGCGGCATGCCGGCAATGCACTCCTGCAGGTCCCGCCACTTCGCGCGGGCGATGGCCTGCAGGTCGCACACCGGGGGCCGCAGCCCGATGGGTGTTCCGTGCAGCGCGCACTCGGGTGATGCCAGGTACAGGAAGGTTGCAGGTTTGGTCAGTGGTGTCGCCACCGACCGCGACAGGTCCTGCAGATCGATGCTCAGCGAAATGTCCTGGTTCAGCAGGTTCAGGTCGATGCGGTTGCGCAGGCCCGAGGACTCAGCCTTGTGCACGATGGCCCGCACTTCCTCAAGTTCCAGAGGTTGCTTTTGAACGATGTACAGGCTGAGCTCCCGTTCGGTGACCGGCAGGACATATGCCGGGGCGATGAGCACACTATCTATTCGATCCGCATGGTTTTCGAGCAACGAGCCCATGAACTGGTCCAGAGAACCACGAACGCCGGGGCCCATCGCCAGGTGCAGCTCATTCAGCTGGATTCGGGGTGATGACCTGTCTGGATGGCTGCCTGTCCGCCCGACAGTCCGGCCTTGGCGGGCCGGCAATTTCGCACAGTACTGGCCAATCGCGAACAAGGATTCACAGCCGGTCCGGTAGACGCTATCGGGATCGCTGGCGGCTGAACCGGCAGGAACCACTGGACGGGCTTCATCTGGCAATTCCTCCAGGAACTGGCGGCTCAGCTTGGCGTACAGATAGTCCCGGTCACCCCGGTTTATCGGCGGCATGTGGATCAACCGGTGCGTGAGGATGTTCCAGAGGAACTCATAGCGCCCGACCAGGGCCTGGGCGGCACTGCGTTCAGGTTCCGCCGGGCGATACAATGCTGTCAGCGGCGGGCCGTAGAGCAGCTTCGCAGGCACCGGCGCATGGACCAGGCGGTAAGCCAGGTGGATATCCCGCTCCAGCAGTTCATCCATGTCGCGGCTGTCAAAAACACCCACTTCGTCGGCCGGGATGATGGCAAACACCGAGCGCAGCAGCCTGCAGCGCCGGCGAACGGCTTGCCGGCCACCATCGCGCACAAAGACCATTAGGTCGATATCGCTGCGGCCCCAGGTTATCCGGTTTCGCGACAATCCGCCGGTCAGGTAGATGGATGTCACTTCGGGAATGGCCGCCAGGAAGGCCACCGATAGCCGCAACACCAGCCGGTAGTAAAGCGCATAAACCCATGAAAATGGCGGAAAAGACGTATGCACGACGACGCCCCGCACAATGCCCTCGATACGCCGTTTGGCAACACCCAGTGACGCCGGCACGCTCACCACGTCAGCTTCATCACCGGATTGGAGCCTTGAACCAGCTTCGCTGCAGCGGCGCCATGACCCATTGTTGCAGGAAGTACCGGGGCGCCTTGAACCACAGGCCCGATTTCCACCAGCCCAGCGAAGTGATGGAAGGATAAGGCCACCACCGGAACGGCCAGTTGCGCATGATCTCTTCCGGTTCCCAATCCACCTGGAATTGTGCGCAGATCGGGCCCAGCACCTCATCACGAAACCTGGCGCGGAAAACCGCGGCGCGAGCGAGATAATCGTTTCTTATCCGGCTTGGATCGCGGGGATTCTGCTTCAACTCTTCAACCGCCGCGTACACATCCGATTCGGTGGGCGGGACGATGATCGAGTTGTAGTCGTCATACCACACATCACGGCCGCCAACGGACTTCGTGGACACCACCGGCAGGCCGGTGAGCAGGTACTCCGAGGATGCCCGGCACACACCCTCGTGGGCCGACAGCGCCAGGCCCACATGGCTGCGGCGCAGGACATCGGCAACCTGCGCCGGGGCCAGCCGTTTCCGGTTGATGAACCGGCAATTGTCCCGTTGCGCGTATTCTTCTCTCTGCCTGGTATCGGTGGACCAGAAAACCGGATCGAGCAGCGCCAGGCGTTCGATTTTGCCCGTCAGGTAATGCCGTTTCAGTTCGGTGCCGTCGTCGTTTTTCCAGAAACGGGCGTTCAGGACCGCATTGTATTCTTTCGCGACTTGTGGCTCCGGCCGGAATACCGACTCATCGACGAAACAGCCGATATTCACGTAGTGCGAATTCAAACCATGCTCGAGCCGGGCCGCATGCATTTCCTCCGTGTTGGAAAGGAACCAGATGCGGTCGGACACGGGTCCATTCGCTTTCAGAAACCCGGCCACCGCCTGCCCGGGGTCGTCCGGATACCAGGTATCACGCACAATGAGCACTTCACGGGGGGTTGTTGGAGCCATCGGGCTGAAGGCACCACCGGCCACAATGCTGATCGTCACGTTCGGGTGCGTGAAGTACCGGGCAAACTTCCTCTCGGGTTGTGGTTGTGAAGTCACAGCGCCCAAGACAAACTTGTGCAATTGATTTTCAATCGGATGATCAGCACCGTAAAGACCGGATGGTAACATGGCATTTGGGAGTGTTCACATTCGCCTTGCAGGGATTCATTGATGGCCATCGGCCAGCGCCTCGTCAGGCCATTGTTCGAGTTGTACCTGCGCCGGTGCTGGCACAACGGCAAGATTGCAGTGACGCACCAAGTGCTGCGCGCGCTTTCACTGGAAGAGGTCCGATCCCCCCATGGCCCGATCCTGAGTGCTGACCCGCAGGATTTCACCAGCGCCCTGGCGATTTCCGGCGCCTACGGCCGCGACATCAGCGACCACATCGCCGGCCTGCCACCGGATGCCAGCTTCATCGACATCGGCGCCAGCTATGGCCTGTTCACGCTACTCGCTGCACAGCAACTGAGCCAGGGCCAGGTGCTGGCGTTTGAGCCGAACCCGAACGTATTCGCCCACCTGCTTCGCGGCCTCCGGTTAAACGGGGTGGATAACGTGAGTGCGGTGAATTCCGCCATCGGGCCGGCCAACGGGCTTTCCAACCTGCAATTTGACGCGACTCACAGTGGCATGGGACGGCTGGCTCCAGGTGCGCATGCCGACGGAATCGACGTATCCGTCATCGACCCCGTCGACCACCCTTTGTTTGACTCACTGCGAAAGGAAGTTGGCATTCACATCAAGATCGACACCGAGGGCTACGAACATGAAATCATCAGCTTGCTGAGGAAGGCTCCATGGTTCGACCGGGTCCGTTCAATCATCGTCGAAATCGACGATGACTACCTGCGTACCTTTGGCAGCTCGGCGCAGTCAGTTTACGAATTGCTGCAAGCCGAGGGATTTTCTCCCCGCAGAGGACTCGGCGCAACGCCGCACTACGACGAAATTTTCAGCCGCCTGCCCTGATTCAGGATTTCTTGAATATGCCGAGCTTCTGCAGGATGAAAATCAGCAGCACCGCGCCGCCGATCGCAACCAGGAATCCGACGAAGCCGCCCGACACCGTCATGCCCAGTTGCCCGGCAATCCAGTAACCGATCATCGAACCGACGATACCCACCAGGATGTTGGCGATCAGGCCCATCTGCGCGTTGGTTTTCATCACAATACTGGCCAACCAGCCTACGATGCCGCCAATGACCAACGAAATTAACCAGTCCATATCGATACTCCTCTGTGTGGGGTGGGTAACGCGTTAACCTTACAGGCTTTGGGTGGCCGCAGGATGGTCAGAGCGGCTCAAAGGCCCATTTCACGCTGACCGTCATTTCACCACTGGTTTTCGAGCCATCGCTGGCGGGGCCTTCGTTAGCCCCCGGGACCGGCAAGGTGGTGGTGGCACTGCCGGATGCATCAGCAATCCTGAGGGATTCCGCCACCCACTCCCAGGCTGTGGAAGTGGTAGGGACCTGGGCTTCCTCGTTGAGCGTTTCACCGTGCAGCCTGTCCCAGTGACGATAGCTACCGCGGGGCGCCGGATGGCCAAACCCATCCGAGTAAAACTTGCGTGCCTTGAAATCGTAAACCAGGGTGCTGGCCAGGCATTGCATCTTCAGGTCGAGTTCGTTGCCCTGGTAATCGGCCGTATCGGCCTGGGTAAAGGGGATCATGCCGGAAACATCGGCCAATGCGCCTTCCGAAGTGTTGTTGATGCGAATGTGGATTTCACCAGGGCAGCCCTCATATCCTGCATAGTCCAGGTAACGCAGGTCTTCGGGCGCCTCCTCATCTTCGGGATTGGCCATGGGTGCGGCGCCATCCACCGGCGGATAACTGATCATTGCCGACTGCATGGCGTATTCCTGCGACAGCTTCATCAGGCAATTCATGTCTCCCTGGCAGGCAGCCTGGCCTTTCTGCATGTCCTCAGCCAGTTTCTTCTGCTGTTCAAGGTACTCTTCCTGTGTTGCCGGAGCCTTGGGTACCGGGTTGCCCGCGTGTCCCTGAGCCTCGCGCAACTGCTGCTGCACCTGGGCGCCGATGGCCATCTGTTGTTGGGCGAACTGCGGATCCTTGGTATTGACGCTGGTGGGCTCCCCAATGGCCTGGACATGGGTTACCAGGTGGTACTGTTCGGAAATTTTCGAGTTGGCGTACTCCTCTCCGCGCGTCCACGTCCTGGTGCCGTCAACCGTGACATCGATGGTCAACCGGGCCAACTGTTCAGCGGCAATCACCGGTCCGCCCGCCAGTAACAACACACCCAGCGTGATGTGCCGCATATGAGCTTTCTTCATTCTTCGTCAGTTTCCCAAAGTTGTGGTTGCTACCAGGAATGGAGCGATAAATGCCTTGATGGAGGGTAGTTTACTGCCAGCGCCGAATCCGGTCGAGATCCATGCCACAGGGCTTGGCAAGCAAGCTATTTGATCAATTCTGGAACGTCCGCGATGGCAGGGCGATAGAATGTCTTTGCCAAGAGAAAACCAAGGAGAATACGCATGTCGTTGTTCTGTTTCCGCGCCCTGGCAGCCACGGCTGTGTTGTTGAGTTATGGCGCGGTGCATGCCGAATGGGGCGGACGCTATCCGGCGGTCGAAAACACCCTGAAAAATGTGGGGCACCAGCTTTACCTGGAAGCCTATAACCTGCCCACGTTCTCGGCCAGCCCCACCGATCCCGCTCCTTCACCCGATGGACAATCGGTCGCGTTTGCCGCCAAAGGCTGGATTTGGGTGATGGTTATCAACACCCGCTCGGCACGCAGGGTGACCCGTGGCGGCGATGTCGATTCGCGCCCGGCCTGGTCGCCGGATGGGGAGTGGATCGCGTTCATCCGCGACACCACCCGTGACACCAGCATCGTTCTGCTGAACCTGGATACCGGCACCGAGGAATTGCTGGTGGACAGTCCGGCGCTGGATATCGATCCGGTGTTCGCTCCCGACGGCAAGTCGGTTTTCTACAGCTCGGCCGAAGCCGGGGATTTTGATGTCTGGCAGGTCGATCTCAGCAGCCGGAAAAAGTCGCGCATCACCAGCGACGATGCGCAGGAACTCAATCCACAGCCCGTGCTCGATGGCACTGCCATCGCCTTTGTTTCAAGGCAGGGTTATTTCAGCGATGCCGTGGCAACGATTACCCTGGAAACCGGTGAGGGACATACGCTGCGCACCGTGGGCATGGCGCCGCAACTCAGGCTGGCTGCCTCTCCGGATGGCCAATCCATCGTGGTGGTGGAGCCCGACCAGGACAAGGTGAAACTGGTGGCGCTGGATGCCAAGGGCGGCGACGTCATTCAGGTGGCGAGGGATGCAAGCTACCCCTTGTCACCGGCCTGGGCCAGCGACGGCAGCCTGTGGCTGGTGCAACCCACTCCGGACGAGCAGTTTACCCTGTTCCGCACACTCGCCACCGGGGGTGAGCTAGAAGACATGACGCCGCTGAACTGGGAAATGGGCGAGCGCACCGCACGCGTGACCCTTCACACCCGGCAGGACGGCGAATTGACGCCTGCGCGCCTTGCAGTCTGGGACGACCAAGGGCACCCCGTCGCCCCGGAAACCGGTATCTCGTACCGGGACATCCGCCAGGGCCGCATCTTTTTCTACACGCCGGGCAGTGTCACCGTGGATGTGCCTGCCGGCACGCTGGAACTCGCGGCCACACATGGCCTCGATGGCGTGATCCAGTTGCAGCGCACCGTCAAGCCGGGAGAACAGGTGACCCTGGAGGTTGACCTGCCCGAAAGCGGCTTCGATGCCGCGTCGAGGGGCTGGTATTCCGCCGATTTCCACCACCACATGAACTATGGCGGCCCCTACCAGCTGGAACCGGACGACCTGGTGTGGCAGATGCGCGGCGAGGGGCTGGATGTAGCCACACCTCTGCTGGCCAACCTGCAAACCCGTTATGTCGATACCCAATGGTGGGGCTGGGAACGCACCCACCCGCCGCTGATACGCTTCTCGCAGGAAGTGCGCGCGCATGCGCTGGGCCATATTGGCGTGGTCGGCGCGGACGCCTTGTTCGATCCGTGGTTTTTCGGCCCTTCCTACCCGGTGTTCGCACAGGCGGATGTCATCAATGCCGATGTACTTCAATTCACCCGCGCGCACGGCGGGCTTAACAGCTATGTCCATCCGGTGGTGTCGCGCACGCCTTTTCCCGCCACCGGTGAGCCCGAGGGAATCGTGAGGGAACTCGTTCCCGACGCGGTGATGGGCGACCTGGACACCATCGAGCTGGCCTGCCTGTGGAGCGAAGAGCTGGGAACCAGCGATCTGTGGTACCGGCTGCTCAACATCGGCTTGCGCATCATGCCGTCGGCGGGCAGCGACACCATGCAGAACATCCATCGCATGATGGCCATCGGCTCCACCCGCATTTATGCCAGGCCGGATGGCCCCCTGACCATTCCCAATTTCCTCGACGCCGTCCGCCAGGGGCGAAGTTTTGTCACCACCGGCCCGATGATCGAATTCGATGCAGGCGGCGAAGGTCCGGGTGGCGTCATCACGGGGGATGCCGGCACGGTTGACTGGTCACTCGAGTTGCATACGCCAACGGCTGTTGAACAGGTGGAGATTCTGGTCAATGGCCAGGTTGTGTGGAGTGGCAAAGGCCCTTCCAAGCCAGGCAGCCAACACTATGAGGGCCAGATCGAGGCTCCCGGCGGCGGTTGGATCGCAGCGCGGGCGCACGGTGGGCCATCGACCTGGCCCATCCAGGATGCCTATCCGTTTGCCCACAGCGCTCCGGTCTGGTTTGGCAGCGCCGGCAGCGTGGAGCCGGCAGCAGCACAGGCAGCCGCGGAAGACCTGCTGCGCTGGATGGCAATCGCGGAAAAACAGGTGAACGAGCGCTACCCGAAGGGTACCGGAGAGCGCCTGAAACAGCGTTTTGCCGAGGCGCGCGAGCGGCTTCAATCCATTTCCGACGCACACGCGCACTGACGAGCACAAGGTCGCCCATCTGGACGCGGAAGGACCAGTTTGAGGAACAGTGATGAGCCAGTTGTTTGATCCGCTCACGTTTACGCGTGGCCCGGCCATGAAAAACCGCTTCATGCTGGCGCCGTTGACCAACTGCCAGAGCCACGCGGACGGCCGCTTGTCCGATGAGGAATTCAACTGGCTGACCCTGCGCGCAAAGGGCGGTTTTGGTTTGGTCTCGACCTGCGCCAGCCATGTGCAGGCGATGGGACAGGGTTTCCCCGGCCAACTGGGCGTCTTTTCGGATATCCATCTGCCCGGCCTGTCCAGGCTGGCCGCTGCCATCAGGCAGGAAGGCAGTATCGCCATCTGCCAGTTGCACCATGCCGGCATGCGTTCCCCGGCAGACCTGATTGGCGGCCGGCCGGTGTGTCCTTCAGACAATGATGACAGCGGTGCGCGAGCGCTTGAGCGCAGCGAAGTAAGCCAGCTGATCGAAGACTTCATCGCCGCCGCGCAGCGCAGTGAAAAAGCCGGCTTTGACGGGGTGGAAATTCACGGCGCGCATGGCTACATCCTGTGCCAGTTCCTCAGTGGCGAAATCAATCATCGCCAAGATGAATACGGCGGCAGCCTGGAAAACCGCAGCCGGATTCTCTTCGAGATCATCGCCGGAATACGCCAGCGGTGTGCAGCGAATTTCATGGTGGGCATACGATTGTCACCGGAGCGCTTTGGACTGAAGTTATTCGAAGTGAAAACAGTGGCGCAGCAGCTGATGGATTCAGGCCTCATCGACTTCCTGGACATGTCGCTGTGGGATGTGTTCAAACAGCCCAACGAAGAGGACATGCAGGGCAAGAGTTTGCTGGCGCACTGTACGGAACTGCATCGCGGCGATGTACGCCTGGGAATCGCCGGCAAAATCCGTACGCCGACGGAGGCAGAACGGGCGATGGCTTCGAGCGTCGACTTCATCATCCTGGGCAGGGCGGCCATACTGCATCACGATTTTCCACAGCAGTTGCAGCGCAACCCCGGCTTTGTGCCCGTGGAACCGCCGGTTTCGGTTGAATACCTCAAGCAGGAAGGCCTGACCGACAGGTTCGTGGACTATATGCGCAACTGGCCGGGGTTTGTTGCCGGGTAATCGTGGCTCCCACGGAGTTCTTGCTCGGACTCCAGCTACTTTGCGTTTTTCGCCTGGCCAGAAGCGACACAACGAACTTTGCCTAATTGACCCCCATCTGGTGCGGCAACCACTCAAGGCCCAGCACCATGATTCGCTCGAGCAGCCGGAAATAGCTCATTCCCGAGAGAATCGCCGACTGCGCGAAATCCTCCTCCCTGGCGAGCTGCGGATTCGGGTTCGCCTCGATCACCCAGGGGTTTCCTTCTTTATCCAGGCGGAAGTCGAAGCGCACATAACCCGTAAGCTCGAGTGCGCGGTAGGCGCGTGCCGCGAGGTTCTTGATCCTGAGCGCAACTTCGCTTTCAAGCTTTGCTTCCCCGGTGCTGATGCCGTGCTTCTCCTGGTAGTCGACGTTCCACTTCACACGCTCCGTCGCAATGCGCCAGTTATCCGCTGGCATGTTTGCGAACGACATCTCCCAGATGGGCAGAACCTGGATGCGCTGGTTTCCAAGCACGCCTACGTACAGCTCCCGGCCATTCACGAACTGCTCAACGATGGCGGCTGTATAGAGCGTATCGTGGATGAACGCCACCCTTTTCTCGAACTGTTCCTGGTTGGCCACCACCGATGCCTGCGAGATGCCGGCGGACCCCTCGTAGGTGAGCGACTTCACGATAAGTGGAAAGCGCAACAACCTGGGCCGAACCGGCTTCTGGCCATACGGGATCACCTTGAAAGCGGGCACGGGGATATGGTGATAGGCGAGCACCTTGCGTGCGAGCGCCTTGTCGCGCGCGAGGGTGAGGCCGCGCGGATTGCAGCCGGTGTAGGGGACCTTGAGAAGTTCCAGGTAGCTCACCATGTTCTGGTCGAAAACGCCGATGTTGTCGAACGCCTCGAGCAGGTTGAACACGATGGTGGGCTTGAAATCCTCGATAGCCGCGCGTATGGGTGTGATGTCATCGTGAATGCTGATCACCAGCAGCTCGTGGCCGCGCGCGCGTAGCGTGGTGACCACGTCCCACTCCATGCGCCAGGCCGGCTCAACCTCGGTGGCGGGAATCCCCTCTTTGGGCACCAGGTCTTTGTGCACCAGCACCAACACCCGCTGTTTCTTCATTACATCGCCACCCGATGTCGTCCGCTGTGCAGGTAATTCATGGTCTGCACCGTCAGCAGAACCGTGAACTCGTGTCGCGCCTGCTCCTCGGGGACCGCGAGCCGGAGCTTCAGCTCCTTGCAGCGGACGATCATGTTTTCCAGCACCCGGTCTATGGTGTATTGATAGATACCCGTCCAGCTTGCGACCAGCCGGCGGACCGGCCGCCGCATTTTCCCCAGGAACTGCGCGGCGGACATGTTGGTGGCGTACTCCGGCGCGTCCGAGAAAAGTCGGCGCAAGTCGCGGTCGTAAAACTCCGGGTGATCCAGGCCGTGGTGCCGCCGCCGGCCACGGTAATGATGCGCAAGCGAATAACGCAGCGACCGTAACGGCTCCATCTCCTCGGTGTTCGTTACCAGGGGCTGACGACCCTGCAGCCCCCGCATCAATTCGTTCATGTACTCGAGTTTGGCCATGGCCGGCCAGCCCGCGTAGCGCGCCTGCCAGTCGGACTCCGGCGTCAGCCAAACCGCGAAAGTCTCGGCGAAGTCTTCGTCGGGATGGGCCTGCGCGTACCATGGATCGAGGTGCTGGACGAAGCTCTTGCTGTAGGGCCTGGGGTCGTAAAATTCCGGGTAAGGGCGCCTGGAAGATCCAAAGATTGATCTCCGCAGTCGCTTGAGCCTGAGTTTGAACGCATTGTCGATCACGTGACCGGCTTCGTGCCGCAGGATACGCATGCACCAGTCGTGATCCCCGCCCTCCACTTCCAGCATCTGCGTCTTTTCCAGACGCTCCAGCCTGGGGTGCGTCAAATAAAAAGGTACCGCCATCGAGACAGTCCCGTCCGGCGTGAACCACTCGTTGGAAATATAGAAATGCATGGGAAAGCGAAGCTCGCGCGCTTCCAGTTCGGCCTGCAGCTGCCTGATGCGCCCTTCAAGTACGGTCCCTTCGATACGCAGTGGCAGGTCCGACAGCCGGAACGGCAGCAGCTCCTCGTCGGGGAGGTCAGTCCAGTCGGGGGGAAGATTCCGCGCGGCCATGGCCCATTGTCGTCGGTGTGCGACGGGGTTGGCAATAATCGCTGGCGTCAGGCAGATGTTCCCTTGATTTTGGGACCTTATCTGTCCGGTGGTTCTTGACAAGGAAAATTTCCTTGCTAGTGTAAGGAAATGGCCAAGGTAACCAGCAAACTGCAGATCACCCTGCCCAAGCGCCTCGCCGAGGCGCATGGGATAGTGCCCGGTGATCAAATCGAATTTGAATCCAGCGGCGATGACATTCGAATCGTTACCGACGCCGGAAAGCGGTCTTGCGAACTGAGTCGCGAAGAGCGCTTGCGGCTGTTCGACGAAACCAGCCGAAGAATCCAGGAGTGCTCCAGGCACCTGCCCGAATCAGCGCGACCCGGGAAGCGCCCCAAGAAGGACAAGTGGAACCGCGAGGACTTGTATCGGCGTGGATCGCCTGATTGACACCAACATCCTGGTCTACCGGATCGACCCGCGCGACCCGCTCAAACAGCAGATTGCCCATGATGTTCTGCGCAACGGTTTGCTCGACGATTCGGTTGTGCTGCCGCACCAGGCGGTGATCGAGTTTGTCGCGGCAGCATCCCGGCCATGCCGGGATCTTGATGGTGAACCACTGCTGCCGCTTGCCGATGCCCTGCTTGAAGCGGAGTCGCTGACGCGGCAGTTCCGTGTGCTTTACCCGGACGAGCGTGTAATGACCACTGCCATGTATGGGTGCGCCACCTACGGCCTGGCCTGGTTCGATGCCCACTTGTGGGCCTATGCTGAATGCTTTGCGCTCCCCGAGATTCTTTCGGAGGATTTCCAGCACGGCCGGCACTACGGCAAGGTTCGCATCGTCAATCCATTTCTTGCAGGATCAGGCCAGATACAGGAACTTCCGGCGCTGTATTCGCCAAAATAATTGGGGTCAAAGTAAAAGCTGACACCGACTCGAGGTGGGATCTGATCTTCCACATGCTACCCTCGCTGCCATGAAGTTGGTGAAACTGTTGGCAAACCTCGGCTATGGATCGAGAAAGGAAGTGGAGCGCCTGCTCCGCGCAGGCATGGTTACGGACTCGGATGGCCGGCCGCTGGGACCAAAGGATTTTCCAGGTGTGGACAAGGTGCGCTTCGGTGGGGAGAAGCTCGATCCGGTAGCGCCACTGGTGCTCGTCATGCACAAGCCGCCTGGGTACACCTGTAGCACAACGGACCCGGGGGAAACGATCTATGAACTCCTGCCGCCCCGCTTTTCAAAGCGAAAGCCCGGACTCAACCCGGTCGGTCGTCTCGATAAGGAGACTTCCGGCATGCTGCTCCTGACGGATGATGGAAAATTGCTCCACCGCATGATTCATCCGAAATCCGGCTGTCCCAAGGTGTATCACGTCGAACTTGCGCGTCCGCTCTCCGGCAACGAGGGGGAGACGTTCGGCTCCGGGGAATTATTGCTGGAAAGCGAAACCAGGCCACTTCTTCCCGCCGGCTTCGAAGCCCTCAGCGAGACCAGCGCCAGGGTGACACTGCACGAAGGGCGTTATCATCAGGTGAGAAGGATGTTCGCGGCGGCGGGCAACCATGTCGTGAGCTTGAAACGCGTCTCAATCGGCGGCCTGAAATTGCCGGAGGATCTGAAAGAAGGCATGTGGCGGCAGCTGACTGAGGAAGAAGCGGGGAAATTGTTCGCGGTTTCCGGGGATCGACCAGTTCCTGGATAAGCCCAGGGTTTCGCAGGCCGATACTTGGTGCCAGCGTAAAGGCAGACACAAAAGCGCAGGCCGAACCTCAATTCCTCCGCTAAGTTTCTACTCTGAATCCAATTACCACGGAAGGGCCAGCCGCTCAATGGCAACGACTACAGCCTGAGAAGCCTCTACGAGGTCGGTTACAAGCCGTTCATCCACATTCAGATCGCCTTCATATTCACCCAGGTTTCGCATGGCATGGGCTTTGGCCAATATGCGCCACACCTCAGGCCCAGGCCCAGAGTTTGGGGTAATACCTGAAAAACGATATAGCGGTTGTGCGCACGAAAGCCCTGCGCGCGTAGAGCGGCCAGGCTTAGGGCATGCGCAGCGTTGTAGGCCAAGTCAAACCGGCTCTCCAGGGCAAGAGATGTATTGGCGGCGTCACGAAGACGCGCTGTTCCTGACTTCACCAAACCAGCAAATTCAACTTGATCGGGCGGCTCTGCTGCAAGCGACTTTCCCGGGCCGGCCAGATTATGCAGTTTGGAGGTCACTTTCCTGCCCAATAATCCAGATCTTTGGTTGCTTCAACACTCGCTTTATAAACGCATTGTCGGAATCTATGCGGTTTGCCAATTTCTCGCTTGAATAAAGCGTCGGTTGAATAGTTCGGCCGAGTTTAAGAGAAAGGTTCTCAAGTACCTCAAATACATCGGCATAAACCAGAGTGTCGCTGATCACCATCAAATCAATATCACTTGACGCAGAATCCGATTTCTTCGCAACAGATCCAAAAACAAACGCCAGGGCAATCTGGTCAGCCAGCGGTTTCAAAGCTTCTTTGAGCGGCTCCGCCAAGCCAATGGTTTTTTGCACAATCGCACACAACTCGTTGAAGAGAGGAGCATCAGGATTCGCTTGGAAATGCCTTTGCGAACCGATTCGTGTTTCGATGACCAAGCCACTGCTCGACAGCTTGGCTAATTCGCGCTGGATGGCCCCTGACCCACCTTCCGAAAGGCTGATGATCTCAGTGGCGTAGAAGCTGCGCTGGGGCTGACCAAACAAGAGTGCCAGCGCCCGTTGTTGTGTTTTGGAAAACAAAGCATCAACCATGGTGATCGCCTGGTTTTGCTCAACAACTGCAGCTTTAATACCCATATTGGGCATATTAATACCCATATTGGGCATATACAAGCCCAAATTGGGTATTCTCTCGAAAAGAGTGATTCGCGTTTCAGCTGAAACTTTTTTGGGGATCTGCTCGAGAAAGCCAGAAACGCTGGCTTTCGAAAGATCGGACGAAAGATGTGCACGCTACAAGGCATAGAAAATCATTGCTTCTAAGCTCCAACTAGAAATTGGACATGCGTAAATTCTACGTACTTTTATTCGATCCATTAATTCATGGAGACCTGCAGTGGATCAAGACACTTTCAATCTGCAGGAATTTCCAGGCCCAAATGTTCCTCCATCTCCCACCCACATCACAAAGCGCTTGACTCATTCACCCGAGTGAGAAAGCCCGGTGGCGTTAACTAACGCTCTGAAGCAGTTCTTTCTCCCCCGCCCTCTTCCTGCAATTACTTCAGACGCCTACTCATACCGCAACGCCCTAACCGGCTTGGCTCGCGCCACCCGTGCGGTGTGGCCACTGACGGTGATCCAGGCGATCAGGATGGCGGCCAGGCCGGCCAGCGCGCAAAACGGCAACAGCACCCAGGAGTCGATTCGTACGGGGAATGCTTCCAGCCACTTGAGCATCATCCAGGCGGTCAGCGGCCAGGCGATCAGGTTGGCCCAAAGGATGGGTTTGGAGAATTGCCACAGCAATAGCTTGATGATGTCCGTCACGCTGGCGCCCAGTACTTTCCGAATCCCGATTTCGCGGGTGCGGCGCTGGGCGGTGAATGCGGCCAGCCCATACAGGCCCAGGCAGGCTACCAGCACGATGGTTACGGAAAAGCCAGTGAGCGCCACGGCCAGGCTGCGTTCGCGGTTCATTTCGGCGGCCACCGTTTCATCCACGAACTCGTACTGGAAAGGCACCTGTTGGGTGAACTCGGTCCAGACTTTTTCCACCTTCGCGGCAATGTCTTTGGGAGCGCCTTCAAAACGAATGCCAAGTGTATTGAAGCGTTGTGGCGACAGCAGGTACGCCTCGGCCCGGATGGGTTTCTTCGGCGACTGGAAATACATGTCCGGAGTAACGCCGATGATTTCGAGATCGATATTGATGTCGGGGCCATAACTGGTGCGGATGTGCTTGCCAATCGCATCGGCCGGCGACCCCAATTCCAGCGTGCGGACGGCTGCTTCATTCATGACGATGGTGCCCTTCATCGCCGCGGGGTTTTCCGCCGTGGCCGGGTCCGGCATGCCGTCGGCCACGAATTCCCGTTGGTAGAAGCGCCCCGCCACCAGCGAGACTCCATAGGTTTCCAGGAAATCCTGGTCCACCGCCTGGGTGCTGATCATCACCGCCCGGCTGCCGGTATCGTCTGCCAGCTGGAACTGGTTGAGGCGTTCGTGGATGTCGATCGGGCTGTAGTCGGTAAAACCCGCCTGGGTTACCCCGTCGATCTGCAGGATGGCCGACTTCAGCCCTTCCTTGCGGGCGGCTACAAACTCGTGGTTGACGTTGTTCAACACCATCACGCCATCGCGGTTGTAACCCAGATCAGTGTGCGTCACGTAGCGGCTCTGGGTGTACACCGTGGCGGTGGCGGCGATCACGGAAATGGAAATCACGAACTGCAGCACCACCAGCAGATTGCGCAGTGTAATCGAACCTTTCGATTCCGCCGAGGTGGTGGACGCCAGCACCCGTGCAGGTCGAAACCCGGAAAGCACGATGGCCGGCCAGGCGCCTGCCACCAGGCCCACCATCACAACAATCCCGATCAGGAACATCAGCATGTATCCATCGGTGAACGACAGGCTCAATGAGGTATTGAGCAGGTTGTTGAATACCGGCAACGTCAGTTCCACCAGCGCCAGGCCGAACAGCAAGCCCAGCACCGCCAGCAGCAGCGATTCGCCCAGGAACTGGATCATCAGCTGCGCGCGCGTTGCACCCATCACTTTGCGCAAGACGACTTCGCGGGCCCGGCGGGTGGCTGTGGCGGTGGCCAGGTTCATGAAGTTGATGCAGGCAATCAACAGCAACAGGGCGGCGGTTACCACGAAAATCCGCACAGTGCGGATGTTGCCGCCGGGTTTCATTTCGCCCATGCCGCTGGGGATCAGGTGAATATCCTTCAGCGGCTGCAGGGTCTGGAAATAGGCCTCGGAGCTTGGAGCATCCGCACTGGACTTGAGCGTCTCCGGCAACACCACATGCAGGTCCACCAGGCCGGGCAGGCGATCGTTCACCGACTGGAACAGGTCGGGCGATTGCAACTGCACATACACCAGGTGTTCACCGAGGTTGAGCCAGGTGTCGAACGCGGCGGCATAGGCGGGAAAGTCGTTGATGTCGAAGCGAGCCAGCCCGCGCAAATCAAGCGAGGTATTGTCCGGCAGGTCCCTGAAAACCGCGCCAACGCGGTAGTCCCGTTGCAGGTCGTACAGCTTGATACTCAGCACCTTCCCGAGGGTCGGTTCCTCGCCGAAATACTTGCGCGCCACACTTTCGCTGAGCGCCAGGCTGGCCTTGTCGGAGAGCGCGGCATGAAGGTCGCCTTCGATCACCTCCAGGTCGAAAATCAGGGCGGTTTCCGGGTCGGTCCAGTGCATGTCCTCGGCAAAGGCCTTGCCATCCAGGCTGACGATGGGATGCATGGGGATGAACCGCGTGGCCCGCACCACCTCATTCGGAAAATAGTCCTCCACCGCCTGCTTCATGGGCGAGGAAGCCGATACCGAAACGAAAGATGAACGGCCCGGTATCAACACCGTGGTATTGATGCGCCCGATGGTGTCCGCATGTTGCCACTGGCGGTCGTAGGACATCTCATTCTGCACGAACAACATGATCAATATGCAAGCCGCCAGGCCGATGGCCAGCCCGCCGATATTGATGATGGAGCTGAGTTTGTTGCCGGCGAGATTACGCACCGAGGTGATGAGGTAGTGCCCGAACAGGGTGGATTTGAACATGATCAGAGCTGGTCCATCACTTCGGTGACCACTTTGCCGTCCAGCAGCGAGATATGCCGCTGCGCGTACTCCGCATGGGCAGGCGAATGCGTCACCATCACAATCGTGGTGCCGGCCTGGTTCAGCTGGGTGAGCAGGTCCATCACCTCCTTGCCATTCCGGGTATCGAGGTTGCCGGTGGGCTCATCGGCCAGGATCAAATTCGGTTTGGCAATCACTGCCCGCGCCACCGCCACGCGTTGCTGCTGGCCACCCGAGAGTTGTGACGGCAAGTGGTCCGCGCGGTGCGCTATCTCCATCCGCTCCATCACTTCTCCGGCGCGCGCTCTGCGTTCGGCGGCAGGCACCTTGTGGTATAGCAAGGCCAGTTCGATGTTCTGCCGCACCGACAATTCATCCACGAGGTTGAATGACTGGAATATGAAGCCGATATTGCGTTTGCGCACATCGGCCAGGCGATTCTCGCCGTAAGCCGTGACATCCTCACCCCCAAACCGGTAACTGCCCGAGGTCGGGTTGTCCAGCATGCCGATCACGTTGAGCAGGGTGGATTTTCCGCAACCCGACGGCCCCATCACGGCAACGAACTCGCCCTTCTTCACCTCGATGTCGATGAGGTTCAGCGCGGTGGTTTCCACGCTGTCGGTGCGAAACACCTTGCTGAGTTGTTGCAGCTGGATCAGGGCCTCGTTGCCCGTTGCAGGATTTTCCATGCTCATGTCTGGTGTGCTCTCAAATCGTTGGGATTTATGGTTGTTCGGGCGGATTCACCGATCACCAAGTTCAAGGCGATCCATGTCCAGGTAATTGGTGTAGGGCGAGGTGATGACCTGCTCGCCTTCATCCAGGCCATCCAGCACTTCGATGAAGCGCAGGTTGCGCCGCCCCAGGCGCACGTTGCGGCGAACGGCGCGTTGCCCGTCGGTGGACACCACGAATACCCAGTTGCCACCCGTATCCTGGTAGAACGCGCCGTTGGGAATCAACAGGGATTCGGTGGGACTGCCGAGTTCCAGGTTCAACTGAATGGTCTGGCCGCGACGGATCGACGAGGGTTGCTCACCCTCAAACACCAGGTCAACCTCGAAAGTGCCATTCTGCACCTGCGGGTAGACCTTGCGCGTGCTCAGGGTGTAGTCCGTTCCATCGTGGCTGAGGGTGGCCTTCTGTTCCAGGTCCACGCGCGGCAGGTAGTACTCGTCGATATTGGCGGTCAGCTTGAAACGGCGCGGATCGTCGATCTGGCCGATGTTGGTACCGCGATCCAGCGCCTGGCCCACTTCCAGATTGAAGGCGGTCAACTTGCCGTCTACCGGCGCACGCACGTTCAGCGCTTCCAGGTTGCGCCGTGCCACCAGCAGGTTGCGCTCCAGCTGCTCCGTCGCGATCTGCAGCTGTTCCATCTGGGCCTTTTGCAAACGTTCATCGGTGGACTGGCTCTCCAGCGTCACTTCGCGGCGCGCCAAATACCACTCGTATTCATCACGCAACCGTTCCAGGGTGCCCTCGTCCACCAGTTCCTTGGCCAACAGGGGCGTCAGGCGCTCAATTTCCCGGTGCAGGCGTGTGATGTGGTAATTGATGTCCACCAGGTTGCGCCTGTGCTCCAGGCGGTTACGCTCCAGCGAAAGCTCGGTGTTGCGAAGGTTGTTCTGC
>CAYYCX010000050.1:0-12517 GCA_964470455.1 uncultured Wenzhouxiangellaceae bacterium
CAGGTCGCGGATACTGGCCATGGCCATGTTGAGCGTTCGGGGAATGGGCGTGGCGGTCAGTGTCAGCACATCGATCTCGGCGCGAAGCTGTTTCAGCCGCTCCTTCTGCTGCACGCCGAAGCGGTGTTCCTCGTCGATGATCAGCAGGCCAAGGCGGTCAAAGGCGATGTCCGGTTGCAGCAGCCGGTGGGTGCCGATGACGATATCGATTTTCCCGGACCGCAGTTTGTCCAGCACTTCACCGGATTGCTTGCCGGTGCGGAAGCGCGACAGCAGTTCCACCTTTACCGGCCAGTCTGCCAGGCGGTCGGCAAACGTGGAATAGTGCTGCTGCGCCAGCAGGGTGGTGGGTACCAGCACGGCCACCTGCTTGCCGGCCTGTACCGCCACGAAAGCCGCCCGCAGGGCGACTTCGGTTTTGCCGAAACCCACGTCGCCGCAGACCACGCGGTCCATGGGCCGCTCGGATTCCAGGTCGGCGATCACCGCCTCGATGGCGCTCAGCTGGTCGGGGGTCTCCTCGTAGGGAAAGCCGGCGCAGAATTCGGCATACATTTTCCGGTCCAGCGGAAAGGCGAAACCCTGGCGGGCCAGGCGGCGCGCGTACAGGTCCAGCAATTCCGCGGCCACGTCGCGCACCCGCTCGGCCGCCTTGCGTTTGGCTTTTTCCCAGGTTTTGTTGCCCAACTTGTGCAGCGGCGCGTGCTCGGGGTCGCTGCCGGTATAGCGGCTGATCAGGTGCAAATACGATACTGGTACGTACAGCTTGTCGTCGCCCGCGTATTGCAGCTGCAGGAATTCGGCCGGCCGGCCGTCGATCTGCAACACTTCCAGCCCGAGATAGCGGCCCACGCCATGGTCTTCGTGCACCACGGGCGCGCCGGGGCTGAGATCCGACAGGTTGCGGATGATGGCTTCGGGATCCCGCTCGGAAACATCGCGGCGGGCTTTCTGCCGCACCCGACCGCCGAACAGCTGCGACTCGGTGAGCAGCGCCAGTTCACCGGGAATGACAAACCCTTCCTCAACCGGCAGCACGGCCAGCCCGGTATGAGCGCCGGAGCGGTGAAAGTCGGCAAAACTGTCAAACACCTTGAGCCGGATATCAAAGGCCGACAAGGTACTCATCAGGACTTCGCGCCGGCCGGGCGAATCAGCGGCAAACAGCACCTGGCCCGGAAACGAGGTGATGAACTGGTCCAGCTCGGCGGCCGCGTCCTTGCCGCGTTCATGGATGTGTACATCCGGCGCCGGGCTGCTGGCAAAAGTTGCGGAGGAGCTCTCATCCGGCCCGGTTTCGGCCAGGATCACGCATGCCCGCTTCTCCAGGTTCGCCAGCAACTCCCCGGCAGGCTGGAATAGTTCCTTCGGGTCCAGCACCGGGCGCTCGACATCATGGCGGCGCTGCTCCCAGCGCTCCCGCGTACGCCGTTCCAGTTCCTCGGCAGCCGGCTGCACGCCCTCCTGCAGGATCAGTTGCCAGCGCTCGGGCAGGTATTCGAGCAGGCTGGAGGTCTGTTCAAAAAACAGCGGCAGGTATTGTTCCAGCCCTTGAGGGTGGATGCCGGCCCGCAGGTCCTGGTACAGGCTGACCTTGCGCACATCAACGTCAAACCGCAGCCGGAAGGCGCGGCGAAAAGCATCCAGCGATTCTTCATCGCCCGGATATTCCCTGGCCGGCAGCAGGGTTAACCGCTCCCGTTGCCCTTCGGACCGCTGGGACTCCGGGTCGAAATTGCGAATACTCTCCAGGTCCTCATCGAACAGGTCCAGGCGGATGGGCTGGTCGAGCCCGGTGGGAAACAGGTCGATCACCGAACCACGGATGGCGAACTGGCCGGGCTGGTAGACCTGCTCGACGGACTGGTAACCCGCTTTCACCAGTTGCTCGCGAAAGTCCCCGATCACGATGCGCTGCCCGACCCGCAGGTCAAAACTGCGCTGCCGCACGTAGGGCAAAGGTGGCAGTCGCTGCAACAATGACGATACCGGGCACAGCACCAGGCCGTGGCGCAGCGTGCTGATCCGCGCCAGAGTCGCCAGCCGCTCCGAGACGATATCCGGGTGCGGCGAGTAGGGGTCGTACGGCAGGGTTTCGTGGTCGGGAAACAGCAGCACGGGCAGGTCCGACAACGCCAGCAACTGCAGGTCGCGTGCCAGCACCTGGGCCTGGTGGCTGGATCGCAGCACCACCAGTAACACCTGTTCCGTTTTGCGCGCAACTGACTGCAGCGCCAGCGCCAGGCTGCTGCCGTGCAGGCCGGTCCACGGCATTGCCGCTTCTCCTGGCGCGAGGCCAGCGGGCATTACGGCGTTGAATGGAGATTGGCTCATCGCTTGAATGCTGGGTTGACTGCTGGGTTGAATGCCGGCGGGGCCTGGAGATGACAGCGGCAGGAAGTCCATCCGGTCACCAGGCCGCTGCTCCAGTTATGCCGCGCGCCTTCGGGTTTGGCCGGGTCCCTGAATCCCGGACTCCTGTATCCCGGCCACACGAATCGCAGAGCAGGCTTCGGGTTCTTCCTCGCCACCAAAGTAGGCGTCCAGCAATTCAAACTGCTGCTGTGGGTGTTGCGCCAGCATCAAAGCGTTGCGCCAGGGCTCCGATCCGGCCCGATCCTGCAGGTACCAGTTGATGTGCTTGCGCGCCACGCGAACTCCCGCCACTTCTCCATACGTATCGTGCAGGCGGTACAGGTGCAAGCGCATCACGTGATGAACCTCTCTGGGTGGTACAGCCGAAAGCGTTTGCCCGGTTTCCAGGAAATGGCGCACTTCGCGGAAGATCCACGGATTGCCCTGGGCGGCCCGGCCGATCATCACGCCGGCTGCACCGGTGAATTGCAGCACATGCCGGGCCTGTTGCGGCGTTGCGATATCACCGTTGGCGAACACCGGAATTTGCACCTGCCGGCAGATTTCGCGAATGGTGTGATACTCGGCCTTTCCCTGGAACTTGTCCGCACGCGTACGACCATGCACGGCCAGAGCGGCGATGCCCGCATCTTCCGCGATGCGCGCGATCAACAGGCCATTGCGTTGTTCCGGGTCCGGGCCGGTGCGGATCTTCAGCGTCACCGGTATGTCCACCGACGCCACCACCGCGCGCAGGATGGACTCCACCTGTCGCGGGTCCGAGAGCAGGGCGGAGCCGGCCAGCTTGTTGCAGACTTTCTTGGCCGGGCAGCCCATGTTGATGTCGATGATGGCCGCCCCGCGGTCGGCATTGTAACGGGCAGCATCGGCCATCCAGTTCGGTTCAGCCCCGGCGATCTGAACCGCAACCGGTTCCGGCTCGCCGTTGAACTCCTCCCTCAAACGCGACTTGCGCGTATGGCGCAACGCCGGGTTGACCGACAGCATCTCGGTCACCACGTAATCGGCCCCGAGGTCGCGGCACAAGCTGCGGAAATGCCGGTCCGTCACTCCGGCCATGGGCGCGAGGGCCAGGCAGGCTTCGGGAAAATGGTAGTTGCCGATATGCATCATCAATTCACTGGCGTTTCACTGCTTCTGGCCAGCCTCAGCTCAACACTTCAAAAATCTTGAATCCCGCCACCCAGGTGCCGATGGCCGAACCCAGGTTGGTGAAAAAGAACACCAGCAGAATGCGGGTGGCCCGATTATTGAACCAGCCTTTGACGGTGGTGATGTCCAGGTGCAGCCGCTCCAGGTCTGCAACCTTCGGCTTGCGCAACCAGGATTCAACCAGGCCGGACACCATGCCGGCGGCGATGGTGGGGTTGAGCGAGGTGATGGGCGCGGCGATCACGGCGCTCAGGATCGTCAACGGGTGCGCACGCGCCACCAGTGCGCCCAGCGCCGCCAGGCCACCATTGATCAGCACCCAGATCAGTACCAGGCTCCAGCCGAGTTCGGGGCTGCGCGAGAAGCCCAGGGCAAATCCCGCCAGCACCAGCACCATGATGGCCCAGGGAATGGCCCGCGGCCACCAGGCCCTGGGCGGAACCTGCTCGAGTTCGGTACGCACGCTCTGCGCGTTGGAGCCGTCCTCCTGCAGGTGCTGCGCCAAACCGGCCATGTGGCCGGCACCGATGACGACCAGCACATTGCGGATTCCGCTGTCCTGCTGGCCGGCAATTTCCTGTCGCAGGCGTGCCGCCATGTAGCGGTCCCGCTCCGCGATCAGGGCTTCGTACAACTCCGGAGAAGTGGAAGCGAACTCGGTGAAGGTGGATTCAAGGATATCGCCTTCCTTGAGTTTCTCGATGGATTCCTCATCGATCTCATCAGAACTGACCATGCCCGCCAGCAGGCCGGACATCAGGTAGAAACGCTTGTACCACGGCACGCTGGCGTAGCTGCGCTTGAGCGTCAGGGCCAGGTCGCGGTCAACCAGCTGCAGGGGTACGCCGCGTTCGGCCGCGGCCTTCACGGCAGCGCGCATTTCCGCCCCCGGTTCAATGCCGAACTGTTCGGCGATGCGGCGCTGGTAGGCGCTCAATGCCAGGTTCGCCATGACCAGCCCCGCCTTGCCTTCGCGCACGATGCGGTAAAGATCCAGGTCGGTCCACTTCCGTTCGGCTTTCAAAGCGTCGTAGCGCGCCGGGCACAGCTCCACCGCGATGGCATCGAACTCCGGGCGTCCCGCCAGTTCCCTGACGGCTTCCGCGCTGGCCCGCGATACGTGCGCGGTTCCAACCAGCGTAAACCGCACGCCATCGCGCTCGATCACCCGCATGGGCTGGTTGTCCACGCCGGCGGCGGCCCCGCTTTCACTCATGGCCCCGGAGACCACGTCCTCGGTGACAGAAGAGCCCGTGGCCGCGGACGGGTGCGATTCGGCCGGATTTTCGGATTGGTCTGAGGCGGACATGAAAAAATGACCCTGGAATCAGCAGCGGGCGACTGTCGGCAGAATATTTCGAGAGTGCGCCAAAAAAGTGCGTAAGGATACCTCAGAATGACATCCGAGGCATCCTGCGTGCTGGAATCAAGGACATTGGAACGGGTTTGAACAGCGCCCGGTCGCGCCTTGTTGCGGGCGTGAAGGAGGCCGAGCCTCAGGGCTGCTTTGCGGTTGCGGAGGCGTCTATCACTTCGCCCTTGTGCAACACGGTGAACAGCACCTTGTCATATTCGAAGTACACGCTCCAGCGGCCATACACCCACTGGGTGATGGGCGGGTCGCCCACCGGACCATCCCTGCTTTCCGGGGCGCCAAAACGTGCTTCCACTTCCGCCATGCTCAGACCGTTTTCCGGCACGGCCATGTTTTCCGCCTGCCGCACTTCCTCAATCAGCAGCACATCAGCGCGTGCGTCTGCTGCCATGCCCATGGCCACTATCGTCATTGCCAGTGTCAGAACTGTCCGTGTCATGTCACTGTCTCCCTGTTGCGAGGTCGGGGCAGGATTGCCCGCGCCAAAATATAGCATAGCCTGCGCCTGCTTCAGGCGGCCGGCGAGTGCGCCGGGATAAGGCTCAGCCCGCGTCCGCCTGCACCAGCAGGCGCCGGTAGGATTCCAGGCGCCAGGCCGGAATAACGCCCGCATCCGCGGCCACCTGGATGGCGCATCCCGGCTCATGCAGGTGTTTGCAGTTGCTGAAACGGCAATGGCCAGGTGCGCGCTCAAATTCGGGATAACCCTGCAGCAGTTCAGCCTGGTCCATGCTCCATAACCCGTATTCCCAGACACCGGGTGAATCAATCAGCCGGCCATGGCCAGGCAGGCGGTACATCAACGTGGTGGTGGTGGTGTGGCGTCCCTTGCCGGTGCTGCGGGACAGGGCCTGGGTTTGCAGGTCGAGATCAGGAACCAGCGCATTGACCAGCGACGACTTACCCACGCCCGACTGGCCCACGACGATACTGGTTCGACCCTCCAGTCGCTGCAGCAGGCCGGCCACGCCTGGAGCGCCCTTGCAGGAAGTTTCGATCACGGCATGCCCGAGAGCCCGGTATTCATCCAGGCGATTGAAGGGCTCGCGCCGATCCGTTGCGCTTGCTGGCAGCAGTTCCGCCTTGTTGGCCACCACCAGCGGAGTAATGCCCAGGCTCAACACCGCCACCAGGTAACGATCCAGCAGGTCGCGGCTGGGCGCGGGTTCAGGGGCGATGACAATGACCACCTGGTCGAGGTTGGCCGCCATTACCTGCTTGTCACCGTTGCGCAGGCCGCGGACAAAGGTATTGCGGCGCGGCAGTATTTCCTCCACCGGAGAGTGTTCGCCCTGGGTTGCATCAACCATGACCCGGTCTCCGCAAACCGGACGTCCAACCGTCCTGCGATAAACGCAGGGCACCTGGCTGCCATCGAGTAATTCGGCCAGGCCCTGGTTGCCGTGTGAACTGATGATCAAAGCCGGTTGCATCGCATTCCGCAAGAATCTGTTGCAGTAAAAACGCAGCTATCTTACCCGTCCTTGGGCGCGGGAAACCGGAATTCCGCCGGTGTAACACAATCTTTCGAGGTTGCGTGCTGTTCTCCGCATCCGGGGGACTGCTACCATGGCTGAACCGTTACGATTGATAGAGAACCACTTCACATGCCGGACAACCTGATCTGGATAGACCTGGAGATGACCGGCCTGGACCCCGACCACGACTCCATCCTGGAAATTGCCACGGTTGTTACCGACAGTGAACTGAACGAGCTCGCGGTGGGCCCCGAGCTGTGCATTCACCACGATGAGTCGGTTTTGCACGCCATGGACGACTGGAACCGCACGCATCATGCCGAGTCGGGGTTGTGGGGAAGGGTGCTGGCCAGTGCCGAGACGCATCAAACCGCGGAAGCGAAAACCCTGGAGTTCCTGCGCCAATGGAGCAGCCAGGGCAGCTCACCCATGTGCGGCAACAGCATCTGCCAGGACCGCCGGTTCCTCTATCGGCATATGCCGGAGTTGCAGGCCTGGTTCCACTACCGCAACCTCGATGTCAGCACCCTGAAGGAGCTGGCTGCGCGATGGGCGCCGGACGTCCTGGCCGCACATAAAAAGCAGAACCGCCACGAAGCATTGTCGGACATTCGCGAGTCCATCAGCGAACTCGCGCACTACCGCAAAAACCTGGCTGAATTCATGGCGGGCGTGCCGCAGGAACGCAGCCGCGACACCTGACCGGTTTCTTTCGCAGCATGGGTGACATCAATGTGACAGAACCAGAAATTGTTTGCATTGCCGCATAAACATTGGTAAAAAACACCAGTTTGTTAAATAATAATTAAGGTTCCAGGCCTGAAAACAAAGAGTTTCAGGTTAAATATTTATTAAAAAACAAAAACATCCGTAGGATGTGGAGGTAAAATCATGTTGTTCAGGGGCTCTTTCCTTGCTCTATCCCGTCTATTACTTCTGGCACTGGCGCTGCTTGCGTTCAACAGTGCTGCCTGGGCCGATGACGATGCTGATGCAGACGCCCAGGAAGCGACTGAAGACGCCAGCGAAGAAGAAGATGAAGCCGCCGACCTCGGCCGCGTGGTGGTTACCGGTTCTCTGATCCGGCGCGAAGAATTCACTTCAACTTCACCGATGCAGGTGATCACTGCCGAAACGCAGTTCCAGGCTGGCCAGATAAGTGTTGCTGACATGTTGCAGGGCAGCACCGTGGCTGCAGGTACCACCCAGCTGAACAACCAGTTCTCCGGGTTCGTGGTGCAGGGCGGCACGGGTGTGCAGACACTGGACCTGCGTGGCTTGGGTGCAGCCCGCTCGCTGGTACTGCTGAACGGACGTCGTCCGGGCGGTGGCGGTACCCGTGGCGAAGTCAACTCGGTTGACCTGAACAATATTCCTGAAATTGCCGTGAACCGGTTTGAACTGGTTCTGGACGGCAGTTCTTCCATTTACGGCTCGGACGCTGTTGCCGGTGTGGCCAACATCATCACCCGCCGCCAGGTGGATGAAACCGAACTGACCGCCCTGGCCGAAGTGCCGCTGGACGGCGGTGGTGAGCTTTACCGTGTTGGCGCCATCACCGGTTTCAACACCGACAGGGGTGCGTTCACTGTTTCAGCCCAATGGGACTTGCGTGAAGCGCTGCAAACCAGTGACCGCGATTACCTCGATTGCCCGCGTGACCTCGTGAGGAACGAACAGGGCCAGTACATCGACCGTGAAGACCGCTCCATCACCGCGGGCACCCCGCTGAGCGGTTGTAATAACCTGTACTACAACACCGTAATCGATGCCTTTACCGGCTTGCGTTACATTCCTTCGCCGGACGGTGTGAGCACCGGGCCCATTCCGGGTTACCGTCCGCGGGTCAACCCCCGCTACAACACGGATGGCACGGGCCAGGCCTATTATGAAGACGTGCTGAACGGCGATTTCCTGGGCTCTGAGTCCGCCATCAACCGCCTGGAAAAAACCAGCGTCTATGCCACTGCCGATTACGCTTTTGACAATGGGATAAGTTTGGACGCCGATTTCCTGTACAACAACCGCAAGACGGAAGCCCGCGGCTGGCGGCAGTTCTTCCCGCTGGTAAGCAGCTCGGACTACGTCCCGTACCCGAACGATCCAGACTACCACCCGGGCTTCGGAGCCTCGCAGCCGGTCATGCCGTACCCAAGCAATACGGATGTGGAAGTGGATTTCTACTACCTGACCGTGGGCCTGCAGGGTGAATTGCCCACCAGCCGTTACTGGAGCTGGCAGACCTATGCTTCCTACTCCTATTCAGACGGTGACTACACCAGCAACGGTATCCTGGCATCCCGTTCCGGCGACATCCGTTTCGATGACAGTGCACCGCGCGTGGATTATTTCGATCCCGCCATCCTCAGCGGCGAAAACATGCAGGCCCTGATCGATGCAGTGGGCATCAACGAAACGGGTAATACGGTTTATGACCAGTTGCAGTGGGTCGGTATCATCACCGGTGATCTCTTCGACCTGCCGGCTGGCACCGTGGGCACCGCGTTCGGTTTGGAATACCGCAACTTCAGCATTGACGACCAGCCGCCACCGGCATCGCAGAATGGCGACCTGTGGGGGCAGTCATCCGCCATCACCACCAAAGGCAGCAATGATGTGATTGAAGCCTTTGTTGAAGCGGACATTCCCCTGATGTCCGGACGCGCCGGCGCCGAGGACATTACCCTGAACCTGTCAGCGCGCGGTTTCGACTACAAGAAAGGCGGCAGCGATGTCGTATGGAAAGCAGGCCTGAACTGGCAGCTGAACCCGGTATTCCGCGTACGCGGTACCGCAGGTACATCCTATCGCGCGCCAGCATTGTTCGAGCAATACCTCGGCAATCAGACCGGCTTCCTGGACCAGCTGTCAGTCGACCCCTGCATCGACTGGGGTGAAAGCACCAACCAGCGTCTCCGCGAGAATTGCGCTGCAGCTGGCATTCCGGAGGACTACACCGGTTTCCCCGGATCATCCGCACTGATCATTTCCGGTGGTGGTGTTGACAACCTGGAATCCGAAACTTCGGAAGCGTTTACCGCAGGCTTTGTGTTGACTCCCGAGTTTGCCGATCTCAGCATCGCAGTTGACTACTTCGATTTCACCGTTCGGGACCAGATCGCCCAGCTGGGTGCCAACAACATTGTGGGTGGCTGCTACTCGGCCGAAAACTACCCCAACAGCTTCTGTGACCTGTTCACCCGTGCTCCCGGAGACGATCTCTCGGCTCCGTACAACATCCTTGAAGTTATGGACAGCTATGTCAACGTGAACAAGCAGCGTACGCGTGGCGTGGACCTGACGGTGGTTTGGAACCATGACTTCAACTTCGGTACCCTGGGTGTTGAAGCCCAGAGCACCTGGACCATCGAGAATACCCAGCAGTTGTTCGACCTGGGATCCACCGAAGGCTTCGATGAAACCGATTATGCCGGCAGCATCGGCAGCCCGCAGAACATCACCAACATTCGCAGCTACTGGAAGAAGAATGACTGGCAGGTAACCTGGTACATGCAGTATGTGGCCGAAACGGACGGATTTGACTACGATGATGAAGTCGCTTCCTACTTCAGCTACCCCAACGCCCGTTATGACTGGGTCATGGACTCCGCGCTGTACCACAACCTGTCCGTGTTCTACCAACAGGACAAGTGGGACTTCCTGCTGGGCGTGAACAACGTGCTGGATGAAGAACCGGATACGATTTCTTCCGGCTCGTCACAGTTCTCCATTGCACGTGGCAACATACCGGTAGTGGCTACGCAGTATGACCTGTTGGGACGTCGCATCTTTGCCCGGGTCAACTTCCGCTTCTGATCCCGTCGGCAAGCATTGGTGTTACTACAGGCGGCGCTTCGGCGCCGCTTGTATTTTGAGGCTGGCATTACCGAACTTCTTTCAGGTTATCATTGCCCAATCGGCTGTATTCCGAATCAAGAGACACTTTCCATGCACCTAAAAACTGTTACCCGATTACTCGCGTTATCGCTGTTGCTGGCCGTTGACACCAGCTTCGCCAATCCGATTCCGATCGATTCCCTGTCCAGATTGCCCAATATAACCTCGGTGTCGATGAGCGCGGATGGCACTCAGTTGGCCGCCCTGATTGCTACCCCGGGCAGCGAAAATCGCGACACTGCTGTCGCGACCTGGGACCTGGCGAATATGGACAAAGGGCCGGTAATCACGCCCAGTGGCGACCGCATGAAGTTCATAGGCGTGAGTGCCCTGAAAGCGGATCGCCTCCTGGTTGCCGCCAGGCAGGAATGGACCGGTTCGCTGGCTGGCTGCGGTGAAGGAAAAACCATTGGTTCAACGGCAACCTTCATCAACAAGGTCTATCTCACCGACGGCAAACACAAGGATTTCAAGGAGGCTTTCACCACCGGCAGCTCACGCCGTTTCGGGGTCAGCGAGCAGATGGAGCAGTGCCTGGAAATTGCCGGCAGCGCCTCACTGGTCAATACCCTGCCTCTGGATCCCGCCAATGTCATCATCCAGCGAGTGAATGGCCTGGACCTTCAGGCGGACTTTTTCCTGTACAACCTCGAAACCGGTGATGCCTCATTGCTCATCCGGGGTGGCACCAAGGATCAACCGGCCTTCTTCCACCCGCGTGACGGCAAGCTGCTGGTCCGCACCGAGCTGGAGTCCGTGGGCAGCAGCAGTTATGAACTGCGTGTACTGATTCTCAACGACCAGACCGGGCAATTTGAAGTTCATCCGGAGCTCACCACCAAGCTGGAAGACCGCTATACCGCGGTTATCGCGGGCATCGATGATGCAACCGGAAAGTATTACATCCTGACCGACAAATTTTCCGACCTGGTTCAGGCCTGGGCTTATGACCCGAAAGCCCGGAAATTTGATACGGAACCACTGGTTGCACACGAAAAGTTTTCCATCGGCAGCCTCATCTTTGGCTACCAGCCAAGCAACTTCAACCAGCTGATCGGCTTTACCGTGAATGGGCCGGAACCCGAAACCACCTATGTGGACTCCGACATGCGTTCCATACATGAAGGCCTCAAGCAGGCCTATCCCGGCAAGCGGGTGACGATCACGGATTACAACAATGATCTGTCACGGGTACTCTTCACCACCCAGAATGCGCAGAATCCGGTGGCTTATCATCTGCTCTCAGACCGCAAGTCGGTGACGAATCTGGGCAGCCAGCGCCCCTGGATCAACAGCGCCGACCTGGGCGAACAGAAATGGGTGACCTACACCGCCCGTGATGGCCTGGAAATTCCGGCCATTCTTGACCTTCCGGCCGGCTGGAAAAAGGAAGACGGGCCTTTGCCCACCGTCATCCATCCACATGGCGGTCCCTGGTCACGCGACTGGATGGGCTATGACGGTTCGGGCTTCGTGCCGTTCCTGACCTCCCGCGGGTTTGCCGTACTGCGGCCGCAGTACCGCGGCAGTGAAGGCCTGGGCCGCAAGCTGTGGCTGGCCGGTGACCGGGAGTGGGGCCAGAAGATGCAGGACGACAAGGACGATGGCGCCAAATGGCTGGTGGAGCAGGGTATCGCTGATCCGGAGAAACTGGTGATGTTCGGCTATTCCTATGGTGGGTTTGCTTCGGTTGCCGCCGTGGTACGCCCCAACAGCCCATACCAGTGCGCCATAGCCGGCGCGCCGGTGGCCGACCTGACCAAGATCGGCAACAGCTGGAGCGAAAACCGGCTGCAACGACTGTTGCAGGGCGTTACGGTTACCGGCATGGACCCGATGAAAAACGTCGACCAGGCCAACATTCCGGTGCTTCTGTTCGTGGGCGACCGCGACGTGCGCACCCCCTCCTGGCATGCGGAAAACTTCTACAAGGCGGTCAAGGACAAGGTGCCGGCCGAGTTTGAACTGATTCCCGACATGCCGCACAGCCTGCCGTGGTACTACCGTCACCACGAAGCCATGTTCGAGTATATGGATTCGTTCCTGAAGAACCAGTGCGGGGTCCTGTAGGAGGGGCTTAAGCCCCGACCCGAGGCCCAGCCTTGAGGTGAAACGTCGGGACTGAAGTCCCTCCTACGATTGGCCGACCATATGACTGTGTAGGAGGGGCTTAAGCCCCGACCTGAGGCCCAGCCTTGAGGTGAAACGTCGGGACTGAAGTCCCTCCTACGATTGGCCG
>CAYYCX010000050.1:12617-19140 GCA_964470455.1 uncultured Wenzhouxiangellaceae bacterium
CCCGACCTGAGGCCCAGCCTTGAGGTGAAACGTCGGGACTGAAGTCCCTCCTACGCTTTGTGCGCTGCCAAACGCACCCAGGTATCCACCACCGTATCCGGGTTGAGCGAAATGCTCTCTATCCCCTGGTCGAGCAACCACTCGGCCAGGTCCGGATGATCGGAAGGCCCCTGGCCACAGATGCCAACGTACTTTCCACACTTGCGGCAGGCCTGGATGGCCATCGACAGCAGCGCCTTCACCGCGTCATTGCGCTCATCGAACAGGTGGGCAATCAGGCCCGAATCGCGATCAAGGCCCAGGGTCAGCTGGGTCAGGTCGTTGGAACCGATGGAGAAGCCGTCAAAAATGTCCAGGAACTGGTCCGCCAGCAGGGCATTGGAAGGCAATTCGCACATCATGATGATTTTCAGGTCGTGCTTGCCCTGTTCCAGGCCGAATTCCTTCATCACGCTAATCACACCGCGGCCTTCTTCCAGCGTGCGCACAAACGGAATCATGGCCCAGACATTGCTCAGGCCCATCTGCTCGCGCACCTTGCGCATGGCGCGGCACTCCAGTTCGAAACAGTCCTTGAATTCATCGGAAACAAACCGGGAAGCACCGCGAAAGCCCAACATGGGGTTTTCTTCATGGGGCTCGTATTCACGCCCGCCCACCAGGTTGGCGTATTCATTCGACTTGAAATCCGACAGCCGGACAATCACCGGCTTGGGTGCGAAAGCAGCGGCAATCGTGGCAATCCCCTCGGCCAGGCGATCCACGTAAAAGCTCACCGGGTCCGGGTAGCCGGCCGTCTTGCGCACCACCTCGGCGCGGGTTTCGCCCTGCAATTGTGAGAAATTCAGCAATGCTTTCGGGTGCACCCCGATCATGCGGTTGATGATGAACTCCAGCCGCGCCAGACCCACGCCGGCATTGGGTATGGAAGCAAAGTCAAAGGCCCGGTCCGGGTTGCCAACGTTCATCATGATTTTCAGTGGTGGTTCCGGCAGTTGCTGCAAATCATCCGCCTGCACCTCAAAATCGAGCAGGCCGGAATAGACAAACCCGCTGTCCCCCTCGGCGCAGGACACCGTCACGTCCTGGCCTGCCTGAATCCGGGCGGTGGCATCGCCGCATCCCACCACCGCCGGAATACCCAGCTCGCGGGCAATGATGGCCGCATGGCAGGTGCGCCCGCCGCGATTGGTGACAATGGCGGCCGCCCGTTTCATGATGGGCTCCCAATCTGGATCGGTCATGTCGGTAACCAGCACATCGCCTTCGGCGACTTCATCCATCTCGGCAATGGAGCGCACCACGCGCGCCGTACCCGCACCGATCTTGTGGCCGATGCTGCGGCCCTCACAGAGGGCTTCACCCTGCTGTTTCAGGCGATACCGTTCCACCGTATTGCCGGCCCGGCTGCGGACGGTTTCCGGCCGAGCCTGCACGATGTACAGCTTGCCGGTTTCACCGTCCTTGGCCCATTCGATGTCCATGGGCTTGCCGTAGTGCTTCTCGATGGTGACTGCCTGCCTTGCCAGTTCCCGCACTTCCTCGTCGTTGATGCAGAATTGCAGGCTGCGCTCGGGCTCGACCTTGCGGGTTTCCACACCCTTCCCATCGTTGCCATAGACCATTTCGATCAGCTTGGTACCACGATTACGGCGCAGCACCGGGTCATGGCCGGAAGCCAGCGCAGGTTTGTAGACGTAGAATTCATCCGGGTTGACAGCGCCCTGGACCACGGTTTCACCCAGGCCGTATGAGGCCGTGATGAACACGGCATCGCGAAAACCGGATTCGGTGTCCAGGGTGAACATAACGCCGCTGGATGCGAGGTCGGAGCGCACCATCACCTGCACGCCGGCCGAAAGCGCAACATCGGCATGCACGAAGCCCTGGTGGACGCGATAGGAGATGGCCCGGTCGTTGTACAGCGAGGCAAATACTTCGTGAATCCTCTCCTTCACCTGTTGCAGGCCGTGGACGTTGAGGAATGTTTCCTGCTGGCCGGCAAATGAGGCATCCGGCAGGTCCTCCGCGGTGGCGGATGAACGCACGGCAACCGCTGGTTCCACGCCTGATTTCTCACAAAGCTGCTGCCAGGCCAGTTCGATGGCGGCATCGAATTCCGGCTGGAATGGGGTTTCCATCACCCAGGCGCGAATGGTTTTACCCGCGGCGGCCAAAGCCTGCAGGTTGTCGACATCCAGTTCGCCCAGCAACTGGTGGATGCGTTCCGCCAGCCCGGACTGGGCCAGGAACTCCCGGAATGCCTCCGCGGTAGTGGCGAAACCACCTGGTACTGAAACACCCAGGTCCGTTAATTGGCTAATCATTTCACCCAGCGAGGCGTTCTTGCCGCCCACCTGGTCCAGATCCGACATGCCCAGGCTATCCAGCCATTTGATATAGTGCGTCAACAGACTTTCCTTCGGTTTGATTACTGAAATTTCTGGTGGTGACCGGCGGCCTTCGATGGCACGCCGCAAAAAGAATCCTGCATTTTACAGGGGCATGAAATGAATCGCACGGTGTTCTTCATATCCGACGGAACCGGAATCACCACCGAAACCGTGGGCCACAGCCTGCTGACGCAATTTCCCCGCATCGATTTTCGCCAGGTTCGCATTCCCTTCGTGGATGATGAGCTCAAGGCACGCCAGGCGGTGGAGCAGATCAACCGTTGCGCGGCCCAGGACGGCGCCCCGCCGATCGTTTTCAACTCCATTGTGGACGAATCCATCAGCAGCATCATCAAGTCCAGTTCCGCGGTGACCATGGACCTGTTCGCGGCCTTTCTCGACCGCATGGAAGAGGCGCTGGGCGTGAAGCGCCATGCGTCGGTAGGGCAGGCGCATGGCGTGGTGAACCCCAAACGCTATGAAGAGCGCATGGAAGCCACCAGTTACGCCCTGAGCCATGACGACGGCATCAGCACCACCTACGACAAGGCTGACCTGGTACTGGTCGGCGTATCACGCTCTGGAAAAACGCCAACCTGCCTGTACATGGCGCTGCATTTTGGCGTGAAGGCCGCCAATTACCCGCTCACGGAATCCGACCTGGAGCGCCAGGCGCTGCCAGCCTTCCTGCGCAGCCAGAGAACCCGTATCGCCGGCCTTACAATCGATGCCGACCGGCTCAGCCAGATCCGCGAAACCCGCCGCCCCGACAGCAAATACGCTTCGCTCAAGCAGTGCCACTGGGAAGTGGATGCCGCTGAAAGCCTGATGCGCATGGCCGGCATCCCGGTGTTCAACACCACCCACAGTTCCATCGAGGAAATCGGCAGCCGCATCCTCTCCCAACTGGGTTTGCAGCGGGAGATGTTCTGAGCAAGACGGGTCCTGCACAGCATGGTGTGTAATGGATAGCGGCCTGCGCCGGAATGACGAGCAAGAAACCCCGGGCTGCGCTTGTCACAGCTAGGTTTGCAGCGGGAAATGTTCTGAGCAAGACGGGCCCCTGCACAGCATGGTGTGTAATGGATTCCGGCCTGCGCCGGAATGACGAGCAGGAAACCCCGGACTGCGCTTGTCACACTTTCAGGACGTCATCCCGGACAGCGCGGAGCGCGTGATCCGGGATCCAGCAGGCCTTGAAGCTGCTTGGTGACCGCGGCTGGGCGTGGCCTCATGCGGGTGGATTACTGCCTGCCTGTGATATGCTTTTTTCCATGGTTTCATTCAGCCAGACAGGCGGCTTTCAGCTGCGTCCGAAGTTGCGGAGACTGCAGGATCTGCAGGAGGATATCTATCGCCAGTTGCAGCTGCTGGTGCCGGATGACGTGGCTTTTTTTGACAATCTTTGCTCGCTCGTGCGCGGCTCGCCTTTGTTGCGATTGCAGGTGCTGGAAAGGCATGCGTACACGACGTTTTTCCGCCTCACCTACGAATTCCAGGGTGATGACGAGCTGGATTTCGCTCCGGATGCGCATATCCGCTACTACCACGATGCCCGGCTGGCGGAAGCCACCTCGTTTGATTGCGCGCAGGCCTGCCGGCGCAGCAGCTTTCCGGCTTTTCCGAGCCGGCAGGCCATGCAGAAAGCCTGGCGCGAGAATCGTGCCCTGGACCGCTGGCTAGACTACCTGTTGCGCCAGGGGCACAGCGTGGAAACCATGAAAGCGACTTCGCGGCCGGCTCAGGTTGCACCACACCGCCTGGCGAAGGAGTTTGTGGGTTAAATTTACATTGACATCGCGGTTCGTAGCCAATAAGATGCTGCGGCTTTCGCGGGGCTATAGCTCAGCTGGGAGAGCGCTACAATGGCATTGTAGAGGTCGGCGGTTCGATCCCGCCTAGCTCCACCACTCAATGTCCCCTTCGTCTAGAGGCCTAGGACACCGCCCTTTCACGGCGGCGACAGGGGTTCGAATCCCCTAGGGGACGCCAAATCGAAAAAGAACCGCCCTCGTGGCGGTTTTTTTTTGATCTGATGTTTCCAAAGGGATGAGAAACCATGCGGGCGCAGCCCCACAGGGGTTCGACAAATCGGCAGGACTGCCGATTTGGACGCGGCCGCGAAGCGGACGACCCGAAGGGCGAGGCCCAAGGATGGGCCGAGTAAATCCCCTAGGGGACGCCGCAGGCGCCCGAAGTGCCCGAGTCAATCCCTTAGGGCAGCGGCGCTGAGCCAATCGCAGAATTCAAAGTCTCCGTATCCCTCTCCAGCAATTTCCTCGCCGCCGGTGCCGTTTTGTACGGCCCCAGGTCCCGCCACGGGTCCTCCCCAGCCGGCAATTCGCGATCGAAAATCTCGCGATAGACATCCCGGCTGACCCGCGCATTTGCCACTGAATGAGCCGACCCGCCTGCATCGCTCGCGCTTGCGGTGAATTGGCGCAGCAGGGTCCGGTCTTTCGAACCCGAAAAAGCCAGCTCCGTCAGCTTGGCCCGGTACTCCAGTCGCGTCATGTCCATGCCCGGATAGCGCTCGAGATCCGCCAGGTGCCGAGTTTCGTGCTTCAGCCAGGAAACGGTGAACGCAGTTGATTCGAGGTCATAAGACCCACACAGGCAAAACAGGCCACTGGCCGTGGCCCAGCCACTGGTGGAGACCAGATCGAGCGAAGCAAAATGCTGCCAACCCTGGATCAGTGGTTGCTCGATGAATGTCACCTGCACATTTTTCACCATGTCCGTCAGCTGCACTTCAAACCATTCGGCATGCTGCTCGCGCCAGATGTACAAATCACGCCAAGGCGAAGTAAAGCCTGCCGAACTGCCAAAACCCTGCTGTGCCAGTGTAATTTCCAGTTGCTGGAAAATGTCCTGATTGGAAACAGGAATTTCCGCATGGGCTGCAACCAGCTCTCGCAGTTGAGCCTGCAGCGCATGGTCTGCCTGCTCCGCGGGCAACGCGTAGGTGAGCACCGTCCGCCAATATTCGCGATAGGCGTTGATGACCCCATCAACCAGTGGGTTTTCGCTGTTGCTCTTCCCAGGCCCGGGAGCCTCTTCAAAACGCTCACGGTATTGTTGCATCAATACCCGGCTCAACTCGTCGGCGGGAAGATCAGGTTTACGCTGCATGTTCGCGATCAATGAGCTGACGGGCCGCAGGTCACCGGCGGCGGACGACTGTCGCAGTTCCCGCAACAGGGCGGAGTCGGCTGCCAAAATACCTGGAATGCAGACCCAGATGCAGCACAGCATCTGAGCCAAAGCTTTAGCCTGGAAAGTGGATTTGACCGAAAGACGGGCGGAACCATCCCGGAAGGGTGCCGACCCATCATCGCGAACACCAAATTTTTCTCCTGCTGTGCCGATATGACACCCCGGTTCCAGTCGTTTTTGCCGAAAGGAAGGCAATAACCGTACCTGGCTGAGCGTATTTTTAACAAATACGAATTGAATTATTTGTCATAAATAACAAAGCGTTACCATTTTTCCGCAGAATTTTTCTTTGTCAGCCTACCAACTTTTTGGCAACTTCATGGTATATTTACCGGGCAGTCTGCGTACAGAAACCAAATGCAGTTTTCCAGGTTGAACATTGCGCAGGCCAGCATCAGGCGGGATAACCGGTTGCAACGCACTTCCGGATTAAAGCCTGAGTCGGCTGGGTAAGGGTATAAGCCAGCCATTCTGACAGGGATCAAACGGAAATTGAAAGTCTGGATCAGCGCAAAAGCGCCGCGAAGTATTCGTGGACGGCTCTTGCGCAACGCGCCATCCGTAGCGCATAGCTGGAAGCAGCTACGGAACGCAAACAAAAAGGGCTTTCAAGGTGGATTACTTATATTACGTTCTCGCTGTTTTGGTATTGGGGTTGGTCTGCATCAACGTCGTTCGTTTCGCAACGCGCTCCAAAAATCCTGACTTACTGAAACACTACAAACGTCGCCAGACGGCGAGCCAGAAGGTTGCAAAGGGGCACACTCAAATGCAACCTGAACCAGGCCAGGCCAAGGGCAATCAGTCCGCCGGCATGCCAGCTATCAAGTCCCTGCGTGAGAGGCACCACGCCAAAGTCCATAATCGCACCCCATGGGGTTGGCCTGGAGCCGTGGGGCCGGCCGCACCCCACA
>CAYYCX010000050.1:19150-28322 GCA_964470455.1 uncultured Wenzhouxiangellaceae bacterium
CCCCACCACATTCACCATCCCCCCCCCCGGGGGGGGGGGCGGGCCGCGGGGCGCCCGCCCCCACCACAAGGTATTTCCGAAACCGTTCGCAATTTCACTGACCGTTTGATCAGGGAAAAACAACTGGTGCAACCCGGTGGCAATGGCAGCATCCGCGCGTTGCTGGAAGATCGTTATGCGCCGGTAAGCCGGGGGATGACTGAAATCCCGTACCAGAAAGTCAAGCGGCCCCTGCTGCGCGACCCCGTCGAACCATTCGACCAGCTGGATAACCTGGGAACGCTCGAAGCCCACCGGCTGCGCCAGAAGCTGCAATTCCTCTCGGCCATGAATCCCGACGTTGCAGAGCCGGGGGAGACGAACAGGAACAACAAGAAAATTGAATTCCGTTATGTCGAACTGAAAGACCTCAAGCAACCCTGGGGTTGGTAAGCAGAATCGCCTGCCTTCCCGTCAAGGAGTGGCAGGCGCTCCGCGTCGCAAGAGAGGTAAACAGAAATGGATGAAATGATTTTTCTTGGAGCCCTGGTCGTTCTGGTCGTTGCGGGACTATTGCTGGCCAGGTGGATCATGGGAAGGCAGTCGGGCCGTAAACCCAATCACCCGGTTTACAGCGAGTCTTCCAGGCTCATGCCCCACCGTCCCCATCACCGGCCGGCAACTCATCCAATGATACACAACCATTCCGTCGAACGAATGCAGGCCGGCGCTGATGTCTGGCGAAGCTCGCGTCTCAAGGCCAACGAATCGCGTTGGGAGAGCGGAGTGGTGGTAGCAAACAGAATACTGTCGGATTCGGAACTGGCATTGGAAGAACGTAGCCCGGAGGAAGGGCATGGGATGCCGCCCATCCGCTATCGACCCACAGGCACCGGGCACGTTTCCGCTGGCCATTCGCGCACTTCAAAATTACGAAGAAGCTGAATCGCCCGCTCCAGCATAGCTGTCTGGGATCGCTACCCGGGATCGCTCGGCAAGGCGGTTCGTTACTGTGCCTGTTGCGGCATTTGAAATTCCGCCCCGGGTTTCCAGTCGGCCAACCTCGCTGGCAATGCCACGCGCTGGTTCCCGGGTATCTTGATGCCCATGTCGATGGCTTCAACGCCCATGGTTTCGTTCAAGTGCGGCCGCAACAATTGCCGGGCCTGTTCCCTTGTACCATGCAACCAGGTTTTCGCCTCCTCGCCGGAACGCAGCAGCGCCGGACTGCGATGGTGGCCCACGGATTTGAGAACATCATTCGGGTCAACCGTAATTACCGCCACGGTGAGTCTGCTGCTGCCGTCGCGCATGGTGGTTGCACGCGCCAGGCCCGCCATCATCCAGAACGGGGCATCCAGCGGGAACACGGCATAGGGCACCTGCGGCTTCACTCGACTGTCGAATTCATAGAACCAGGACACCACCACAATCACCCGCCACTGCGCTCCCCAGGCGCCCATGAAAGTGGGTGCAAAAGGCTTGCCTTCGGTGCGCAGGCGGGCGTTGGCCGTTGAGATCAGGCGGCCTTCCTTGTTGGTGGGCAGCCGCCCTTCGGAGTAGGCCGGGATAAAAGGCCAGATGGCTTCGTCCGGCTGGTCGATGCCATCCGCGTTGCGAATCACCGGCAGGGTTTCCCACACCATGGATTTGGGTTCCGATTTGCGCAACTGCCGGGACGGAGAAATGTTGATCCTGGATTCGGGGTCGGGTGGAAACCCTGCCGGTGCCGACAGGGCGGTGGCATACCCGTACACCTCTTTCCAGGTGATATTGCAAACTGCAGTTTTTCCACACATGGCCGTATTGTAGGAGCGGGCCATGCCCGCGACAAATTACCAGCCGGAATGAAACGTCCCGTAGCAGCGGCGTGAGCCGCGACCCGAAAAGGGAATGTAGGCGGCGTGGCTGCCTCCGGTAGGAGCGGCGCGAGCCGCGACAAGTGAACGATGTCGGCGCAAATGCGCCTTCTGCATTGTAGTAGCGGCTCGAGCCACGACCCGAATCGGTCGGTGAAGAACCCCGCCCGCGAAATTCTCATGATTTGCGAGAGCAGTGCATCAGAATCCGCACTGCTTTGTTAGAATTTTCGCGAAACCGCAACTGGCATCCACCAACGGCCACAGGACTCTGCCCATCATCCATTCCATTCACAACCCCAAGACCGCGCAGCGCCTTACGCTGGTCCCCAACCAGCGCCGCCTCGAGCTCTTGCAGGCTCCATTGATGCGGGAACTCCCAGAGGGCGCCGTCATCGTGGCTCCCGCCATCGAAGTTCTGTCGCAATGGGTTGAACGGTTGTGCGTACACATCTGCATGCTGCGTGGCGAGCCGTGTGACCGCACCGCCGATGCGGTAATGCTGCAATTGCTTTGGCAGGAAGCCATGCCGGACAGCAGTGGCCTGTCTCCCGAATCCGAGAAGCGCCTGGCGTCCCGGCTGGCCCGCACCGCGGACAAGTGGTTGCGGCAATGGTATGTCGATGAGCAGCCATCCTGGCTGGACGCCAGTTTCTTCCAGGCCAGGCAGACCGTACACAGAAACCTGCGCCAGCAGGGTTTGCGGGATGCCGAAGGCTGGACCCGCTTTCTGATAGAGATCCTTGAACAGGACAGGCCCGTGCCCCTGAAATTGCCCCGCACGCTGCAACTGGAAGGCTTCCACGAACTCACCCGCCTCGAACAGGAATTGCTGGCTGCCCTGGAATCTCGCGGCAGCATGATTGAACGAACTTCACCCGGCCCCGCCAAGGGAATCGCCCGGCTGCATGGTTACGATGATGCCCGCGCGGAACTGGCTGCAGCCGCGCACTGGGCCAGGCAGCAATGGCTGGCCGGCAAGCAACGCATTGCCGTAGTCATCAATGGCCTTGAGAGCCAGCCGCAAACCGTGCGGCGCGTGTTTGAAAACGTGTTTTCCCAAAGCTCGCGCATCACCGAAACCAACAGCGGCCAGGACCAGCCCTTCTGCATGCCGGCAGGCGAGCCACTGCTGGATAATGCCGTGATCGAAAGTGCATTGCTGTTATTGCAGCTGGCCGTTGGCGGGCCACGCAAGGCCATACCCTTCAACCGCTTTTCGCACTGGATGCTCAGCCCTTACTGGGCGGGCGCTGACCACGAACGCATGGCTCGCGCGCAACTGGAGCTGCGGCTGCGCAAAGACGGCATCTTCCAGCTGCTGCCTGCTTCGCTGCAGGAACGCGCGGCACAGGCAGGGCTGGAAAACGATCTGGAGCTGGCCATCACCCACAGCCGCGCCGCCCTCAACTGCGACTGGCGCGCCGAGGATGCGTTTTACCAGTGCCTTTCCGCCTGGGGCTGGCCAGGGCCGCTGGTGACGGGCACCGGGAACCAGCGTGCCATCGGCCGGTTCATGAAGTTGCTGGAGGAGTTGCGAAGCCTACGCCTGAAATCACCCAGCCAGGCACTGCAGGTGTTGCGCCAGATGAGCACCGATGCCCGCGTGAATGGGGCAGGCGGACCCTTATCTCCGGTACAGATTTTGAGCCCAGATGATGCCGCCGGGCACCGCTTTGATGCTGCCTGGGTTGCCAACCTGCACGAAGGCAACTGGCCGGGCTCGCCGCTGAGCAATCCCTACCTGCCGTTCGATGCTGCCTCGCACATCCCCCGCGCTTCACATGAAGGCGAGCTGGCGTTCAGGCAGAAGCTCACCGAAGCACTGCGTCGCCTCGCGCCGGAAATCGTGTTCAGCTGGGGACGGCAGGCCGGCGACCTGCAACTGGCCGCGAGCCCGCTGCTGGCGGAAATTCCCCTCCATGAGCAAAGCGGCAGGTTTTCAGCTGAACTGCATGACCTGCTGTTTGTCCAGCCTGGTGATGGCGAGAACCCCGATGTGCCAGCCAGCTTGGTGAAGTGGCGGCATTACGGCGAACATCCCTGGCTGGGGGTGCGGCCGGATGAGCATGGCATTCCGCTGCGGCCTGCGCACGATGGCGAAACCGCCGATGCGATTCACGGCGGGGCCAGTGCCATTACCGACCAGTCCGCCTTGCCGCTGCTCAGTTACCTCAGGCATCGCCTGAATGCCCGGTTTGACCCGGTACCCGATGCCTTTGCCGATGCCGCGCTGCGAGGAAGCCTGCTGCATGGCGCCCTGCAGCGCCTGTACCAGCCATTCCTGGGCAGCATCGAGCGGCCCGAGCCTGCCGCCATTCCCGCCGCCGTAGAGGCCGCTTTGCGCGAACGCAATGCCTTCCAGCGCCTGTCCGGGTTGCAATACGAGGCAGAGCGGTTGCGGCTGATCCGGGTACTGCAGGAGTGGCTGGAGAAAGATAGGCAGCGTCCTTCCAGCCGGATCTACGGACTGGAACTGCCGCTGGAAACCAACCTTCTTGGGCATCCCATCCGGTTACGCGCCGATCGCATCGACCAGCTGGACGATGGCTGCCTGCTCATCATCGATTACAAAAGCAGCAAGCGTGCCACCAACGCCTGGGCCCGCGATCGCCTGGGTGAGGCGCAGTTGCCGCTGTATGCGCGGCTGCTGCAGGACAACACACAGGACACCACGCAGGACACCGGCCAGGGCACTACGCCGGATACAACACCGGGCACTGCCCGCGTGGGCGGTATTGCCCTGGCTACCGTAAAGCACGGCGAATGCCTGCTGGATGGCGTGGTGAATGGCAGCGCTCACGCCTTTGACAAACTGCAGCCACTGAACGGCAAAAGCCGGGCGTTGGACAAACGCTTTTCCGACTGGGCAGCCGCACTGCAAAGCTGGCAACAAAGCATCGATGCATTGGCGGAAGAATATATCCAGGGCGATTGCCGCAACATCCTGTACAACCGGCAACATCCGGGCCTGGAAGAATTCCAGTTGCTGTTGCGCCACGATGAGGGCGAAGCCTGGCTGCTGCACACCGCCGCGGATGGCGAGGAACAGGCATGAACCCGGCAACCAATGTGAATGACAAAGTCCCATACGATGCTGAACAACGTGCCGCGGCGCTGGACACCAGCCGCTCGTTCATCGTGCAAGCGCCCGCCGGCTCGGGCAAAACCGAGCTGCTGACCCAGCGGTTCCTCAAGCTGCTGGCCCAGGCAGACCGGCCCGAACGTTTGCTGGCCATCACCTTCACCCGCAAAGCTACTCAGGAAATGCGTGAACGCATCCTGCGCCGCCTGCGCCAGGCGGCCGCTGCTGAACAAACCGGGGAACAGCCTGCCTCAAAACACGAGCAAACGGCCATCAACCTGGCGCGCCAGGCGCTGGAACGCGACCGCCAGCAAGGCTGGAACCTGCTGAACAACCCGGGCCGACTGCGGGTGTTGACCATCGATGGCCTCTGCGCCCAGTTCCTGGCGCGGGATCCCAAACTGGGCGGGGTAGGGGCAGGCCTGGCCGTGCAGGAACTTGCCGAACCGTTGTATCGCGAAGCCATCGAACTCCTGTTCGAAGAGCTCTCCAACGTGGCTGATGATGAAGAGAACTGGTCCGAGGCGCGCTGTGCGCTAAGCCGGGTGCTCTACCTGCTGGATGGCGACGCCCAGCAATTGCGGCAGCTCCTGGTGGACAAGCTGCAGGCTCGCGACCAGTGGGTGGACCGCATCGGCATGGATTCCGAAACGCTGGCCGAGGTGATCGCCGAGCGGCAGGCTGTTGAACTGGAGAATTTCTACCGGGCACTGGGTGTGGAGCCTTACCGGAATGCCGCAGCCCTGGCGGCGGAATTGGGCGCGGAAGTTGCTGAGAATTTCCCGCCCGCGAAGCTGGCAGCCATCTATCAACCGGAACCCGATTCCCTGCATGACCAGGTACACCAGGCCTTCCTGTTCAGCCGAATCATGCTCAAGGCTGATGGCGCCATCCGGACTCCCGGTGGATTGACGCGCAGTGTATTCAAGAATTTGCCCAAACAATTCGATGCAGGTTTGAAAACCCTGCAGGGCTATCTTGCGGAATGGATTGAAAACCCCGCCGCCGTGGCCGCACTGGAACGCATGGGCCAGGCTCCGCCACTGGAACTGGGGCACGATACCGACGAACTGCAGCAGGACATCCTGCTGGTGCTGAAACATGCGCTGGCCCGGCTGCGCGTGCTGTTTCACGAGCGGGGCGAATGCGATTTCCACTACATGACCGAACTGGCGCTGGAAAGCCTGGGCGAGGAGGATAACCCCGGTTCACTGCTGTTGGCCGAGGATGCCCGCATCGGGCACATTCTGATGGATGAGTTCCAGGACACCAGCAACACCCAGTTCAGGCTGCTGCGCCGGCTGATGTCGGGCTGGAATGGCGACGATGGCCGCACGCTGTTGCTGGTGGGCGATCCGATGCAGAGCATTTACCGCTTTCGCCAGGCCAACGTGGGCCTGTTCATCGATGTGGTGCAACAGGGCGGTTTGGGCACGGTGCCGCTGGAGTATTTGCAGCTGCAGTCCAACTTTCGCTCGAAGCAGGAAATCGTTGACTGGGTAAACCAGCAGTTCACCGGTATTTTCCCCGCCGAGGACCAGCGCGATTCCGGCGCCGTGCAATATGCCGCCGCGGCCGCCGAGCAAGGGCAGGGCGGCGCGGTTCATCTGCATGCCTTTCCGCCCGACACACCAGATGAGGTGGAAGCAGAGCAGGTAGTTGCCCTGATCCGGCAGGCGCGTGCTGAACTCGGCGACCCCACCATCGGCATCCTGGCCCGCGCCCGCAAGCACCTCGAGCAGATTGCCCGCGCCCTGCAGCAGGCCGGCATCGAAACCCAGGCAGTGAAAGTGGATGCGCTGCAGCAGCGGCCTGTAGTGCGCGACCTCATCGCGCTCACACGCGCGCTCAGCCACCCGTGCGACCGCATCGCCTGGCTGGCCGTATTGCGCGCCCCCTGGGCTGGCCTGACCGTGGCTGAGATGCACCGCATTGCCGGAGACCTGAAAAACCAGGCATTGCTGGTGGGCCTGCAACGGGCCGCCGAAGCGGCAGACCTGCCAGGCCAACAGGAACGGCTGGCCCGACTGGCCGAGGTGATGACCCAGGCAGAGGTCCAACGTGCCGGCCGAAGCCTGCGCCAGCGGGTTGAAACCGCCTGGCTGCAACTGGGCGGGCCGCTCTGTTATGCCTCAGCGGCAGAGCTGGAGCATGCGCGCACTTTCCTGGATGTGCTGGAGCGGCTGGAGCAGGAAGGCACCGAAAACCTGGAAACCCGGCTGCAGCGTCAACTGGACGAGCTGTATGCCGGTGGCAGCCCGTCCCGCCTTCAGCTGATGACCATCCACCAGGCGAAAGGCCTGGAGTTTGACGTGGTTATCGTGCCCGGCATGGCGCGCAAGCCCCGCGGTGATGACAAAACCCTGGTGGCCCTGCAGGAATTCCACAATCCGCAGGGCGAAGACAGCAGCCTGCTGGCCCCCTTGCCGCAGCGCGTGAAGCCCGAAGCCAGCCTGTACGCTTACCTGTGCGCCATCGAAATGGAACGCAGCGCCTATGAACAGCAGCGCCTGCTGTACGTAGCCTGCACCCGCCCGCGCCGGCAGTTGCACCTGCTGGGCAGGTTCGCCGCCAACAAGTCCGGTGAATACGCGCCATCCGGCAGCCTGATGGAACTGCTGTTCAGTGCCTTCGCCCCATCCATCCAATCCAATGAAGCAACTAAGCCTGTAGGAGCGAGCCATGCTCGCGACAACATATCCGAAGGCGACGACGAAACCGCACAGGCCGCACCCCAATCCTACCCCCTGCTGCAACTGCAAGGCGCCCCCTTGCTACCCCTTGCCGTCCTGCCCGAAGCCGCTGCCCTGGAACTGCCCGAGCTTCCCGTTCGCAAAAGCGTGGCTTTCGGCGGCGCTGTGCACGAATGGCTGGAGTTGATTCACGACCACTGGCAGCAAGGCTGGGACGCCGGCTGGTTTGAACAACACAGCGACGCGCTGCAAAGCAGCCTGGTCCGCCATGGCCTGAATGCTGACGAGGCCGCGGAACTGCTGCCCGAACTCCAGCGCCAGTTGAAACAGATCATCAGCAGCGAGCCGGGCAGGGCCGTGGTCAGCCCCGAGGGCAAGCAACAAAGCTTTACCGAATTGCCGCTGCTGCGGCGCGACGGCAACCGCATCAGCAAACACATCATCGACCGGATATACGCCGGCGATACCGGCCTGACCATCGTCGATTACAAAACCGGCACCGACAGCACGGAAACGCGCGAACGCTGGATCAGTCAGTTACAGCGTTACCGGAATCTGGTGGAAGCATTGCGACAGGGAAAAGTGGTGAGATCCGTGATTCTGCAGGCGGGTGACAACCAGATCATCGATTTGAGCCAGGATATCGATATTCTCGACAGAAGCTGATGCCGGACTTGCTTGAACAGGTATATCGATAAGCGTATCGTAATACCAACTTAGTATCGATGAGCTCAAGGCTATGACAGCAGTAACGGTATCTCCCAAATTCCAGGTCGTTATTCCCAAGGAAATTCGCGAGTCATTGGGCATTGTGTCTGGCCAGAAAGTGCAAATGCTCACCTACCAGAATCGAATTGAACTGATCCCCTTGAAGCCCATGAAGGAAATGCGCGGATTCCTGAAGGGCATCAGCACAAAGGTCGAACGGGACCGCGATCGCGTATGACAGAGCACGCGTATGAATGTTGTTGATTCTTCAGCCTGGTTGTCATATTTCGCTGGCGACAGGAACGCCAGCGTCTTCGCCGACGCAATCGAGCACATTGATGAGTTGTTGGTTCCGAGCATTACACTCACAGAGGTATTCAAAAGCATTCTGCTCCAGCGCGATGAGGAAGCTGCCCTGGCTGCGATTGCGCATATGAAACAGGGAAGAGTTATTCCGCTTGATTCCGATCTTGCCATCGAAGCTGGAAATTGTGGCGTGGCTCACAAGCTGCCATTGGCAGACAGCATCATCTATGCAACATCACAAAAGCTGAATGCAACCGTGTGGACCCAGGACAGTGATTTCAAAGGGCTACCCAATGTCAAATACTTCGCCGCAAGAGGCGCTTGACAAGCCCAGCTAATAGCCGATTTGATGTAGGAAATCAGGGGGTGCGAATAGCGCGATGGATCGTCCCCTGAACGAACCGTCTGCACGCGTGATTTGGAGCTGGTGAACTTCGGCGCGCTGCTGCGCAATATGGGGCGGGATCTGCTGGTGTTGCGTGAACTGGCCTGGCGTTTGCTGGTGCGGAACATCAGCGCCGAAGTGAATTTCGCCTGGGTCG
>CAYYCX010000051.1:0-28213 GCA_964470455.1 uncultured Wenzhouxiangellaceae bacterium
GCACCGGAAGCAGGGTGTGGCGTGGCTGCCGTCCGCCAGGGTCTCCCAGGGTGAATGGCCATCAGGGCTGTGCGGCAGGATGGCCAGGGCCATGCCGCTGGTGCTTACCGCGCCGCCATAGACATAGGGTTTGCCGTATTTCACCGCGCAATCATTGGCCAGGTAGCGGGTTTCAAAATTGTCCAGGCCATCGATGAGGATATCGGCGTGTTCGGCCAGCCGGGCGATGTTGCGGTGGTTGATATCATCCACCACCGCGGTGACTTTGACCTGCGAATTGATTCGCGCAATTTTGCGTTTTGCGGCCTCGGCCTTGGGCAGGCCGGCAGCAATGTCTTCTTCGTCAAACAGCACCTGGCGTTGCAGATTGGTGAGGTCGATGAAATCGCGGTCGACGATGATGAGATGCCCCACGCCCGCCCGCGCCAGCATGTTGGCGGAAACCGTGCCCAGCGCGCCGCAGCCCAGGAGCAGGGCGGTGGAATCCAAAAGCTTTTGCTGGCCCTCCGCGCCAAAGCCCGCCAGCAGGATCTGGCGGTGGTAGCGGTGCAGGGCGTGGTTGTGTTCGCTCATCAGGTTCACGTCATGAAATGTGGGTATCGGGTTGCGCCACGAGCTGCCGCTAGAGTTGCCCCTCAAGTTGCCCCTCAAGTTGCCCTTCAAGTTGCCCTTCAAGTTGCGCTTCAAGTTGCGCTTCAAGTTGACTAAGGGCGCTGGCAAAATCCGTCTTGCAAACAAAGCCCAGTCGCCGTTCCAGTTTGCTGGCATCGTACACCCGGTCGATGCTTTGAAACATGGTCCAGCCACGCCGCGCATAAATGTCCGCATAACCCGGGAAGTACTTTTCCACCACGGCTGGCGCGTCATGCAGCAGTTGCGGGCAGTCGTCCCGCCGGAACGGTGTTCTGGCGGAAACGATAAACGTATCAAAGCCGATCTCTTCCACCCGGTCCAGCGCCACCACATGCGCTTCGGCAGCATCCTCCACCGTCAGGCGCCGGAACAGCAGTTCATTCATCTTGGTGTTTTCCTCCGACTGGCTGATGGCGTGCGCCATGTCATCCTCCTCCGGAAAAAACCGCGAAGTGCGCAGGATGATGACCGGCAGGCCGCTTTCTTCATGAAACATGCGGCACAGGTGCTCGGCCGACAGCTTGCTGACGCCATAGATATTTCGCGGCAGCAGGGGTTGCAGGGTTTCATCGATCCATTGCGCCTGCGTGGCGCCCGCCGCCAGTCCGGCGCGAATCTCGCGGGAAATCATCAACGAGGTGGTGGATGTCATCACGAAGCGCCGCACCGGTGAACCGTCTTCCACTGAAGCCTGCAGCAGGTTCAGGGTGCCCTGGATGTTCACCGACACGAAATCGCTGTAGTCGTGCGTGGCGATGTTCGGCTTGTGCAGGGCGCCCGCGTGAATCACGGCTTCAACCTGGTGTTCAAAAACCAGTTCGCGCACCAGGGCCGCATCGGCAATCGAGCCGGTAACCTGGGTGTGGAGGCCGGTGACCGGGTCCAGGCCGATCACCTGGTGGCCCAATTGCTGCAAGCGGGGTGCCAGGCTTTGCCCCAGCCAGCCGGATGAGCCGGTTAACAGGATGCGCATTTGTTTTCCCTGTAAATTCTGCTTTTAATTCACGAATCAAAAAACTGTAATTCGACTGAAATAATGATATATCACAAAATCTAATTTATTTTAATCAATAGTTTAATAGCAGTTCCTGGAATCAGGCTTTAGTTCTACAAAAGGAGGACTTGTTCACATTTCCTGTTCATGGGAAGTGCAGCCTTTTACTGCACTGTCTACGGAATTTACCCGATGAAAGACCTTTACTCAGAAACATACGAAAGTTTTTTCGTTAGTTTAAATGCTGGCTGACTCATATTTATAGATTCACATTGCGCGTATTCATTTTCAGTGATTGTCGATGCGCAGAACGACACTCCATCCCGCGGGAATTCCTGATCATGGGTTGTATCTCCTCACAACACCCTGTCACAGCTGATGACGCGCACAGAATTCAGCTGGAGTAATGATGGGATAGTCGTTGGCAAGCGCCAGCAAATCCTTGTCTCCGGTGATCAGATAATCAGCTTGCGAAGCAAACAGGGTAAGCAGTACGGGCTGATCTGCAGGATCACGCAGTTGCTTGTTGTGGATGCCTTCCGGTTCCACAATATCAGCCAGAAACATGAAGCTGTCGGCCAGGTCGCGGATTTCCGCCGCCACCAGCTGAATCCTTGGCAAATTGGGCAACACCCTGGTCATTTCATCCAGTATGTAATGCGACAGCACTACATCCAGACCACCCTGGCGCCAAGCATTCGTAATGCGGCCGGGTGCACTGCCTGGATACGCGAGCCCCGATACCAGCACGTTGGTGTCGAGGACGACACGTAGACGCGGCATCAGCGCCCCTTCCTCTCCCTAGCCACAATGGCATCAATCTCGGCCAGGCCTTCCTCGACTGGTACATTGGCGTATGCTTCTGCAATGCGCGCGCTCAAAGCGTCAAAACGGTCGCGCATGCGCTGGATACGGGCAAACAATTCAGCATCGACAAGAACCGCAACGGGCTTGCCATCCTTGTTGATAACGATGCTGTCGTTGCGGTACTGCACCTGATTAAGCATTTCACCCAGGTTTTGGCGAAAGTTCACTGCATTGACTTCGGTAATCATCTCGAACCTCCAATCATATTGATTGATATGGTCATTATGGTCTTGAATTTCCTCAATGTCCATGCTTCTGTTCCGGAGGTGCCCTAAAATCCCCGTCCCTCCGTTATGCTTGTCACTCCGCTCAATCGTTGAATTCGCATGCCAAACTGGAAGCTGCTGGGTGAAGCAACTATTCCCGGGTCTGGGCCCGGAACCGGGCAAACCATGTACCTGTATCAGGGCAAGGATGATTTCTCCATCAAGCTGGCGCGTGGCCAGGAGTTGATGAACAGCCGCAAGCATGGTTCCGAGGATGCGCTGGGTGAGCTGCCCTGCCGGCGGTTGAAGAATGCCCGGCAAGCTCGGGTGCTGGTGGGTGGCATGGGCATGGGTTTTACACTGGCTGCGGCGTTGCGCGCCACCGGTCCTGAAAGCGAGGTTACCGTGGCTGAACTGGTGCCTGAGGTGATTGAGTGGAACCGGGGGCCGCTAGGCGAGCTCAGCGGCCGGCCGCTGGATGACCCGCGCACGCGCGTTTATGTCGGCGACGTGGCCAGGCTGCTGAAGCAGAAAACCGCATATTTCGATGTGATTGCGCTCGATATCGACAATGGCCCGGAAGGGCTGACGCGCAGCAGCAACAACTGGATGTACAGCCTGATGGGCGTGGCCTGCGCTCAGAACGCGCTGAAACCCGGCGGCATCCTCGCTTACTGGTCCGCCGCGCCCGACGATGACTTTCGGGACCTGCTGAAGAGTTGCGGCCTGCTGGTGGACCAGGTGAAGGTGTTCGCCCACGGCAAGAAAGGCGCGCGCCACACGCTCTGGCTGGCCAGTTATTGAGCGAGCCAGTTCCATTGCAGCAGCAGGAGAGCAAGAAGCCGGAATGCTTCCGGACCATTGCCCTTGCCCATGCCCTTGCTTTTGGTGTTCGATTGCAGCAAGCACGCCACGGCCTGGCCCGCTGGCTGTTGCCGGCTGCGTTGATCGCTTCCTGCATCACCCTCGCGCCGTCACTGCTGTTGGCCGCTGAGCCCGGTACCGGCGCCGGGCATTCCGTCGCCCGCCAGTGGAATGAGGTGTTGCTGCAGGCGATACGCAAGGATTTTGCCCGGCCCACCATCCATGCGCGCAACCTGTTCCATGTCTCGGGCGCCATGTGGGATGCCTATGCGGCATTCGACCCGGCGTTGCAGGCCGTGCAGCACGACGAATCCTTCGGTGCCGGCCTGAACGCGGTGGAACTCAAGGCGGCGCGGGAACAGGCCATCAGTTATGCGGCCTACGGCCTGTTGCGCTGGCGCTTTGCCGCTTCGCCGGGCGCGGCGCAATCACTGGCGGCGTTTGACCAGCTGATGGCCAGCCTGGGTTACGACACCAGTTTCGCCTCAACTGCCGGCGCCACGCCGGCTGCGCTGGGCAACCGTATCGCCCAGGCCTGGATCCAGTTCGGCCTGGCGGATCATTCCAACGAACAGGATGGCTACAAGAACCTGTATTACGAACCGGTGAATGAACCGCTGGTGCCGGCATTGCCCGGCAACCCGGATATCACCGACCCGAATCGCTGGCAGCCGCTGGCGCTGGATTACTTTGAAGACCAGGGCGGCAATGTGATTGTCGGCGGCTACCCGGGCTTTCTGGGCCCGGAGTGGGGCAGGGTGACGCCATTCTCGCTGCAGCCTGAAGACCTCACCATTTACCAGCGCGACGGCCATGACTACTGGGTGTATCACGACCCGGGTCCGCCGCCGCTGCTGGGTGGCGCCGGTGATGCGCTATACCGCTCGGGTTTTGAACAGGTGGTTCTGTGGAGCGGCCTGCTGGATCCGGCCGATGACCCAGGTGGCGGCCAAGGTGGCGGTATGGGAGGCGGCACCCTGATCGACATCAGCCCGGCCAGCAACGGCAACAACCCGCTCGGTACCAACTCCGGTAACGGCCATGCGCTCAACCCGGTGACCGGGCTGCCGTATGAACCGGAGTTCGTTCCCGCCGGAGATTACTACCGGGTGCTGGCCGAGTTCTGGGCTGACGGCCCGGAATCGGAAACTCCGCCCGGGCACTGGTTCACCATCGCCAATTACGTGTCCGACCATCCTTTGCTGCAACGGAAATTCCGTGGTGAAGGCCCGGAACTGGATCGGCTGGAGTGGGATGTGAAGCTCTATGTCACACTGGGTGGCACCATGCACGACGTCGCCGTGGCCGCCTGGGGTGTGAAGGGCTGGTACGACTACACCCGGCCGGTTTCGGCCATCCGGTACCTGTGTGACCGCGGCCAGAGTTCCGATCCCCTGGGCCCGTCCTGGCACCCCGACGGCATCCGTTTGTACCCAGGCTCCATCGAGGTGATCACCGAGGAAACCGCCGCGGTAGGCGGGCGCCATTTTCCTCTGGGCGGCAATATTTTCCAGCATGTGGGCAAGATTGCCGTGCGGGCCTGGCGCGGGCCCGACTACATTCCCGACCCGGACACGGACACAGCCGGCGTGGGCTGGATCCGCTGCGAGAACTGGTGGCCCTACCAGCGTCCCAGTTTCGTTACGCCGCCCTTTGCCGGTTACGTGTCCGGGCACAGCACCTTCAGCCGCGCGGCGGCCACCATCCTGGCGGAATTCACCGGCTCGGAATTTTTCCCCGGCGGGCTGGGTGAATTCGAAGCGCCGCGCAATGAGTTCCTGGTGTTTGAACAGGGCCCCAGCGTGGATGTCACGCTGCAATGGGCCACCTACTTCGATGCTGCCGATGAAACCAGCCTGTCGCGGATTTACGGCGGTATTCATCCTACGCAGGATGACATTCCGGGCCGGTTCATGGGCGATGCGATCGGCCGGGAGGCATTTGCCTTCGCCGGCCGGTTGTTCGGGCCGGATGCCGACCCTGACCGTGCTGTCTTCAAAGTGACCAAGTATTTTGTGGGTGGCGGTGAGACGGACCGGGCCAGGGTTTCCATAGCCTGCAATACCGGCCTGGTGCTGCAGGACAGCCGAGAGCTGGCGCATGCCGAGTCACTGGAATTCGTGGTCAGCGGCTTTGCCGATGGCCATCTCGATTGCCACATCACTGAAACAGACCATGCCGGCTACATGGCCGACTTCCATGATGTGACGGCGGGTATTCATGGCGATGCAGCGTGCTCGTACAACGGCATTGCTGCAGGCTCACGCTTTGAATGTGAAATCACCAACACGGTGTTCGGCGAAGGCATACCGACGCTGAGCCAGTGGGGCATCGCCATCATGACATTGCTGATGCTGGTGCTGGGGTGGGCGCGCTCCCGCCAGGCGGTCTGAGCTGTGGGAGGCAGCCGTGCTGCCGAATGGTCTTTGGTCGCGAGCACGGCTCGTTCCTACTGTCTGGATACTCTCCGTGTAATAATCCCGCCATGCTGATCAATATCCAGTTCCTGCGCATGGCCGCGGCCATGCTGGTGGTGTTTTACCACACCAGTGCGCACGTTGGCTCAACGGGCCGGGAGCAGGGCGCATTCTTTGATGTCAGCGAAGCGCTGGGCTTCGCCGGTGTCGATATCTTCTTTGTGATCAGCGGTTTCATCATGGCCCATACATCCTTCGCGGTTGTTGGTCCGAACGGCGCCTGGGGATTCCTGCGCCGCCGCGTGGCCCGCATCTATTCCGGCTACTGGCCGTTCTTTCTGCTGGCCTTGCCCCTGTTCTGGTGGGTCAATCCCGGCCTGATGCAGGACCTCGACCTGTTCAGGAACATCATTCTGTGGCCGGTGTTTCCGCTGCTGATCGCGGTGGCCTGGACGCTGATTTTTGAAATGTTTTTCTACCTGCTGTTTACCGTCATCATCACATTCACGAAGGATAAACGGCAACTGCTGCTTTTCATCCTGTTCGCATTGATGGCGGCGTGGGCCGTGTACAGCCAGTTTGTACGCAACGCCTATGCACCTGGCCAGCTGGAATACATGTCCAAGGCTGAATACTACATGTTCAGCCCCTACCTCCTGGAGTTCCTGGGTGGCGCATTGCTGGCTTACCGGATGAAACGCCGTGCGCGCGGCCCGGGCTTCAGCAGCCTGTTATTGCTGGCTGGATCCGTGCTGTTCCTGGCGGGAGGCTGGATCAACAATCACTACTTTGGCGGCGCAATTGAACAGGGTTACACCGTGTTCCACCGCGTGCTGGTGTTCGGGATTCCCGCACTGATGATCCTGGCCGGCCTGGTTGGACTGGACCAGAACGGGCTGCGCGCCCCGCTGAAGTTCAGCCTGTTGACCGGCGGTGCATCCTACGCGATTTACCTGTCACATACGCTCATATTGGTGGGCCTGCAGAAGCTGGGCTTCAATGAATTTGCCGGCAGGTTCGGTGGCTGGACCTTGCAGGGGCTCTACTTTGCACTGATGCTCGCCATACTCGGTTACAGCGTGCTGCACTATCGGTGGGTTGAACGCCCCTTGCACCGCCGGTTCAAGCGCTGGTTGCGGGTGGGCTAGATAAGCCCAGAGTGCGGCAGTTGCACGGGCCAGCCCAGCACTGTAGGAGGCCCATGTGGGGCATCGATGCCCTTCGCGGCACCGGTGCATCCGTGCACAATGTCAGCCATGCTGCCGACCGGAGTCGGGTGTCGCGAGCATGGCTCGCTCCCACAGCAGCAACTGCCCAAGGCTGCCTGCTAAAACAGGGTGTAGATGAACGGCGCGATGGCCGACCCCTGTGTGAGCACGATCAGCGCGCCCAGCAGCAGCATCACGATCACTACCGGCAGCAGCCAGTATTTCTTCCGCTGTGCCATGAAACCGGCGAAGTCCTTGATTAATTCCCACATATTCTGGCCCACATCAGTAGGGCTTCTCCATGTCGTTGTGGTCCGCGCTGCCGAGTTCGCTGCGATAGCTGGTGGCGGCGGGGTCGAATTTCCGCTGCATGCTGTCCTTGCCGAGCAGGCGGCGCAACAGGCCTATGGGCAGGATGATAAGGTAAAACAGCAGCCACAGGATGATACGGGTATTGACCCACTGGGCGATACCGGCGAACTTCATCCAGGGCTTGTAGAGCCATACCAGACTGGCCGGAACCAGCAGGGCCAGCGTGGCAATCACGGCGGCAGCCCACCACGGCCAGGCCGGGTTATGGTTGCCGGCCAACAGCGGCAGGCCGTTCCAGCCAAACCGCAGCAAAGGAATCAGCAGGCCGAACAGCAGGGCCAGAACAGCGGCAAACATCAGGCCGAAGCTGCGCAGCCCGGCCTTGTCGGGCAATTCAGCGGGCGCGTTCATGTTCATTCCGGGCTTTCATTCTCTAACACATTTCCAGGTGAGCTCAGTCCAGGGCAAATTCATCCTGCCAGTCATCGGTTTTGTCCCAGGCCGGCTGTTGTGATTTGTACAGCAGGAAATTCTCCAGCACCAGCACGTCCATTTCCGTGCGCATGAAACAGCGATAGGCGTCTTCCGGGCTCATCACGATGGGCTCGCCCCGCACATTGAACGAGGTGTTGATGCAAACCGGGCAGCCGGTGAGGGCTTCGAACTGGTCCAGCAGCGCATACAGGTCCGGGTTGGTTTCGGCATGCACGGTTTGCACCCGCGCCGAATAATCGACATGGGTGACGGCCGGTATACCGGAACGAACGACGTTCAGCTTGTCCATGCCGAACAACTGCTGCTCCTCCTTCGTCATGGCGATCCTGTGCTCCCTGGCCACATCTGCCACGATCAGCATGTAAGGGCTGGCCCGGTCGAGCTCAAACCATTCACTCACCCTGTCGGCCTTGACCGCCGGGGCAAACGGCCGGAACGATTCACGGTACTTGATTTTCAGGTTCATGGTGGACTGCATGGCGCGGCTGCGCGCATCGCCCAGGATGGAACGGGCGCCCAGCGCCCTGGGCCCGAACTCCATGCGGCCGCGGAACCAGCCTATTACCTGCTCATTGGCCAATTCCTTCGCGGTCAGTTGCAGCAATGCCGCGGTGTCGAATTCCTGGTACACCGCCCCGGCACTGTCCAGGTAGTCGCGGATTTCGGCAGCGGAATACGCCGGGCCGAGATAGCTGCCACGCATGCTGTCGCCACCATGCACCATTCGGGGTTGTTGCAGGTGGTCATGCCAGGCAGCCAGTGCCGCACCCAGGGCGCCGCCGGCATCACCGGCGGCGGGCTGTATCCAGATATCCCTGAACGGGCCTTCCCGCAGCAATCGGCCGTTGGCCACGCAATTCAGGGCCACGCCGCCGGCGAGGCACAGGTAATCCACGCCCTGTTCCCGGTGCAGGGTTCGGGCCAGGCGCAGCACGATCTCTTCGGTGACCTGCTGGATGGAACGGGCTATGTCCATTTCCTTGCGGGTGAGTTTCGATTCCGGCTGTCGCGGTGGGCCATCGAACAGGCGGTGGAATTTTTCGCCGGTCATGGTGAGCCCGGTGGCGTAATTGAAATACGACATGTCCAGGCGAAACGTGCCGTCTTCCTTCAGGTCCATCAGCTCGCTGATGATGCGCTCTGCGTAAATGGGTTCGCCATAGGGTGCCAGCCCCATCAGCTTGTACTCACCCGAGTTCACCCGAAAACCGGTGTAATAGGTGAAAGCCGAGTACAGCAGGCCCAGTGAGTGCGGAAAACGGATTTCCCACAAAGGCTGGAGCCGGTTGCCATCGCCCAGCCAGGCGGAACTGGTGGCCCATTCGCCCACGCCATCCAGGCACAGCACCGCCGCTTTTTCAAACGGCGAAGCGTAAAACGCGGACGCTGCATGCGACTGGTGGTGACGCGCAAACAGCAAGTGCGGGATCGCTGGTGTCGAAGCCGTTCCCGCGCCGGCCAGCGCTGTCAGTTCTTCACGCAGGGTGCGCTTGAGAAACAGTTTTTCCTTCAGCCAGACGGGAATGGCTTTGACAAACGACTGGAATCCGCGCGGCGCAAAATCGATGTAGGTTTCCAGCAGGCGCTCGAACTTCAGCAGCGGCTTGTCGTAAAACACCACGTGGTCGACATCGGCCATACCCAGGCCGGCTTCGCGCAGGCAGTAATTGATGGCGTCCCCGGGAAACGCCGCATCGTGCTTTTTGCGACTGAAGCGCTCCTGCTGCGCAGCCGCGACAATGTGGCCGTCGACCAGCAAGGCCGCGGCGCTGTCGTGGTAATAGGCGGAAATTCCAAGGATGACGGTGGGCATGAGCTGGGAAGGGGCTGGTTTCCGGTCGCGCGGACAAGCCGCTGTTCTGCAGTGGTGAATGGTAGCAAAATTCCCGCAGCCAGCCCCTGTTCGCTTGGCGGCTCGCGGAAGCGTTTGCTAACCTAGCGCTCACGTTCCCGTTTGCGGAACAGTCATCGATGGCGATGCATGGCAGCCGCTGAAGAAAAGTCCGGAAATCCCCGAAGATTGAAAAGTATCTGGGTCAACGGGTTGTTGGCGCTGCTGTTCAGCCTGCTGTCACTGTGGCTGGCCGACCTGGCCTTTCGTGCGTACGAGCGCCACTTCCTGCTGCCGCAATACCCGGAAATCGAGGCGGAAGGGCCGGTCGACCTGGCTCAGCTGAGCTATAACGACGGTGTGGTTGAACGCCAAACCCCCGGTGAGCAATTCCGCACCCTGAGTTTCGGCGACTCCTTCACCCACAGCATCATGGAGCCACAGCGCTCCTACAATGGTGTTATCCAGCAACAGCTGGATGCGGTTTTGGAAGACAGCCAGGTCAGGGTGGTCAACCTGGGAGAGCCGGGCACCGGGCCCAATAGCTTCCGGGCAGCCTACGGTTACTGGTCGCAGGTTTTCCAGCACGACGCGGTGCTGTTCCACATTTTCCTTGGCAATGACGTGCAGGATGATGCCTACCTGCAGTCGCCGCTGGTGTGGGAACCCAACATCGCGGTGTTGCAGGCCACCAATGCCTATCTGGATGCCGGCAGCAGGCGCGTGCCGCACAGGTTTCCGCTGCGCATGCTGGATTACGCCTGGGCCGCCTGGCTGAGCCATCGCACCACCACCGCAGCGGCGTTGCCGCCGGGTTACAACTGGGCGGCATTGACCGAGCTTGACGACGCCAGCTTCATGCATGCCTATTTCCAGTTCCTGGATGTGGCTGATCCGCGAAAGTTGCCGGCGCTGGTTCCCGGCTACCAGCAGGTGGCCTTGTTGCTGCAGCAGGCCCAGGGCATCGCCGAATCCGGCAAGGATGTGGCCGTGGTGCTGGGCCCCAGCGAGCCGATGGTGAACGACGCCCTCCGCGCGGAAGTTTTCAGCGTGGCCGGCGCCGATCCGCAGGATTATGAACTGGGCCTGGCGGCCCGGATCATCGGCATGCTGCAACAGCAATATGCACCAGATGTACCCCTGCTGGATCTGACAGCTGCCTTCCGGGCCCGCCACCAGCAGAGTGGCGAGAAACTCTACTTTCGTCACAATACGCACTGGGATGAGGCTGGAAACCGGTTGGCCGGCCAGGAGATTGCGACCTTCCTGGAACGGCGCTGGTTCGGCCTTGATGCCGGGGCGGGCGATTCGTTAACGCAAAAGGCTGACGCGGCGTTCGCCGCGGCGCCTTTGCTCAGCGATGCCGCAATCCGGAAGTACGTGCGCGGACTATTTTCCGGCATGCGCGACACCCTGCCGGTCGTCAGTGGCGTGGCGCGGTCACTGCAAATGTTTGACGGCATCACCGGTGACGACAGGAACTGGGCCATGGCGGAACTGGGGCAGGTGATCGAACTGCGCTGGAATCCGCCGGTCAGCATGTCCGGTCTGCGCATTCATCTCGCCGGTGGCCCGGAGCGCAGTTATGGCCTGTTGGTGGAAGCGCTGGTGGACGATGAATGGCGGGTGATAGCGGATCGCCGTGATGATCCAGTGTTTGGAATATTAAACATTCACCTGCCGGGCGATCCGGTTCAGGTGCTGCGACTCACCGGCACGTCCAACAGCGACCAGCGCTTCAATCCGGCCAACCACTTCATTCACATCGAGGAGATCGAGTGGGATGAATGAGCCGCCGGAGCTGGCGTTTAATCCCTTTGCTACAGGCGTTTCAGCGAATTGTAATGAATTAACCCTAGACATGCCGCGGGCTGAGGGTTTACCCTCAACGAAGAAAAAATAAAAGCTGACCCACTCATTGATTGCGAGCCACTGGAGATTCCTATGCAGGACGGAAAGTTGATTGTCGCGGGTCGTTTTGCCAAACACCGGTCACTGTACACCGCCGTCACGGCCGCGTTGGCCGGCACCGTGGGCTCGGTGGATACGAATGCCCAGACAGCCGAAGCCGAAGACTCCAGTATGCGGCTTGAGGAAGTGATCGTTTCCGCCCGCAAGCGTGATGAGAATGTGCAGGATATTCCCCAGTCCATCCAGGCATTCAGCCAGCAGGACATCACCAAGTCAGGCATCAAGGGCCTGGGCGACGTGGCCAAGTTCGTGCCGGCGCTGACTGTGGTGGGCAGTACTCCCGGCCTGAACAAAATCGTTTTCCGTGGCCTGGCCGATTCGGTGAGGCCATTCATCGCCGATTCTTCCGCGGCCATCTACCTGGATGAACAACCGCTGACCACCGGCGCGCAATCGCCGGAAATCCGCCCCATCGACCTCGAAAGAATCGAAACCCTGGCTGGCCCGCAGGGCACGCTGTACGGCGCCAGTTCGCAGTCGGGCACGGTGCGCTATATCGTGGCCAAGCCGGATGTGACTGCCTTTGCCGCCAATGCCGGCGGTGGCCTGCATACCATCGATGGCGGCGGCAACGGTTGGGATGCCGATGCCATGGTCAACATCCCGCTGATCCAGGACAAGCTGGCCATCCGCCTGGTGGGCTTTGGCGCCAAGGATGCCGGCTACATCGACAACGTATTCGGTTATACGCCCGGGCGTTTTGACGCAGACACCGGCGAGCGCATCATCGGCAGCAAATCCAACGCCGATATCGTGGAGAATGATTACAACAGCGGTGATTGGGTAGGCGGCAGGATTTCCGCCAAGTGGTTTTTCAATGACGAATGGGCCCTGACCGGCATATACAACTACACCAATGCAGAGATCCACGGCTTCAACGATTACGACCCGACCGCCGGTGATCTGAAAACCATCAAGTATAATCGCGAAAGCTGGGATGACGAGTGGAGCAACTTCCAGGTCACGCTCGATGGCGCGTTCGGTGACGTGGATTTCACTTCCTCGACGGCCTACTTCGAACGTGACACAGCCTATGTTTTCGACGGCACCACCGGCATCGCTTATTACCATTCCGCTCTGGGAATCTATGGCCGCGGCACCTGTGGCAGCAACCCTTATTATGCTGCCTACAACAATTATGACTTCGCCACCGCCTGCGAGTTGAATGGCACAGGTTACGACTTTGATGACGCGGACCCCAGCGGCACCTGGAACAACGTGCAGCGCGATACCCGCTGGACGCATGAAACCCGCCTCACCGGCAGCACCTCGCGCTGGGACTGGACGGTGGGCTTCTTCTACCAGGAAGCCAAGCAGAAGTGGGATTACTTCAATATCATCGATGATTACCAGCTGACTGAATCCTGGGCAGCGCAGAAGGCCCTTTACGGTGATGACCTCGAACCAACGGACATCCATTACGGCTCCGGTGAGGAGAGCAAACGCACTGACATGGCTGTTTTCGGTGAAACCACGATCAACCTGGGTAAACGCTGGAAAATGCTGCTGGGGCTGCGCTGGTACGACACCGAAATTGACCGCACGTTCTACCAGGCGATTCCGCTGACTGCCCCGCCTGCCGTCGCGGTGTCGGGTGCGTCGGATGACGGTTTCCTGCCCAAGCTGGGCGTGCAGTATTTCTTCCAGGACGACAAGATGCTGTATGCCCTATATTCGGAAGGTTTCCGCTCCGGCGGCACCAACCGGGCCCGCGGCACGCCCACCTTGCCGGTGACGTTTGATTCCGACACGCTGAAGAACTATGAATTCGGCCTGAAATCCCAGTGGATGGACGGTCATGTGCAATTCAATGTGATCGGTTATTTCCAGAAGTGGGAAGACATGCAGCTGGAACTGACGGACCCGAGCTTCCAGTTCGGCGAGCCGTTCCAGACGGTTATCGCCAACGTGGGTGATGCCGACGTAAATGGTTTCGACACCGAAATCACCTGGTTGCCCACGGAAGGCCTGTCATTCGGCCTGGTCAGTACCTATCTGTTCAAGGCGGAGATCGCCAAGGACATCAAGGTGTTCGACGAGCGCGCGCCGGACTTCGTGGCGCTGGATATTCCCGCGGGCACGCGTTTGCCGCTGGTGGCAGACCTTAATCTTTCCACCTATGCGGAATATGACTGGGACATGAACCTGCTGGGTGGAGGTGATGCCTACGTTCGGTTGCAATATTCCTACACCGGAACCTCGTACAACTCCCTGCGGGACAATGATGGTGACCCGGAGGGCGATGGCTACGGCGGCCGTGTCCAGCAGCCCAGTTACGACATCTGGGACTTGCGCTTCGGCTTCAACAATGCCGATTGGGAATTCACGCTGTACGCGGACAACCTGCTCGATGAGCGTGCTGTGACCTATCGCAGCATGGGCGCGGATGTGTACTGGGGCAGGCAGAACCTGCGCATTCTCAGGCCCCGCACCTACGGTTTCAGTATCCGCAAGTATTTCAACTGATCGCCGAAAGCCCCGGTTCACGCGGGGCTTTCGCAATGACACGCGGGCCGGGCATCTTCAGGAGATGTCCCCGCCCTCGTTTTCCAGGTCTTCACCAATGACTTCAATCAGCGGGGCCAGTTGCTCGCGGAAGTTTTTCCAGTGGTGGATGGAACCGCTGTAGATCGGCTGTCGCACCTGTTCCGAGCTGGCGGTACGCACCGCGCGGTCGGTTTCGTAAAAGCGCAGGCACTGGTCTTCCCAGGGCAGGCCGCAGAATTCCAGCAATCGCCGGGTTTGCTGTTCCTGGTCGCTGACCATCTCTTCGTACCGTAACTCAAGCACCCTGCCGGGCAGCACTTCTGCCCAGTGGCGCATCAGGCGGCGGTACTCCAGGTAGTATTCGCCGATTTCCTGCAGGTCATAACTCCAGGTCTGGCCATGGGCGAAATGCTGCTTCAGGCTGCCGAAGCAACTGTCCAGCGGGTGGCGCCTGGCATCGATGATCTTCGCGTTCGGAAGTATGGTGGCGATGAAGCCGATGCTGGGAAAATTGTTCGGCATCTTGTCGGTGAAATACGGCTTGCCTTCCCGCAAACGCAGGGTGCGTTCCAGGTAGGTTTCACCCAGCTGGCGCCAGTCTTCCGGCAATAGCCGGACTGCGGCTTCAGGGTAGTTCAGGTCACCAAACCGGCGTGAAATCGAGGCCGTGAGTTTGGCGATGTCGGGCAACTCGGCCGTGCCCTCCACCTGGCTGTGGCTGGCCAGGATCTGTTCCACCAGGGTTGAGCCCGAGCGGGGCAGGCCAACGATGAAGATGGGCGTGGTTCCGCCCTGGCAGCCGAGGCCTCGGCGTTCACGCAGGAAGTCGCTGGAAAACACCTCGCAAATGCGGTCATTGATCACTGCCGCTTCCACAGGGTCCCAGGAGATGCGCATGCGCTGCGTTTCGCAGGCCTGGTCGTAATATTCAAACGCACCTGCCCAATCCTGCCGGTCCTCCCTGGCCTTGCCCAGCGTGAACAGGAAGTGCACGCGGTCATCTTCCTGCAGTTGGGGGTTCTCCAGCCGGCGCTCCATGTCCTCGACCTGCTCGTCGCTGAACCGGTAGGTTTTCAGGTTGGCCAGGCTCCAGTAGACCTCGCCGAAGTCGGGCATCTGTTCGATGGCCTTGTGGTAGGCCTCGATGCCCTCACTGGTCCTGCCCAGGGTTTTGAGCAGATGGCCCATGCCCACCCAGGCCGCAGGATGGTGCTCACGCGCCTGGATGGCGCGGCGATAGAACAGCAGCGCAGTCTCCGATTGGTTGCCCAGCGACAACATGCTGGCATGCATGTACAGCGCGTAGGGGTTGCGGGGCATTTCGGCCACGGCCGTGGCGGTGCAGTCGATGGCCTCGTCGATGCGATCGAGGTTCTTCAGCACCCGCGCCAGGTCGATGCGCGCATCATGGAATTCCGGCGCGAGTTCCAGCACCCGGCGCAACAGTTTTTCCGCGTGCCGCCAGTGCTCCAGCTGCCCGGCCACCCGCGCCAGCATGCGCATGGCGTTCACATTCGTGGGGTGCTCCCGCAACAGGTCCTTGCACAGGGCCTCACATTCTTCATAGTGTTCTTCACGCAGGTGCTCCCCGGCGATGGCAAGACGGGCGCGCAAAGGGTCCAGCCCGAAGCCCTGTTCAAATACCCGGTCCGCTTCATCACCCTTGCCGATGCCGGCCAGTACATGGCCGAGTTTCTGGTGAGCGCTGACGGACTGTGGGTCCAGTCCAATCGCAAGCTTGAGTTGGTCATGGGCCTCATCCAGGCGGTTAAGCATCATCAGTGCGTGGCCCAGGTTTTCCTGGGCGCGGGCAAACCGCGGCGCCAGCCCCACCGCCTGCTGCAGGGGTTCCAATGCGTCGGCAGGTTTGCGCGCGTCGATCAATGCCACGCCTTGCAGGGTGAGCAGGTGAACGTCCCGTGGGCTGGTGAGCAGCCTGGCGCGGCAGATCTCGGCGGCTTTTTCGGGCTGGCCGGCATGCAAATGCTGCATGGCCAGTTCAAATACCAGCTGGTTGTTGTGTTCTGTCATGTGGATTTGTGAATTCCGGGATGCTGCATGGGAACACAAATCACCGGCCCGGGCAATTCATGTGCCAGGGTGCTACCCGTGCATCACCTGGGCTTAGCAGCGAAAGACGTTGGGGCAGCGGACTGATGAGCGCCCCGCCAGCCCCGCAGTTCAATACTTGAGGTTTTCCGCCGTAAACTGCACCTGGGGCTTCTTGCCCAAAATACGTTGCAACAGGTGGTTCATGGTCAGCACATCGTTGTCGAACCCGCCGTGCGAGTCACTGGCGGTAACCCGCGCGCCGGGGATGGGGCCTTTGGAGTAATGGATGGTCAGGCGCGGAAGTTTGCGCCGGCCCACGGTTTGACTGTATTTCTCCATGCCGAGGAGCTTCTCCGGCAGGAACTCCTCAAACGCGCGCGAAACCAGGTACAGCAGGGACTTGTTGTAAACCCGCGCCACATCGTCATCCTTCTCCAGCTTGCCATGGAGGTTGTAAATGGTCATTTCAGAGATGCGGAAGTCCGGGTGCGGCGCTTTCAGGAACGGCTGCACAATGTCGGTAAAGAGGTCCACGCTGCCGGCCGGCGCCAGGAAACTGGCGGTATGGATCTGCAGGCCCGGCGCTTCGCGGCTCAGCCGCTGGAGCAGGTAACTCATCAGTATCATGCCGGTGCTGTGACCCGCCAGGTGGATCTTCTTCGGCTTGTTGCTGGCCGCCAAAGCATTCATAAAGGCGCACAGGACATCGGTTCCGGCAAACTCCCTGGCAGCAGCTGGCGGCTTGTCGGCAAACGGTAGTCTGGCCCCGTCCTTCATTTCCCGCCATAACGCGCGGCCCGGGATGCGGGTGAGTTTTTCAATGAGCTTGTCGACCCAGTCAAGGGCGCCGCCAGCGCGCTCTTGAGCGCCGCGGCTGCGGCCGAGGATCACATCTTTCAGTTCTTCCATCAGGCCGGTGTCGTACATCCAGTGGTAGGGATAGATGCCGTTCTGCTTGAAGACATTCTTCAGGGCGGCAATTCGGCAGGCCGAGTCTTCAGGACTGTTAAGGCCGCCATGGGCATAGAACAGCAGGTGCTGGTAATCAGAAGAATCCGCCAGCAGGTCGGCCGTGAGTTGCACGTCTTCGAGGTTGCTCCAGTAGCGGCCGGTCTGATGGAAATGACCGTCATCGAGATGCACGAAATGCCCTGCGATTTCAGTGCGAATGGGTTTGGGCGAGCTGTCGGCGCCTGCCTCTGATGCCACGGTGCGGGGCGGCAGGTGCCAGATCCTGGGCGTGGGCAGGGCCATCTGGAAAACCCAGGCATCCTGTACATGCAGCTGCCAGTCTTCATACAGCCACAGCGCGGTGCCTTCACGGCCCCAGTCGCGGCCCCACGAATTCTGCACCCAAAAACCGTCAGCGTCGTAGCCCACGATGGCGAAGGCGTGTCCGCCCAGTGGCTTGGCCTGGCCCCTGGCCGGGAGCGTAATTTGGGCGGATTCCGGGTCCGGCTGGTCCCAGCCCTGGTGAACCAGTGCAGAACAGTAGATGGCGCCGGTTTCATTCAGCGCGGCGTGGTAGTCGGAAATCCGCGTGCCCATGCGGTAGTAGGCACCGATGGTGAAATTGCGCGCGTCCTTGGCAGCTGCCACGCTCCACTTTGGCTTCTCCTTCGAATCGTAGCGATACAGCGATTCCCGGCAGACGCCCATGTTGTACCAGCCCTTGATGGCGCCACGGCAACTGGAGCCCTCATCTTCCTCACCGGCCCATTCATCGTGGTGCAAGGCCATTTCATACAGCATCAAAGCGCTGACCCCTTCCTTGTCAGCGATTTTCTGCTTGCTGGTGGCCAGCAACTGGTCGATCACCGCAGCCAGGCCAAAGCCGGTGCAGGCGGGCTTGTCGCCCTGGTGGCGGATATTCAGGTTTTTGGGTACAGCCAGCCTGGGTTTCAGGGCCTGCAGGGCAGGTTGGTAGATGAAGTCACGAAAATCCGGCGCGTCAGTGCGCGCGGTAAGCTTGAATTGTCCCAGTTTGGGTGTTTTTGCGGCTGCCATGGGCCTGTCCTCGTAGGGTGCTGCAGGATTCGGCACGGTGATTCAACCGGGAAGCAATGCCCGGAAATCCCGCGTGCTCAATTCACTATAGGTGACGGCCGGAAAATGTGGGTTGTTCCACGCAGAATTTTTCCAGGCCTGATGGCCCAACTGATGCTTCAGGCAGATTTGAGTCCGGTGGAAAGCTCCATGCGCGCTACACGAACGCCGCCCACCATGGCCGCCAGCAGGGCTGCGAGCAAGGTCAGCAGCAGGGCCAGCAGCAAATGGCCCGCATGCAGCTTGCACACCGCCTGGCCGGCGCCGATGGTGTTCAGGAACAGCGAGTTGAGGCTGATCTGGATCAGCAGGTAGACCAGGCAGGCCAGCAGCCAGCCCAGCACTCCGGTCATCAGCGCCTGCACCAGCGGGAACCAGACTACGCTTTGCGCGCTGAAACCGATCAGCCGCAGCAGGCTGAATTCCCGCGCCTTGCGGTTCACATTGGCCCACAGGCTGGTGCCGAACGACAGGCAGAAGCCGCTGATGACGATGATGGCGATGATCCAGTAGACGATGCTGAGGTTGCGGTCCAGCGACTTGACCAGTTCGATATCGGCCGCCTTGGTGCGCACATCGATCTGTTGTTCCAGCAGGTCCGAACTGAGCGCGCCCACATCGTTGATGCTGGTGGCATAAAGCCGGAATCCCGCGAAATCGCGATCCGCGCCGGGCCGGGGCGCGCCGTCGGCGGTAAATTCCGGCACTTGGCGGCCATCTCGGAAATCCTCCACGGCTTTCAGCAGGTCGACGGAGACAAACATGCCATCGCGGTTGAAGGCGCCGGCGCCCGCCACGCCAACCACCGTCATGCCATGAATCACGGTCTGCTGTTCGCCATGCAGTTGCCGCGTGAGAATGCCATCCAGCCGCGAGCCTTCGGTGGCGCCCAGCTTGCTGGCCGCATTGGCGGAAAGAATGACCTGGTACAACCCCTCGGGCAATGGCGCTTCTTCCCCAAACAAGGGATCGTCGGGCGCGGTGGGTATCAACTCGGTATCGATGATGCGGCCTACCTCGCCATCGGTGATGCGGGTCTTGATGGTGGCGGCGATGGAGCGGGTTTTGGGCACGATGAATGCCACATCCGGGCGCCGGGCCATTTGTTCGAACCAGTCCGGTGTGAAGTTGCCGCTGCCGGCGGGTATCACTTCACGGTAACGCGGATCCTCGCGGATGGGGTCGAGCAATTTGCTGATGATGCCGAACTTGAGGCCAAACAGAACCAGCAGCGGAACCAGCGCCGCTGAGAGAGCCAGCACAAAGCAGGTGGACATCAGCCATTCGTGCCGATAGTCGCGCGCCGCCAGCCGCACCAGCAGGTTTCGCTGCACCGCCGGAATGTTGAACGCCGCCCACTTCATCCGCCGGTCACCGAATCGATCACGACTTCGTGGGAATGCTCGTCCAGCGCCCGAATGCGGTGCTCGATCAGGCTGAGGCCGAACTGCTGCGCCAGCCGTTGCGCATGCGTGGCCAAAAGCAGGGTTACCCTGAACTCATCCGCCAGTTCGCAGAGCAGGGCGACCATGCGCTCGGCATTGAGGGGATCCACGGCGGAGGTGGGTTCGTCGGCGATCAGGATGGCCGGCCCATGCGCCAGCGCCCGAGCCACTTCGGCCCGCTGTCGTTGGCCCACCGACAGCATGGCGGGCAATTTGTCCAGTTGCGCAGCGATGGCCAGCTTTCCGGCCCATTGTTGCGCGGTGTCGCGCAACGGAATCTGCAGCAGGCGCAGCGGCAGCTCGATGTTTTCCCTTACGGTGAGGTAGGGTAGCAGCCCGCCGGTCTGCATGATGTAGCCGACATGCCGGCCACGCCATTCGGTGAATTTTCCGGTGTCGCTGGTTCGCCACTGCTGCGCCAGGTCGTGTACCTGCCCGAAGGGTTCGGGCTGGAAGGTGAACCGGTCACAACTGTCCGGCTGGGACAGCATGGCCAGCAGTTCCAAAAGGGTGCTTTTGCCCGAGCCGCTTTCGCCGATGAAGGCCAGCTTGGCGCCACGGCCGATGTCCAGCTTGCCAATCGCCAGCCGAAAGCTGGAACCGCCGCCGGTGTGGGTTTTGATTACCTTGCGCAGCGAGAAAACCGGTTCGGGTAATTCAGCCGGGCCCATAGCCAGGTCTTTGCCAGCAGTTGCGGTGTTCCCGGCTGTCAGGGCAGGGCCTCCAGCAGCAGGGGATAGAGCGAATCACCATCCACGGCACCACCGTCGAGTGAGATCCACAGGTCGACGTTTTCATGCAGGGCCTTGTAGTAGGCGATTTTCTTGTCCAGCTGGTTGATGAATTCAAACTGCTTTTGCGCGGACCAGTCCTGCCAGGTGGCCAGGTCCAGGTTCATGACCTCCGAGGTGTAGGGCAGGCCCTCGATGTATTCGCGCATGTAGCCGAGGTCCGCCAGGCTCTGTCCGCCGCCCACCTGCGTGGCGCTGTTGGCTTTCTCCGGATCGCGGCTGATCGCGGCCGCCAGGCTTTTCAGCTCGCCCAGGAAGTCCTGCGGGGCCAGCGCTCCTTCTTCGGCGATGTTCAACACCTGCCGCAGGACATCGTGAAGGTCGCTGAGCTGGTCGCGGGTGAGGATGACACGCACGTCGAGGTCGCGTTGTTCGGGTTTGTCGAAGTCACGGTCGATCAGCCAGGCATCAAACAGCACCGGAATGCCAGCGGCCTTGTTCTCGTTCAGGTAGCGCATGCGCAGGGCATAACCCAGGCGTTCGGCTTTTTCCTGGAAGGCTTCCAGCTCGGTGCTTTCACTGTTGGTGTCATCCACGACCGGGCTGTCGAACAGCCTGGGCGGCAGGCCTTGCGCCGTTTGCGCCACCTGCTCGGTAAGCTGCCGGGTCAGCGCCGCCAGGGCTTCCTGGAAGCTGTCCACATCGCCGGTTTCAACACCGTAGTAGAAATCGCCGATTTCCTCGATCCGGCTCAGGTTGCGGTACTGCTGTTCCGCATAGGGATGGTTTTCCGCGCCTTCCGGCGTGCGCAGGTGCAACACCCAGGTGGCGATATTGTGTTCGCGAGCCAGTTCCCGCATGGCTTGAGTGCCGAGGCCGGTGGAGCCGAGTTCATCGTTGCCGGCTCGCGGCCCGGCATCGCTGATGAGGATGATGTAGCGGGCATCGTAGCCACTCCAGTCCATGCTCTCGATGGCCTGTTTGATGCCGGCATAGGCGTCCTCATTGAAGCCGTGGCTGGAAACGGCAGCCGGCTTTACGTTGGCGATATTGGCCAGGAAACTCTCGCCGCTGACACCTTCTTGCAGGTTGACGAACACCTTACTGAGGTATTCCAGGCCCGGGGCGGCGCTGGTGTTGTCGCGGTAACCCACCAGGCCGAAGCTGACCTTGTCCGACAGCCCGGAGGATTCAATGGCCTGGTAGACGCCCTGCATGGTGTCGCGCGTGCGTTCAATGTAAGGCCCCATGGAAATCGTGGTGTCGATTACAAAAACCACGCCGGCGCGGTAGCTTTGGGCGGCTTTCGGATCCTGCAGGGGTACCGAAGCCACATGCAGCAACCGGCCCTGTTCACCGCCGACCAGCACGTCTTCATGATCCAGGATGGGAACGAGATAGAAGTTGCGGCGGATGTCGATGAACTCGGCCGGCTGGATGGCGATGACGGGAGAGTCGCTGGCATCCCCCGCAGCGGCCTTTTCGCGCAGGGCCTGGTAAGCCCCGCCATCCTGCCGGTCGACCAGGTTGCGCAGGGAGTCGCGGTCGCCGAACAGCGGCACTCGGGCCACTTTGGCCGGGTCCTTGAAGCTGACGGTCAATGCCTGGTTCCAGTCGATGGCGGAACCGGAGGCCAGCCAGCCATCGGTGCTGCCATCGCTGTCGTAGCCCACCTGCAGCCAGTCACCGGACTCGGAGGACTCGCGCGCGTATACGTAAAACACCGTGAACGGCGACACCTCAGCCACCACTGCCGAATCAGGCTCCGCGTCCTGGCGCAGCTCGGAGCCGGGAATGGCAATCACGCGCTGGAACAGCGTTTCCTTGCCCGGCATGATCAGGGGGCGGGGGTTCTGTGCCTGCACCGCTGCGGCAGACAGAACGGACAGCGCCAGAATGAGGATTATTCGGGTCGATGGTGCAAAAAGTTTCATGTTCAGGTTAACCGGTTATCGAATCATGTAAGGGTGGGTGCTCACTGCCATTGCAACAGCAGCTGTTCAGCGTCGAGATTCCCTTCTTCCGCAGCCTGGTGGGCCCAGTCGTGTAATTCCTCCAGTCGTATCGCGGCCTGGCCCTCACCGGACTGTTGCGCCTGCTGATACCACTTGAACGCCTGGAACGGATCGGGCTGCTCCATCAGGCTGGTGGCGGGATCGAAATGCAGCGGGTCATAAAGCTCAGCCAATTCAAAGGCCGCCGGAGCATAGCCGCCCCGGGCCGCGAAAAAATACAGCAGTTGGGCATCAGCCAGCTTGCCTTCGGCGCGCAGCTGGCGTGCCTGCTCCAGTGCCGCGGCGTAATCCGGAGCCTGTTCCTGCTGTTGTTCCGCGATGACATCGCGCGCCAGTTCGGGCACCGCTTCCCGGGAAGTGGGTGGAGCCGTTTCTGCCTGCCCCGGGCCGGACATGCGGTTGGAGAGATACCAAAACCCGAGCACGACCAGGATGATCGTCAGTACTGCCAGCACCAGCTGTGCCTGGGTGAGGGCCAGGCCGGATTGCAGGCCGGCCGGATGGAATTTTTCCGGCCGTGATGGCCGTTGGTGGGGTGTACCTGCGTCGCTCATCGATCTACTGCTCCGTACGTTGAACCTTGTGCATGCGGACCATCATAGCGCTGTTGCGGCTGGATTGTGGTTTCCCGTCCCGATTACCCGTGTCGTTTTGATCTCGAAAACGTCGGCCGCGAATCACGAAATCCTTGCCGAGCCCGCGTCGAACCTGTATCGAACCTGATCCGGCTCTGTATTGGCCAGGCTTGTTTACTGCCTTTGGACGGGCCATGCAAGGTATGATCGGCAGCATCTGATGAAGTTCACGCGATGCTGAGAAACAGACCATTCTGGATCACCCTTGCGCTGGTGGCGGTGTACCTGCTGGGCGGGTATTTCGCCGGCCCGCGCATTCTCAAGCCCAGGCTGCAGCAATTCGTGGCCGGGGAACTGGGGTACGGGCTGGCATGGGAACACCTGCGGTTTGATCCGCTGACGCTGTCCGCGGACATCAGCGGCGTGCGTTTGCTCACGAATGAAGATTCTCCCTGGCCGGATATCTCGGTAACGGCGGCCAAAGTGCATGTGCGCTTCAATGTCTGGAAGCTGCGGCCTGCCGTATCCGAATTGCTGCTGGAAGACCCGGTGGTGGAGCTGGCGGTCGACGCGCCGCAACCGTATCCCTGGGCCAGCCGCTGGCTGCAATGGCGCGGGAAGAAGGACCACCAACCCGCTGGCCAAGCCATCGACCGGGCGGGTTGGAAAATGCAGCGAGGGCGCCTGGTGCGACAAGTGGCCCCGTCCGGCGGTACTCCACAGGATCTGCTCGGCGATGTGAACCTGCGGATGCGCAAGGCCGATGCAACGGGTTCGCGCATGTTTGAACTCGAGTTGGGACTGTCAGGCGGCAACCGGTTGAAGGCACAGGGTATGCTGCCCGCCGGAAAATCCGGCGTGCAGGGAGAATACCAGCTGGATGTGGAGCCCGGAACATTCCGGCCGGATCGCGCATTCCAGCTGGAAATGGCGAAGGACCTGCGGGCCATGGGCCGGTTTGAACTGCAACTCCTGGAGGGTGATGTGTTGCAATTCCGGCTGGTGGGGAACCAACTGCAGTCTGACCGGATCAGGCTTTGCTGGAACCAGGGCCTGCTGTGCTCAAGCCTGTCTCCGCTGGCTGCGGAGTTTGACGCGCACGGACTGGCGTCCGGCGACGGCGCATACTGGCAGGAGTTCACAGCCGGGCTTCGAGGCCTTGAGCTGGAACTGGACATGGGCCAGGCACAGCTGGAACTGCTTCAAGCAAGTGGCTTCACTTCAGCGGATTTCACGCTGCAGCGGCGGCAGGCTTTGACGCCGGCAAACCTGTCCCAGCCCGGCAGCTTTGACCTGCGCATCGAAACGGAGGGTGGCTGGAACCCATCCGCCATCGGTGTGTATGACAGTGCCGCGGAGTTCGCTGAACTCGAATTCACCTCGACTGCAGGCCCAATGCAAAAGGGATTGCTGCGGCTGCGCAACCTGTTCGCATCGCAGGTGAATGCGGATTACGCCCGAATGGAGTTGCAGGTGGAGAATCCTGAAGCGTCGCTGGCCAGCGACTTCCTGCAGCAAATCCTGGGCGGACAGGTGGCGGCTGCCAGGATGGGAATGCACCTGGAAGCCGCGCAGGGCGGAGCGGGTTTTTCAGCACAGGGAACCGTCAGCCTGGAGGATGCGGCATTCACTGGCTCCGCGGCAACCTCCGTGCCCGCCTCCGTTGCACCTTCTGTGGCGAACGCGGGTTCCGGCGGAAAGAATGCCCGGTGGCTGCTGGCCTTGTGGCAGGGCCCCGAACGGAACGTGCGTATCCCCTGGTCTGGTCCGTCCGCCGACATTCAAAGCCCGGGCACCCTGAAGCAATTCCTGGAATCACAGGTCCAGGCCCTGGTTCGGGCAAGCCTGGAGCAGCCTTACAGCGTGCTGGGCAGGCTGCTGGTGCAGGAACCGTACTTGTCGAATGAGGTGGAATTTGCCGCTGGCAGTGCCGCGGTGGATGAGGCTGGTGACCGGTTGATTGCGAAGCTCGCCGGAATCCTGTCGCAGCGTCCGGGGCTGGCGCTGCTGGTGCCCGCCGTTTACGACCCCCTGATTGATCGTAAAGCCCTGCAGGCCGAGCAGGTTCGCACGCATATCGCGCTGGCCGCCGCGGCCGGACTGGAATTCCAGTCCGGAACCGCGCTTACCGATTTCAGCGACCCGGTGGTGCATTCGGTCATCGACGAATTCGCCCGCAGACGCCTGCCGCCCAAGGTTCTGGCGGCATTTTTCGAACATTTCGGAGAAGCCGACGTGGACCGCGGCGTGTTGCCTGAAGGCGATGTGAAAGACTACTACTCGGCCCTGTTCGAGTTACTGGTTGAATATGCAGAAATACCGGACACGGCCTTGAGCAGCCTCGCCAGGTACCGTGCGCAGGCAGTTGTCGATGGATTGAGCCGGCGCGGTATCGCCGGCGACCGATTGCAGGTGAAAATGCCGCCGCAAACCGCGGAAGCTAATCTCGAGGGAGTGCCCGTGAGTGTGGAACTGGACCTGGCACCAGGCGCGCCGGTGAAAGGCCCATCGCTGGACCCATCACCGGATCCGTCGCCGAACCCATCGCCGAACCCATCGCCGAACCCATTCCAAAACCCGAAGGCGGACCCAGGATCAGAACCAGATCCGGACTTGCCACCGGACCCGGCAGAGGCCTCAACGCCGGTTAGCGGCGTTGAGGCTCGCGAATGACGGGGTTACCGGTTTAGCGAAACCAGGCCCGGTCGGCCAGCGGGCGGCTGTTGCGGCCATCGGGTTTCGCTGCCTGCGCAGGGCCGCGGGCAGCGCTTGCCCGGTTGCCGTTCGACCTGGAATCCGCACGTCCATCGCGCTTTCCGGCATGAGCTGCAGCGGCAGGCTTGCCCCTGGCCGGCTGGCCACCTGAACGCCCACGTCCTGAACCTCCGGCGGGCCTGGCGGCACGCTTGCGCCCGGCGCGAGCGCCGGAAGGTGCGCCGGAACGGGCGCTGCCGCGGCCGCCGGAGTGTCCATTGGTACGTCCACCGCGGCCCATCCTGATCGGTTCTGGCTTGATGTTCGGATCGGGCTGATAGCCGTCCAGGACCACCTGCGGCAGCCGTTGCTGCAGCAGTTTTTCGATATCCCGCAGCATCTCGTGTTCGTCCACGCAAACCAGCGAAACCGCTGTACCTTCCTGTCCCGCCCTGGCGGTGCGGCCGATGCGATGGACATAGTCTTCCGGCACATTGGGCAGGTCGTAGTTCACCACGTGCGGCAGCAGTTCGATGTCGAGGCCGCGTGCGGCGACATCAGTGGCAACCAGAACGCGAATGTTGCCGTTCTTGAAATCACCGAGCGCGCGCTGGCGAGCGCCTTGTGACTTGTTGCCGTGGATCGCGGCCGAGGAAAGCCCATCCTGCTCCAGCTGTTTGGCCAGGCGGTTGGCGCCGTGCTTGGTGCGGGTAAACACCAGCACCTGTTGCCAGTTGCCCTGGCCTACCAGGTGTGAGAGCAGCTCGCGCTTGCGTTCGCGATCCACCGGATGGACCACCTGGCTCACGCGGTCGGCGGTGCTGTTGGGCGATGCCACCTGTATTTCCTTTGGAGCGCGCTGGAATTCGTGCGCCAGCTGGCGGATTTCGCGCGAAAACGTGGCGGAGAACAGCAGGGTCTGGCGTTGCGTGCTGAGGGTTTTGACAATGCGCCGGATATCGTGAACGAAGCCCATGTCCAGCATGCGGTCGGCTTCATCCAGCACCAGGATTTCAAGCTGCCGCAAATCGATGCTGCGGCGTTCCATGTGGTCCAGAAGCCTTCCGGGAGTGGCAACAACAATGTCGACTCCGCGGCGCAACTGGCTGATCTGCGGGTTGATGCTCACGCCGCCAAAGATCATGGTGCTGCGGAAGGGCAGGTGCTTGCCATAGGCTGCCACGCTCTCGTGGACCTGTATGGCCAGTTCACGGGTGGGCACCAGGATCAGGGCCCGCACCCGATGGGACTCCTGGCCGGCCTGTTTCGATTGCAGCCGCTGCAACAGGGGCAGGGTGAAGGCTGCTGTTTTGCCGGTTCCGGTTTGCGCTCCGCCCAGCAGGTCGTGACCCGCGAGGATTTCCGGAATGGCTTGAAGCTGAATGGGGGTTGGCTGTTCATAGCCCTGTTCGTGAACAGCGCGCAGCAATTCGGCCGAAAGGCCGAGTTCGTTGAATAACATTGGAAAAGTTCTCCGGGGTCGCCCATCCCGGGCAGGCTGTCAAAAGCTGCCGGGGGTCGGTCCAGGCTGGATTCGAATTGGATATCCGGTAGCGGAATGCTTGCGGAAGGCGCCAGCACTGACCGGGAGTGCTGGAACGCGGGGCACTATAACAGAATCAGTTGGCCGGCGTATCAAAATTGCGCGTAAAAAAACCCGCGATCAAGGATCGCGGGTTCGGGTTGGAGGTTTCAACCGGGCCCGAATGAGCCCGGTTACCTTACGATCAGCTGTAACGGCGGAATCCCACCATGCCCATGCCGAGCATCAGCAGCGCCAGCAGGGCAATGCCGTACTGGTTCAGCGTGGGTATGCCTTCAAAGAACACGGTGTTGACGATGGTGCATTCGTCGCCATCGCCCAACTGTGCTGAAAGCTCGCCACAACCGTTGCTGATTTCAACGGCCTGATCCTGCTGTGACTCATAAACCGAGCAGTTGGTGCCGCCATCCCAGTCCGGAATCACCCAGGCGGTGTACTGCGCATCTGCGATACCTGATTCATTGTAGAAACTGATGCTCCAGGTGCCGTTCTTGTGCTGGTACGCGCCTTCCGTGATGATCTCGTTGTCGCAGGTCAGCTTCAGCTTGTAGTGCGGATCGATGTAATCACCGCCCATACCTTCAATCTGCCACTGCTTGCTGATCACCACCGGTACCGGGTCCGGATGGTTGCGAATCACGCACAGGTGCTGCCAGGACTCTTCTTCGTCAAACCGTTCCGTCGTATCCACACCGGTGTATACGCAAGGCCCTTCGAAGTAGTCATCCAGGTCGGACGGCTCACCGGTATCGCACACCGCCAGCGTATTGCTGTCGCAATCGTAGCTGGGTGAGTAACCCGTGGGTACCGGATCTTCAGAAACCGTA
>CAYYCX010000052.1:0-27988 GCA_964470455.1 uncultured Wenzhouxiangellaceae bacterium
CGATCTTCTCCACGTGCATGATGGGTGATGAGTCGATGTAGGCCTGCAGGTTATCAAACGGCAAACCGCCGAACTGCGGTTCCTTGGCGATCTCCTGCCGGCGGTATTCAGGCTTGTAGGCCATGTACATCAGGAAGTCAGCCAGGCCCACCACATCCACGGCAGCCTTGAACAGCTTGGGTTCCTTTTCTATGGCCAGCAGGGTGACCATGCCGCCCCTGCTCCTGCCCACGATTCCGAGGCGATTGCTGTCGACAAACGACTGCCTGGCAAACCACTTTGTGACCGACAGCACATCCGCCACATCACCGGCGCCGTATTGCTGGTCGTCATAGTGCGGCTTGCCATAGCCCCGGCTGCCGCCGTATTCAGGGAAAACCACCACATAGCCTTCGTCCACAAAGCGCACGATGTAACCGAAGAACTCCTCATCCAGCGACCAGTGGAAGCCGCCGTGCACGGCGACAACGGCAGGATGTTTCTTGCCCTTGTCCAGGCCTTTCGGGCGAAACACCCAGGCCGGGACCAGGTCGTAATCCTGGTTGGGCACCATGGCGCGAACCATTTCAATGTGTTCATAGCGCTGCGAAAACGTCAGGGCGATGACCTTCTGGTTGACCTCGTACAACAGGTGGGTGAGCAGGTCCAGGCGTGTGTCCACGTCCTTGGCGTCCATGTTCAGGTAGGTCTTGAGCTCATCCGCACGACGCTCGGCGCCGGCTTCCTGCGCGTGCACGGAGCTTATTCCGAACATCACGCTCAATATCACCGATAATCCTGCTTTCATTCCTGCTCCCATGCCTGTTGGCGCGAATTTCATGCTTGCCGCCGCCTCAGAAGGAAACACTGGCTGACATGCGTATTGTCGATGGCAGTCCGGGCGCGATCAATGATGATCCGGCCGCTGCCCAGTAACGCTTCTCGGTGATGTTTTCCCAGAACAGCGTGAATGTCGTTTCCCGCCCGAATATGTCCGTTGTGTAATTGGCGCCCAGGTCAAATGTGGTGTACCCCGGCACGTAGAAGGTATTCTGCGCGTTACCGGCGCGTTCGCCTACCCGGAAAATGCCGCCGGACAGCGCCAGTTGGGAAAACGACTCGGGACGGTATTCCACGAAGATCGAACCGGAGAATGGCGGAGCGTTCTGTATGTCATTGCCGATATTGGCGCTGCCGCTGACCTGTTCGGTTTCCAGCCACAGGGCGGATGCATAAACCGACACGCCGTCGAAGATTTCTCCGGAGAAACCGAGCTCAACGCCCTGGTAGTTGGCTTCACCGTCGAGCACAAACACATTCGCGGTATTGAGGTAGGAAGACTCCTGGTCAATGTCAAACCACGCCAGGGTGGCCAGGACTCCGGGCTTGATCTGCGCCTTGACACCGAATTCCCACTGCTCAGAGGTGGCGGCCGGCAGGGATTCACCGGCGTTGACGGCGGTTGAAGGCGCAACGCGTGCGTTTTCCAGGCCTTCGATATAGCTGCCATAAACGGCCAGCCATTCCCGCGGTTTGACCATGACACTGCCCGAGAAGGTAGTGGGCGAGGTCTCGTAAGCAATGCCGGTCAGTCCGCGGTCTTCGTAGTCGTTGGAACGTACGCCCAGGGTTACCTGCAACCACTCCTTGTAGGAAATCCGGTCAAAGGCATAGATACCAAGATCGGTGATGGTGCTGGGGTTCGGGATTTCGCGGGCTGGCAGAGGCACGTGGGGAACCTCAACCGGGTTGTAATAGTTCTGCGCGAACGGCACATTGACCAGTCGCGGGTTTTCCGTGTCACGCTTGTTCTGCGCAATACCGGCTACCAGTTCGTGTTCCAGTGCGCCGGTTATGAAAGCACCGGCGATTTCAGTGCGCAGGAATTCGTTCTTGTAGGCATTGCCGTTAGCCAGTTCCACGGTGAGCGTGCCATCGCCCGTGGTCGGGTTGGAAAACGTGAACAGGGAGAAGTGGCGGTCACGCTCCAGGTCTGAGATGCCCACGTCCGCGCTGACCTGCCACGCGTCATTGATGCGGTATACCGCGCGTCCCATCACGTTGTATTCCGTGGCCGGCGACTTGAACCATTCCGAACCGAGGTTATGACTGGGGTCCTGCAGCGGCGGCAGCACCGGATTGGCTGGAAAATTCATGGGCCGGTAGGTGGTCGGCTCGGTGATGTCCTTGTAGATGTATTCGGCGTCAAACTGGAAGCTCAATTTCTCGCTGGGGTTCCAGTCCAGCGCGACTGAGCCGAAGTAGCGTTCACCGGAAGTACGATCGACGCCGGTGTCGAGGTCAGCACCCAGCACGTTGATGCGTACCCCAAACTCATCATTGCCGCGAGCCAGATCAGCGTGTGCGCCAAAGGTGCCATGGTTGGTGCCGAAAATGCGCACATCATTGATCGGCTCGCTGGTCGGGCGCTTGGTGACCAGGTTAATGATGCCGGACGGTGTACTGAAACCGTAATACAGCGCCGAAGCGCCTTTGAGTGCTTCCACCCGGGCTTTGTTTTCCATCGGCAGGTCAATCAGGTTGACGATGGGCAGGGCGCCGTTGAGGCGCCAGTTGCCACGGTTCTCAACGGCAATACCGCGAATGGACAGGTTGTTGTAAACGGTGGAGTTGATGGCGGCCATGGTGACACCGGCGGTGTTGCGCAGGGCATCCAGTACCTGGCTGGCCAACTGAGATTTCAGCATTTCCTCGGTGATGACGCTGACGGTCAAAGGTGTATCCAGCTGGCGGCCATTCCTGAAGGTACCGACCTGCACGTAATCCGAGCTGAAGCTGTCGCGGCGATCAGCGGTGACGACGATTTCCTCCAGGACGGGCTTGGGCGCCTGGTCCTCGGCGCTTGCGGCCGGACTCATGAAAACTGAACTCAGTATGGCGAAGAAACTGGCCTTGGTTTTATTGTTCATCGTGATCTCCTCGGATTCGAAGCCCGAATCCAACGCAACATTGATGGAGCCATCATTGCTGAACATCGGTTTCAGTCCTGTATCTTCCAGGAGTAAAACGATTGCCTCGGCAGGCGTGTACTCGCCTTCCAGCCTGTTGGTTGATTTGTCCCGCGCTATCTCAAACGTAAAAATCAACGTCAGGTTGGCTTGTTCAGCAAACCGGGTGAGCGAGATGTCCGCTCGTTGCTGAGGAATGTCGAAATAGATGGTTTCCTGTTCTTCCGGGCCAGAACCACTTGCGAACGCCGGTGTGCCCACCAGCATGACCACGGCCGCAACAGAAAACGCCAGTTGCCGGCAACCCTCAACTGCGCGGCTCAGCCGCGCCAGTTGAATAGACAAAGCAGTGATCATTTTCCCCCACTGCTAAAATTTCTGCCCGTCCTGGTCATGATGCGCAATCCGGCTTTATCCTGATTCTGCTTCTGGAAAAACAAAGACTACTCGGTGCTCAGGAGTATCTTGTGGTCACCCTGCCACTCGTAGGAAATATTGAAATGATTCCGCAGCGCTGAAAGCAGGCCATCCACATCTCCTGCCTTGAACAAACCCGCAACCCTGACTTGCTTGGCCTGCTCATCCAGGAAAACAAATTCCACTGCAGTGTAGCGCCCGATTTCCGAAACAGCTTCCTCAAGGGATTCGCCGCGAAATATCAGGTTGCCATCGCGCCAGGACAGCTTGACGGAAATTTCCTTGTTGTCGATCGGTTGCGGCTCAACCTGCTCCAGTTCCGGCTTGTCCAGGGAAATCGATGCTTCCTGTCCGGCGGCAACCAGCCTTGATTCAGGCGTCAATAACAGCGGAACATCCTTATCCAGGGTTTCGATCGGCTGTTCCACAACCCCAACCATGACCAGCCCGTCAGCAACCAGCAGCTCAATGGTGTGTTCGCTGGTAATTTCGAGATTGAACTCGGTACCAACAGCCTGCACGACTTTGTCCCCGACCATGACGCTCAAAGGCCGATTCATGTCATGGGCAACACTGACATGTACTTCGCCACGAACAAGTTCCAGCAGGCGGTTCGAGCTGGTGTAGTTCACCCGGATTTCGGTATCGGTGTTCAAAACAATCACGCTGCCATCCGGCAGTACGTGACGGGCACGACCGCCGATCCCGGTTGCAAATTCCATCGGGCTGAGGGTAGTCATTTCAACCGTTTGCGGAACATCCGCTGAATCGTGGTAGCCCAGCCATGCAATCACGCCAACAGCCAGCATCAATGCTGCCGCGACCTGCCAGGTGGCGGTTTTGATACCGCGCCTTGCTGCTCCTGCCCCGCGCGGCTCCGGAAACAGTTCAGCCAGTCGGGACATACCGTCCATTCCGTCCCAGAGCCTGGCCTGCTCCATCAGTTCATCATGGTTCCCCTGGCTGTGGGCCAGCCAGGCGCCAAGTTCCTCTTCTTCGGCAGGCGTGAGACCTCGGCCAAGCCGTGCAATCCATTCGGCGGCCTGCTCGACGCGCCGGTCGTCCCGGAACGGGAACGGGCTGATGTTGCTCACTGGTTGCCTCCGACTTTATTGACTGGCCTTATGCCCGGTTTGTTTGCAGTGGCCCGCTGCAGCATGAACTTGCGACAACCGGAAATTCCTTTCGCAATGTGCTTTTCTACCGTTTTTTCACTGATGTGCATTGCCTCGGCAATCTCCTGATAGCTATGCCCGTACACTTTCTTCAGCACAAACGCCCTGCGGCATTGCACGGGCAAGGAACGGACCGCGTCGCAGAACAGCGAAAACTCTTCATCCGAGCATACCTTCCTCAGGGTTTCGCCATCGGTATCCTGGGCACCGCCCAGGTCTCCCGGATTGATGTCTTCGAAACTCTCGGACAATCGCGATTCAGCCCGGTTGATATGGTTCAGGGCAATATTCCGGGCGGTCTTGTACATGAAACTTCGTGGCGACTTGATTTCGGAATCACAGCGTACCTGGCAAACCCGCACGTAGGTCTCCTGGACCACATCCTCGACCTCCCTGGGAGGCACGATTCCACCCACGGCCCGCGCCAGGCCATTGCGGATGGATATGAACACTCGGGTCATTTTCTCGTCGACGGGCATTCTTCGGATTACTCGTGAATCAAACTGTAAAAAAGTGCTTAACCTCATACAGACAAATGGGCCGGAGTTTTCCCCCATTCGACGAATATCAGGGGCCAACCTCGCCCAAGGATATGCCATAAGGGCCTTTTTTCGCGCAAAAATGCCCGCAACCGTGACTTTATAAGTCAATAGGCCGATTGTTCTCCGCCGGATTCCCGCTGTGCCTGCCATCAGCGACCTGGCTGACCCGGTGGCACCGAACACTTGACCACCACCCGGTCAGGCATCTGCCGGATGGCACTGAGGCGCATTCAAACGTAAAAAAACAAGACGCGAACCTGCCCGGCGCAGGCCATTTCACATTCTGTCACGAGGATTCATCCATGAGGGATTCATTTATGTTGAGAATTGGTTTTTCAAACTCACCCAGGATGGTCATGCCCATTGTTGCCGGATTGGTTCTGGCCTTGATCAGCAACCCGGCGCTGGCCTTGAAATACGCCGCCAGGGAACACGATCTCGATGCTGACCCCCGGATACCCACCTGGGTACCTGGTCCGCTGGAAATCGATCCCAAGCAGGAATTCAACATCATCGGCTCTGACACGATGGATGAAATCACCCTCGAATGGGCCAAACTGTTTCGCAAGGCCTATCCGGAATTGAGCGTCACCATGGAAGCCCGGGCGTCGGGTACCGGGGCAACCGGCCTGATTGAAGGCCGGTCCCACGTGGCGACGGTCGCGCGTGAAATGCTGCCCAACGAAGAACAAGCCTTCATCGGAAAGTTTGGTTATCCCGCCACCGCGTTTCGCGTGGCAACCGGCAGCGTGGGTTCGCTGGGGAAAACCGCCACCAGCGTCATCCTGGTCGACCAGGACAACCCGATTGAAGGGCTCACCCTGGCTCAACTCGATGCCATCTATTCAACCAGCAGGAAAAGAGGCTACCGGAAGGTCAGCACCTGGGGAGACCTGGGCCTGGGCGGAGATTGGGCAAACCGGCCCATCCACCTGTATGGCCTGGAGCCACCCAATGGCATTGAGAGTTACTTCCAGATGGCTGTTCTGCAAGGCGGTGACTACAAGGATGGCATTGAGTTTGTCAAAGGCGAAGGCCATACCCACGCCTTCACGGTGGCGGCGCTGGACATGGCGAACAACCCCGGCGGCCTGACCTACGCCATGCTGGTCAACGCCACTCCCAATACGCGCGTTGTTCCGCTGGCCCGGAACGCGGGCGAGCCGTTCATCATGCCCACCACGGACACGGTCTACCACCATGAGTATCCGCTGAGCCGTTACATCTACATTTACGTCAACCAGGCGCCCGGATCGAAACTGTCTCCTGACATTCGCGAGTTCCTGCGCGCGGTATTGAGTTACCAGGGCCAGTCTGCCGTTGCCAAGGAAGGGGTCTTCATTCCCCTGCTGCCTGAAGTCGTCGCGCAGGAGCTGCAAAAACTCGATTGACCTTTCCAAACCATAACCAGCCTGCCCTCATTCCGGCCAGGCTGGCGTGGTGAACGCAATACTCGGGAACCAACCATGCTTTTTATGAACCTTTCGTTTTTCGGTCACCCCAGGGGACAGCAGTTGAGGGCCCTGGGGCTGGCAATGGTCGCGCTCGCTTTTTCGGACGTGTCATTGGCGCAAACAACCCAAGGCGCTACCGCCGAGCAGGAGTTGCAGCAACTGCGGCAGCAGATCGTTGCGGTGCAGCTGGAATCACAACGCAAGCTGGAAGAGTTGCAGCGCCAGACTGACCAGCAAATGCAGGAACTCCAGGCACGAATTGCCAGCCTGACCGAAACACTGGAGCGATCCAGTTCCTTGCCAGCAGCACCGGCCGTTTCAAACAGACCGGAAGCTGCCGCGAGCGAGAGCCGATTCGCGGTTTCCGGCGATTTTCGCCTGCGATATGAAACCAACTCGTCCGATGGACCGATACCTTCCTGGGATCGTGGCGTATTGCGCGGACGGGTTGCCGCAACCTATCAGCTCAATGACCAGCTCAGCATGGGGGCAAGGCTCGCGACGGGCGATGCGGACAACCCCAGGACCACCGACACGACGATCAGCGATTTCGGCAGTGACTTCGAGATCAGCCTGGACCAGGCCTATGTCGCCTGGACCAACGACCGGCTGTTCCTGACCGGCGGCAAGTTCGCCAAGCCCTTCACCTCCACCGAACTGGTATGGGATGGGGATGTGAACCCGCAGGGGCTGGGCGGATACTATGACCTGTTCGCCAGCGGCAATGCCAGGACGCGTCTCTCCGCGATCTACTTTCCCATCAATGAAAGCATTTTTGAGGACAGCAGCAGCATGGCGGGCGGCCAGCTGACCGTGAGCTCAGCCATTGGTGAAGACTGGAACCTGTCACTCAGCAGCGCCTACTACGACTACGAAATCGGCGCATTGAGCCCCACTGTTCCCGGCGGCGCGCGGGGCAACAATGTCACCGTCGACCAGCGGCACTATGTTTCTGATTTCAACTTGTGGGACACCGTAGGGACACTGGAATACCGGGGCCTGGGAGACCCATGGAACATCAGGCTGGTCGCGGACTACGTCCGGAACCTGGGCGCGGAAGTTGCCGAAGACTCGGGATACGGCGCGGACATTTTTGTCGGCGACCTGCAACACAGTGGCCATTTCCTGTTTCGCTACGGCTACGCGCAGGTTGAAACAGACGCGGTCCTGGGCATGTTTTCCAATGACAACATCGTTTACCCGACCAACTACGAATTGCATACGTTTTCAGTGGACTACGCCCTGCAGGAACACACGTTCCTTGGCTTGACCAGTTACCTGTATCGCCACCTGGACTGGGACGCTGATGTCATGGCCTATCCCAACGACTGGGTTTCGCGAACCCGGCTCAACCTGTATTTCACTTTCTGAGCCTGATGCTGATTTGCGCGCGCTGCCCGGTTCGCTGATTCATAGCCTGCTATTACACAGCCTTGCGACCACAGCCGGCATCCTGGCCTGGTGTGTCACCAGCCAGGGTCATGCGGCACCCGCTATTGGCCAACCCGCAACGCTCCCTGCATACCAGCCACACCCCATCGTCATCGACCCCAGCGCAAATTACCTCACGGCGACGGGCAAAATCCGGATCACAGGTTACAACGACATGCGAAGCCTGCTTTCGAGCCTGGCCGACGCGTTCACTGGTTTCCACCCTGGAACGGAATTTGAGCTGGCGCTCAAGGAAACGCGTTCTGCGCCAGGCGCGCTGGCGGATGGAAGCTCGCTGCTGGCACCCATGGGCGCCGAGTTTGAAGACCAGGCGCTGGCCGATTACCGGCGAGCGGTGGGTTCAGACCCGGTGCTGTTCCGCGTTGCTCACGCTTCGCTCAGCCCCAATGCGCTTTCGGGCCCGTTGTTCTTTTTTGTGCATCCAGCCAATCCTCTACAGAACGTCAGCATGCTGGATGCCCAAAGGATACTCACCGGAACCGGCTCACCAGAACCCCTCACTCACTGGGGCCAGCTTGGCCTCGGTGGTGAGTGGCGAGATCTGCCGATTTCGCCCTGCGGCGTGGCCGCGGATTCAGCCCTGGCGAGTTTCCTGCAAAAGCATCATTTCGGGCAGGCGCGATTCGCGGCGAACTTTACCGGCTTCAGGCAATCTGCCGAAGCCGTGGAGTTTGGCGCCGGGAACCCAGCTGCATTCTGTTTCGCTTCATACAATCGCCGAACCGAAGGAGTGAAACCGTTGGCGGTTTCGGTGGCTCCTGGAACGGCGCCCGTGGAAATATCCAAGGCCAGTGTAATGAGTGGCGCCTATCCGTTGGACAGGCACTTGTTGATCTATGCCAGGCAATCCGCCTGCGGAGCGATTGACCCGGTTGCGGCTGAGCTCCTGGAACTGGTGTTTTCCGCAATCGGACAATCGCTTGTTGCCATGACCCCGGAGCAATATCTGCCTCTGAATTCAAAGGAAATCAGGGAAGAGCAAATCAAGCTTGCCCGATTCTCGGAGTGCAGGCGAGTTCACTGAAGGAGTGGGGAGGATGCCATTCCTTCCGCTTTTCGGCCCGGGCCAGGCAAATGCGCCCCGGGTTCGTTCTATAATCCCGTATGCTTCGCCCAATTGCGCACCCAGGACAAGCTCTTTCCGCCCTCGCTACCCCGCACTGCAAACGCAGCCCCCGCTTGTTCCCGGCACTCTTCCTGGCGGGTTGGGCCCTGCTGCAGACCAGCCAGTTTGCAGGCCAGGAGCTGTGGGCCAGCACTCAAGTTGAACCGGTCACCACCCGCACACTCAACAACGGCCAGTTGATCCTTGAGGATGTGCCGGAGATTCCCGCCAGCCTGGTGAATCGCCTGCAGCAATACCAGGAAGTGCGCTCCGCCCAGTTCGTCGACTGGGTGGAAGGGGGCAAAGGCATGCTCATCCTCACGCGTTTCGGCGAGCTCAACCAGATTCATCGGGTGGATTTCCAGGGTGGCGCGCGCCACCAGCTGACCTACTTCACCGAGCCCATGAGCGAGGTGCTGCGCCAGCATCGGGGATCCACGATCGCCCTGACCATGGACCAGGGCGGTAGCGAGTTCGACCAGATTTTCCTGTTTGACCCGGAAACGGCCAGCACGCGCATGATCAGCGATGGCAGCTCCAGGAATGCGCGGCTGGTGTGGGACAAGGAGGGCCGGCGCCTGGCTTACCAATCAACCCGCCGCAACGGCCGCAGCAATGACATCTGGATGATGGACATCGACCGGCCGGAAGCGGCCCGGCCGGTGCTGGAATCCAATGACCAGCAGTGGTGGAGCCCGGTCGATTTCACCGCGGATGGAAAATCCTTGCTGGTGCAGCACATGATCAGCGCCACGGATTCGCGCATTTACCTGATGGACCTCGCCAGTGGGGAGCTGCGCCTGCTCACCGGCAGCGCGGAGATACCATCAGCCAACCGCGCAGCCACCCTGGACCGCACCGATACCGGCTACTACTTCATCACCAATGCCCGGGGCCTGGGAGCAGAGCTGGCCTGGCAGTCGCTGGAGCCAGGCGCACTGCCGGAGTTCATCACCACCTCGATTCCCTGGGATGTGATCGAGTTCGCCCTCAGCGAAGACGGCCGGCGCGGCGCTTTCACCACCAACGAAGAAGGTATCAGCCGCCTCTACCTGCTGAACACCCGCAACCGCAAGTATGCGCTGGTGAACAACCTGCCCATGGGCGTGATCTCCGGGCTTGAATTCCACCCGGACAACCGCCGCCTGGCGATGACGCTGAGCACCGCGCAGACGCCCAGCGATGTATTCGTGATGCAGATGGGGCGTTCGCCGCTGGACGCCGAATCCCTGCTGCGCTGGACGTTCAGCGAAGTGGGCGGGTTGGACACCCGATCCTTTGTGGAGCCGCAACTGGTGCGCTATCCCACCTTTGACCTGATGGGCGAACAGCCGCGACAGATACCGGCCTTTGTCTATTTACCCAGGGGCAAAGGGCCTTTCCCCGTCATCATCTACATCCACGGCGGGCCTGAGAGCCAGTACCGGCCATCGTTTTCCAGCACGTTCCAGAGTTGGGTGGCGGAACTTGGCGCCGCGGTGATTGCGCCGAATGTCCGGGGCTCATTCGGCTATGGCAATGAGTACCTGTCGCTGGATGATGGCAAGCTGCGCGAAGATGCGGTCAAGGACATCGGCGCGCTGCTGGACTGGATCGGAACGCAGCCACAACTGGACCCGGGCCGCGTGGCGGTTTACGGCGGCAGCTATGGGGGCTACATGGTGCTGGCCTCGGCGGTGCATTACAGCGATCGGCTGCGGGCTGCCATCAACGTGGTGGGGATCAGCAATTTCGTTACCTTCCTGGAAAGCACCCAGGATTACCGCCGTGACCTGAGGCGCCGCGAATACGGTGATGAACGCGACCCGGAGATGCGCGCTTTCCTGCAATCCATCAGCCCGCTGACACACGCCGAAAAAATTGCTGTGCCCATGCTGGTGGTGCAGGGCCAGAATGATCCGCGCGTGCCGGTAACCGAGTCCGAGCAGATTGTGGCCGCCCTGCGCCGCCGCGGCCAGCCGGTGTGGTACATGAATGCCCTCAACGAAGGCCACGGCTACGACCGCAAGGAAAACCGTGACGCGTACCAGCAGGCGGCGCTGTTGTTCCTGCAGCGTTACCTGCTAAGCCAGGAGCCCGTGTCTGCGCCTGGCAACTGAATTTGCTAGCACTTCCTCGAAGCTGATTTTGGCACATGGATGTGCCAACATTTTCAATGATCAAAGATCATTGAAAATGAAGCCAGGCAAAAATCACACTTTTTGCCTGGCGTGCACTGATCAACCATGGATGGTTGATTCAGTGCTTTGAATATCAATTCAACGTTCGGGGTATCTGGGACGAATGATGATGGCGGATCGGCTTGTCATCCGCGAGATCGATAACGAACGTGAAGCGCGAGGCAAACGACAAGGGCTCGTCATCCACCTCGAATGTCCAGGTGTAGATGCCACTGAACACGCTGCAGTCTTCGTTCAACCGCTGCTCGGTCAGGGTACGCTGGTGCAACCGCACGCTCAGCCCTTTGCGGGTGCCAAGCTGCTGGAAATACTGCAGCGTCGCCGCATCATCGCGAATCATGTGCGGCGAAAACGTGGGCAGAAGGATGTGATCGGCGGAATACATGGTCAGGATGGTGTCGATATCCAGCGTATTGACGGCTTCAATCCAGGCATTCAGGACTTCCATGGGCGAGGTATAAGCATGACTTGGCATTAAACGGGCTCCGGTACTTGAGTTGCTGCTCCGGTATGATAGCCGCGTAGACGCCAATATTCAGGAATCCTGGGCATGAAAGAGCATTCTTCAATCAACTGGGACGATAGTGACGGCCTGATCTGCGCTTATGACCTGGACAGAAAGGGTGGTGGTACGGCACTGCAGGAGGCCGACCTCGCCAGGCCCATCCCCGCTGATGGCCTGCGCTGGATCCACCTGGATTTTTCCAAACCCCTGGGCCGGGAATGGCTGATGCACCACAGCGGCATCAGCACCGCCGTCCTCGACGCCATGCTGGATGACGATATCCGCCCGCGCGCATTGCAAACCCCGGAAGGCGCGCTGGCCATCCTGCGCGGCGTGAACCTCAACCCGGGCGAAGACGCGGAAGACATGGTTTCCATTCGTATCTGGCTGGAGTCCAACCGCATCATCACCACCCGACGCAGGCGCGTGATGTCGGTGGAGAAGATCCAGCTGGCGCTGGTTGATGGTATCGGGCCGGATAGTCCCGGAAACTTCATCGCGGAGCTGGCATGGCTGTTGGGCGAACGCATCGCCGATGTGGTCGACCGGCTGGATGATGCCATCGAATCCGCCGAAATCGCCATCGCCGACCACGCAACTCCCGCCAAGCGCAGCGAGTTTGCCGAACTGCGCCGCAAGACCGCTCGTTTCCGCCGATACCTGGGGCCGCAACGCGAAGCGCTGGACCGCCTGTCACGCATGCAGCACAGCATATTTTCCGAAGCCGAATCGGCGGCGCTCTCCGAAGAGGCCAACCGCATGACCCTGTTCCTGGAAGAACTGGACCTGGCACGCGAGCGCGCCATGGTGGCGCAGGAAGAACTGCTCAGCCGCCTGGCGCAGGAACAGAACTCCAAGATGTACCTGCTGGCCATTGTTTCCGCCGTGTTCCTGCCCCTGTCCTTCCTCACCGGCCTGTTCGGCATGAACGTGGCGGGCCTGCCCGGATTGGAACACCCGATGGCTTTCAACTGGTTGCTGTTGCTGATGGTGACGATTGGCGGCGGCATCCTGATGCTGTTCCGCTGGAAAAAATGGTTGTGACGGATTTCCCGGGTGATCGCATTCGAGTGGGCTGGCGCGAGTGGCTGGCGTTACCGGAGCTGGGCATTGCCCACATCAAGGCCAAGGTGGATACCGGGGCACGCACATCCGCCCTGCATGCCTTCAGGATCGAGCGCTACGAAAAGGACGAAAAGCCCTGGGTCCGGTTCTGGCTGCATCCGGAACAGCATCACCTGGAAGTAGTGGTGGTCTGTGAGGCCCGGCTGCACGACGAGCGCACGGTGACCGATTCGGGCGGCCACCAGGAAAGTCGCCCGGTGATCCTCACGCCCGTTACCCTGGGTGGGCGGACCTGGAATATCGAAATCACCCTCACCGCACGCGACAACATGCGGTTTCGCATGCTGCTGGGGCGCACCGCCCTGCGCGGCCACGCGGTGGTGGACCCGGAGGCCTCCTATCTCACCGGCAAGCGGCGCCGCAGGAAGGTCCGCCAGGCCGGATGAAATAACCTCTTGCACATGAGCACAAAGCACTGTTCAATGTCGCTCCTTTTGCGGGGTTGGTCGGCGCCAAAGCTGCGGTGGAGGGTTCCGCCACCGTTCTCGACTCCATTCATATCCGGGACATGGCAAGTGGCCACAATCGAGGCGCGGCTTGAAGTGTCCCTTCTTCGGTGAACCATATGAAAATCCTGGTACTTTCGACCAACCCACATCTGTACTCCACGGAGCGCCTGGTGGAGGCCGGAAAGCTGCGTGGCCATGAAGTCAAGGTCATCAACCACCGCCGCTGCTACATGAACATCGCCTCCATGCGACCGGCAGTGCACTACAAGGGCCATGCCCTGGACGATTTCGACGCAGTGATTCCGCGCATCGGCGCCTCGGTTACGTTTTACGGAACTGCCGTGGTTCGCCAGTTTGAAATGATGGGCGTGTACTGCGTGAATGAATCGGTGGCCATCAGCCGTTCGCGCGACAAGCTGCGCGCTTTGCAACTGATGGCCCGCAAGGGCATCGGCATGCCGGTGACCGGATTTGCCAGCTCACCGGACGACACCGACCACCTGCTGTCGCTGGTGGGCGATGCGCCGGTGGTGATCAAGCTGCTGGAAGGCACCCAGGGGGTGGGCGTGGTGCTGGCCGAAACCCGCAAGGCCGCCGAGTCGGTGATCGAAGCATTCCGTGGCCTGAACGCCAACTTCCTGGTGCAGGAATTCATCAAGGAAGCCGGCGGCGCCGACATACGCTGCTTCGTGATCGGTGACAAGGTGGTGGCGTCCATGAAACGCCAGGGCAAGGAAGGCGAGTTTCGCTCCAACCTGCACCGCGGCGGCACCGCGCAACTGGTGCGCATCACACCGGAAGAACGCTCCACGGCCGTGCGCGCAGCCAAAATCATGGGCCTGAACGTAGCCGGTGTGGACCTGCTCCGTTCCAACCATGGCGCGGTGGTGATGGAGGTGAACTCCTCACCTGGCCTTGAGGGCATCGAGAAGGCTACCGGCAAGGATGTGGCCGGCATGATCATCGAGTTCATCGAAAAGAATGCGCGCAAGGGCCGCACCAAGACGCGCGGGAAGGGCTGAGAGGTGTATGGATGCCGGATCAAGTCCGGCATGACGTTGACAATGATGCACCATCATTCCGGCCCAGGCTCTTCAACCCGTCATTCCGGCGCAGGCCGGAATCCAGGGTTTGCGGTCGCATGGACCCCGGCTCGAAGGCCGGGGTGACGGTCAGTCTCCTGATCCGTCATTCCGGCGCAGGCCGGAATCCATTGCGCCGAGTATTGGATCCCGGGTCAGGCCCGGGATGACGATGTCAGCTATTCAGGCCGTCATTCCGGCGCAGGCCGGAATCCACTTGTGTAATACTCCACCAAGGCGTTTGGCAGGCACGGGAACATGAGCAAAACCAACTTCACCAACCAGGTCGTCTGGATTACCGGCGCTTCATCCGGCATCGGCGAGGCGCTGGCCGTGCAGTTTGCGCGGGAAGGCGCCAGGCTGGTGCTTTCGGCGCGGCGCCAGGACGAACTGGAGCGCGTGCGCGATCGTTGTGTCCAGGCAGGCGCGACGATGGATTCAGTGCAGGTGTTGCCCCTGGATGTAACCGATGAAGCGGGCATACCCTCAGCCGTCGAGCAGGTCCTGGCCCGCTTCGGGCACATTGACATGCTGATCAACAATGCCGGCGTATCACAGCGGGCCCGGTGCATCGATACCGAACTGTCCGTTTACCGGAAGATATTTGAAGTGGATGTCATGGGCCAGATCGCCCTCACCAAGGCGGTGTTGCCCGGCATGCTGGGGCGCGGCAACGGGCACATCGCTGTCACTTCGTCCGTGGCCGGCAAGGTTGGCGCACCCTATCGCACCGCCTATTGCGCCGCCAAGCATGCCGTCATGGGATTCTTTGACGCGCTGCGTGCCGAAGTGGCCGACCAGGGCATTCGCGTAACCACCATCACACCGGGATTCATTCGCACGGCCATATCAGACAATGCCCTGCGCGGCGACGGCACTCGGTTCAACCGTACCGATTCGAACATTGCCAGTGGCATGGATGTGGACGAATGCGCCAGCAGCATCATGCGCGGTTTCCACAAGGGCAAGATGGAGATTGCCGTGGGCAAGGGCCTGGAAATGCATGCCCTTTGGCTGAAGCGCTTTTTCCCCGGTCTGGTGCTGCGGCTGGCCTCGAAGATCGGCAAACCGGACGATGCCATTTAGTGGCCTGTAACAGCCAAACCGATAGTGCCAGGGCGCGCCTCGCACTCCGATGCTGCGTTGCTCGTCGTCGCCATAGTGGTAACTATGACTCCTCCTCGCGCCTTGCCTGGGAGCGCGATGCATCACCCGGATCACTACCGCTTTGACTGTTACAGGCCACTAGCAGCCCGAATCAGGCCTGTTCGGCGAGTAGAACTTCACTCATCTGAACAACCGGCACCGCATCCGTGTAAACCGGGATATCTGCCTGCAGTTCAGCGACATGCGGGCCGAATGCTTCCATGAAGCTCTCGGGTTTATCAAACAGGAAATGGCACATGGCGATGTAGCTGGCGTCCGTGCCCGGGCCATCCCCGCTCACGCCCTGCTCCACCGAAACGCCCTGGTAACCGGGGTGGGAACTGAGAAAGCCGATCGCCATGGGCATGTGCTTTTGCAGGTAGTAGTCCATGTCGAAACGGACGCCCGGGGAATTGGGGTACAGAACGCTGAATTTGATCATGTGATTCTCGCTGGCGCAGACGCCATCAGTGGTTCGAAGTGAGTGCCGTGTAAGCCACACGGTCACCGACAAATGTGCCGATCCAAAGCTCCTCGCCGACAGCCAGCGCCATGGTGATGTTGCTGAATTGCGGGTTCGCCGGTCCTGTCGCCAGCGTGGTAACGGCCATGGTTTGCGGGTCAACAGCCAGTATGGAAAACGGCCTGGGACAGGCTGCAAAGGCTTCAAGGCTGAAGGGGCTCTGGTGATCCACGCTGCCGCAGCCGGTATCCGCGCGGTCGAGCCCGCCGGTGACGAGCCTGCCGTGCGCATCGAAGTGCAGGTTGTCCGGCAGGATGGCCATCTGCTCAGACTGCCGCAGCTTTTTGGCCGGATTGGTATTGGACCAGACCGTCACATTGAACAGGCCGGAGGATGCCACATAGAACTCGCGCCCATCCGCGGAAACTTCGATGCCGTTGGGATACGGCAAATCGGTTCCGGCGATTTCCTTGAAGCCGTCCTCGCCCGGCGACCAGCGGAAAACCTTGCCGGTGTCCTGGCCGTTCAATGCGCTTGGAATCTCTACTCCAGGCAGCAGCGGCACCGTGGCCAGCAGCGTACCATCGGGCATGGAGGTCACGCTGTTGATCTGCATTCCGCCATCGGTGAGCACACAGCCCACCCAGGTAAGCACGGGTACTTCAGGGTTGGCATCCACATCGTAAACTTCGATCCCTTCGCGGCCGCCGTGGCCCACCACGTACAGGGTCGAACGGCCATTGCTGCCTGGCTGCAGGTTCAAGCCATGCGTCACGTAGCTCTCGATGGCCGGCGCGCCGGGGCAAGCCGGAAAGCGCCCCATATCCTGCTTTACCTGCACGGCATCGCCGGCATACAGGCCAGACCATGTCTTGTTTGCCGCATCGATCAGGTACAGCGCGTCGCCCGGCGCCAGGCTGCTGGCGATGATCCAGTCCGTGCCGGGCACCTGCACCAGGTCCTCGGCATTCTTCATGCCGCACAGATAACGGTAATCACCCGAGGGTTCGCAGGCTTCCCCGTCAGCAAGAGCCACTGCACTCCACGCCAGCAATGCGCAACAGGCCATGGCACGGAGCAAGACTCTGTTCCAGCCATTTGACCCGGCGCGCAAAAACGCGGTGATGTCAGTCATCGTTGCAATCCTCTTCAGCGGGCGCGATTCGCCATGGCGATATGATCAATGCTGCGGGTAGGGCTGTCCACCGGTGCAGATCATCCACCCTGGCTGGACGTGCCGGCGACACGGGAATCAAGGCGGCTCCCATCGCAGCAGGATGCCATGCAGCGATTGCCCGTCGGCCGGCAATTCTGCTGTTCCGGAAGGAAAGCCGTTGCGCTGCAATACTGCCGCCAGGATATCGCGGTAGGCAGCCTCGTCCAGCAGGCCGGGATTTCCTGGCGGCATTTTCTCGCGCATGGCGGCCAGCAGTTCTTCCAGCGGCCTGTCTTTCCACACGTACTGGAAACCCATGCCAACCAGTCCGCGTGCGGCAGGCCCACCGCGCATGTCGGCGGCATGGCAGGACTCGCAGTGCTGCCGGTAGACCCTCTCACCGCGTTCAGCCTGTTCATCGCTGTACACCCCGTCCCAGATGGAATCGAGCGCTTCATTCCCATGGGCCGCTACCAGGGCAGCCAATCCCGCCAGCATGACCAGCAGCATCAACAGGCGGTCTGCAAGGGCTATCATGTTTTATTTCGCATATTCTATTTCGGTATCCTGGCCGGCGCAGGCAGGGCAAACACCAGCAACTGGTTGATGTCGCCGGCACGGATTTCCGGCGTCATGACCAGGAACTGCCCGCTGAGCAGCGCGTTGCCGGTGCTGACCGCGATGTACTGGCGGCCATCCACCGCATAGGTGATGGGAAAGCCAGTCACCTGCGAGCCCAGATTTACCTCCCACAACACCTCGCCCGTTTGCTGGTCAAAGGCACGAAACCGGCCGCTGGTGTCGCCGCCGAATAGCAACCCGCCAGCGGTGGCGAACAGCGAGGTCATGGCGGCGCGCTGCTCATGCTTCCATAACACGCGGCCGGTTTCGACCGAAACAGCCCAGATGGAACCCACGTCGGTTTTGCCAGGCTCGATCACGCGTTCGCGCAACAGGCCATAGCCTTCGCGCGTGTCCGGGTCGTCGGTAAGCGCCACCACCTGCATGCAGGCATTCTGCAGCGGCTGGAACATCACCTTGCTGGCCGGGTTGTAGGCACCCGCGAACCAGTTCTTGCCGCCGGTGGAGCCGGGGCACACCCGATTGCTGTCACCCACTTTCGAGTACACCATTTCCGGGTTGACAGTGACGGCACCCCTGCCGTCGATTTCCTGCACCACGTTCTGGGTGATGGTGGGCATGGCCCACAGGAATTCCCCGGTCAGCAGGTCGAGGGTGTAGACGATGCCGGTCTTGCCGGGAATACCGGTCACGACACGGCGTTTTTCACCGGGAACCAGCTTCGGGTTGATCCACGCCACCGATGCCGGATCGGGAGCGAGGGTGACTTCATCGATGATCCGCTCAAATACGTGGTCCAGGTCCCAGTGATCCACCAGGTGCTGGTAGTACCAGTTGATCTCGCCGCTGTCGCCATCAAGCGCCAGGGTCGAGTTGTGGTAGAGGTAGATGTTGTCGTTGCTGCCAAAAATGAATTTCGGCGCCGGCCAGGAAACCGAAGTGCCCACGATCACCTGGTTGGTTGATGGATCGTACGATGGCACCAGCCACGAACCCACGTGGCTGCGTTTGGCATGCGGGTAGCCGCCCCAGCTGTCGCCGGGCTCATCGCGCGGATCAATGGTACTGGTGCGCCAGAGTTCCTTGCCGGTGACCGCGTCATGCGCCGTGATCACGCAGGCTTCGGGGCCACGCGTGGGTTCGCAACCGCGTCCGGAAAACACCTTGCCGTTGCCGATGATGGGCCCGGATGACTGCCGCGAAGGCGCTTTGCGGTAATCCAGCTGCTGCGTCTCCCACACCAGTTCGCCGGTCTCGGCATCGAGCGCGTACAGGTAATCATCAAAACCATTGTCGATGATGAGCCGGCCATGAATCGCGATATTGCGGTTGATGGAAGGAAACTGCAGGTACTGCTCCAGGTCTTCCGGCATTTTGCGCCGGTATTCCCAGTGCAGCTCGCCGCTGGCGGCATCGATGGCCTGGATCACATCGCTGGGATTCGGCAGGTACATCGTGCCATTGACCACCAGTGGCGTACTTTCCTGGATACCCTCAGTGATCGGCCGCGCCCACACCAGCGCCAGCTGGCGGACATTCTCGCGGTTGACCTCCGTCAGCGGACTGAAGCCCGAGCCATCGGTGGTGCGGCGGAAACTGGGCCAGTCCGCGGCGGCAGGCTGCTGCAGCATGGCATCAGTAACCGGCGCAAACTCCCGGTCCGCCGCCACCGCAAAGCCGGGCAGGAGGACAGCGACAAACCACGCCGCTGGCCAGTTCATCTCAATACCGGGTGGCGGGAAGCGTACCGGCAACCTTGAGCCGAATGCGGTAGTTGTGCTCGCACGCCGTGATGTACAGGGTTTGGCGATCCGGATCGCCAAACGCCACGTTGGTGGCGCAGATCTGCACCTGCGGCTCGCGGTCTACCTTGGGCAGGTGAATCACGCCAAGCCGCTCGCCTTCCGGCGAAGTGATGCGCACATCGCCGTCCCACACCGCGGTGGTGTAGACGTTGCCCTGCACATCCACCTTCATGCCATCACTGGTTTCGCCATCGCGGAATACGGTGCCCTCGCCCAGCGTGCCATCGGCATTCACTTCATAGCGCATGATGCGGTTGTAGTCGGCGCTGATGTAGAGGTATTTCTCATCGGGACTGAACGCCAGGCCATTGGGATCACCACCCAATGCCTCATCCTTCACCAGCAGGGTGGAGGCCCCGTCCTTCACCAGGAACACGCCATTGAACGGTATTTCGCGGTAAGGGCTTTGCTGGCCGCTCTCGGCGCCTCGAAGGCCAAAGATGGAATCGGTGAAGTACACCAGGCCATCGGAGCGCACCACCACGTCGTTAGGGCCACTGAAGCGCTTGCCCTCCCAGGTTTCCGCGACCACGGTGCGGCTACCGTCATTTTCCAGCCGCATCACGCGCCGGTCGGGCATGGCGCACCACACCGGACGGCCTTCGGTATCCAGCGTCAGGCCATTCGGACCGATCAGGATCACCCGCATGCGCCCGCGCCGCGCCTGGAAGCCGGCGTTATTGATGTCGTCGCCGGTATAGCCGGCCTTGTCGATGAACAGCGAGTCGCCTTCGGCTTCGGTCCACTTGAAGATAGCATCGGAGATCAGGTCGGTGAACAGCAGGTAGCCACCGTCCTCGCTGTCCACCCACAACGGGCCTTCGGTCAGCCCGTAACGATCGCCGATCAGTTCGAGTTCGGCATCGGGACTGATCAGGGCATCCAGTTGCGGCGACAGCTTCTCGATGCTGAATTCACGCACTTTGACGGTGTCCTGCGCCAGCGCACCCGCGGTAAAGCAGATAGCCAGGATGGCGACCAGGATGTTCAGGATGGGTGATCTGGCAGGCAACATAAGGAATCCTCGCGCATGGCAGTCGGAGTTGTCCAGACTGATCCAGATTTCATGATATCGGCCGTGTGGGCCACATAATTGCCTGAAAGCGAATCGCCAAAACTGACCAGAATGGACCTAGGGCGACAAACGTGTGCAAATTCACGACGGCTCCGCTTCACGTGGCGCATTCAGAAGTAATGTAAGAAAAACTTGACATCACTCACCAGTCACCGCTAAGCTGCGAATGTCGGGTTTTTCTTACATTGTTTGAATTCACAGGAGAGCAGGATGTCGATGTCATTTCAGGAAAAAAGCCAGTGGGTCACGCTGCTGGGTCTGCTGGTCGCTTTTGGTGGCTATTTCAAATCCGCCTGGGCCACGCTGCTGCCAACACCCATGCATCCGGACATCCTGCCCGACCAGGCGGGGCTGTTCCTGGCCTCGACCATCCTGCTGGTGGTGATCCTGGTGGTTGGCCACATAGCCATCGTGATATTTGACCAGCGCACCGAAACTGACGAGCGCGACCGGCTGATCGAGCTCAAAGGCGAGCGCTACGGCGCCTTCGTGCTGGCTTGCGGTGTGTTCCTGTCGTTGTGCGTCGCAGTGATGACGAAAGGCAATGCCATCATGGCGCATGTGTTGCTGGGCTCGTGGGTGCTGGCATCAATCGTTGAGAATCTCAGCCAGATCATCATGTACCGGCGCGGCGCCTGAGCCATGGGCAAACGCAAAATCACGCTCAGCAACCGCGTGCGCGAACTGCGGGCGCTGGCCGGAAACATGACGCAACAGCAACTCGCTGACGAGGTGGGCGTCACCCGGCAAACCATCAACGCCATCGAAGCCAGCAAGTATTCGCCGTCGCTGGAAGTGGCCTTCCTGATTGCACGCAGCCTGGATGCCCGGCTTGAGGACGTTTTCAGCATTTCGGAAGACTGACCGCTACCGTTCGGGTGTAAGCTAGGGCGGCACACCCGGTTGCCCGGCACAGGAGTAATCGCCATGCCACCCATGATCCCGCTAGGCTGGTTCCACACGGCAATGGGCGCTTTCGCCGTGATTTGCGGTATCTACACGCTGCTCCGGCACCACCAGATACTGCTGACCAACCGGTCCGGCCTGCTGTACGTACTGGCCACGCTGCTCACAGCCGTCACTGCCCTGATGATTTTCCAGCGTGGCACCTTCGGGCCGGGCCACGCCCTGGCAATCCTGACGCTCGGCGCCCTGTTCGTGGGCACGGTGGCCGCAACCACCCGCCTTTTCGGCAGGTTTTCGCGTTACCTGCAGGCCATCAGCTACAGCGCCACCCTGCTGTTCCACATGATTCCCGCTATCACCGATGGCCTGTTGCGGCTGCCGGTAGGTGATCCCGTGCTCAACAGCATCGAATCGCCGGTGCTACAGGGCTTTTACGCCGTTTTCCTGCTGTGCTACCTGGCTGGAGTGACGCTGCAGCTCAGGTGGATTTCAAAGTCCGCAGGCACCGGCCAGTGACCGGCACCCGGTTCGCGACGGTCAGCCTGAAAAAACCTGCACCAGCGTGTAGCCCAGCATCACCAGCACCGCCAGCGAGCTGAAGGTCCAGAAGGTGGCGCGGATGTCGTGGATCTGGCCGGTGGCGTAAGCCACCATGTGGGCCGCACGGGCGATCACGTAGCCCCACAGCACGATCTGCGCGAACAGCAAGGGCGGGCTGACCAGCACAAACAACAGGCCGGCTGCAACGAAAGCGGGAATGCTTTCCAGGTCATTCAGGTTCATGCGCCGCGAGCGTTCCACATACTCGTTGGGTTCCAGCTGGCCGGGGTCGGGGTTCGGGTTCAGTGGCGTTTTCTTCAGGTCTTCCGGGCTGCGAAAGCCGCCCTTGACCTTCATCATGCGCAGGACGGTGACCCAGGGCTGCAGCATGAGTTTCAGCAGCATGATGGAGGCGGTCAGCAGGTAAGTTGCAAACACCGGGTTGGCCAGGCTGAGAATCGAGTTTTCTGTGCTCATGCGAACTTCCTCTCAAGTGCGGAACTACGGTTTGAATGGCCGTGCGGCATGGCGCCGCGGCCGCTCATGTGTCTTCCATCAACGCGGAAACCACCAGGCTGAAAACGCAAAACGCCAGGAACATGAAGAAGCCCGGTTGAAGGGCGGTACCATTGGTGGTGAGCACGCTCATGTCGGAAGCCACCGCGCCCCTGGATATCAGGTCCAGCTGGCTGGAAATCATGCCATTGAACCCGATGTAGGCCATCAGGATAGCGATCACCATCACATCCGCCATCGACCATTTGCCAGACTTCAGGGCGAAGAACCTGACCAGTACATTTTCCCGTATGGCCCCTCCGGCGTATACATACAGAACCGAGCTCAGCAGTTTCAGCATGGGAAAGATGACGCTGAACGTAACCAGCAGCACACCCACCAGGATCATGTCCGGCTCACGTTTCGACATCAGGATGGAAACCACGTCGAAAATGCTCTTGCTCTGGAAATACAGTACTTCGTTGAAGAATTCGACCGGATGACCCAACAGCATGAAGCGCAGGTGTGTGATCTGGGCTTCCACCTCCAGCATGGGTGTCAGCAGGCCACACAGCAGCAGGACCAGTGCGGCGCCACACAGCAGCATCCATTGCACCCGGTTGCCAGCCAGGCGGTTGCGGCCAACCAGCAGCAACATCAGCGCGGCGCACAACAGGGTCAGCAGCGAGTGGCTGCGCGCAGTGGCATCCACTCTGGCCAGCTGGTCCCTGATGGTCCGTTTGCAGTCATTGATACTGCCTTCACATCCATGCCGCTGGCGGACGGCATCCCGGATCGAGTCATCCACCACTCCGAACGAAGAGGCGGCAAAGTCACTGACGAATTCAGTCAGGAACTTGTTGATCTCCTGCCGCGTTTCCGGCTTGTCCAGCTCTTCCAGAATCAGGTCGGCATAACCGGGAATGCCGGCCTTTACCGTTTCGATGTCCATCAGGGTGCTGCGCATGCTTTCCTTGATGCGCCCGGTGGTCCGGTCCCACCAGTCGCCGGTGGTGTGCTGTTCGCGGACATACTGGTCAGCGGCCGTAAGCATGGTTTCGAGAATGTTTTCAATGGCAGCTTTGGCGGCTTCACGCTTCTCGCCTTCCAGCTCGATTTCGCGGATCTTGATTTCCACAATGTCGCTGATCTGCTGCACCCAGTGGTTGGCATTGAGCATGCCGTAGCGTACGTGGCGCAGTTCGGCCAGGTCGGTCACCAGCAGCTGGTGGGCGCGCAGCAATCCGATCAACTGGGCCGACAACACAACCATCAGCAGCAGCAGGGCGGCCAGCAGGGTGTTGTGGGTCGACGCCCGGCTGGTCATTCGTCCCGGCTGGCGACGAACAGCGCAATCAACAGGATCAAGCCGGCATAACGGAACGCGGAGCCCAGCGCCGGGCCCAGCATGGCCTCGGAGCGCCACAGCTCAAACCAGGTTTCGGCGATGACGACGAAACCACCGAACAGCATGATCACCATGATGGCGCAGCCGACCAGCGCAGGCTGCTTGGCAGCCTGGAACTGCAGCGCATTTCCCGCCCTGGCGGCCCACATGCGCAAACCGCCAATAGTGCAGAACACCGCGCCGGCGATTTTCGACAACAGGATGAACAGCGCGCCCAACCAGACGATCACCGGGTTGGAAGTGGCGCGCCAACTGGTCGGCGCCTCATCAAAAGTGACCATGGAGGTGACAGCGCCCACCGCCCCCAGGGTGCCGTTCCAGTCATCGAGATTGCCAAACGCGCCGGTGAAGCCCCACAAGGCCACCACCAGCACGAGGATGATTTTTACCGTTCGAAGCATGGCAAATTTCCCTCCCTTGCAAACGCCTGCAGCTGGACTGTCTGCCAGCAAACAGCCCGGTCAGGATACACCAGAATACAACATCATCCTGACCGGGCCGATTTCGAGGGAGCGGCCCGGCTTCAGACCAGCGTGTAACCGTGATCCTTCAGCGGCACCGTGCGCAGGCGCTCACCGGTGGCGCGGTAGATGGCGCTCAGCACCGCCGGAGCCGCCACCGCGATGGTGGGCTCGCCCACGCCACCCCAGGTACCGCTGCCGTCTTTCGCGGCTCCCGAAATGATGATGGTTTCCACTTCGGGCATCTGCGCAATCCGCATGGACGGATAGGTATCAAAATTGAGCTGCTCGATGCGGCCGTCCTTCAGCGTGCACTTCTGCATGAACAGGGCGGAAAGTCCGTACACGAATGAACCTGACACCTGCCGGCGTATCTGCGCCGGGTTCACCACATACCCCGGGTCGGTGGCCGCGATGATGCGGTGTATCTTCACCTTCTTGTCCTCGCTCACCGACAGCTCGCAGGCGGCTGCCACGTAACTGTCAAAGGCCATGATCTGTGCCATGCCGCGGTACACACCGGGTTGGGTCGGCTCGTTCCAGCCGATGCCCTCGGCCGCGGCGTCCAGTACCGCCAGGTTGCGCGGATGCTGCTGCATCAGGCCGCGACGGAACTGCCAGGAATCCTGTCCCGCGGCATCCGCCAGTTCATCGATGAAGCACTCCAGGAAGATGGCGTTCTGGTTGATGTTCACGCCACGCCAGAACCCCGGTGGCACCGGCGGATTGCGCATGGCATGGTCGATCAGCAGGTTGGGAATGGTGTAGCCGAACGCGGCTTCACCGTCCGGGTTCAGGCCCTGGAAGGTTGCCGGGTCCTTGCCTCCGGTTTGCTCCAGCACTGCCGGCATGGCTCCCGCCAGGATGGACTGGCCGGACAGCCTCATTTTGAAGCCTTCGAGCTTGCCATCGGCGGTGAGCGCGCCGGTCATCTTGCACTGCATCACCGGATGAAAGCGGCCCTGCGCCATGTCTTCTTCACGGGACCACAGCATCTTCACCGGCCGGCCGGGCACCTGCATGGCGATGGTGATGGCCTGGGTGAGGAAGTCGTTATCCGGGTAATTGAAGCGACGGCCGAATCCACCGCCCAGCAACAGCTTGTGCACTTCGCACTGTTCCGGTTTCAGCCCGGTGACTGTGACCAGTTCGTTGAATGCGCCTTCGCCATCCTGCATGGGCACCCAGGCTTCACAGCGTTCCGGAGTGTAGTGCACGGTGGCATTCATGGGCTCCATCGGCGCGTGATTCTGGTGCGGGTAGGCGTACACAGCCTCGAGGGTTCTGCTGGCGCCGGTAATTGCGGTGCCCACATCACCCGCACGGTTGCCTTCAAAGGCCTCGCTCGCTTCCAGGCCCTCCTGCATCATCGCATCGGCGGTTGCCGTGGAGACACCGGCGTTCTCACCTTCGTCCCATTCGATGGGCAGCTTGTCCAGCGCGGTCTTGGCCTGCCACCACGTTGCGGCAACCACAGCCACGGTATCGTCGCCCACCTGTACCACCTTGTGCACGCCGGGCATACTCGCCACCTGGCTGGCATCAAAGCCCTTCACCTTGCCGCCGAACACCGGGCAGCGCTTTACGCAGGCATTGAGCATGTCGGGCAACTGTACATCAGCGCCATAGACCTGCTTGCCCGTCACTTTGTCATGGGTATCAAGGCGTTTCAGGGGTTGCCCAATCACTTTCCATTCGGACGGCGGCTTGAGGGCAACAGTTTCCGGTGGCTCCAGCCGGGAGGCCGCGGCGGCCACTGCTCCGAAACTGACCATTCGCCCGGTGGGTTGGTGGGTGATCACGCTGTTGGCCGCGATGCACTCACTGGCCGGCACGCCCCATTGATCCGCCGCTGCCTGCACCAGCATCATGCGCGCCACCGCCCCGCCCTTTCGCACGTACTCCTGTGAACTGCGAATACCGCGACTGCCACCGGTGCTGAAACTGCCCCAGGGTTTGCCGCGGCGGGCGCTTTCGCCCGGAGTCGGGTACTCGGTGCTGACCTTGTTCCAGTCGCACTCCAGTTCCTCGACCACCAGTTGCGCCAGACCTGTGAGCGTGCCCTGGCCCATTTCCGAGCGGGCAATGCGGATCACCACCTGGTCATCAGGATGGATCAATACCCAAACGCCCACTTCAGCCGCACCATTGGTGCTGGCGGCTGCGGCTTCATCGGCGAGGATCGTGGCGGGAAACTTCAGGCCAATCGCCAGGCCACCACCGGCCAGGGCGGAATTGACCAGGAAAGAACGACGGCTGAGGGTTTTTTGCAGTTTCATGGTGCTCACCTCAGGCCTTGGCTGCTGCGTGGATGGCTTTGCGGACTTCCACAAAGGTGCCGCAGCGGCAGATATTGGTGATGGCCGAATCAATGTCGGCATCGGTGGGCTGTGGCTTGTCCTGCAGCAGCGCGGTTGCGGCCATGATCATGCCGGTCTGGCAGTAGCCGCATTGCGGCACATCGTGGTCGATCCAGGCCTGCTGCACCTTGTGCAGCTTTTCACCCTCGGCCAGCCCTTCGATGGTGGTGATGGGTTTGCCCACCGCGGCGCTCACGGGAAACACGCAGGAGCGCACGGCGGCGCCATCGAGATGTACGGTGCAGGCACCGCACTGGGCGATGCCGCAACCGTACTTGGTGCCGGTAAGGCCCAGCTGTTCGCGCAGCACCCATAACAGGGGTGTTGTGGGGTCGACATCGACCTCCAGTTCATTGCCGTTGATGTTCAGGTTGAGCATGGGTTTGTCACTCCAGGAAACGTGTTCACAGAATCATTCTACAACTGGCCACTCCAGAATAGCAGGCGCAATCCGCTTCGCCTTCATCGCAGGATCTTCTCCATGGCTTTTCCACGGGCCAACTCATCAATCAGGATATCCATCCAGCGGATCTTCTGCATCAGCGGATCTTCAATGGTTTCGACGCGCACACCACACACCACGCCGTTGATGAGCGACACATTCGGATTGAGGGCGGGAGCCTGGGCAAAGAAGGTTGCAAAGTCATGCTGCTTCTCGATCTGCTTTTCCAGGCCTTTCTGCGTGTAACCCGTCAGCCAGCGGATGATGGTGTCCACTTCTGCTTTGCTGCGGCCTTTGCGCTCCGCCTTTTTGATGTACAGGGGATAGACTTTGGCGAATGCCATGGAAAAGATACGATGTGTGTTCATGAAATGCGGGCCTTCCTTGCTCAGGTATCCGGCAACCTACAACTTGCGTCCCAGTTTACGCTCCGCCATGCGCCGCTCCCAGCCCGGGCTCAGGAAGCTCAGTTTTTCAAACGCAATCAGGCCCTGCACCACCAGGCCCAAGCCCAGCGCCGCGAAGATGATGTAGACCACGGGTTCGCCATGGAACACCACCAGGAACACCAGTGCCATCACCAGGTAGGTGGCCAGGAACTCGTAAAACTCCTTCATGCGTTTGGCGTACAACAGCGCGTTCTGTTCGTCCAGCTTTAATTCAGTATCGTTTTCCACAATTGTTTCCTCCGGTTGTAGTTGAGACAGGTCCACCT
>CAYYCX010000053.1:0-27681 GCA_964470455.1 uncultured Wenzhouxiangellaceae bacterium
CATTGGCGAGGGCACCCGCAGGGCGGCGGACTCGGGGACAGGAAGGGCATCCCCCACCTGGGGACGGAGACTACTGCTAACCAAGTCCAGGACCGGAAGACCTTGCCGACTGAAGCCTTCCAGTACCCTGAACCAGCAGTGGCATGTATCCGCTCCAGCGCAGTGCTAAGCTTTCGCCAGGACACCAGGAAGGCAAACGACATGGCAATGCGACTGTTATCGATCCTGCTGGCCAGCCTGTGGCTGGTGGCTTGTGATGCGCCCCAGCGAGCCCAGCAAGCCGAAACCCGGCAGGCTGAACCGGTAGCCAGCGAAACCTGGAGGATAGTGATCGAACTGCCAGGAATCGAATTGCCGGTGCAGCTGCATCTAGCCGACGATTACAGCGAAGCCTGGTTCATCAACGGCATTGAAAAAGTCGTGGTGCCGGAAATATCCAGTGCTGGCTCAACGCTGACTCTGCGCTTTCCCGCCTTCAACAATACCTTCGTACTGGAACAGTCCGGTGACCGGATGACGGGTACGCTGACCCTGGTGAAATTGGGTTATGAACAGGTGATGCCGGTTCGGGCTGAACGCGGAAACGGGCAGCGGTTTGCAGTCGACTCCGCTCCGGGCATCGATGTCACCGGCCGCTGGGAAGTTGTGTTCACCGACAACGATGGCAAGCAAACCCAGGCCGTTGGTGAATTTGACCAGCAGGGCAGCCGGGTGGTTGGCACGTTCCTTACACCCACCGGCGATTACCGCTATCTCGAAGGCAATGTCAGTGGCCGGCAACTGCTGCTTTCCACTTTTGACGGCGCCCATGTGTTTGCCTTCAGTGCCGACATGAATGAACAGAATGAACTCAGCGGAGGATTCTGGTCAGGCACGCGATCGTATGAAACCTGGTGGGGCAAGCGCAATTTTGATGCAAAGCTTCCCGATGCCTATTCACTGACGTATCTCAAGGAAGGCTACGACCGCCTGGAGTTCAGTTTTCCCGATCTCGAGGGCAATCCTGTGTCACTGGATGATCCCAGGTTCCAGGGCAAAGTGGTCCTGGTGACGCTGTCGGGAACCTGGTGCCCCAACTGCGCCGACGAAGTCTCGTTTCTCTCGGATTACTATCGTGAAAACCGCGACCGTGGCCTGGAGATCGTGACATTGCTGTATGAACATTTCGAGGATTTCGACCTGGCTGCCCGGCAGGGCAAGCGCCTGCGGGAAGAATTTGACGTGGGTTACGAATTGCTGATCGCCGGGCTTTCCGATAAAACACTGGCGGCTGAAACCCTGCCGATGCTGAATCATGTGCTGGCGTTTCCCACCACGATTTTCATCGACCGGAAAGGCGAGGTACGGCGCATACACACCGGCTTTTCCGGCCCGGGCACCGGCAGCTACTACCTTGAGTTCGTGGAAGACTTCAACCGGCGCATGGACGAGTTGCTGGCCGAGGAGTCTCCCTGAACCGTCAGCGAGTCCGAGGGATCAGATTTCCACCACCCCGCGTGGGGTAGCCATCAGCACTACGTCAGCCGGGCGCATGGCGAACAAGCCGCAGGTCACTACGCCGGCCAGGTTGTTGATGCGCTGTTCGATGTTGACCGGATCAACCAGGTTCATGTTGTGCACATCGAGGATCTGGTTGCCGTTGTCCGTGGTGAAGCCTTCGCGCAACACCGGCTGGCCGCCGATCGCCACCAGTTGACGGGCCACGTAACTGCGCGCCATGGGAATCACTTCCACCGGCAGCGGAAAATTTCCCAGCACGCCGACCTTCTTGCTCTCATCCACGATGCAGACGAACTTGCGGCTGGCCGCGGCGATGATTTTTTCGCGGGTCAGCGCGCCGCCTCCACCCTTGATCAGCCGGCGATGCTTGTCGAACTCGTCGGCGCCGTCGATGTATACGTCCAGGGTGCCGGCGTTGTTGAGTTCGCGCACCTCGATACCGGCATCGCGCAGCCGTGCCGTAGTGGCATCGGATGAGGAAACCGCAGCCTCGATGCGTTTGCTGCTGTTGGCCAGCGCATCGATGAAACAGTTCACCGTGCTGCCGGTGCCTACGCCCAGTACGCTGTCTTCCTGTACCCAGGCCAGCGCGGCTTCAGCCACGCGCATTTTCTGCTCGAGTTGACGGTCACTGCTCATGCCTCTTCTCCTTCAAGCCCCAGGATAAAATCCCAGTGCTCCTTTTCCACCGGCATTACCGACAAGCGGTTGCCGCGGCGGATCAGCGCGAATCCCTGCAACCGGTCATCATGCTGCTTGAGCTCACTCAGGCTGATCACGCGGCGGGTTTTGCGCTTGTAGCGGATATCCACCATCAGCCAGGTGGGGTTTTCCGGATCACTCCTGGGGTCGAAGTGATGGTCTTTCGGGTCGAAGGCCGTGTGATCCGGATAGGCCGATTTCGACGTAATTTCGGCGATACCCACGATGCCCGGCACCTCGCAGTTGGAGTGATAGAAAAACACCAGGTCGCCTTTGCTCATGTCGTCGCGCATGTAGTTGCGCGCCTGGTAGTTACGCACTCCGTCCCAGTGGGTTTTCCTGCCTGGCGCGTTTTTCAGGTCATCGATGCTGAACGCATCGGGCTCGCTTTTCATCAGCCAATAGCGCATTTCGTGGTTCTGTCCTGTTGCAACAATGACCGGCATTGTCCCGGATCAGCTGGCGAAGGTAAACCGCCGGCTGTCGCTGATCAGTTCATGCAGGGGTACATCATGCGGGTCGGTGGGTAATTGATCCGTCCGTTGCACATCAAAGGCGATGCCGATGCGCAATGGCGATGCTGAATGACGCAGGGGCTCCAGTGCCCGGTCGTAATAACCGGCACCCATGCCGAGACGGGAACCCGATGCATCCCAGGCCACCAGCGGCATCAGGATGGCGCCCAGGTCTTTCGCGGCCACGGTTTCACCCAGGTGAGGCTCATAAAACCCCATGCGGTTGCGTGCCAGGCTGTCTTCCGGTTGCCAGTAGCGGAACACCATGTGGGATGTGTCGCCATGGCTTTCAATGAATGGCAAAGCCAGCCGGAATCCGGCTTCGATCAGTGCGGGAAATGCGCTGCCGAGATCCGGTTCGCCGTCAAAAGCCAGGTAAGCCGCCACGGTACATGGCTGCAATGGCGCCAGGCGTTCGATCACTCCCTGGCTGATGGCGTGGTTGGCCTGGACTCGTTGCTGCTCGTCCAGCATGCGCCGCTGTTTGCGCATCTGGCTGCGCAGGTGCTTTTTCTGGTTCTGGATTCCAGTGATGTCAGGCACCGAAGGTTTCATTCGAGGGTGTGTTCCGGGCGCTGGAAAAAAACGGGCGAATGAAGCGGATTGATTTCCGCTCATTCGCCCATGGTGTTCAGTGCCCTCCAGGATGCCGCTGCAGGCCGACGACCTTGAACCAACGGTTCAGGTGGGGCAGCTAACCGGGCTTCAGGCTTTTCGCGGATTGCGAACATGCACAACGGCACGCAGTTTCACCGCCCCGAGGTCATGATTAAGGGACAAGGCAACACGTCCCACTGGCGAACACCTCAGAGGGCAGGAACGAGTATAACAGGACTGGCGGCAGCGAGTATCGCAACGCGCGGTTGCTGAGACAAGACGTGTGTAAATTTGTGCTGGCGGCGAATGCCGGTCAGCGGTGGAGTTCCTGTTCCAGTTCGTCCGCCAGCATGCGGATGCGGTTATCGATCTGGTCTTCGCGCAGGCTGACAATCCGTTGCAGCTTGAGCAGTTCGTCGCTGAAATTCAGTGCAGCCTGCAGCGCGATGCGTTCCAGCGACATCAGCCGGCCGCTTTCGCGAATGTCCTTCATGCGCTCGTCCAGCACCCTGGCGGCTTCGATCAGGTCCTTGCGCTGGTCGGCGGTACAGGCAAATTGGTATTTCCGGTCGAGAATGGTGACGGAAACGGGTTCAGCTGCGGCACTCACGTCTGTTCAAGCGCCTTGAGCCGGTTGATCATGGCTTCCACTTTGATGCGTGCTTCTTCGTTCTTGGCCACCAGGCTGGCGCGCTCCGCAACCAGGGATTCCTGGCGGGCCAGCAGGGAGTCATTTTCCTCGCGCATCTTGCGGCACTGGTCCAGCAACTGGCGCAATTGCTGCTCCAGGCGCCTGAGGTCCTTGCTGGTTTGTTCAAGGGATTCCATGGCGTCACACTATATGTTGAGTATGCAATAGCGTCAATCTCAGGGATGGGCAGGAAAGGGCATGCTGCGGGCGGGTGTCCGGCGGTGTTAACATCACAGTTTTATGAAGGATTGTGATGTCTTCCAACCCGATGCCGGATTTCCACCATGCGCTGCTGCTGAGCCGCGGCAATCTCGACGCTGCTGAACTGGCTGAATGCCATGGCGTGCTGTGTGGCCTGATCTGCCGCAACGGCGCCGTATCCCACCAGGAATACCTCACTCAGCTTGCGGCGCTGGAACTGGTGGATGAACCCGGGCAGGCCTTGCAGGAACTCCTGGCGGAAGCGCATATCAGCACCCTGCAGCAGCTGGCCGACATGGACCTGGGCTTCAACCTCTGGCTGCCGGATGACGACCAGCCGCTGGAAGAACGTACCGATTCACTGGCGCAGTGGTGCACCGGCTTTCTGGCCGGTATCGGCCTGGGCGGTGAGTTGCCTGAGTTGTCGAGCGAAGCGGTGGAAGCGCTCAATGACTTGCGCCAGATTGCCCGGGCCAGCTATCCGAAAGTAGTGATGTCCGATGAGGACCGTGAGCAGGTCATGGACTTTGCCACCGGTGATGATGACCTGGAAGAGCCGGGCGAGGAAAGCGATGAAAATGCTTTCATGGAAATCGTCGAATACGTTCGTGTGGTCACGCTGATGCTGTGCGAGGAAATGCGTGGTCCCGGCGCGGACGACCGCATCCATTGAAAATCCCAACGGCACTGCGCCAACCCGGCGCTTTGCAGCAGACCCCTGGCAGCAGAAAACAGAGCAGAGACTTTGAATGATCAAACAGGCTGAATTTGCCCGGCGCCGTACCCAGCTGATGCGCATGGCAGGGGAGGATTCCATCATCATCCTGTGCGCGGCGCCGGAGAAAACCCGCAACAGTGATGTGCATTACCCCTATCGCCAGAACAGCGACTTCCTGTACCTCACCGGCTTCAGGGAACCCGATGCAGTGCTTTGCCTGATGCCGGGTGAAAAGGCGCCGCAAGCGATCCTGTTCTGTCGCGAGCGCGATCCGGAGCGCGAAATGTGGGATGGTCCGATGACTGGCCTCAAGGGCGCCGTGAAGCAGTTCGGCATGGATGACGCTTTCGACATCGGTGATCTGGACAAACGATTGCCACGTCTGCTGCAGGATCGCGACCGCATCTACTACGACCTCGGAAAATCGCCGCAATTCGACCAGCGCCTGATCGGCTGGCTCAACGATTTCCGGGACAAACCGCGCAAGACTTTTCACGCCCCCGAGGAAATCCACGCGCTGGATCACATGCTGCACGACCTGCGCCTGTACAAGAGCCGCGATGAAATTGCCGCCATGAAGCGTTCTGCCGCAGTGGCGGTGGAAGCGCACCAGCGTGCCATGACCGTTTGCAGGCCAGGCATGAATGAAGCGGAAATCCATGCCGAGCTCAACTGGGTGTTCACGCGCAACCAGTGCGAGCCTTCCTACAACCCCATCGTAGGTGGCGGAAAAAACGCCTGCGTGCTGCACTATATTGCCAACCGTGACACGCTCAACGACGGCGACCTTCTGCTGATCGACGCCGGCGCCGAGTATGACGGCTATGCCTCTGACATCACCCGCACATTTCCGGTCAATGGAAAGTTCACGCCGGAACAGAAAGACCTCTACGACGTGGTGCTGGAGGCACAGTTGGCGGCCATCGGCAAGGCGCGCGCCGGCAACCACTGGCAGGACGTGCACAACGAAGCGGTGCGCGTGGCTACCCAGGGAATGATCGACCTTGGCATCCTGCGTTTGAGCCTTGAAGAGGAGCTGGAGCAGGAGGGTTACAAACATTTCTACGTGCACAACACCGGCCACTGGCTGGGGCTCGATGTGCACGATGTGGGTGATTACACCGTCGATGGAGAATCGCGGCTGCTGGAGCCGGGAATGGTGATGACGGTGGAGCCTGGCATTTACATTCCGCCCAACGACACCACGGTGCGCAAAGCCTTTCGCGGCATTGGCATTCGCATCGAGGACAATGTCGCGGTCACCAAGGGTGAGCCGCAGGTCCTGACGGCCGACCTGGTGAAGACGACGGCCGATATTGAAGCGCTGATGGCTGGTTGAAGCCGACCCTCGAAATGCAACAGACATGAGCGGGACAGTGCAGGAATTTGACGTGGCCATCATCGGCGGCGGCCTGGTCGGCGCCAGCCTGGCCTGCGCATTGGCGCCCCTGGGCCTGAAACTGTGCCTGCTGGAAGCCGTGACTCCCACCGCTTCCGAGCAGCCCAGCTACGATGACCGCACGCTGGCGCTGAGCGCCAGTTCCTGTCGCATCCTGCAGGGGCTGGGCCTGTGGGCCGGATTGGAGTCTCACGCCACCGCGATCCGCAGCATCCACGTCCGCGAATTGAACCGGGCCGGCAGCGTGTTGCTGGATTCAGCCGAGCTTGGGCTGGAGAGCTTCGGCCACGTGGTGGAGGCGCGCGAGTTCGGCGGGACGGTGTTGCAGCACCTGGAACGGCTGGGCGCTCCGGCGAACAACTCTGCGCCCCGGTTCAGCCTGGTATGCCCGGCCCGGGTCGATGGCATGCAAGCCGGCAACCAGGATGTGGAGGTCAGCTACACGGTTGATGGCGGGCAACAATCCCTGCGGGCCCGCCTCGTAGTGGGCGCCGATGGGGCCGAGTCGCGCGTGAGAACCGCCCTCGGCATCGAAGTGGAGCGGCACGATTACCGGCAAACCGCCATCATCTGCAACGCCAGCCCGGCGCAAAACCATGCGGGCAGGGCTTTTGAAAGCTTTACACCCACAGGCCCGTTTGCGTTGCTGCCGCACCGCGATGGCCGCTGCGGCCTGGTGTGGTCGGTTGCCACCGAACAGGCAGAGGCGTTGCTGGGCTTGCCCGACGAGGAATTCCTGCAACAGGCCGAGCAACGTTTCGGCGATGCCCTGGGCCGCTGGAGAAAGATCGGCCACCGCTCCGGTTATCCTCTGAAACTGGTTCGTGCCAAAACGGATTGGCAGCCACGGGTAGTGCTGCTCGGCAACGCGGCGCATGCCATCCACCCGATCGCTGCCCAGGGCTTCAACCTGGGCCTGCGTGATGTGGCCGTGCTGGCCGAAGTGCTGGCGGATGGCCTCGCCGCCGCTCGTCGCCGCGATGCGTTGTTTGACCCGGGAGCCACTGCCCTGCTGCAGGCCTACAGTGACCTGCGCCGGGAGGACCACCGGGAAACCATTGCCTACACCGACGGTTTGGCCAGGCTTTACGCCAGCCCCGGGGCGCTGGCCGCAGCGGCGCGGCGCGCCGGCCTGCTGGCGCATCGCCTGGTGCCATTGTGGCGTCGCCGGCTGGCCATCCGGGCCATGGGTTTTCGCGGCCATATCCCCCGGTTGGCCCTGGGTGAGAGTCTGGCTGGGCAAGCGGTTGAGAGTTCGGGTGGCTGGACGGGGCAGGGGCCAGGTCTGGGAGAGGGGTCGGGGCTGGGGTCGGAGTCAGGCTCATGAAGGGGTCCAGCGCGGATGCCCTGGTGGTTGGCGCCGGCATGGTTGGAGCCGCCACGGCCTGCATGTTCGCGCGCGCCGGCCTGGCGGTGCAGCTGGTGGAGGCCAGGGAGCCGCCAGCCTGGTTGGCCAGTGAGGCCGTAGGCTTGCGGGTTTCGGCTCTTTCACCGGGCTCACGCAATGTGCTGGCGGCAGCCGGAGTCTGGAACCAGGTTGCCGCGCAAAGACACTGCGATTATCGCCGCATGCGCGTGGAAGACGGGGATGAGCGGGTCGTGCTGGATTTCAGCGCGGCGGAGTTTGCGCTGGAACGGCTGGGCACCATCGTCGAAAACGACCTGGTACAGCATTGCCTCTGGCAGCAGTTGAAAAACCTCGCCAATGTGCAGTTGTTCTGTCCGGCCGGTATCGAGGAGATCCGGTTGTCCACTGCCGAGGCATGCCTGGTCCTGAGTGATGGCACCACGCTGACTGCCCCCTTGCTGGTAGGAGCCGATGGCGCCGCATCCCGGGTTCGCAAAGCCATGGGCGTGGAGCAGCAAATCTGGACCTACGGCCAGCAGGGCATCGTGTGCGTGGTGCGTTCTGAAATTCCGAACACCGGGTTGGCCTGGCAGCGCTTCATGCCCGGGGGGCCACTGGCTTTCCTGCCGCTTGCGGATGGCGCGCATTCCATCGTCTGGACACGGCCAGATGCCGAGGCCGGCGAGTTGCTGGCGCTGGATGACGCGGTGTTCCTGCAACGCCTGCAGTCGGCGGTTGCGGGGTTGCATGAGCCGTCCGGTTTGTTCGGCGAACTACGAACGGTGGGCCCGCGTGCCTCGTTTCCCCTGTCCATGGCGCTGAGTGATTCGTATGCGGCGCAAAGCTCGGTGCTGCTGGGCGACGCCGCCCATGTGGTGCATCCGCTGGCCGGCCAGGGTGTCAACCTGGGCTTTCTGGACGCGGCGGCGCTGGTCGAAACTGTATTGCACAACCGCAGGAATGGCGCCCCTTTGAATGAGCCGAGAAGCCTGCAGGCCTGGTCACGCTGGCGCCGGTCCGAATCGGAACTGATGGCGCGCGGCATTCACGGCATCCGCAGCCTGTTTGGCCTTCGAGCGCTGGCCCCGCTGCGCCGCCTGGGCCTGGGCCTGCTGTCACGCAACTGGTCCGGCAAGGAAGCCTTCATTCGCCGGGCTGCCGGCCTGAACAGCGCTGCGCCGGCCATCGCCAAAGGCCGGGAACTGAGCGACCTGATGCGCTGAGCCGCATATTCCAAAAACGCGGGTATCCGCCCGCGTTATGCCTTTGGGTTATATCCAGATAGAAAACACTTCGTTCACGGCCTTGCCTGTGAAACATATGCTGCATGCCTGTTTGAAATGAGGCTTTCGGCATGTTCCAGGCTTTGCGCACCGACAATTCGCCCTTCAGCAAGCAGCAGATCGAACTGCTGCAGTCCAGCCTTGTCAGCCTGGACGCTGCCCAGGCTGCCTGGCTCAGCGGTTATATCGCCGGCCGGCTGGTTGCCTCTCCCGAAGCCAATCTGTCACTCGGGCTGCCGCTTCAGTCCCCGCAGGCTGAGCAGGCGGCAGCGCCGAAGTTCCACGTGTTCTATGCCTCGCAAACCGGCACGGGTGAAACCATCGCCAACCAGCTGGCCGACCAGTTGCAGCAGGCGGGCTGGCAGGTGGACCTGCAATCCATGGGCAGCGTACGCCCTGCCCAGCTTAAGAAACTGCAGCATGTGGCGCTGGTGATCAGCACCCATGGCGAGGGTGATCCGCCAGACGACGCCATCGACTGGTTCGATTACCTGCAAAGCCCGCGGGCGCCGAAACTTGAGTCACTGAATTTCACGGTGCTGGCGCTGGGCGACCGCAGCTACGAGAAATTCTGCGAAGCGGGCCGGCAATTGGAACAGATGCTGCTGGCCACCGGCGCAAAGCCCTATTCAACCCGGGTGGAATGCGACCTGGACTATACCGACAATGCTGCGCAGTGGTCGCAGCAGGTGCTGGGTTATGCCCGTGAGCAGCTGCCTGAAGACAACGACACCAGGCGCAATGCCGCCCAGCACCTGAGCGTGGTGCACAGCCAGGACCCCACTGCAAGTCAATGGACGCGCACCAGGCCATTCAAGGCCACGCTGGAACGCACGCAGAAAATCACCGGGCTGGAATCGGACAAGCATGTGTACCATCTGGAGTTGTCGCTGGAGGATTCCGGCATTCACTATGAACCCGGCGATGCCCTGGGCGTCTGGGCCTATAACGACCATGCAGTAGTGGCCCGTATCCTGGAAGCGCTTTCGATTGCGCCCGATGCGGAAATCGAAGTCGACGGCCATTCACACACCGCTCACGAACTGCTGGTGCGGGAGCGTGAAATCACCCGCCTCAGCGCCGAAACGGTGCTGGCATACGCGGCCGCATCACGCCAGGCGGCATTGCAGCAGCGCTTCGAGGCGCTGGAGTCCGCCGCCCGCCGCGACTTCATCGAGCAGCGCCAGTTCGTAGACCTGGTGGATGAATACCCGCCGCTGGAAGGCGCAGACATCAGCCTGGAAAACCTGGCCGGCCTGCTGCGCCCGTTGGCGCCGCGCTCCTATTCCATTGCTTCCAGCCGCGCCGAAGTGGATGAGGAAGTTCACCTGACGGTGGCAACGCTGTACAGCAACGCCATTGGCACCGAGCGCAAAGGCGTGGCCAGCGCTTACCTGAACCATGATCTGCAGGCCGGCGACGAGGTGGGAGTTTTCCTGGAGCCGAACAAGCGTTTCCGGCTGCCCGAGAATCGCAAGACTCCAATCATCCTGGTGGCAGCGGGTACCGGAATTGCCCCGTATCGCGCCTTCCTGCAGCAGTTGGAGCAGGAGGAAGCCGATACGCCCGTGTGGTTGATTTTCGGCAACCCGCACCTGCGCAGTGATTTCCTCTACCAGCGCGAGTGGCTGGAGTGGCGTTCCAAGGGCCTGATCCAGCACATCGACTGCGCGTTTTCACGCGACCAGGCGGAAAAAGTCTACGTGCAGCACATCGTGCGCCAGCAGGGCGAGCGACTGGACCAGTGGCTGCGGAACGGCGCGCAGATTTACCTCTGCGGCGGCCTGGCCATGGGCAAGGAAGTGGAGCACGCCGTGCAGGACGTTCTGGCCGAACAGCGTGGCCTGGACGCCGATGCCGCGGCTGAAGCCTTTGCCGAATTGCGCCGCGGCGGCCGCATCCTGAAGGACCTGTATTGATGTCCGGAAACGCCAAATTGTCGCCGGTTGAAGGCATCAAGGAGCGCAGCCGCTTCCTGCGCGGCACCTTGCTGGAAAGCCTGGCCGACAGCGCCACTGGCGCCCTGGCCGAGGACGATACCCAGCTGAGCAAGTTCCACGGCTTCTACCAGCAGGACGATCGGGACGTGCGTGACGAACGCCGCCGGCAAATGCTGGAGCCGGACCTCCAGTTCATGATCCGCGCCCGTGTTCCGGGCGGTATCTGCACACCGCAGCAGTGGCTGGCGATGGATGCGATTGCCGCGGAACACGCCAACGGCACGATACGCCTGACCACCCGCCAGGCTTTCCAGCTGCACGGCGTGGTCAAGCGCCACCTGAAACCCACCATCAAGGCCATCTGCGACAGCCTGCTGGACACCATCGCCGCTTGCGGTGATGTGAACCGCAATGTCATGAGCGCGGTGTTGCCGGAGCTTTCAGCGATGCACCGCCGGGTATGTGACGACGCCGCTGCAGTCAGCCGGCACCTGTTGCCCCGAACCAACGCCTACCATGAGATATGGCTGGATGGCGAAAAGCTGGTTGGCGAAGCAGCCGAGCAGGAACACGAACCGATTTATGGCAAAACCTATTTGCCGCGCAAGTTCAAGATCGCCTTTGCCGTTCCGCCGCGGAATGACGTCGATGTTTTCGCCCACGACCTGAGCTTCATCGCGATCGTCGCCGGGGGCGAACTGCAGGGCTACAACGTGGCGGCTGGCGGTGGCATGGGCGTCACCCATGGCGACCCGAAAACCTATCCGCGGCTGGCGTCGGTGGTGGGCTTCTGCTCACCGGACCAGGTGCTGGAAGTATCCGAAGCCATCGTGAAGATCCAGCGGGATTTCGGCGACCGCAGCGACCGCAAGCACGCCCGCTTCAAGTACACCATTGACGACCATGGCCTCGACTGGCTGCACGATCAGCTGGCTGAACGCCTGGGTTACCGCCTGGAGCCGGCGCGTGACTATCACTTCACCCACACCGGCGACCGCCTGGGCTGGCAGCAGTCCGATGACGGGCTGTGGCACCTGGGGCTGTACATTGAAAACGGCCGGGTCAAGGACCAGCCGGATGCCCCGCAACTCACCGGGTTGCGCGAAATCGCCAGGGTACTGAAGGGCGAGTTCCGCCTCACGGCCAACCAGAACCTGATGGTGTGCAAGGTAGCCGGACAGGATCGTGCCGCCATCGATGAAATCGTTGCCGGCCATGGCCTCGACAGCTGGAACCGGCTCAGCCCGATACGCGAGCACGCCCTGGCCTGCGTGGGTTTTCCCACCTGCGGCCTGGCCATGGCGGAAAGCGAACGTTACCTCCCGGAACTGGTCGGCCGCATCGAACAACTGCTGGCCAAACACGATCTGCTGCAGCAGGCCATCACCATTCGCATGACCGGCTGCCCGAACGGCTGTGCCCGTCCCTACCTGGCCGAAATCGGCCTGGTGGGCAAGGGCCCCGGTTTGTACAACCTGCACCTGGGCGCCGCCTTCAACGGCACGCGGATGAATTCGCTGTACCGCGAATCCGTGCAGGAAGCGGATGTGCTGGAAGAGCTGGACCAGCTGTTTGCCGATTACGCCGGCGGCAGGGACGGCAACGAGCATTTTGGCGACTTTCTGTTCCGGCAGGGGCTGTTGTCCAACTCAACCCATTCGACGCGCGCTGATTCCAACCCGGCGCAAATCAACAACACTTTGAACTGACAGGCTGATCATGAGTGAACAGGCATTGAAACTCTGCATACCCCGCCCCGGCCAACACTGGACCCAGCAACAGCTGGATGCCGTGAATCCCTGCCTGGAAAAAATGTCGGCCCAGGACCGGGTGCAATGGGCGCTCGATTTCCTGCCCGACCAGGTGGTGCTGACGTCCAGCTTTGGCGTGCAGGCGGCATTGATGCTGCACCTGGTGACGCAACTCAAGCCGCGCATTCCGGTAGTCCTGATCGATACGGGTTACCTGTTTGATGAAACCTACCGGTTCATCGACGAACTCACGGAGAGGCTGGACCTGAACCTGCACATCTACCGTCCGCAGCTCAGCCCCGCCTGGCAGGAGCAACGGTACGGACGCCTTTGGGAGCAGGGCGCCGAGGGTATCCGCCGCTATAACTACCTCAACAAGGTCGAGCCCATGCAACGGGTGCTGAAAGACCTGAATGTAGGCACCTGGCTGAGTGGCCTGCGCCGTACCCAGTCCGACACCCGCAGCGAGCTTTCGGTGCTGCAGCGCCAGGGCAATGTGGTGAAGGTTTACCCGCTGGTGGACTGGAACAACCGCGACGTGCACCAGTACCTGAAACACTACGACCTGCCTTACCACCCGCTGTGGGAGCAAGGCTATGTCTCGATCGGCGACCACCATTCCAGCCGCCCGCTGCAGTTCGGCGAGTCAGAACAGGACACGCGCTTTTCCGGCCTTTTGCGCGAGTGCGGCCTGCACGAGGTGGAGCACTTCACGCCCAACCTGGTGGCCGAACAGAACGAACTACAGGTTAAAGGTGCCGTTGCAACAGCTTGAAAAGCGGTTGCCGATGTTGGGGTGCTGATTCAGCGCGCCAAGTGATTGCCCGAACGCCGGGCCGGCGCCACCCTCGGCATGGGCGATGAAATCGTCGATGCGCTGCCGGTCCATGCCGGGCACCATGATCTGCAGGAAGGCATACATGTAATCGCGCAGGAAGCGGTCCCTGCGAAAGCCGATCCAGGTGGTGCAGCTGGGAAACAGCCGGTTGACATTGAGCGAAACCAGGTCTGCATCGCGGTCTTTCTCATACGCCATGCAGGCGACGATACCGATACCCATCTCCTTGCGAACATAGGCCTTGATCACGTCCGGGTCTTCCGCGGTAAACACCACCTTGGGTTTGCAGTTGGCCCTGGCAAAGGCGGTCTGCTGGTCTGAACCGGGATCAAAACTGTGCGTGTAGCTGATGATGGGATAGCGGGCCAGGTCTTCCAGGCTGAGCCGCGGCAGCTTGGTGAGCGGATGGTCGGGCTTCACCAGCACGGTGCGTTCCCAGTGATAGATCGGCAAAGTGACCAGTTCGCCGAACAACTCGCTGCGTCCCGACGCGATGGCGAAATCCGCTTCCTGTTCCGTTACCCTTTTTGAAATCTGGTCGGAAGTGCCCTGTATCAGGTTCACCGAGATGCCCGGATATTGCCGCTGGAACGTTTCCAGCAGGTCGGGCAGCACATAACGGGCCTGGGTGTGGGTGGTGGCAACCTGCAGGCTGCCCTGCTGCTGGCCGGACATTTCCTGGGAAACCGAACGGATATTGTCCACCTCAGTGAGGATTTTGCGCGCGCGGCGCACGACTTCCTCGCCGGCTTCAGTCAGCCTTTCGAGGCTCTTGCCTTTGCGCACAAACAGCGTCAGCGACAACTCGTCCTCCAGCATCTTGACCTGCTTGCTGACACCCGGTTGTGAAGTAAACAAAGCCTGCGAAGCCGCGGTGATATTCATACCGCTGTCGACGATGGCGATCAGGTAACGCAGTTGTTGCAGTTTCATGGCATCAAATTCGGTGGAAAACCCTGGCCAGCATCCCTGTCAAGCACTTGTAACAGACCATTTTCCTGTAAATCCGATTGCAGATTAAATAGCCCGCCGGGCCAAAGCAACCCGCAATTTCGCCTTGATGATATAACGCTGGATTATAAGGGCGAAAGGAATGCGTATTTCTTTCGTAGTTTGGGGCTGACTATGATCGGTTCAATATCAAGGCCAGTGGTTTGGCGGAGCAGGGCATGGATTTCTTTCCGGTTTTTATCAATTTGCGTGGCCAGCCAGTGGTTCTGGCGGGCGCCGGAGCGGTTGCTGAACGCAAGGCCCGGTTGTTGTTGCAGGCGGGTGCGCAGGTTTGTGTGGTGGCCCGTGAGCTGAATCCGCAGTTCCGCGCCTGGCTGGAAGGCGGGCAAATCCGGCACTGCGGGGCGGAGTATGCCCGCGAGCACCTGCAGGGTGCGCGACTGGTGTTTGCAGCCACCAACGACGCGGAACTCAACCGCCGCATTTACCGGGACGCCGAGCAGGCAGGCCTGCTGGCCAATGTGGTGGACGACCCGGCCCATTGCCGCTTCATCTCGCCCGCGGTCATCGATCGCTCGCCGGTTCAGGTTGCGATTTCCACCGGCGGCAGTTCACCGGTACTGGCGCGGGTGATTCGCGGCTGGATCGAGCGTTTGTTGCCGCTGGGCCTGGGCCGGGTGGCCAGTGCCGCCGGAGCCATGCGCCAGGCCGTCAAATCCGCGCTGCCGCAAAGCAACCGGCGCGGATTCTGGGAGCAGCTGCTGCGGGAAAAACCCATCCGCAGCTGGAGCCTGCAGGACGGGGAGCAGATCCGTCGCCAGATGCAATCGGCCCTGGACGAGCGCAGCTCTCAACCTTCGGGGACTGGGGACTCGAACATTCCGGCTTCGTCGGGCAAGGTATTCCTGGTGGGTGGCGGACCAGGCCGGGCCGACCTGCTCACCCTGCGTGCCCTGCACGTGCTGGGGCAGGCGGATGTCATCCTGCACGACCTGTTGGTCAGCGAAGAAGTGCTGGACCTGGCCCGGCGCGATGCCGATCGGATCGATGTGGGCAAGCGTGCCGGTGATCACCATCGAAGCCAGGAACAGATTCACGAACTGATGGTGGCCGAGGCTCGAAAGGGGCGTACGGTAGTCCGGCTGAAAGGGGGCGATCCCTTCGTTTTCGGGCGTGGCGGTGAAGAACTGGAGTTCCTGCGCGACCACGGAATCAACTATGAGGTGGTACCCGGTATCAGCGCGGCCCTGGGTTGCGCCGCCTACAGCGGCATTCCGCTGACTCACCGTGATCACGCCGCCGAGGTCACCTTTGTTACCGGGCATGGCGCCTCGGCTCATGACGACGAAAGTCACCACACCGCGCGGGATTGGCGGGCGATAGCCGGCCCAGGAAAAACCGTGGTGGTCTACATGGGCCTGAAACAGGCAGCCCGGATCCGCACCGAACTGCTGCAGGCCGGAATCAGCGGCGAATTGCCAGTTGCCCTGGTGGCCAACGGCAGCCGCGAACAGCAGCGGGTAGCGCTGGGGACAGTGAATGAACTGGCGCAGCTGGCTGCGGCCGTGGAGCCGGGAGCGCCCACCCTGCTGATCATTGGACAGGTCGCTGCGCTGGGGAGTACCCTCAGCTGGTTTCAGCAGCAGCCGGCCCTGCTCGCAGCAGCCTGAGGCCACTCGCTGGACCGATTTGCATCATCACTGATCATCACACGAGGAAGTACACATGATTTACAACAATGTACTCGACACCATCGGGCACACGCCGGTTGTCAGGATCAACCGCCTGGCACCCAATGGCGTCGAAATGTACGTCAAGCTTGAATCCTTCAATCCCATGGGTTCGGTAAAGGACCGATTGGCGCTCGGCATCATTCTGGATGCGGAAAAGCGGGGCGTACTCAAGCCCGGGCAAACGGTGGTGGAGGCGACTTCCGGCAACACCGGCATCGCACTGGCCATGGTGTGCGCCGTGCGCGGTTACCCGTTCGTGTCGGTGATGGCGGAATCGTTTTCGATCGAACGCCGCCGCCTGATGCGGTTCCTGGGCGCACGCGTGGTGCTCACTCCCGCGCCGCGCCGCGCAACCGGCATGGTGGCCGCCACCGAAGCGCTGGCCAAAAAACATGGCTGGTTCATGACCCAGCAGTTTGAAAACATGGCCAATCCGGCCTACCACCGCAACACCACCGGTCCGGAGGTCCTGTCGGATTTCGCCAATCGCCGGTTGGACTATTACGTCAGTGGCTACGGCACCGGAGGCACCATCACCGGCGCCGGCCAGATGATCCGCCTGGCCCGGCCCGATGTGAAGATCATCTCCACCGAACCCGCCGGCGCCGCCCTGCTGGAAGGCAAGGAATGGGCGCCGCACAAGATCCAGGGCTGGACTCCCGATTTCATTCCCGACGTGCTGGACCGCAAGGTCGCCCACCAGAACATTCCGGTCACGGATGACGAAGCCATCGCAACTTCAAAAGCGCTGGCGACCAAGGAAGGCATCTTCTGCGGTATTTCTTCCGGCGGTACGTTTGCCGCGGCGCTGAAAGTGGCGGAACAGGCCGAAGAAGGTTCGGTGATCCTGGCCATGTTGCCGGATACGGGCGAGCGCTACCTGTCCACGCCCCTGTTTGCCGATGTGCCGGATGGCCCGGACGAGGCACAGGAATTGCTGGAAGGCCTGGACTACTGACCGTTCCGGCCCAAGGCCGGAAGCCGACGTGTCAGCATGGCCCGGCCAGGATGGATTCCTGGCCGGGCCATGGCATTTTCAGCTCAACAATTTTTCCGTCAGTTCGCGGAAAATCCGCGCCAGTTCAAGGTGAAAGCTGCCCAGGGCCGAGCTGCTGCGCCATACCAGCGCGATGGTCCGGCTGGGCGATTGGCCGGCAAAGGGCCGGGTAATCAGGTTATCGGTTTCGGCGATCGGCGGCATCACCGCCAGTTTGGGCATCAATGTAATGCCCACCTCCGCGGCCACCATCTGCCGCAGCGTCTCCATGCTGCTGGCGTGAAAGTCCACCCGTTCGTGCGCTCCCGCCAGGGTACATACTTCCAGCGCATGCTCACGCAGGCAGTGGCCCTCTTCCAGCAGCAGCAGTTCGTTCCCGTGCAGGTCTTCGATCTTTATTTCGGCCGTTTTGGCCAGCTCATGGCCGGCCGGCAGGGCCAGCAGGAACGGCTCGCGGAACAGCACTTCCACCTGCAAACCGGTATCCGGAATGGGCAGGGCCAGCAAAGCGGCATCGAGTTCACCGCGGTGCAACATACGCAGCAGCACATCGGTTTTTTCTTCCATCAGCTGCAGGCGCAGGCGGGGAAACCGCTGGCGCAATCCCGGTACCACGTGCGGCAGCAGGTAAGGAGCCAGCGTGGGGAACAGCCCCAGCCGCAGGTTGCCTTCGGAGGGGTCGCTGCTGCGCCTTGCCACGGTACGGATCTGCTCGACATCCGCGAGCAGCTTGCGGGCCCGCTCGGCTATCTCTTCGCCGACCGGGGTCAGCATGATGTTCTTGGGGGACCGCTCCACCAGTTGCGTGCCCAGTTCCTCTTCCAGTTTCCTGATCTGGGTGCTGAGGGTGGGCTGGCTGACGAAACAGGCATCGGCGGCCTTGCTGAAGTGCCGGATGTCAGCCAGTTTCACGAAATATTGCAGGGCGCGCAGGTTCATCGGTTCTCAATTCTGTCGGATTGCGGTGTCTGTTGCAGGTGATTTCAATATTGGTAATCACCAAATTCCATTTCAACCCACAGGCTGAAGCCCAGGGAAAGTTCGCGATCCTCATCCTTGAACGTCCTGGGCCAGGTAATGTTGGGGCCCATGGAAAGAAACATCCAGTCCCTTGTGAAAGGCTGGCGCCAGATCAGGTTCAGGCCTAAGTCGCGCAGCGGTACGTCCTCGTCGGTTTCTCCTCGGGCAAAGGCCTGCAGCAGGATGGCGTTGGTGCCATGGAACTGGTGGTACCAGGTCTGGGCGGCGTACCATTTCATGCCCTCCGTTTCCTCTGAAACCGTAGCCACACCTTCCCATCGAATGACATCCGTCGGATTAGCCTGATGCACCAGGTTGGCGCGGGAGGTGGTGCCCAGCCCGTCATCGGTGCGCCAGAACAGGGTCTGGCGGAAGCGCAGGTCGGTTTTGGGCGTGAACTCGTGGTTATAGTAGTACTGCACCTTGCCGTACAGGCTGAGCGGGAAACCCCCGCTCACGCCAACCGAATAGTCCAAACCCTTGCGGCGATTTTTCTTGCGGTGCCCCAGGCCCAGCAACCATTCATTGTCCTCATCGCGTGACAGGCCGGGGTTGAACAGGGTCTGCTCCGCGGGTGCGGTATCGGACACGAATTCACCTTCATTCTCGCGCCCGACGATCACATCCCAGCGGCTGCTGAGATTCGGCAGGGCAGCGCGCACGCGAAAGCGGCCGCGAAAATCAAATTGATCATATTCGCGGTAGTCAAATCCCAGAAGCCAAATCCCGTTCACCTGGTTTTCCGGGAAGTCTTTTTCATCACCAAACAGATGGTCAAGCCAGCGAAAGCTGTGGCAGGAAATGCCGTATACCAGTTGCTGGGTCTGTTCCTGCACAGGCAGGCCTGAAAGTTGCCAGTCGCACAGGTCTTCATCGCCGGTCGACTCCGGCGCGGCGGTTGTCCCTGGTGGAGCGTTGGTATCCTGCAATGCCGGGTTTTCCGGACCGGCGGGTGCCGTGGCGGCAGTATCCTGCGTCATTCCGGCCGCCAGCAGCGGCGATTCCAGCATCACGGCCAATGGCAAACAACACAACAGCCACCGGACAGCGCCAGTCATGGAGGATTTCAGGCCGTGCGGTAATTCTCGCCCGAGTGGCATTGGCTCGTCGCTTCCTGTGTATTTAATGGTTTGGCCGCCGGTTCTTCGGAGGGTTCATCGCCGGACTGAATTTCCGTCATGTTGCGGGCGCATGGATAATCGGCCTGCGGCTCCCAAACCGCAATATTGCGGTTAGAATAGCGCACTGTCCGCAAATCCAGTGATTCTCCCGCATGCAGAAAAATACCGTACTCACCGGCATCACCACCACCGGGACGCCGCACCTTGGCAATTATGTAGGTGCCATCAAACCGGCCATCCAGGCCAGCCGTAACGCCAATGTCCAGTCATATTACTTCCTGGCGGACTATCACGCTCTGATCAAGAACTCGGATCCGGCGCGCATCCGCCAGTCCACCCTGGAAATCGCGGCCACCTGGCTGGCGCTGGGGCTGGATACCGGCACGGCGATCTTTTACCGCCAGTCCGACATACCGGAGATTACGGAGCTTACCTGGATGCTGACCTGCGTGACCGCCAAGGGGCTGATGAACCGCGCCCATGCCTACAAGGCCGCTGTGCAGGAAAATCTTGAAGCCGGCGAGGACGCTGACCATGCCATCACCATGGGCCTGTTCAGCTACCCGGTGCTGATGGCAGCCGACATCCTGATGTTCAATGCCAACCAGGTACCCGTGGGGCGCGATCAGGTGCAGCACCTGGAGATGGCTCGCGACATCGCGCAGCGATTCAATCACCTGTTTGGTGAACACTTTGTGCTTCCCGAAGCCGTGGTGGATGAGCATGTCGCGGTGCTGCCGGGCCAGGACGGACGCAAGATGTCGAAAAGCTACAACAACACCATTCCGCTGTGGCTGCCGCAGAAACAGCTGCGCAAGGCCATCATGAAAATCGTCACCAATTCGCTGGAGCCGGGACAACCGAAAGACACCGCCGATTCCGCGCTCTATTCCATCTACGCTGCGTTTGCCTCGCCGGAGCAGCGCAACGCCATGCAGCAGGCATTCGCCGACGGCATCGGCTGGGGCGATGCCAAGCAGCAGACCTTTGAACTCATCGACAACGAGCTGGCCGAAGCACGCGAACGTTATGAATCGCTGATGTCACAGCCCGGCCAGATCGAGGAGGTCCTGCAGGGCGGCGCGGCGCGCGCGCGGGCGTTCGCCACGCCGTTCATGCGTCGGTTGCGCAGCGCCGTCGGTATCCAGCGGCTCGGCTGATGCTCACCTTGCTGTTGCTCTTGCCGGTACTGGCCATCCTGGTGTGGCTCTACTGGTATCTGTTGCCCGGCCGCCGATGGCTGTTGCGTGACAGCCTCGTGCTGCTGGTGCTGTTGGCCGCCGCCGCTGTCTTCCTGGACTGGGTGGAGCGGATGGACTTTGACGCCGGCGGCCCGCTGTGGCCTTATATCGTATCGGCCGCCGGCGCTTACGGAATACTGGCGCTGGGATTGGGGTTCGCCCTCGTCTGGCGGCGGCATGGGTGATAACCTCAAGATGACGGTGCAATCAGGGAGCAGCAGTGCAGTCGGAACCCGCCAAGGCAGCCACGGAACCCGCTTCGCCGACTGAGTCTGTAAACCCGCAACAGGTTCCGGCGGAAAGTGTCAGCACGGCCTCTGGCACGCCACAGGATTCCACTTCCGATGTAGTCGAGCAGCTGCCGCTTGATATCGACGTAGGCAACTACCTGCCCGGCTTCATGCAGGAAACCTGGGACTTCCTGCTAAATCATGAAGCCCTGCTCCTGGCGGTGATCCTGCTGCTCAGCTACAGCATTGGCAAAGCGATCAAGCTGCTGATCGAGAAATTCATCGCGCGGCTGGCTAAGTCAACTGAATCCCACCTGGAAAACCAGATCATCGAGTACCTGTCCGCGCCGATCATGCAGACAGCGATTACCTTTGGCCTGATCGTGGTGGTGCTGTCGCTGCAATTTTCCGCCTTCCTGCAGCAATTGTGCATTCGCATCCTGCTGACCCTGCTGATGCTGTTCTGGGGGAGGGCCTGGTTCAAGGCCACCAATGTCATTCTCGAGGCGCTGGAATCCCACCGCGACAGGTTCCATGCCTTCCAGCCACGCACCGTGCCGCTGTTTGAGATGGGCATCAAGCTATCCCTGCTGGGCCTGTTCGTTTACCTGTTCTTTGCCATCTGGGGCATCGATGCCACGGCCTGGGTGGCCTCGGCGGGCATCATCGGTATTGCCGTCGGCTTCGCGGCCAAGGATACGCTGGCCAACCTGATTTCCGGTGTTTCCATCGTGGCGGATGCGCCCTACAAGATCGGCGATTACATCGTGCTCGATACGGGGGAACGCGGCATCGTCACCCACCTCGGCATCCGTTCCACCCGCCTGCTGACTCGCGATGACGTTGAAATATCGATTCCGAACGCAGTAATCGGCGCGGCCAAGATCACCAACGAGAGCGGCGGCCCGTGGGTGAAGCAGCGCATTCGCGTGCCGGTGGGGGTGGCTTATGGCAGCGACACGGAAAAGGTCGTGCGCATTCTCGAGGAAATCGCCGATGACAATGCCACCATCCTGGACAACCCGTCTCCCCGCGTGCGCATGCGCCGGTTTGGTGACAGCTCGCTGGATTTCGAATTGCTGGGCTGGATCGCCGCGCCGGAACAGCGTGGCCTGGTGGTACACGAGTTATTGATGGAAATCGACCGCCGCTTCCGTGCCGAGGGCGTGGAAATACCGTACCCGCAAAGGGACCTGCATATCCGTAGCGGCTTGCATGAGCACCCGACCTCGGCAGATCAACCTGCCGAGGGCAGCCAGGGTAGTTAAATCGCCAGGCGCCGCAGGATTTCCCTGGCCGCTCCCTCCAATGGAATTTCCTCGTTTTCGGCAGCGCTGCGTTGGCGGTATTCGAGCATGCCGCTGTCGATGCCGCGCTCGCCGATCACCACGCGGTGCGGAATGCCTATCAGTTCCATGTCGTTGAACATTACGCCGGGCCGCAGGTCGCGGTCATCCAGCAGCACTTCCACTCCGGCAGCCAGCAGTTCTTCATACAGGGCTTCGGCCACTTCGCGCACCCGGTAGGATTTTTTCGCGTTCATCGGCAGCACCGCCACCTGGAACGGCGCCAGCGGCGCAGGCCAGACAATGCCGGCCTCATCATGGTTCTGCTCGATGGCAGCGGCCACGATGCGTGATACGCCGATACCGTAGCAGCCCATCTCGAGCGGGTGCGAGCGGCCGTCCTCACCCAGCACCACGGCATTCAGCGATTTGGAGTACTTGGTGCCCAGCTGGAAGATATGGCCTACTTCGATGCCCCGCGCCAGGCGGATTTCACCCTGGCCATCCGGGCTGGGATCACCTTCTACGACATTGCGCAGGTCCGCCTGCGGCGGCAGTGGCACATCCCGTTCCCAGTTGATGCCGAAGTAATGCTGGCCGTCGACATTGGCGCCGGCGGTGAAATCCGCCAGCGCGGCCACGCTGTGGTCGGCAATGCAGGGAATCGGGCAGTTGACCGGCCCCAGGGATCCGGGCCCGGCACCCATGACCGCCCTGATTTCTTCCTCGGTGGCAAAGCGCAGGGGTGAGGCCACTGCATCCAGCCTGGCTGCCTTGAGTTCATTCAGCGTGTGATCGCCGCGCACCAGCAGCGCCACGAAACCGTGTTCCTGCCCTTCCGCCGCCTGGACCACCAGGGTTTTCACCGACTGCACGGCGGGCACGCTGAATTGTTCCGCCAGGTCTTCAATGGTGCGGGCTGCGGGCGTTTCCACCAGGCGCATCTCCGCGCCGGGTGCGGGCCGCGGCTGCCGCGGCCTCGCCGCTTCAGCCAGTTCGATATTGGCCGCGAAGTCCGACCCGCTGGAAAAAGCGATCACGTCTTCGCCCGAATCCGCCAGCACATGGAACTCGTGCGAGGCATTGCCGCCGATGGCGCCCGAATCCGCCCGTACCGCGCGGAAGGTCAGCCCGGCGCGGGTGAAAATGCGCGAATAGACTTCATACATTTCCCAGTAGGTGGCTTCCAGGCTGGCCGCATCGATGTGGAATGAGTAGGCGTCCTTCATCAGGAACTCGCGCGCCCTCATCACGCCGAAGCGCGGCCGGATCTCGTCACGGAACTTGGTCTGGATCTGGTAAAACGTCAACGGCAGCTGTTTGTAGCTGCGCAGTTCGTTGCGGGCCAGGTCGGTGATCACTTCCTCGTGGGTGGGGCCAAAGACATATTCGCGCCCGGCCCGGTCGGTGAGTTTCAACAACTGCCCGCCGAAGTCGTCCCAACGGCCGGTTTCACGCCAGAGTTCGGCCGGCTGCACTGCCGGCATCAGCAGTTCCAGGTAGCCGGCGCGATCCATCTCCTCGCGCACGATGTTTTCGACCTTGCGTAAAACGCGCCAGCCCAGCGGTGTCCAGGTGTAGATGCCGGCAGTGAGCTTGCGGATCATGCCGGCCCGCAGCATCAGCTGGTGGCTGGCAATTTCCGCATCGGCGGGGGTTTCACGCGTGGTGACGAGATGGAATTTGCTGGCTTTCATGAATGAGGGCTTGTAATGGAAAGGGCGCATTGTAACGGGCTGCCCGGCGATCGGGTAGCACCCGCTGAAATTGCCTCCACCGCGCAGCCGGGACCGGGCTGTGCCGGTCGCCTCAGTCGCAGTATTCGTCCACCAGTTTTCTGTTGTCCTCCACCATTTGCACCCGCTGTTCATCATCCAGGCGCGTGGTGTTGCCGGCTTCATCGGTGTAAAACACCCGCCTGCTGGGCTCTATGCGGGCCAGTTGGTCCCTGGCCTGCAGGCAGATGCGTTCACGCTCGGCCTGCTGTTCCCTGCGGGCCTGGCGCTTTTCTTCCATCGCCTGGCGCTGCTGGTCGGCATAGGAAAGCTCCTGGCCGGTGCCGGCGGATGGGTCCAAAGCACCAGGCGCAGCCGCCTCTTCAGGCATGATTTCGTTGTTCAGGGTTTCCTCACCGGCGCCTGCCGGCACCGTTGAGTGGGGTAGTGGAATCTGCTCCACTTCAGACCTGGATTCCGCCGGTGCCGTGTCGCTGTAATGCCTGACGCCGTTTTCGTCCGTCCAGCTGTAAATGCTGTCTTTCTGCGCGCTGGCGGCGAGCGGCAGCATGAAGCCCGCAATCGCCATCCAGAATGTCAAACCGTTCCTGTTCATTCCTGCCTTCCTTGCCGGGACCTGAGTGTTTTTTATAGCACATCGCCGCCAAACCCGCAGCCAGCCCGCGGCCTACCTCGCGCGCATGGGCACCAGCGCCGGCTGAGCGGACAGGCGGGGCAAAAATGTTATGATGACTGCGCTATTGGTGGCTGAGGCTGGTGCATGGAACAGGACGGGAAAAAACCGCGCAGGGGTGTATTTCTGCTGCCCAATGCCCTGACCACGGGCGCGATGTTTGCCGGCTTTTATTCCATCATCAGCGGCATCAACGGCCATTACTCCGCTGCCGTGGTGGCCGTTATCGTGGCGGGATTCCTGGATGGCCTTGATGGACGTGTCGCCCGCCTGACCAATACCCAGTCCGACTTCGGCGTGCAGTACGACAGCCTTTCCGACCTGATTTCATTTGGCCTGGCGCCGGCCCTGCTGGCATTCAACTGGTCCCTGGCCAGCATGCGCGACATGGGCCCGCTGGCCGGTAAACTGGGTTGGCTGGCGGCCTTCCTGTTCGCGGCCTGCGCGGCATTGCGGCTGGCCCGGTTCAATACCCAGGTGGCCGTTGCCGACAAAGGCTATTTCCAGGGCCTGGCCTCACCCGCGGCCGCGGGTACGCTGGTAGCCACCATCTGGTTTTTCGTCGCCCGCGGTGTGCCGGGCGACAACGAAATCGTGCGTTGGGTGATCTGGTTCGAGACCATCGCGCTCGGTTTGCTGATGTTTTCCCGCGTGCGCTATTTCAGTGGCAAGTCCTGGCCCATGGGCGACCGCATACCCCTGTACATGTTGCTGCTGCTGGTATTGATATTCGTGCTGCTGGCCATCGATCCGCCCACCGTGCTGATGTTCATCGGCCTGGTTTATGTGATTACCGGCCTGATCATGACCATCGTGCGGCGCCAACAGCATCGCAGCCGCCGCGTCCAGAGGCGCTCCACGGCAGGCGACCCAGGTGGCGACTCCGGTAACGACTCCAGTGAGGCTGCCGACCAACAGGATCGCCAGGCGTGATCAGCGAAGCCCGGCGTTTGCAATACCTCGATGCCATGGGCATCGATGCCCTGGTCAGCCGTTCGCGGGCTGCTCTCATGAGCGCGCAGCCTGCGGACCATCCTGTGGCCGCACCCGATCCTGTCGCGCCCGGCAGCGGACTGTATGTGATCGGTCCCGGCACTGGGCAAACCCTGCTGTTGTGCCGGCAGCAGGCGGATACCGCGTCCAGGCTGGCCAGCGATATTGCCCGCTGCCTCGAAGAACCCCCGGTTTGGGGGTGGCAGGCGCTGTCTGGAGCAGGTTCCAGCCTTGAGCCGCCCGGAATGGACCTGGAGAGCGCCATTCGTGATCGCCTGTTCACCCGGGTGCTGATATTCGGCGCCAGTGCCGCGGAAAGGGAGAGCCGCGACGAGGTGGTCGCCAGCGCCCGGATCATCCACGCGCCGGATTTGCCGGAACTGGCAAACAGCGCGGGCCACAAGCGAGATCTGTGGCTGCAATTGCTTACTCATGGGTGGAGCAGGCGTTTTGCCTGAACGAGGTGAAATGCCTGTGATTGAGGTTGCGGCTTGAGCACCGCGCCACTGGATTTGCAGGCCCGTGTCAGGCCCATGGCCTACGCTGACTTGCCGCGGGTGATGGAAATTGAAGAAGCCGCATATCCGTTTCCCTGGACACTGGCCATTTTCCAGGATTGCCTTCGCATCGGTTACTCGGGCAACGTGCTGGTGCGGGAAAGGCAGGTAGTGGGTTATTCCATGCTCACCCATGCAGCGGATGAAGCGCACCTTCTCAATCTCTGTGTCGCGCCGGAATGGCAGGGCCACGGCTTGGGGCATCTATTGCTCAAACATGCCATTCAATGGGCGCAGCAGATGGGCGTGGATTCCATGTTCCTGGAGGTGCGGCCCAGCAACAAGCCTGGCATTTCGTTGTATCGCAAACACGGGTTCAGGGTGGTGGGTGAGCGGCCCGACTATTACCGCGCCGCCAACGGCCGTGAAAACGCATTGATCATGAAGTGCGACCTGCCGGGCCCGTTCGGGCCTCGCAGCAAGGACTGGACCGACAATCTGCCGTTCTGATTTTCCCGCTATTCCCCGCAGGCCCTGGCTATTGCATGGCCTCCAGTTTCTCCAGCTGTTCTTTCAGGCTGGCCGACAGAGTTTCATGCTCCTGCAGGCGCTGCCGTTCCTGTTCAACCACTTCTGCCGGCGCGTTCTCGACAAACCGCTTGTTGGAGAGCTTGGCCTGACAGGTTTGCACGTGCCTGTTTTCGGATTCCAGCTGCTTGCGCAGGCGGGAGAGTTCGGCATTGATATCGATCAGGCCCGCCAGCGGCACCAGGATTTTCAGGTCGCCCAGCAGAGCAACCGCGCACTGGCTGGTGTCTGTGTCTTCATCCACCCACTGGCAGTTCTGGGCCCTGGCCAGCGGGTTGAACACGGCCTGGTGATTCCTCAGCCGCTCGCGATCACTGCCGCTGCCGCCTTGCAACCAGATATCGAGCGGTTTGCCCGGAGAAATATTCAGCTCCGAACGGATGCGCCTCACGCCCTGGATGGCATCCTTCAGCCAGTTGATGTCCTGTTCAATGGCATCATCGATGCGGTTGCCGCCGTCATCGGCGTGCGGCCAGGGCTGCAGCATGATGGTCTCACCCTCGATGCCCAGCACCGGGCGCACGCGCTGCCAGATCTCTTCAGTGATGAAGGGCATCAGCGGATGCAGGCAGCGCAGGGTGGATTCCAGCACGCCCAGCAGGGTATGCCGCGTCGCGGCTTTGGCATGTTCATCATCGCCCTGAAGGGTGGGCTTGGTGAATTCGAGGTACCAGTCGCAATACTCGTTCCAGACGAATTCATACAGCGCCTGGGCGGCCAGGTCGAGGCGGAAATCCGCCAGGTGGCCATGCACTTCGGCCGCCATGCGGTCCAGGCGTGACAGGATCCAACGGTCCACCGGGCCGGGTTCCGCAGCGGCGCTGATGGGCTGGCCTTCAGTTTGCATCAGCACGAAGCGCGCCGCGTTCCACAGCTTGTTGCAGAAATTGCGGTTGCCCTCGATGCGGCCGAGTTCAAAGCGGATATCACGGCCGGTGGTGGCCAGCGAGGCAAACGTGAAACGCAACGCATCGGTGCCGTAGGCCGGAATGCCCTGCGGAAATTCCTTGCGCGTGGCCTTTTCAATGGCCGGCGCCATCTGCGGCTGCATCAGGCCTGTGGTGCGCTTGCTGACCAGGGATTCGAGGTCGATGCCGTCGATGAGGTCCAGCGGGTCCAGTACATTGCCCTT
>CAYYCX010000054.1:0-27513 GCA_964470455.1 uncultured Wenzhouxiangellaceae bacterium
CTGTTCGCCATTTAAAGAGGTACGCGAGCTGGGTTCAGAACGTCGTGAGACAGTTCGGTCTCTATCCGCCGTGGGCGCATAGAAGGTTGCGGGGGGCTGGCCCTAGTTCGAGAGGACCGGGCTGGACAGACCGCTGGTGGGCCAGTTGTCGGAAAACCGGCAGTGCTGGGTAGCTACGTCTGGCAGGGATAACCGCTGACAGCATCTAAGTGGGAAGCCCGCCCCAAGATGAGCCTTCTCATCGTCAAGAGTAAGACCCCCGGAAGACGACCGGGTCAAGAGGCGGCCGGTGGACAGCGGGTAACCGACTGGAGCCAAGCCGTCCTCATGGTCGAGGGCGGATTCCTCATTCATCCATCGCGCTGATGGCCCTCCGGCGTCGGCGTCCAGCGTCGTCATCGTCGCGTGCTGCATCCCCGCCGTCCCCGCCGCGCGTCTCCCGACCATCGCGCCATGCCGGTGCCGGTGCGTCGGTACTGACCGCCAGCGCGTGCCCCGTGCACGCTGGTGTGGACCACACGGCTGTGTCAGGTCGGGGGTGGGCGTGGCCGAGAGCGCTCGGGTTCCACCCCGTCCCATCCCGAACCGGGTCGTGCCCCCGGGCAGCGCCGGAGAGTACTGCGCGGGCAACCGCGTGGGAGGCGAGGCCGTCGCGCTCACCCCCGACCTGAGACACCCCACCACACCCCACACCACCTGTCAGGCACCCCTGCATCCCCACACATGCCCACCACCGCGGGGTGGAGCAGTGGCAGCTCGTCGGGCTCATAACCCGAAGGTCGCAGGTTCGAATCCTGCCCCCGCTACCAAATATTGGAAAAGGCCCCAGCGGGGCCTTTTTTATCTGCAACCCGAGGCTTTTGGCCTGTGTTAATCGGCCGGGTTTCTTTGCCCGGGTTGCTCGACTTGCGACACAACAGGATATGCAATGATTCAGTAATCACGCATGTGGCCACAATGATGACGGTATGTCGTCAGTTGTGGCATGGGCCGAAAGGAATTCCGGTCCAGCAAGTTGTCGCGAGGGGCTGTTGTGCCCTTTTTTTGTGCCCGGAAGCCAGACTCCGGCCGCCTTGCGGAGAAGATTTTGAGCGTTTCGAAACTGACAAGCTTGATACAACCCGTGGTCGAAGACCTCGGTTACGAGTTTGTGGGGCTCGAATACAGCAGCAATCCAAAAAATCCGGCCCTGGTTCTGTACATTGACCAGCCCAATGGAATCGCGGTTGAGGATTGTGAAAAAGTCAGCAGGGAAGTCGCCTCCCTGCTGGATGTAGAAGACCCCATTCCGGGGAATTATGTGCTGGAAGTGTCATCACCGGGCCTTGATCGGCCATTGTTCAGCTTGTCCCAATTCGAGCAGTTTGCGCATTCCATAGCCCAGGTCACGCTGTTCGCACCGGTTTCGGGGCGGCGCAAATTCAAAGGCCGGATTCTTGGCGTAACCGGCGACCAGGTTCGGATTGACCAGGACGGCACGGAAGTGCAGCTGGAGTTTGGAAATATCGCCAAGGCAAGGTTGGTACCGGATTACGCGAAGATATTCGCGGAGAGTGAGTCCCGGTGAATGGCGGAATTGGATTTTTACAGAGAGAAAAGTCGCGATGAGTAAAGAAATCCTGCTGGTTGTAGATGCGGTTTCCAACGAAAAAGGCGTAAGCAAGGCCGTCATTTTTGAGGCTCTGGAAGCTGCGCTGGCTTCCGCCGCGCGCAAGGCCAATGAAGAAGATTGGGATATTCGGGTCACCATCGACCGCAAGACCGGTGACTACGAAACATTCCGGCGTTGGGAAGTGCTGGATGATGAGGCTGAGCTGGAGGAACCGGCCGCGCAGATCAGCCTGTCCGAGGCCAGGAAGATAAATCCGGAAATCGAGGTGGGCGGCTTTATCGAAGAGCAGATGGAAAACGCCGAGTTCGGGCGCATCGCTGCACAGACGGCCAAGCAGGTGATAGTCCAGCGTGTGCGTGAAGCTGAGCGGGCGCAGGTCGTTGATGCGTACAGGGATCGCGCCAACCAGCTGGTGAGTGGAATCGTCAAGCGCGTGGAGCGGGGCAATGTGTATGTCGATCTCGGCGGTAATGCGGAAGCATTTATCTCGCAGCGTCACATGGTGCCCGGGGAATCCGTGCGACCCGGTGAGCGCCTTCGCTGTTTCCTGTATGAGGTACGCGAGGAGGCTCGCGGCCCGCAGCTGTTCGCCAGCCGAACCATCGTGGAATTCCTGATCGCCTTGTTTGAACTTGAAGTACCGGAAATTGGCCAGGGATTGATTTCCATCATGGGTGGCGCGCGCGATCCGGGGCGTCGGGCCAAGATTGCGGTCCGTTCCAATGACCGGCGTACTGACCCGATCGGCGCCTGCGTTGGCATGCGCGGCTCGCGTGTCCAGGCCGTTTCCAATGAGTTGGCAGGCGAGCGGATTGACATCATCCTGTGGGATGAGAATCCGGCCCAGTTTGTGATCAATGCCATGGCGCCGGCCGAAGTGGCATCCATCGTGGTCGATGAAGAAAAACAAACCATGGACATCGCGGTTGAGGAAGCCAACCTGTCGCAGGCCATTGGGCGCGGTGGACAGAATGTGCGCCTGGCCAGTGAATTGACCGGCTGGAACCTGAATGTGCTGACCGTGGAACAGGCTGAGCAGAAAGGCGAAGAGGAATCGCGCAGCATCCTGGAGCGTTTCATGGAACGCCTGGATGTGGGTGAGGACGTGGCCAACATCCTGGTGCAGGAAGGCTTCAGCAACATCGAGGAAGTGGCCTATGTGCCGGAATCCGAGCTGCTGGAAATTGAAGAGTTCGATGAGGACATCGTCAAGGAAATCCGCCGACGTGCCCGCGATGCGTTGCTCACGCAACTGATTGCCAAGGAAGAAGTGCTGGATGACAACCGTCCTGAAGATGACCTGCTCGCCCTTGAAGGCATGACAGAACGCCTGGCTTTCAGGTTGGCAGAAAAGGGAATCCGCACCCAGGAAGACCTGGCCGAGCTGTCAGTTGACGAACTGCAGGAAGTTGATGATCTGGATGACGAGGCTGCCGCTGCCATCATCATGGCTGCGCGCGCCCCCTGGTTCGCCGAAGAGCAACCTGAATAACGGCCTGGAAACAAGCCGAAGAACAAGAAAGGGCAGGCCGAACCGGGTATCAGGAAGGAGCAAATTATGTCGAAAGTGACTGTTGAACAGTTGGCCGAAGTGCTGGGAGTGGACGTGAACCGTCTGGTTGCGCAGCTGAATGATGCCGGGATTGCGGCCTCATCGGGCAGCGATCCTGTGTCCAATGAAGACAAGAAGAAGCTGTTGGCGCATCTGCGCGCCAGTCACGGCAAAGTGGACAGTGATGCGACTGCTCCGAAGAAAGTCACGCTCAAGCGCAAAACCGTCAGCGAATTGCGGGTTTCGGGCAGTGGTCCGCGGGCGTCTACCCGTACCGTGAATGTCGAAGTGCGCAAGAAGCGTACCTATGTCAAGCGTGAAGTCGTCCAGGAGCAGTTGGGAGCGGAGTACTCAGACCGGGAAGAAGCCAAGAAGCTGCTGGAAGAAAGCCGGGCGGTGCGCGCCGAGGAAGAACGCAAGCGCGAGGAGTCGCTGGAAAAAGCACGCCTGCTGAAGGAGGCTGAGGAACGCAAATCGCAGGAAGAGCAGGAACGCAAGGCGGCTGAGGAAAAGCAGCGCCGCGAGGAAGAGGAAAAAACCCGCCTGGAGGCCAAGCAACGCGCTGACGAAGAACGCGAGAAACGTCGCGAAGAGGAAAAAGCGCGTAAAGCGGACGAAGAGAAATGGCGACGGGACAAGGAAAAAGCATCATCGGCTACGCGCTACGGCCGCAAGGAACTGCACGTTGCCGACGGCGCGGCGATCCGCCGGCGCAAACCTGGAAAGCGCAGCAAACCCGCCTCTTCCGGGCCGTCTGAACACGGGTTTTCACGCCCGACAGCGCCGGTGTTGCGCGAAGTGGCTGTGCCCGAGGCGATTACGGTCGCCGAACTCGCCAAGCTGATGGCCGTGAAGGCCGGGGAAGTGATCAAAACACTGATGCGTATGGGCATGATGGTGACCATCAACCAGTCCCTGGACCAGGACACCGCCATCCTGGTAGTCGAGGAAATGGGCCATACAGCCACCGCCGCTTCCGCCCGGGACGTGGAGCAGGACCTGATCGAGCAGGAAGTCGACGCTGTCAGTGGTGAGGAAATCACCCGGCCGCCCGTGGTTACCGTGATGGGCCATGTCGACCACGGTAAGACGTCGCTGCTGGACTATATCCGCAATTCACAGGTAGCCAGTGGCGAGGCCGGTGGGATTACCCAGCACATCGGTGCATATCATGTGGAAACCCCGCGCGGCATCATCACCTTCCTGGATACACCGGGCCATGCTGCCTTCACCTCCATGCGTGCACGCGGCGCCAAGGCCACTGACATCGTCATCCTGGTGGTGGCGGCTGATGATGGCGTGATGCCTCAAACCAGGGAAGCCATCCAGCATGCCCGTGCTGCCGGAGTGCCGATCATTGTTGCCATCAACAAGATCGACCGGCCTGAAGCGGACGTCGAGCGCGTCAAGTCCGAGCTGTCTGCCGAGGAAGTGATTGCGGAAGACTGGGGTGGTTCTGATATTTTCGTCAATGTCTCAGCTAAAACCGGCCAGGGCATTGATGAACTGCTGGATGCCATCCTGCTGCAGGCAGAGGTGCTTGAACTGAAGGCGGTTGTCGATGCGCGCGCCAAAGGCCTGGTCATCGAATCCAGCCTGGACAAGGGGCGTGGCCCGGTGGCCACGCTGCTGGTGCAGCAGGGCACATTGCATCGAGGCGACATGATACTGGCGGGCCAGGAATACGGTCGCGTGCGTGCCATGTTTGACGAAAAGGGCGAAGCCATTGAATCGGCCGGGCCGTCCATGCCGGTGGTCGTGCTTGGCTTGTCGGGTGTTCCACAGGCCGGGGACGAAGTGCTTTCCGTTATCAACGAGCGCAAGGCCAAGGAAGCGGCCGCGCAGCGCCAGGAGCGCATGCGGGAATCCCGACTGGCCCACCAGCAGGCTGCCAAACTGCAGAACCTGTTCGACAATATGGGCAAGGACGAGCAGCTGTCCGTCAACCTGCTGATCCGCGCCGATGTGCAGGGCAGTGCGGAAGCATTGCGGGATTCACTCCTCAAGCTGAGCAATGACGATGTCCAGGTGAACATCGTTTCATCGGGCGTAGGCGCCATCACCGAGTCAGATGCCTCGCTGGCGCAGGCTTCCAACGCCATCATCATCGGGTTCAATGTCCGCGCTGATAATTCCGCCCGCAAGATGATCCAGGAAAACGAACTGGACCTGCATTACTACAGCGTGATTTACGATGCCATCGATGAAGTCACCAAGGCCATCAACGGCCTGCTCGGCACTGAAGTCAAGGAGCAGATCATTGGCCTGGCAGAGGTCAAGGATGTGTTCCGCTCCTCACGGCTTGGCGCCATCGCCGGTTGCCTGGTCGTGGAGGGTATTGTGCGTCGCCGTTCGCCGATTCGCGTATTGCGTGACAACGTGGTGATTTTTGAGGGCGAACTGGAATCCCTGCGCCGGTTCAAGGACGAGGCCAATGAGGTCCAGTCCGGAACCGAGTGTGGCATTGGCGTGAAACAGTACAATGACGTGCGGCCGGGTGACCAGATCGAGTGCTTTGAGCGCATTGAAGTCGCCCGTACGCTGTAAGTGGGTGGTTTGCAGCGATGATGCCGAGGGAATTCAACCGTTCAGAGCGGGTTGCGGGCCAGATCAGGCGTGAGCTGGCCAAGCTGATACAGCTGGAAATCCGTGACCCGGAAATCGGCTTCATCAGCCTGTCTGATGTGGAAGTGACGCGCGACCTGGCACATGCCAAGGTATTCATAACGGTATTTGAAACGGAAAAAGCGCAGGCCAGCATCAAGGCCTTGCAGGCCCAGGCGAAATACCTGCGTCACCGTCTCAGCCAGGAAATGCGCATCCGGTCGGTGCCGGAGCTGCATTTCCATCATGATGCTTCGGTCGAAACCGGCCTCAAGATGGACCAGCTCATTGATGCCGCCCGGGCCTCCGACCGAAAAGATTCCGGGAACGACGACGAAGAGAGTGCGTGAGGGTCTCCGCTGATGGCGGCTCGCAGGAAAGGGCGTGATGTGCATGCGGTGTTCCTGCTGGACAAGCCCGCCGGCCTGAGCTCCAACCAGGCTCTGCAAAAAGTCTGTCGCCTGTTCGATGCGCGCAAGGCCGGACATACCGGAACCCTGGACCCTTTCGCCACCGGCCTGCTGCCCATCTGTCTCGGCGAGGCCACCAAAACTGCCGGCATGATCATGGATGGCCGCAAAACCTACGTCGCGGAATTGCGACTGGGCACAGCGACAACCACCGGTGACATCGAAGGTGATGTCATTGCCAGTGCGGCAATTCCGGACCTGGATGACCAGCTCATTGAAAGCGCCATGGACCAATTCCGCGGTCCGCTGGACCAGGTGCCACCCATGTATTCGGCTATCAAGCAGGATGGCAGGCCGCTGTATGAGCTCGCCCGCAAAGGAATCGTGGTGGAACGGCAAGCCAGGGCCGTGGAGATTTTCCGATTGCAGTTGGTGAGCTGGAAGCCACCTGTGCTGGTGTTTGAGGTGGAGTGTTCCAAGGGCACTTACGTTCGCACTTTGGCCGAAGACCTTGCCCGCAGCCTGGGTACCTGTGGCCACCTGCAAGCTTTGCGCCGGACTTCCGCTGAACCTTTTGTCGGCCATTCGATGTTTACCCTGGAAGAACTGGAGCAGGCGCTGCGGCAGAACCGGGCCGATGAACTGTTGATGCCGGCGGATGCCGGCCTGCCGGACTGGCCGGTGGTGGAGTTGCGGGGCGAACAGGTCAACCGCTTCCTGCACGGCAACAGCCAGGAGTTCGGCCCCCCGGCAGGGCCAGTGCGTGTTCATGGACTGCAAGATGATGGAACAATGCACGTTCTGGGATTGGCGGAAATCCGTGCTGACAACCGGCTTCAGCCGATCCGGGTATTTGCTCCGGGGGTAGTCGCAGGGGCCGGATTGTCAATGATTTCTTAAAAAAAATTCTTGTTTAACCGGTAGTCGACCGCTAGAATACCCGGCTACCTTTAACCGGGGCTTCGAAGTTTTTGCAAAGACCCTGGCCATGCTTCGGACAACCGGAGTGGGATGGCTGATTTACCGGGTTTTTTCAAAGGCTTCGCGGCTCTAGATATGGAGACTAACCATGTCTTTTGATGCAGAAGCAAAAAGCAATATTGTCAGTGAATTCAAGCGTTCTGAGAGCGATACGGGCTCGCCCGAAGTGCAGGTTGCACTGCTCACAGGCCGGATTCAGCACCTGACGGAACATTTCAAGGCTCACAAGGGCGATCATCACTCACGCCGCGGCTTGCTGCGGATGGTGAACCAGCGCCGGCGCCTGCTGGATTACCTGAAGAACAAGGATCTGCAGCGCTATCGCGATTTGATCGACCGGCTTGGGCTGCGCCGCTAATTAATTCTTGCATCAAGCATGGCTGGGCTTCGGCTGCACCCGGGTAGTGATCGGTGTGCCGCTGAAGCCTTGTCTTATTGGCCAAAGTAACTTTATAGCAGGAAGAAACCAGTGCAGAAGCTTACCAAGAAATTCAAATTCGGCGATCATGAAGTCAGCATCGAAACCGGGCAGGTTGCCCGCCAGGCAGATGCTGCCGTTATCGTCAATATGGCCGACACTGTTGTGTTGGTCACCGTTGTAGCCCAGAAAACCGCGGACCCCAGTCGCGGTTTTTTTCCATTGACGGTCAACTACCAGGAAAAGTTCTACGCTGCGGGTCGAATTCCCGGTGGCTTCTTCAAACGTGAAGGGCGCCCGACCGAAAAGGAAACCCTGACCTGCCGACTGATTGACCGCCCGATTCGCCCGCTCTTTCCCAAGGGTTTCCTGAACGAAGTGCAGGTTATTGCCACGCTGATGTCTTCCAACCCGGAAGTGGACGGCGATATCCCGGCATTGATCGGCACGTCAGCGGCATTGGCACTCTCTGGCGTGCCTTTCAACGGCCCGGTTGGCGCAGCACGCGTTGGTTACATCGAAGGGCAGTACAAGCTGAATCCGACCACCAGTGAACTGGCCAAGTCCGACCTCGACCTGGTGGTAGCCGGTACCGAGAAAGCCGTCCTGATGGTTGAATCAGAGGCCAAGCTGCTGTCGGAAGAAGTGATGCTGGGCGCCGTGATGTTTGGCCACGAAGCCATGCAGACCGTGGTCAATGCCGTCAAGGAACTGGCAGCTGAAGCCAATGTGCAGGCCTGGAACTGGGAAGCTCCCAAGGTCAACACCGAGTTGTTCGACAAGGTCAGCGCAGCCGCCACCGCGGGGCTGAAGGATGCATATGCCATCGCCGACAAGATGCAGCGCCGCGATGCCATTTCCGCGGTAAAAGACGCCACGGTTGCAGCGCTGTGTATTGAGGGCGATGCCAATGCGCCTTCTGCCGGGGACGTAGGCGAAGCCCTGTACAAGCTGGAGAAAGGGCTGGTTCGAGAACACATCCTCAGCGGCAACCCGCGTATCGATGGGCGTGACCTGAGCACCGTGCGCCCGATCAGCGTTGAGTGCGGCGTATTGCCGCGCACCCATGGTTCTGCGCTGTTCACCCGCGGTGAAACCCAGGCCATTGTGGTAACCACGCTGGGCACCACGCGTGATGCGCAGATCATCGATGCCATCAACGGCGAGTTCAAAGACCCGTTCATGCTGCATTACAACTTCCCGCCATTTTCGGTAGGCGAGACTGGCTTCATGAGCGGTCCCAAGCGCCGTGAAATCGGCCATGGCCGCCTGGCGCGCCGTGGTGTCACGGCAGTGCTGCCCACCATGGAGGAATTCCCGTACGTATTGCGCGTGGTTTCCGAAATCACCGAATCCAACGGCTCCAGTTCGATGGCCTCGGTATGCGGCACGTCCCTGGCGCTGATGGATGCCGGCGTGCCCATCAAGGAGCCGGTTGCCGGTATTGCCATGGGCCTGATCAAGGAAGGTGACCGTTTTGCCGTATTGTCTGACATCCTCGGTGACGAAGACCACCTCGGCGACATGGATTTCAAGGTGGCTGGTGCCCAGGATGGCATTTCCGCCCTGCAGATGGACATCAAGATCGAGGGCATCAACGAAGAGATCATGCGCATAGCCCTGGCGCAGGCGCAGGAAGGCCGTCGTTTCATCCTTGGTGAGATGAACAAGGTGATCGACAAGCCACGCGGCGAGATGTCTGAATTCGCTCCGCGCCTGATGACCATCAAGGTTCATCCGGACAAGATTCGCGACATCATCGGCAAGGGTGGCGTCACCATTCGCGCCATCACCGAGGAAACCGGCACCACCATCGATATCGCTGACGATGGCACGGTGACGATCGCGTCGGTCAACAAGGAAGCTGCTGATGCCGCCCGCAAGCGGATCGAGCAGATCACGTCCGATATCGAGCCGGGCCAGATCTTTGAAGGCAAGGTCATCAAGATCATGAACTTCGGCGCCTTTGTCACACTCACTCCGGGCCGTGACGGCCTGGTGCACATTTCCCAGCTTTCGGATGATCGCGTGGAGAATGTGACCGACGTGGTCAAGGAAGGCGACACCGTCAAGGTCAAGGTGCTTGAAGTCGACAAGCAGGGCCGTATCCGCCTGTCCATGAAGGCGCTGGATACCGCAGAATAGTTGTCGCTGAAAGAAAGGAAAACGCCCGCCAGCCGGGCGTTTTTTTTTGTGCGGCTGTATGGCCATGTCGCCGTGCGCCATGGATGCCGCCCAACTCCACAAGACGACGGGTTAAGGCTACACTCTCGCCATGCCACTTGTAGAACATCTCAATCTGCCGGCCTTCAGCAGGCTCCGCGAGCAGGGCCATGAAGTGCTTTCGCTCGACCGGGCTTTGCACCAGGACATCCGTGAGCTGCATATCGGCCTGCTGAACATGATGCCGGACGCTGCCCTGGAAGCAACCGAACGCCAATTCATCCGCCTGGTGGGTAACTGCAACCGGATCGCACAGTTTTATGTCTATCCGTTTTCCTTGCCGGGCCTGCCGCGCGGCAGCGATGCCCAGGACTATATCGAGCAGAATTACTGCCGGTTCGAAACACTGCAGCAGGAAGGCCTGGACGCACTGATCATTACCGGTGCCAATGTGGTCAACCCGGATTTGTCGCAGGAAGCCTTTTGGAAGCCACTGACTGAGGTGATGGATTGGGCTGAGGAGAACGTGTCATCTGTGCTGTGTTCCTGCCTGGCCACGCACGCCATTCTCAAGTACCGCCATGGAATCGAGCGACAGCCCCTGCCCGAGAAAAAGTGGGGCGTTTACAGTCACCGCGTCAGTCACTCACAGCACCCGCTGCTGCGTGACATCAATACCCGTTTCGATGTACCCCATTCACGCTTCAACAATATTTCCCGGGAACAGCTGGAGTCCGCAGGGCTGAGGGTTCTGGCCGAAAGTGAAGAAGGTGGAGTGCATATGGCCGTCAGCCCGGATGGTTTCCGCGTGGTCTATTTCCAGGGGCATCCCGAATATGACGCCAACAGCCTGCTCAAGGAATACAAACGCGAAGTGCTGCGATTTGCGAAGGGTGAGCTGCCGCAACCGCCACCGTCTCCCGAGCACTATTTTTCGCCTGGGGCCGAGGCGGTTGCCCATCGGTTCGTGGAACTCGCCGGGCAGGCGGCAGCCATCGGCGAAGCAGCGCCCGCCCTGCTGGAAGAGGAAGTCGAGCCGCTGCTGGACAATACCTGGGGTGATACTGCCAAGGCCGTTTTCAATAACTGGCTGGGGCTGGTTTACCAGCTGACCAACCTGGACCGCAAATTGCAGTACATGCCAGGCACGGACAGGGACAATCCCCTGCGCCTGGAATCCTGATCGGTACGGCGCCTGGCCTGCCAGCAGGATTTCACCTGGCGGGCAGCCGTCCATCGGCGTACACGTTACAATCCACACGGAACAGACAAACTCAGGGTCATCGATGCACGCAATCATATTGGCCGCCGGGCGGGGCAGCAGGCTGGCGGAACACAATCCCCAGGGCCGTCCCAAGTGCCTGATGGAATTTGGTGGCCGCAGCCTGCTGGAGCGCCACCTGGACTTGTTGCAACAGTCGGGAATCCACCGGGTGGATCTGGTGGTGGGCTACGAGGCTGATCAGGTCATCGAGCACGTTTCTCACCTGGTGTCGCGGCCTGAAGTGGCGTTCCACTTCAACCCGCGTTTCCTGCAGGGCAGTGTCATCAGCCTGTGGGCGGCCCAGGACAGCCTGTTGCAGGGCAGCGAGACGCTGTTGATGGATGCCGATGTGCTCTACCACCCGCAGATTCTCAAGCGACTGGTCAACAGTGCCAGGCCCAATTGTTTCCTGCTCGACCGTGATTTTGTGCCGGGCGATGAGCCTGTCAAAATTGCGGTTCGCGATGGTTTGATGGTGGAATTCCGCAAGCGGCTGGATCCGGGTCTGGACTATCAATTGCTGGGTGAGTCGGTGGGCTTTTTCCGGTTTTCCGCGGCCATGAGCGCGAAACTGGCCCAGGAATGCGCGCGATTCGACGCGGAAGGCCTGGCCGATGCACCGCACGAGGAAGCGCTGAGGAATCTTTTGCTGGAGGATCCGCAGGCTTTCGGCTATGAAGACGTGAGCGGGTTGCCGTGGATAGAAATCGATTTTCCGGAAGACGTGATCCGCGCCCGCTCACACATCCTTCCAGCCATACACAGGGATTTTCCGGGTTTCTGAATCTTCTGGAGATTGATACCGAAGACTGGCCGCCACCCGATTTGGATCGCATCACCGAGTAAACACATGCACAAAAAGACTTCACAACTGCGCGCCATGCTGCAATCGGGCAACACCGAATTCATCATGGAGGCACATAACGGCCTGTCTGCCCGCATTGTGCAAGAAGCCGGCTTCAGGGGCATCTGGGCATCCGGCCTGGCCCTGTCGGCACAGCATGCCGTGCGGGACAACAATGAACTGAGCTGGACCCAGGTCGTGGACACCCTGGAATTCATGTCGGATGCCACCACCATTCCCATCCTGCTGGACGGTGACACGGGATATGGCGATTTCAACAACATGCGCCGCCTGGTCCGCAAACTGGAGACCCGGAACGTCGCTGGTGTGTGCATCGAAGACAAACTGTTTCCCAAAACCAACAGCTTCATCCAGGGCGAGCGGCAACCGCTGGAGGAAATCGAAACATTCTGCGGCAAGATCCAGGCTGGCAAAGAGGCACAGCAGGATGATGACTTCTGCATTGTGGCGCGGGTTGAGGCCTTCATTGCAGGCTGGGGGCTGGATGAAGCGCTGCGTCGCGCCGAGGCCTATCGCCAGGCGGGGGCTGATGCGATCCTGATTCACAGCAAGTTGAGCCGGCCCGATGAAATCCTGCAGTTTGCGAACGAATGGGACAACCGCGGCCCACTGGTCATCGTGCCCACGAAGTACTACGCAACACCCACCGAAGTATTCCGGCAACACAGGATCAGCCTGGTGATCTGGGCCAACCACCTGGTGCGCGCCGCCATCTCCGCCATGCAAGCCACGGCGAAGCAGATTCATGATGAGGAATCGCTGCTGGATGTGGAAGGGCAGGTAGCCACCGTGGCGGAAATCTTCCGCCTGCAGGGGGCGGATGAACTGCTGGAGGCCGAGAAGCGCTATGCCCGCAGCGCACGCCCGGAAATCAAGGCGCTGATTCTGGCGGCAAGCCGTGGCAAGGGCATGGATGAGCTGACCGCTGACCGTCCCAAGGTCATGATTCCGGTCGCCGGTAAACCCGTGCTGCGGCGGTTGGTGGACAAATTCAAGGGGCAGGGCGTCAATGAAATCACCGTTGTTGCGGGATACAGGGCGGAAGCCATCGATGTCAAAGGGATCGAAGTGATCATCAACCCGCGCTGGGAAGAGACCGGTGAACTGGCATCACTCCGGCAGGCCATTGAAGGCCTGGGTGAAGACACCGTGTTGCTTTACGGTGACCTGCTGTTCCGAACCTACATACTCAACAACCTGCTGGACTGGAATGAGCCATTACTGGCGGTCGTGGACTCGGCGCCGCTGGAACAGGTGACCGGCAACACCAATGATCTCGCCTACTGCTCCGCGCTGGACGACCGGGCGATGTACCAGCAAAAGGTATTCCTGGACCAGGTGAGCGCCGATGCCGCCTGGCAAGGTCGCAGACCCGATGGCCGGTGGATCGGCCTGTTGAGGATCCGTGGCGAGGGCCGGCAAGCGGTGCTGCATGCGCTTGACTCGTTGCAGCAATCAGTGGATTTTGACCGCATGGGCCTGCCTGACTTGATCAACCGCCTGATCGCTGACGGCCACGCCCCGCAGGTGCAGTACATTTCCGGGCACTGGATGGACATCAACAACCTGCAGGACCTGCAACGCGCCAGTGAATTTACCCAGGGCCGGAATTCATGAAGCGATTTGGAATGCCAGCCACCCCATCAGTCGCAAGGATCTGCTTGCATGATTGAAGCCGAAGATTTCATCGGTCCGGCCAAGGCCATGGGTTTCAGGACCTGGGCCGGAGTCCCTTGTTCATTTCTGACACCGTTCATCAACCGTGTGATAGACGATCCGGAAATGAGCTACATCTCATCGGCCAACGAGGGTGATGCGGTGGCCACAGCCAGTGGCGCCGCCATGGGCGGGCAGCCGGCGGTGGCGATGATGCAGAATTCTGGCCTGGGTAATGCCATCAGTCCGTTGAGTTCACTCAATTGGGTGTTCCGCATCCCCATCCTCCTTATCATCACCCTGCGCGGCGAACCGGGGCTGCAGGATGAGCCCCAGCATGAACTGATGGGCCAGATTACCGGCGAACTGTTGGACCGGCTGCAGATTCCGTGGGCTTATTTTCCACGCAACGCCGATGATGTGGCCGGCATGCTGGAAGCCGCCCGCTGGCAGATGGAGCGGACAGCGCGGCCTTACGCATTCATCATGCGCAAAGGTTCGGTGGCGCCCAGCCCGCTGCAAAGCCGGTGGCTGCCGCAATCCCGGCCCCGTTCGTTCGACATTCCGGCTGAATTGCCTGATGAAAACCTGCTCAGCCGTCAACAGGTATTGGGGACCGTGATCGAATTCACACCGCTGGAGGACTCCGTGGTGATTGGCACCACAGGGTTTACCGGCCGCGAATTGTTTGCCCTGGAAGACCGGCCCAACCAGCTCTACATGGTGGGGTCGATGGGTTGTGCTTCATCCTTCGCGTTGGGCCTGGCCCTGGCGCAACCGGACCGGCGGATCTTGGTGGTTGATGGCGATGGTGCCGCCCTGATGCGCATGGGCAATATGGCCACGCTTGGCGCGTACGGGCCAGGCAATCTCCAGCACCTTCTGCTGGACAACGGGGTGCATGATTCCACCGGTGGCCAGTCAACAGTGAGCAAGGGGGTGAGCTTCGCCGCCATCGCCAGCGCCTGTGGCTATCGGCATGCAGCGGAAACCGGCGACCGGCAGGAGCTCGAGCGATTTCTTTCCAGCCGCGAAGGGCCGGAGTTCCTGCACATGCACATACGCCAAGGGGCGCCGGATCAACTGCCGAGACCCGATCAGTCACCGGCGGATGTCTGCCGCCGGCTGATGGCGCACCTCGGTGTCAGTGTTCCCTGGAGCGCTCATTGAGCCAGTCCCGACGCAGCAGTTTGGCCCGTGGCAACGCGGCGGCATACAATAGCAGGCCTCAATTCAACAGCCTTCGATAAAGCCCTGGAGAATCAGAACAATATGGTCAGTCATCGAGCCGAAAAAATGGGCGAGCGGGCAGGAATTGCCGGCTTCATCGACAGCCTCAGGTTTCATGAAGTTTCCCGCCAGGGTCTGGGCCTTTTGCTGCTGCTGGTGTGTGGCATCTTCACAGAGCCTGCCGGCGAAAGCAGGATTTACGCCGGGTTTGCCCTGGCGCTGATTGGCCAGGTCTGGCGCATCTATGCGGCCGGCGTGATTCACAAAAACAAGCAGCTGGCCACCACCGGCGCCTACTCGCTGGTGCGACACCCACTCTACCTGGGTAATTTCCTGATCCTGATCGGGTTCACCATTGCCTGTGCCAACTGGATTGTGGTGCTGGTCGTGTTGTTCTTTTTCTGGTTTTACTACCCGGCTGCCATCCGTTATGAAGATGCCAAGCTGGAGCGAATTTTTGGTGACGCCTGGCGCAACTGGAGCAACAGCACACCAGCCATGTTTCCAACCCGCCTGGGGTGGAAAGCCAATGCCGATGCCGAATGGAATGCCCGGCAGTCACTGCTGCGTAATGGTGAATTCATCATTACGGTGTTCATACTGATTTGTGCCGCAGTGTTGCTGTACCGGTCCGGCATGCTTTGAGCGTTGACTGGCGCCACACCGTCTTCAAGACATCCTCGAGAAAGCCATGCGCAGCATCTTGTTGAATCCAGGTCCCGTAAGTATCTCAAACGGCGTGCGCCAGGCCATGGCGGCTGAGGATTTATGCCATCGCGAGCTCGAATTTTTCGCCTTGCAGCAGCAGGTGCGCAGCAAGCTGAATGCGGTGTATGCGCTGGAAGAAGGGCAATGGATGCCGGTTTTGCTCGGTGGCTCCGGCACCACAGCCCTTGAGGCGATGGTCAGCTCCCTGTTGCCTGCCGATGCCCGTGTGCTGGTTCCGGAAAACGGGGTTTACGGCGAACGGTTGTCCAGGCTCCTGGCGATTCACGGCATTTCGGGCCAGGCCATCAAGGCGGGGTGGAAAGAGGCCTGGGACCTGTCGGAAATCGAATCAGCACTGCAATCCGGCGGGATTACCCACGTGCTGGCCGTGCACCATGAAACCACTACCGGGCGGTTGAATCCGGTGATTCCGCTGGCCCGGCTGTGCGAGCAGGCGGGAGCGAGCCTGCTGCTCGATACCGTGTCCAGTTTCGGAGCCGAAGCCATCCCTTTTGACTCGCCCGCGTTGATGGCTTGCGCGGCCACGGCCAACAAGTGCCTGCACGGTATTCCGGGTTCCTGCATGGTAGTGGCCAGGCGTGAAGCGCTGGAAGCTGCCGTGAAACCCGCTCGCACCATGACACTGGACCTGTCGCTTTGGGCTGACCACCAGCAGCGGCAGTCCACTCCGTTTACCCCTCCAGTGACCAGTTTGCTGGCGCTCAACCAGGCGCTGGATGAGTTTTTCAAAGCTGGCGGACAGGCGGGAAGGCATGCGCACTACCTGCGCCTGGCCAACCGGGTGGCCCGATGCCTGGAAAAGCTTGGGGTTCAACCGATGCTTGAAGAAGGTGCCAGTTCCTGCGTGTTGCGCGCTTACGCATTGCCAAAAGGACTCAGTTATGGGCAGCTGCATGACGGTTTGAAACTGCGGGGCTTTGTGATCTACGCTGGCCAGGGAGCTTTGGCCGACGAGATGTTCCGGATTTCCACCATGGGCGATATCACGGACTACGATCTTGGCCGGCTGCTGTCCGCGTTGGAAGACGTGATTGGCTGATACCACCAACCATCGGCGATGGCCAAAAGTGATAAAATTCCGGTGTCAAATCAATCGGGCCAAGCCATGATTTCCATGCTCATCAAATTCCTGCCTGTCAGCGTTCTTGTGGTGTTGCTGGCTTATGCACCCGTTGCTGAAGCCTACCTGGACCCCAGCACCGGCAGTATGATCGTATCGGCCCTGGTGGGGATCTTCGCCTCGATCGCCCTGGCTGTGAAAACCTATTGGTACAAGCTGAAGAACCTGTTCCGGCGCCCGGAAAAAAACAGCTCTTCGAATGACGCAACCGGCGACAGCTGAGCCGGAATCAACCGATGTCTTTTCTGGCCGGATGGAAAGCCTGGAGGCGCTTTCGTCGCTTACCCCGGGAATGGCGTGAACTGGTTTTTTATGCGGAAACCGGCCAGGACTGGCACCAGTTCTCCGGCCTGATCTCCGAACTCAACAACCGGCTGCAACGCAAGGTATGTTATGTCACATCTGATGCGCAGGACCCTGGCCTGCGCTATCAGCACGTGAACTATATGGCCCTGTGTATTCCCGAAGGCTTGTTCCTGACCCTGTTTTTCCAGGTCAACCAGTCGGATGTTTTCGTGTTGACGATGATGGACCTGGACAACCTGCAGCTGAAACGGTCATTGCACCCGGTTCATTATGTGTATCTGTTCCACAGCATGGGCAGCACCCACATGGTGGACCACGCCAATTCCTTTGATCATTACGACACCCTGTTCTGCACAGGCCCCCACCAGGTCGAAGAAATCCGCAAACGTGAAGAGTTGAAGAAGCTGCCGGCAAAAAACCTGTTTGATTACGGTCATCCCCGCCTCGAAACGGTTCTGCACGAAGGGCGAGAATATCGCCTGGATGCGACTGTGCCCAATTCCGGCACAGCGGCAGCGGAGCAACCGCCGGTGGTGCTGGTTGCGCCAACCTGGGGCGACACTTCGATTTTCAATGTCTGCGGCGAACCGCTGATCGATACGCTGTTGACCTCCGGATTCAAGGTCATCATGCGGCCCCATTATCAAAGTAACCGGCTGACTCCGGATGTGATCCGGCGGATTCGGGAGCGATTCTCGAACCACCCGGACTTCGAATACATCGACCAAATGGGCGAGACCTTATCCTTGTTCCGTTCCAACATCCTGGTGACCGACTGGTCGGCCATGGCGCTGGAATATTCCCTGGGGCTTGAAAAGCCGGTTGTGTTCATCGATGTGCCGCGCCGCATACGCAATCCGGATTGGCGGGAGCTGGGCATTGAACCCATGGAGTCAGCCATACGCAGCCAGGTTGGTGCGATTGTCAGTCCGGATGAATTGCAACGCGTGCCGGAAGAAATCCGCCGCCTGATGGCGCAGCGTACCGAGCTGGTGGGGCGCATGCGTGAGCTTCGCCAGCGCATGGTGTTCCGCCTGGGCCACAGTATTCATGATGGCGCCGACGAACTCGAGCGCATCGTCAAACAGCAGGTTGAACAACGGCGGAAAAGGGAGGCCAGCAATGACTGACCCGGGTCGCAGGCAGATTTTCCGCTGGATGGGCTGGTTCGCGCTGGCCAATGCGGTGGTGCTGGCCATCGTGGGCTTGCGGTACTTCCAGGGTTTCGCGCCGGGCGGAACGCTATTGTCATGGGTCTACCTGCTGCTGGTTTACCCGGCCCACCATGTGTTGCTGGCTGTGCTGCCACTGTTCCTGGTGTTGACACCCCTGGTGCTGCTTCGTCCCTCTCCGAAACTGGCAACTGCGCTCGCAGTCGGACTGTTTGCCCTGATGATCGCGGTCATTACGCTCGACAGCCTGCTGTGGGCGCAAAGCCGCTTTCATCTCAATGGTCTCACCGTCCAGATATTGGGCTGGACCAGCTGGGTTTTTGCCGGCGTCATGCTGCTGATTGCAGTGTTTTTTGAGACCCTGCTGGCAGGCCGGGTGTGGCAATGGGTCAGTGCAAAAAGTCGTCACGGGGGGCGAACGGTCGCGGTGCTGGCCGTGCTGGCCATTGTGTCATCGCAGCTGATTCATGCCTGGGCGGATGCCGCCTATTACGTGCCGGTGACCAGTGTGGGCCAGCAATTACCGGTTTACGAAGGTTTCACGGCCAAGCGCCAGTTCGTTCGCCTGGGCCTGGTGGATCCCGAAGCCAGCCGCAAGCAGCAGGTGGCCCGGCGCATGTCGCAGCAGTTGTCGGAGCGCGATAGAGGCAGGCTAAATTACCCACTGCAGCCTTTGCAGTGTATGAATGCCACCGGCATGAATGTGCTGCTCATCATGGCTGATGCGCTGCGCTCTGATATGGTGAATGCGACAGCCATGCCATTTCTTGCCCGCTATGCTGAAACGAAAGGGCAGCAATTCCAGCAACATTTCAGCGGCGGAAATTCCTCGCGTATGGGAGTTTTCAGCTTTTTCTACGGTTTGCCTCCGGGGTATTGGGCCGGTTTTGAATCCATGCAGCGATCAGCGGTCCTGATCGATGAGGTGCAAAGGCAGGGATACCAGTTGGGAATTTTTAGCAGCTCCACCTTGTACCGGCCGGTGACTCTGGACAGAACAGCGTTCGCCAATGTTGCAGACCTGCGCCTGCAAACAGAGCCGGCGGATGCGCCGGCCTGGCAACGTGACCAGATCGTGCTGCAGGATTGGCAGCGATGGCTGGATCAAACTGCCGCAGGAAAGCCGTTTTTTGGCTTTCTGTTCTTCGATGCCACCAATGCACAGGTGTATCCACCAGAACTCGAATCCGTGCCGGGGTTGGAGCCAAAAGACCAAACCGAGCTGGCCCTGGAGTTTGCAAACTACCAACGCTCTGCCCGCTTTGTTGATGGGCTCCTGGAAAAGGTGATGTCGGATCTTGAAAGGCGTGGGCTGGCGGCTGACACCGTCGTCGTCATCACCTCCGATCATGGCGAGGAATTTGACGAAAGTGGGGTTGGGTTACGCGACCACGGCTCCGGTTATACGACATTCCAGTTGCAGGTGCCCATGATCATTCACTGGCCAGGTCGCGATCCTGCTCGTTATGAACACCGCAGCTCACACTACGATGTCGTGCCAACGTTGATGCAGGACGTGCTGGGATGCACCAATCCTGCCGGTGATTATTCCAGCGGCCGAAACCTGTTTGCCGGTGAGAGCTGGGACTGGCTGCTGGCGGGCAGCTACTACAATTACGCGGTGCTCGAGCCTGACCAGATTACGGTGACCTATCCCAATGGCCAGTATGAAGTGCGAGACTGGCAGTACCGCATTCTTACCGAACCGGAAGTGCGCGGAGACATCCTGATGGAGGTCACGCGGGAAAATTCGAGATTCTATCGATGAGTTTCTCCACCCTGAAACACTGCCTGGCCCTCCTTGCCTTCATCCTGTCCCAGGCGGCCTGGGCGGAAACGGTAGTGCAAACCGGGCAACTGCTGCTGAGCTTTGACGAGCGAGGCCAGTTGGTATCCGCGCAGGCCTGCTTCCCGGACTGCACTGCAGGGACAGCAGCCAGGCTTGACCTTATCCACGACCTTGGACTGGTCAGCTTCGAAAACCTTCCCGAGGGAGAGTGGCAAGCAAGCGAAGAGCAACTCCAGGACGCCAGGCAGCTCGATTTCAATGGGCCCGGCGGGACGATGCTCCGGTGGACGATACCGGACTCGGGATACGCATTCGGGCTGGAAACCCATGGCCTGGGTGTGATCACCCTGCAGGCGGGTGAAAGTTTCCGTGCCCGCGAAGCTCCCGGATTTGGCGAATGGCTGGAGCAGGTGCGATATCTCGCTGTCGACCCTGGCAAAATCCGGCAGGTTTCATTGGATGACTCCGAGACCTTTGAGCTTTCTGCCGAATGGGTGGGTTTTCGCAGCAGGTTCTGGGCAGTGCTGTTGACAGCAGACAGCATGGTGCCCTTTCAGGTGCAAACCGACGAGGGCAACCTGGATCCCATCCTGGCCAGCAAGGTAACTCCGGAAGTCATGAACTGGCATTTCTACCTGGGCCCGGTGGAACGCCAGTCACTCTCGGCTGCCGATGAACTGCTGGCCGATATCATGTATGCAGGTTTGTGGTTCTGGTTGCGCTGGATCTGCATTTTCCTGGCTCTGCTGCTGGGCTGGATACATTCCGTGGTGCTGGCCTGGGGGCCGTCGATCATGCTGCTGTCCGTCTGCGTGGGCATCCTGATGTTGCCGCTCAGTCGCCTGGCCGACAGGGTTCAGCAACAAGTGCACCAAACCGAAGCCCGGCTGGCTCCGGAACTCGCAAGGCTCAAGCGTGAATACAAGGGTGAGGAACAGGCGGCAAAAATCATCGCCTATTACAAAACAGAGCGGGTGCATCCCCTGTACAGCCTCAAGAGCCTGCTGGGTGTGGCCATCGTCATTCCGGTGTTCATAGGCGCATTTGACATGCTGGCGGAAAACATACACCTGATGAACACTTCATTCCTGTGGATAGAAGACCTCTCGCGGCCTGATCACCTGTTCGACCTGCCTTTCGAGCTGCCATTCTTTGGCTCGGGATTCAACTTGCTGCCTTTCCTCATGACCGGTTTGTCGGTTTGGGCCTCGCAGCTTCACAAGCCATTGGCGCTGCAGGCTGACCTGCGAAGGAGCCAGGTGCGAAACATGATTCTTCTGGCCGCCGCATTTTTTGTACTGTTCTACACTTTTCCGGCCGGAATGGTCTTGTACTGGGCTACCAACAACCTCATTTCCGTAATCAGGAATCTGTGGAACAACCTGGCCACCCGCAGGGCGCAGGCAGGGCTATAAAGCTGGATGGTGGAGAATGTCTGAAGACAGGGTATTGAGTGACGCGCAGGTGGAAAGCTTTCACCGGGATGGATATGTGCTGGTGCGGGGGCTTTATTCACCCGATGAAATCCGGCAGATCAGCGACTGGACCGATGAGGTTGCGGCCTACCCGGAAATCCCCGGCAAGTACATGATGTATTACGAACCCAGCCAGGCCACGGGTGAGCGTATTCTGTGCCGAATTGAGAATTTTGTTCCTTACCACGATGGATTCAGCAAGCTGATCACCACGCGGCGCATGCAACAGGCAGTGTCCGAGTTGTTTGGTGAAACTGCGGTCCTGTTCAAGGACAAGATCAACTTCAAGCTGCCGGGCGGAGATGGCTTCAGGGAGCACCAGGATGTACAGGCCGGATGGGACGAATTTGCCAGCATTCACCTCACGGCCATGGTGGCCATTGATGAAACCAATGAACAGAACGGCAGCCTGGAGATGCTTCCGGGGCAGCACAACAAGGGCCTGCTAGGAGAAAAATGGGCACCGCTGACGGATGAAGATACGGGCGGGATGCAGTACATCGCCGTGCACTGCAAACCGGGCGATGCCGTGTTTTTTGATTCATTCGCGCCGCACCGCTCAGCACCGAACCATACCCAAAAAGCCCGGAGAGTGCTCTATATCACTTACAACAAGGCCTCCGAAGGTGACTCCCGGGCAGCTTACTATGCCGCAAAGCGCCAGAGCTATCCTCCCGATATTGAACGTGATCCGGACAAGGACTATCGATTCCGGGTTTGAGCAGTAATCACCCTTTGGCCTGATCGCCATCAGCCAACTTTTCTCTGGAGAGTGCCATGGACAACATCCTCGTGCCCGTTTCACCCGGCGAAGTGCTGGACAAAATAACCATCCTGGAAATCAAGTCGGAACGGATGACGGATGAGGACAAGCTGATGAATGTGCGTCATGAACTGGAGTTGCTGAAGGAGACCTGGGCGCGGAGTGTGCGCGAGGACAGGCTCATTCGTGAATTGCATTCCAGGCTGAAGGAAATCAATGAAGCCCTGTGGGATATCGAAGACGCCATCCGTGACCAGGAACGCAAGCAGTCATTTGATGAGCGCTTCATCGAACTCGCCAGGAATGTGTACTTCACCAATGACCGCCGTTCCAGGGTGAAAAAGGAACTGAACCTGCACCTTGGCTCCCGGATCGTGGAAGAAAAATCCTACCAGGATTACTGATTCTCCGGCCTTTTTTGCTTCCGGTGCTTGCGCCCGGAACGAATTCTCGCCTACAATCAGGCCTTACTCATTCAGACCGGCAGAGGGACTGGCCCTTTGATGCCGGGGCAACCTTCGAAGTTAACCACTTCGAAAAGGTGCCAATTCCAGCGAACAGCAACAAGTAATGCTGTTCGGGAAATGAGCGACCAGGCAGCTGATCTGATGGACCTGGTTACACTCACCCCGCCTGGCGGAATTTCCGGAATGAGATGTGTTTAATCCGGAAAGGTCCGAAGATGGCAAAAATATCATCAAGCAAACACGAAATCGCGACTTGTACGCGCGGTTCGGTATTGCCTGGTTTTGTGCCCACTCCCGGACCTTCCTACGACGCGGCTGAGAAGTGAGTGATATGAGGCAATTGAACCCGGAAACCGTTGTAACCCGTTTTGGCGTGAACTGTGATGACAATCACGGTGCTGTCATTCCCCCCCTGTACCTGAGCTCGAACTTTGCATTCCCGAGGTTCGGCGAGAAGGGCCAGTACGATTACACCCGGTCGGGCAACCCCACGCGGGACCAACTTGCCGGAGCGCTGGCCGCCGCTGAAGGTGGTGCAGGAGCGGTCATAACTGCTACCGGCATGGCCGCTGTACACCTGGTGACGCAGCTGCTGCAGGCCGGCGATGTGCTGGTCGCTCCGCCGGATTGCTACGGTGGCTGCCACCGGTTGCTCAGCGCCGCGGTACGGAAGGCGCAATTCCAGGTTGAGTGGGTGCCACTTTGGGAAACAGCGGCTGCCATCGAACAGATTTCCGCGATCAAGCCTCGCATGGTCTGGATTGAAACACCCAGCAATCCATTGCTGCGCATCACCGATGTACAGGCCATTGCAGCCGCGGCACATGCGGTGGGCGCCCTGGTGGTTGCCGACAATACTTTCCTGTCACCGGCCGGCCAGAACCCCCTGGCCCTGGGAGCGGACATCGTCGTGCATTCCACCACCAAATACATCAATGGGCACTCCGACATAGTAGGTGGTGCCGTGATCTGCGCAGAGCAGGAGTTGCTGGAAGAACTGGCATGGTGGGGCAATTGCCTGGGCCTGACCGGTTCACCATTTGACAGCTTCCAGACCCTTCGCGGCCTGCGAACGCTGGCGGTGCGTTACCGGCAACACCAGGAAAATGCCGCAATCGTAGCGGAGGTGCTGAATTCCAATGAATTGGTGGAAAAAGTCTATTTCCCCGGCTTGAAAGAGCACCCCGGCCATGAGGTGGCCGCGCGCCAGCAAATGGGTTTTGGCGCCATGATCAGCTTTGAGCTGGCGGGTGTTGAGAGTGAAATCCCTGTTTTTCTCAATGCCCTGAAACTTTTCACCCTGGCGGAGTCACTGGGTGGTGTCGAGAGCCTGGTGGCCCATCCCGCTACCATGACTCATGCCGCCATGTCCGCTGAAGACCAGGCCAAGGCGGGAATCAGCTCTCGTCTCCTGCGGCTTTCGGTTGGTATTGAACATGTGGACGATCTTCTGGCGGATCTATCCAATGGCTTCGCGGCTGTGAAGCAGTCGCGCCTGGAATCCGTGGGTAAGGCAGAACAACTGGAGCGGCGCGTGGCCTGCTGACTGGATACGGTTCAGGCTCCGGGTGTTGCTACAAGCCCGGATTGCCGGAACCAGTCCGATAGTTTCTGCTTGACCTCGCTCACGGAAACCAGGTCCATGACACCCGGTTCCTCGATCCGGGAGCCCCAGCGAACCCGGTTAGCGGTTTGGCCACGATATTTAATCGCGGCCTGCGGGAACGCATCCGCACACCACTGCAGGCTGTTGTAGGGGCCGGAACGGCGCGACCAGGTGGCTGCATAAATACCCAAAACCGGCGTACCAAGAGCGTTCGCGATGTGAACCGGGCCCGAGTCGGGTGAAATGACCAGGTCAGCAGCCTGCAGCAGGGCTTTGGACTGCTCCAGCGTGTCTTTACCCACCAGGTTGGAGCACGGGGCACGCATGTTTTTTTCAATTTCCGATGCGGTTTTTCTCTCCAGTTCACTGGGGCCGCCCGACAAAATAATGTGGGCGCCGTATTCTTCGACGGCAAAATCCGCTACGGCTGCATAGCGGTCCGGACTCCAGTTTCTCAGGCGGTGGCTGGAGCAGGGGCTGATCACGATATTGACCTGGGCCGGCTTCAGACAGCTCTTCGCCCAGGCCCGTGCTTCCGAACTGACCGGCAGGCGCCATTCCGGTGGCCCGGCCGGCAGGCCGAGTGCCCGGGCAAACTCCAGAAACCCCTCGACCTGGTGCTGTTGTGGAACCGCGGCAATCTGCCGGTTGACGAACCAGTGGTGAAAGTCCCTGGAGCGGGCGCGATCCCAGCCCAACCGAACCGGAGCATCAACCAGGCGGGAAAGCAGGTTGGCGCGGGCCGCCACCTGCATGTGCAGGAGGATGTCGAATTTTCGGCCTTTCAGCTCATGCCGCAGTTTGCGAACCGCCGGCCAGCCACCGCGCTTGTCGAACACCACCATCTCGACATCTTCCAAACCGGCCATCAGGCGATGTTCCATCTTGCCGATGATCCAGGTCAGGTGAGTGGATGGCCAGTGTTCCTGCAGGCTGCGTATCACCGGCAGCACGTGTGTTGCGTCGCCCAGTGCGGACAGGCGCAGGATGCAAATGGATTGAGGAATGCTTGGAATCATGCGCAATTGACCAGGGCATCGTGCTTCCGTTGACGGCATTTCACTGCCAAAGCACAATGGCGGCGGGTATGTCTGGATGCAGCTGAAACAACACGTCACGGGTTCGCGGGCCATTGTATACGATGCCGATCGTATCCAGCAGCCCGAACCCGCGCTATTTGCGCCGGAATACTGGAGATCGGCCAACTGCATCGTTGGCCGGGCGCAGGGGCGCGGCAACACACTCTTGTTGCAAACACCCTATGGTCCGGCCGTGTTACGCCAATACCTTCGTGGCGGATTTGCGGCACGGTTGAGCCGCGATCGGTATCTCTACCTGGGTCAGTCCCGAACCCGGCCGTTTGCGGAAGCGTATCTGCTGGCCGGATTGAGGAGCCTCGGGTTGCCGGTGCCGGAGTTGTTGGGAGCGCTGTGTACGCGCCATGGCATGACTTATTCCGGTGCATTGCTTACCCTCCGGATTCCGGATGCGATGACCCTGGCAGAGAGGATTTCCAGCGGTCTCGAATCCACGACCACCTGGAGAAGCACAGGAAAGTGCATCCGTCGGTTTCATGATGCCGGTGTTTACCATGCTGACCTGAACATCCGGAACATTCTGGTCGACGCCGCGCAAAAGATCTGGCTGATAGACTTTGACCGGGCGAGAATGGTGCGCCCGGGCAACCCAAGGCAGGCATCGAACCTGCTTAGGCTCAAGCGTTCACTTCGAAAGGAAAAAAAACTGCCCGAGCCGCAACTGGAAAAATACTGGAACCAGCTGATGTCTGGTTACAATGATGCAAACGGAATAGGTGATTCCCCGGGTGTGGAAGAGAAAAGCCAATAAGCTCAAGCCAGCGCATTTCCCGGAGCCAAAGCCTGTATTGCGTGTTGTGGAGTCCGATCGCCTCACCCTGGTGGCAGCCAATGCCGAGTTGGTGAAAGGTGACCTGCAGGGTTTTGCAACCCTCACATCCATGTTGGAGGCCCAGGTGCCGGATAATTGGCCTCCGGAGCTTTATGATCGGGAGGCCATGGAGCATGCGCTTCGCATGCTGGAAGACTCCACGGTTTCAGGATGGTCATTCTGGTACATGCTGCTGCGCACGGAATCCAGGCCTCACCTCATCGGCATCTGCGGATTCAAAGGGCGTCCGGATCCGGCAGGTTCGGTGGAAATCAGCTATTCTGTGATCTCCCAGTTTCGCAACCAGGGCTATGCCAGCGAGGCAGTCAACCGGTTGGTTCGATGGGCCTTCAGCCATCAAGCCGTTTGGGAAGTCAGTGCAGAAACACTGCCACATTTGCAGTCATCAATCAGAGTCATGAAAAAGAACGGCTTCGAGTTTGCCGGGGCCGGTTCTGAACGAGGAGTCGTCCGCTATGCTGTGCAACGTCCAGACCGGCATTAAGTCCATGGTGCGCAGGCTCGGCTTTGTATTTGCCGTGCTGTTGGGAGGCACGGCCCATGCCGGCGTATTGGTTCAGCAATTGGCCAACGAGGGATTCATCCTTGGAGATGGTAAGTCCACACGCGTGATGATTGACGGCATGGTTGTGGAACCGTATTCCGTATACGGAGGTCTGCCGGCTGATTATGTTTCAGACTTCAACAGTGCCAACGGACCCTTTGCGCGAATCAACCTGGTCCTGGTGAGCCACCAGCACCATGATCACAACCAGCCTGAACATGCCTGTAAATTCATCCAGAACAGCATCGGAGTTCTGGCTACATCACAGCAGGTGATCGACCTGATGAGAGAGCGTTGCCGGCCATTCATCCTGAGCAGCCCGCGCGTGCAGGTAGTTGATCCACAGTATGGTGAACCCATCAACATGCAAGTGGGTGATGCGAGTGTCACCATATTCCTGCTCAGTCACGGCAGTGGCAAATACGCCTCGCTGGATAACTACGGGCACCTGGTGGAACTGGGTGGAATGAGGGTATTGCACATTGGCGATGCAGCCATGGAGGCTGCGGACTTCAACACTGCGGGCGTGGCCGACATGGATGTGGATATTGCGCTCATCCCATTCTGGTATTTCCAGCCAGGGCCGGGTGGAGCCATGGTTCGCAAGTTCCTGACCGCCAAACACATGATTGCCACACATATCCCACCTGGGGAAATGGAAGAAGTCAAAGCCTTCCTGCGCGTCGAATACCCGAACGTGCGCATCCTGGAAAATCCCATGGATGAAGTCCTGTTCGAGGACTGATCCCCAGGCGCCAGGCGCCAAACCCAAGGCACAAGCACCAAGCACTGAGTACTAAGTACCAAGCACTAGCGCCAAGTGCCGGTCACCTGAGCCTTGCCGCTGCGGATCGCCCC